>JADBEO010000050.1 GCA_031316315.1 Chelatococcus sambhunathii
CCGTTGGGCGTGGAGCTTTATCCTGAGCCCGACCCCACCCTTACCCTCGCCTCGGGAGAGGGGAGGGAGGCGGAGAGAGTGGCGCTTCGAACCCCAGACTCATCCCTGCGGAAGCGTCACCACCCCCGCGGCCCCGTCCTCGCAGCCGAACGCCAATCTTGCCCCGATCGAATCCCAGTCGAGCGCGGTGATCGCCTGGCCGTCGGGGTCGCGAACCGGGATCTCGGCGTTGTCGGCGATGCGGACCATGAAGACGCAGCCGTCCTCGTAGCCGAGCGCGACGACGCCGGCCTTGGGGTGCGCCGCGACGCGGGAGACGCGGGCGGGGCGGATGCCGAGCTCCTTCGGGGCCTTGCCCATCGGGCCGTCCTTGGCCTGGAATGGCCACAGGATCGCGGCGTCGGCGCCGGCGGTCGCGAGCCACTTGCCGTCCGCGGTCCAGTCGACCGAGCGCACCTTGCCGGGATAGCCGGACATCCGCATGTGGGCGGCGTCGGCGACGCGCCAGCCGTGCAGCGCGTTCTCCTGCATGGTGGTGACGACAAAGCGGCCGTCCGGCGCGAAGCTGACGTCGATGTGGGAGCCCTTCCAGGACAGCTCCTTCGGCTCGCCTTCCACGCGCGGAAACCAGAGCGAGACGCCGTTGTAGCGGGCGACGGCGAGCTGATAGCCCTTCGGCGCGAAGGCGAGGCCGCGCGCGGAGGAGGGGGCGTCGAAGCTCTTCACGGCGCGCTTGCCGTCGCGCGCAAAGACCTTTTTTCCGCAGGACCAGGCGACCGCGCCGTCCGGACCGAGCGCCACCGCGTCGATCCAGCCCTTCGCCTCGCCCACCGGCTCCGGCGTGTCGCCGGCGGTGAAGCGCAGCACCTTGCCGTCGTCGCCGCCGGTGACGAGCACGTTCTTCCCCGAAGCCGCGCAGAGGACCGCGCCGTCATGGGCGGGGATCTTCAGTTCGTCCTCGCCGGTGACGAAAATCACCGCCCCATCGCCGAGCGCGAACGCCGCCGCCTCGCCGAGGAAGGAGGCGGAGATGACATAGGCCCCGGCGTCGAGGGTTTTGGTGTGGTCGGCGAGGGCGGGGGGCATCGTTCTGTCTTTGTGGCGCGGCGGGCGTTCTCACCCGCGTCGTCGTCCTCCGGCTCGACCGGAGGACCCATGCCGGGCGTGGAGCTCTGAGCCGCAGATGGGCCCTCGGGTCAAGCCCCAGGGCGACGAGCTTTGTCAGCAAACGGCAGGGCCGTTACGCCGCGCAGGCCTCAAACCCCTGGCGGAGCTTGGCTTCGTCGAGCTCCTTGCCGATGAAGACGAGCTTTGAGCGGCGCGTCTCCTCGGGCGTCCATTCGCGTTGCAGGTCGCCGTCGAGGATCATGTGCACGCCCTGGAAGACGAAGCGGCGCGGCTCGTTCTTGAAGGCGAGGATGCCCTTCCAGCGCAGAAAATTCTGGCCTTCCGTCTGGGCGAGGTCGTTGACCCAGGGCATGAACTTGTTCGGGTCGACGTCGCCGGGGATCTCCAGCGCGACCGACTGCATGGTCTCGTCGTGATAGTGCTTCAGCCCGCCATGCGAGTGGGCGTGGTCGTGGTCGTCGTGACCGTGATGGTCATGGTGGTGGTCATGGCCACAGCCGCAATCCGGTCCGTGCTCGTGGTGGTCATGGCCATGATGGTCATGGTGACCATGCACATGACCATGGTGGTCATGGTCGTGCTCGTCGGCCTCGAGGAAGGCCGGCTCGATGGCGAGGATCCGGTCGAGGTCGAACGCGCCTTTGTCGAGCACCGCGTCGAGCGGGACCTTGCACTTCTCGGTGCGGATGACCCGCGCGTAGGGGTTGATGCCGCGGATCCGGGCCTCGACCTCCTCGAGGTCGTGGGCCGAGACGAGGTCGGTCTTGTTCAGCAGGATGACGTCGGCGAAGGCGATCTGATTCTTGGCCTCCGGGGCGTCTTTCAGCCGGTCCGTCAGCCACTTGGCGTCGGCCACCGTCACCACCGCGTCGAGCCGGGCCTTGCGGCCGACCTCCTCGTCGATGAAGAAGGTCTGCGCGACCGGCGCCGGGTCGGCGAGGCCCGTGGTCTCGACGATGATCGCGTCGAACTTGCCTTTGCGCTTCATCAGGCCTTCGAGGATGCGGATCAGGTCGCCGCGCACCGTGCAGCAGACGCAGCCGTTGTTCATCTCGAACACTTCCTCGTCCGCGCCGACGACGAGGTCGTTGTCGATGCCGATCTCACCGAACTCGTTGACGATGACGGCGTATTTCTTGCCGTGGCTTTCGGTGAGGATGCGGTTCAGCAGCGTGGTCTTGCCCGCGCCGAGGTAGCCGGTGAGCACGGTGACGGGCGTCTTGTCGGACGCTTCGGAAAGCGACATGGAGCCTCCGGGGAAATCTTTGGCGCCAAAGGGGCGTCGGGAGCTTGGGGTCGCGCCTGATATAGCGAGCGCACGCCGAAACGTCATCCCGCAGCGGAAGGGTCTTGGGGCCGCATGTTCAACGGCGTGATCGACGTCTCGCACCACAACCGCATCGAGGATTTCGCGCGCCTGCGGCGGGCCGGGATCGTCGCCGTGATCCACAAGGCGACCGAGGGCGCGACGTTCCGCGACCCGCTCTATCGCGAGCGCCGGGAGGCCGCCCGGGCGGCGGGGCTGAGGTTCGGCTCCTACCACTTTTCGAGCGGAGTCTCCGTGGAGGCCCAAGTCGAAAACTACCTCGCTCATGCCGACCCCCGCGACGACGAACTGGTCTGCCTCGACTGGGAGGAGAGTTTTTCGGGCCGCGACATGCCGCTCGCCGAGGCCGAAGAGTTCGTGACGCTGATCGAAGCGCGTCTCGGCCGCCCGCCGGTGATCTATGGCGGCCGGCATCTGCGCGAACGCCTCGTCGGCGTCGAACGCTCCGCCTTGTCGCGCTGCCCGCTCTGGTATGCGCGTTTCGCGCCTGAACCGAAGGGCGTTCCGCCGCTCTGGGACCGCTGGACGTTCTGGCAGTACACCGACGGCGCGAGCGGTCCGGAGCCGCACGAGGTCGCCGGGATCGGCCCGTGCGACAGGGATCTGTTCAACGGAACCGAGGCCGAGTTCTACGCACGCTGGCCGTTCTGAAATTGTGCTAAATTACGCTACAATGAAATACATTCTAGCATCTCTCAATCCACTTATTGTAAAGTATGTACTTTATTTCGTGATGTGGCGTTATCTTGCACTTTTTATAAGTGGGTACTTCAACCGCTACGTCGCCGCCGGCTTTATAATATTCTTCAAAGGTGCTCGAAGAGAGCAGCGCTTTGTAAAACGGCGTTCGCGGATCGTCCCGCTCAGCTTTTTCTCTCATGAAGGCGTCATTCTTGATGATGTAGCGTCCGCTGAGCGGAACAGCCCGACTGACCATGGCGCAACCTCTAATGTGCGCTGTGAGTGAACACAGCCGCGGCGCGAGGGTCAACGAATTCGAAGAAGTGCTACACGCCTGCCAGCTTTCGGTGGCTTGATTGTGCCATGAACGCGCTTACGGACAGCATTTCTGAGAGCCGACTACGTCCGTAGTGCATTCCTTTTCCGGCAACTCTGTACCTCTCACACGTCCAGCCGCTCCAGCACCGCGGGCAGCAGCGCCTCGGCGGCGGCTTCCGCGGCGCCTGAGCCCACGCCGAAGACGCCGTCGAGCGCGAGCCGCGCGAAGCCGTGGACCATCGACCAGGCGGCGATGACGCGCGCGTCCGCCTCGGCGCCCGGGCGGCCGACGTCTGCGGCGCGGTCCTCGACCGCCGCCGAGATCAGCTCGAAGGCACGGGCGCCCGCGGCGACATAGGCGGCGTCGCCGGCGTCGATCCGGCTCTTGCGCCACATCACGTCGAAGCGGGCGGGTTCGGCGAGCGCATAGGCCACATAGGCGCGGCCCTGGGCGTGCAGGCGCTCGACGCGCGAAGCATTGGCCTTGAAAGACGCAGCGTCGCTTTCCGCGAGCGCGTCGCCGAGCCCAGCGAAACCCTCGGTCGCCAGCGCCGTGAGCAGGCCGCGCGCGTCGCCGAAATGATGCGTCGGCGCGGCCGGCGAGACGCCGGCCCGCCGCGCCGCCTCCCGCAGCGAGAAGCCGTCGACGCCGCGCTCGCGGATGATCGCCTCCGCCGCGCGGAGCAGGGCGGAGCGCAGGTCGCCATGATGGTAGCCGCCCTTTTTCCGCTCGTGCGACTTGACAGTGTTAAGATCGTCGGCCATACCTATCTTTACATCGTCAAGATATAGGTCCGCAAGCCATGCTGTCTCCCGACGCGCTCTTCCAGGCCTGCAACACGATCGCGCTGCTGTGGTGGATCGCCCTCGCGGGCTCGACGCTTTTCGGCGCGGTGCGCGCATACGTCTGGCCGGCGACCGGCCTCGTCGCGCCGGCGCTGTTCGCCGTCGCCTATGTCGCTGCGCTTGCCGCCGGGCTCGCAAAGGGCGGGGAGGGCGGCTTCGGCTCGATCGCGGAGGTGCGCGCGCTGTTCGCCGACGACCACGCCCTGACGGCCGGCTGGATCCACTATCTCGCCTTCGACCTGATCGTCGGCACGCTGATCGCCCGCGACGCGGCGCGCGCTGGCGTCTCCGCCGTGTTCACGCTGCCGGCGCTGGCGCTGACATTCCTGTTCGGCCCCTCCGGCTTGCTCGCCTATCTCATCGTCCGCCTCGCCAGGGGCGGGAATCTCAGGGAGAGCCTGTCATGACAGCCATCGCCTATCCGCTGGCTCCAGAGGCCGTCGTCTCGCCGCTGGCGGAGCTTCGGCGCCGCCACCCGGCGCTCGCGTCGGCCGGCTTCGCCTTCGTCATGCTGGCTGCGATCTCGGCCTCGCTCTCCCTCGTCGACGGGCGCCTCATCGACGGCGTCTCGGTCTGGGCGAAGCCCGCAAAATTCTTCCTGTCGTCGGGCGTGCTGATGCTCAGCTCGGCGTGGTTCTTCGGCTATGTGCGGCCCGAGCGGCGGAACGCCCGCCCGCTGCGCCTCTCCGCGAACCTGCTGATCGGCTTCGGCGTGTTCGAGCTCGCCTACATCACGTTTCAGGCGGCGCAGGGCGCGCGCTCGCACTTCAACGTCGCCGACGTCCCGCATTACGCGCTCTACGCAATGATGGGGCTCGCGGCGCTCGGCATGCTCGCGACCAAGCTCGTGCTGGCGCGGGAGATCGCAAGCCGCCCGGCTGAGAATCTATCGCCCGAGCTGAGAGTGGCCGTCGTGCTCGGGCTCGTCCTGACGGCGATCCTGGGCTCGCTCTCGGGACTCTCGCTGAGCGCGAACCAGTCGCACAATGTCGGCGCCGTCGGCGGCGCAGCGCCGATCTTCGGCTGGAACCGGCTCGGCGGGGACCTGCGCGTGGCGCACTTCTTCGGCATGCACGCCGAGCAGGCCATCCCGCTCGCGACAGCGGCGGCCGCCGCTGTCTTCGGCGCGGCCTGGGGGCGGCGCGTCGCCCTGGCGCTCGCCGTTCTCATCGTGGCGGCGACGCTCGCTGTCTTCGTTCAGGCGCTGCTCGGCCGGCCGTTCGCTGTGTAAGGACGGTCGAAAAAAAAGCAGCACCGGATTGCACGGTGCGCCGTGTGTGCTTCGAGACGCCGTCCTCACGGACGGCTCCTCAGCATGAGGGAGGTCGGCGCTTTGGCATCCAGGAACGCTCCTCATGCTGAGGAGCCCGCCCAAGGCGGGCGTCTCGAAGCACGCAGCGACGCCGAGCCGGATCAGCTCACTCCGGCTCGCCGACGTGCTTCTGCGCGTAGAGCTGCTCGCCGAGCTGGGCGACGAGGTTGAGCTGGGTCTCGAGGAAGTCGATGTGGCCTTCCTCGTCGCCCATCAGCTCCTCGAACAGGTTCTTGGAGGGCAGGTCGCCGATCTCCTGGCAGTAGAGCGCCGCCTCGCGATAGAGCGCGCGCGCCTCGAGCTCGGCGGCGAGGTCGCATTCGAGAATTTCCTTGACGCTCTGGCCGATCCTCAGCGGATCGAGAACCTGCATGTTCGGAAATCCCTCGAGGAAGATGATGCGCGTGACGAACTTGTCCGCGTGGTTCATCTCCTCGATCGATTCCTTGCGCCAGGTCTTGGCGAGCTCGCGATAGCCCCAGTCGTCCAGCAGGCGGTAATGCACCCAGTACTGGTTGATCGCGGTCATCTCCGACCGCAGGCCGCGGTTCAGATACTCGATGACTTTCGCGTCGCCCTTCATGGCGCTCTCCTTCGGCCTGTCGCAGTGATCATGCTGTCTAGAAGACTTCTAAACTAGCCGACGCGGAGGGGCAAGGCCGGCGAAGGCGCAAGGGCGTGAGCAGCAAAAGGAATCAGCGCGCGGGAGCGAGGGAGCGGCGGCGCTCGACAGTGGCGACCTCGACGACGTCGCCGATGACGTCGAGAACCTGGCCGACGCCATGCGTGACGGCCGGGCAGGCCGCAGGGCAGGCGCCGCAGGAGGCTTCCTTCGAGGCGGCGTCGAGCCCCTTGATGTCGGCCAGCATCGAACGGATCGTCCGAGCGCAGCGCCCGCATTGCGGGCTGCAGCCGAGGCAGCGATAGACTTGGCCGGGGGTCTGCGGCCTGGCCTCGTCGTCCGCGATGGTTCCGCGGATCTGCTTGTCGCTGAGCACGTTGCAGGAGCAGACGATCATGAAGAAGGCCGGCCGTTTGGGGTTCGATCGTTCGATGAAGTAGTTTGGAAAAGCTCTAAACTACTGGCTCGATTACATTATTACCCATATTGGGGTAGCAGGCTGGGAGTCAACGCCGACGTGCCCGCCCTTCGGCCCCGGGCCTGGAAAAAGGGCCGCATCCAAAGATGCGGCGCCTTCATGCCTTGCAGCCTCGGCCGGTGGAAAGTCACGCCAGAGCAGGCGTTCCGGCAGGCGCATCCTCCGCCTGCTCGATCAGTCTGCGGCGCATCGGCGCGAGGGCGAAGAGCGCGAGCAGGCCGGTCAGCACGTCCATCGCGATGATCGCGCCGAACACCGGCATCCAGCTGCCGGTCTGGCTGAAGATCCAGGCGGCGATCGGCCCGCCGAGCACCGAACCGACGCCCTGCGCCATGTAGAGGAAGCCGTAATTCTTGGTGGCGTGGGTCTCGCCGAACGTGTCGGTGAGGGTCGAGGGGAACAGCGAGAAGATCTCGCCCCAGCCGAAGAACACGACGCCCGACATCAGCACGTAGAGCAGCGGATCGTCGCGCACCGCGACGAGGCCGGCGATCGCGATCCCCTCGCCGATGAAGGCGATCGCCATGGTCTTCTCGCGGCCGATCCGGTCGGAGACGAAGCCGAAGATCGGGCGCGTCAGGCCGTTGGTGATGCGGTCGATCGTCAGCGCCAGAGGCAGCGCGGCGAAGCCCAGCACCAGCACCTTCTCGTCGATGCCGAAGGAGCGCGAGAAGGTGGCGAACTGCGAGATCACCATCAGGCCGCCGGTCGACATCATCGTCATCATGGCGAACATCAGCCAGAACACCGGCGTCTTCAGCATCTCGCGCCAGGTGTAGTCGCGCCGCGTGCGCAGCGCGCCGACGGGGGCGGCGGGCGTGGCGGCCGCGCCGGATTCGGGCGCCGCCTTCAGCATCAGCGCCGCCGCGACGCCGACCGCGCCCTGCATCAGGCCGAACACGATCAGCGTGTGCTGCAGGCCGGCGGTCGCGAGCGAGGACGATATCGGGAAGTTCAGGAAGATCGCGCCGAAGCCGTAGCCGGCCGCCGCCATGCCGGTGGCGAAGCCCCGCCGGTCAGGGAACCATTTCACCATCTGCCCGATGATGCCGATATAGACGATGCCGGTGCCGATCCCGCCCAGCACGCCGTAGAACAGATAGACGGCCGGCAGGCTCGTTGCGTAGGCCGTCAGCACCCAGCTCGCGCCGGACAGCGCGCAGCCGAGCGCCACCAGCAGCCGCGGCCCGAACCTTTCCACCAGCGCGCCCTGCGCCGGCGACAGCCAGGTCTGCAGCACGATCAGGATCGAGAAGGTCACCTGCAGGTCGGGCAGCGTGGTCCCGAGCTGCCCCATCAGCGGCTTGGTGAACAGCGTCCAGATGTATTGCGGGCTCGAGATCGCCATCATGGCGACAACCCCGAGCGCAAGCTGCGCCCACCTCGTCCGGTTCACGGCGGGCGCCGCGCCCGCCTCGATCGTCGCAGTCATCAAATACCTCCCGCTCACACGTTCGGGAGGCCGGACGCAAGGGATGGGCCAATCCAGCCGCCCGGGCGTGCGACGCCGCAACGTCCGGCGCGCCGCCTTCTGGCGCGCCGGTTGACCAGATCGTCGGCGCCTCAGCGCGATTTTACCCGCGCGACCGCGTCGGCCCAGCCGGCGAGCTTGCGCCGGCGCGTCGCCGCGTCCATGCGCGGCTCGAAGCGCCGCTCCAGCCGCCAGCTTTTCGCAAAGCCGTCCGGGTCCGGACAGACGCCGGCCGCAAGGCCCGCCAGATAGGCCGCGCCGAGCGCGGTGGTCTCGACGATCTCCGGCCTGTCCACTGGCGCGTCGAGGATGTCGGCGAGGAACTGCAGCGTCCAGTCGCTCGCCGTCATGCCGCCGTCGACCCGCAGCGTCGCGCCGACGTCGCCGGCCGGCCAGTCGGCGCGCATGGCCGCGACGAGGTCTGCGGTCTGGTAGCCGACGCTCTCCAGCGCGGCGCGCGCGATCTCCGCTTGGCCGGTCCCGCGCGTCAGGCCGATCAGGGCGGCGCGCGCCTCCGCGTCCCAATGCGGCGCGCCGAGCCCGACGAAGGCGGGCACGAGATAGACGTCCTGCTCCGGGTCGGCGGCTTCGGCGAGGGCTTGCGTCTCCGCCGCCTCGCGGATGAGCTTCAGCCCGTCGCGCAGCCACTGCACGGCCGCGCCCGCGACGAAGATCGCGCCTTCGAGCGCGTAGGTCCGGCGCCCGGCCAGCTGAAGCGCGACGGTCGTCAGCAGCTTGTTCGATGAGGCGACCGGCTCCTCGCCTGTATGAAGCAGCGCAAAGGCGCCGGTGCCGTAGGTGACCTTGGCCATGCCCGGTCGGAAGCAGGCCTGGCCGACGGTCGCCGCCTGCTGGTCGCCGGCGACGCCGAGAATCCTGATCGGCCCGCCGAACAGTTCGGGCAGCGTCTCGCCGAAGTCGCCGGAGGAGTCGCGGACCTCCGGCAGCATGGCGGCGGGAGCGCCGAAGGCCGCGCAGAGCTCGTCGTCGAACCGGCCCGCGCGGATGTCGTAGAGCAGGGTGCGCGCGGCGTTGGTGGCGTCGGTCGCATGGGCCGTCCCGCCGGTCAGCCGCCAGATCAGGTAGGCGTCGACGGTGCCGAACATGAACTCGCCGGCCTCGGCGCGTGCGCGTGCGCCTTCGACATGATCGAGGATCCAGCCGAGCTTGGTCGCGGAGAAGTAGGGGTCGAGCACGAGGCCGGTCTTCGCCGTGATCTTCGGCTCGAGTCCTTCGGCCTTCATTCGCGCGCAGGTCTCGGCCGTGCGGCGGTCCTGCCAGACGATGGCGTTGTGGATCGCCTTGCCCGTCGCGCGCTCCCACACCACGACCGTCTCGCGCTGGTTGGTGACGCCGAGGCCGGCGACATCGGCCGCCCTCAGGCCGGCGCGCGCCATGGCCTCAGCGGCGGTCGCGACCGCCGTCGCCCAGATATCCTCGGGATCGTGCTCGACCCAGCCGGGCCTCGGAAAGATCTGGCGGAACTCGCGCTGGGCGCTGGCGATCGGGCTCAGCGCGTCGTCGAAGACGATGGCCCGCGTCGAGGTCGTCCCCTGATCGATCGCGAGCAGCGCCATCGCTCGAACCCCGGTTGAATCTGGTTGAGATCCTACCGGGTCATCGCCGGAACGCCGAGGCCGTCATCCCGGGCTTGTCCCGGAACCCATTTCCGCCGCGGCTCCGTTCGCTCGCGATGGTCGCGCAAATGGGTCCCGGCGGCGATTATGTAGCTTTCAAACTCAGCGATAAAATGCATCCTCCGTTCATGGGAGGCAGCAGTTGCTATGGCTGTAGGCACAAACACTCATACTGTACAATCATTGTCTCAGTATTTGGACCTAATACAGGACAATCTACCAGTCATTTCTGATGGTTTTTACACTTACAGGGGAGAGCGTCGCTCCGACTGGAAGATTGCTCCGGGTATAATGAGGGATCAGTTCGCTAATTTGCTAGAGAATGAACGACACGCCGTAAGAGAAATTGTTTCTATTCACCCAAACGAATTTCGAGACGACCATTCCATGTTCGATCGTTTGGTCAGAATGCAACACTTTAATTTGCCTACTAGACTATTAGATGTGACCGGCAACCCATTGGTTGCGCTCTTTAACGCAACTGAAGAAGTGGACTCACGATTGGATAGCCCTTCAGACGGGAGGGTGTACTATATATCTATACCGGACACTCGGAGGAAATTTTACGACAGCGACGCCATCAGCTGTGTTGCTAATCTTGCAAACCTCACTGCTGAGGAGAAGGCTGAGATTCTAGCAAATATGACGGTGCCGTTTGCAGCCTTTAACGAAGTTTACGACGGCCTGGGAAGCGGAATCAAAGCGGTTGATCGTCTGTTGCAATTTATAAGAATGGAAAAACCTTCGTTTAGGCCCTTGATAAAATCTAAATATCTAGATCGTCTTTGGTATGTTGTTCCGAAACTCAGCAACAGGAGAATAATCGCACAGAATGGAGCGTTTCTTATATTTGGTTTGACGGATCGTCCAAATATTCCCGAATCTCAGGAACCTATTCAATTCCGAGGCATTGTTATACCTGCAAACAGAAAGCGAGAGATACGTAAGTCTCTTGCCACATTGGGAATTACGGAAAGCGCGCTGTTCCCTGAAATCGATAAGGCCGCAGGTTTTATCGTCGAGAAATACCGGCAGTGAGATTACTTGTCTGCGCCCGGCTTTGGCTTAGCCGTCGGCACCTTTCTAGCTTTCACTAGCTGTCGCACCCTTTCAGCGAAGCGCGCAGGATCGTCGTCTGCTTCGAGATCACGCGCCGCGTTGCGGAACTTCTGGACTTGGGTATCGTCGGTTGTCTTTGGCGATAATCGGAACCCACGCTAATGCTCCTTCGTCCGGGTGGAATGGACATATTCTACATCGACGAGTCTCACGACAAAAACCACTACGTGGTCACTGCCGTACGCGTTCCCTTTTTGCGCTTGGTTCAAAATAACTGGCAAATTGTCTGGCCTCAGCAGCTTGAAAAGTCAAAGTGGTGGCGCAAACAGATACGGGACAACCTCCATATTCCAACAAAAAAGAGCTCCATGGCGTCAAGCTTGCCTCCGGTCGCGGTCAGTTTTTGCATGGGAGGCACAATTTCAAGCACAAGCAGGCCGCTGAAGCCTACAGACAAATATTGATGAACATGGACTTTGTGCCAGACTCTAGCATCATGTCTGTTGTGGCTAGCCGCGGGCATTTTCTGTATGGATATGATCGGTTGGAAGCGGCAATGCTTGCGCTTTTTCAGCGAATGCGGAAAGCCTGTTTGGCAGAGCATACAAATGCCATTACTTTTTTCGACCAAGGGCACCCAGAATACAGGCGTCTTTATCGTATGGCACAGGTTCACTTACCTACCGGAAGCGCACAAGGCTCGTGGGGTGGCGGCTCGGCTACAAAAAACCTTCCGATGGATATGTTTACTAAAGACGGAAATGAGAAAAACTCGAAGCACTGCTATTTTACTCAAGCCGCAGATTTAATTGCGTACGCAGCATTCTTGAAAATCAAAGGGGAGCATGGAGACTTAACGGATTGGCAGAAGAACCATCATATGAATGAACTGTATAACGCGATCCCGGCGCGCATGATAAACGTCAAAGTCAGCGGTGCCGCTCCGCGAGACGGAATCGTGCGGCTGAAATAGAGACGGCCACCCGTGGGTGGCCGCTCCGGCAGTTACGCCACCGGCTCAAGGCCGGCTTTGTGAACCGCTATGTAGAATCTAGCAAATTCGACATTCTGTGTCTAGAATCAGCAAGTTAAAGCGGATTAGCCTCAGCCCGTCCCCATCCTTTGCACAGCCTTTCAAACTCTGTTTCCGCACGGCCCTTGCCACTAAGCTCTTGCGCTTACGTGCGGAAATCCGTTGTTCACACGTTGGCGTGTTTTGCGTCAGGTCCCCGATAGGTGAGCCGCTTGCCAACGATGCCCTGCGCCGCGCGAGCCGTGCGCATCTGGTCATTCACACCAAGCGCCACGCGGGCGGGAACTCGAACTCCGCGAGATAGCGGTGAAGGTGCTTCTCGGCGCAGTGCTGATAGACGCCCTTCATGCCGCACTTGAAGATCGAGAACGACCCTTCGACGGTGTTCGTCGTGATCGGGCCGCGAGCGTATTCCTTCCGGCTGTGGTTGATGACGTGATGCTGCGCGAAGTCCTTGTCGGGGCCGAGATACCAGCGGCCTCTTCGGCCGGGACGACGGGCTGAGCGTCATCGACGCGATCTGAAGGCGCTCCGCTAGGCTTCCCCCTCCGGCATGAACGCCGACAGCCTGCGCCAGCCCTCCTCGGAGAAGCGCAGGCCGAGCTTGGAGCGGCGCCACAGCACGTCCTCGGCTGTGCGCGCCCACTCCTTGGAGATCAGATAGCGCGTCTCGCGCTCGGTCAGGTCGGCGTCGAACACCTGGCCGAGATCCTCGGCCGAATGCGAGCCGTCGAGAATGTCCCAGGCGCGGGAGCCGTAGGCGCGGGCGAGGCGGGCGGCGTGGGCCGGCGCGAGATAGGGAAAGGCGCGCGTGAGGCGCTCGTCAAGCGGCGTGTCGCCATGAACGCCGCCGCCGGGCAGCGGCGAGCGCGCCGTCCACTCGCCGCGCGGGACCGGGATGGCGTCGCCGAGCCTCGCGAGCGCGGCCTCGGCCAGCTTGCGATAGGTCGTGAGTTTGCCTCCGTAGATGGTGAGCAGCGGCGCGCGATCCTCGCCGGCGTCGAGCATGAGCGCGTAGTCGCGGGTCGCCTTTTGGGCGTCGCCCGAACCGTCGGCGTGCAGGGGGCGCACGCCCGCGAACGACCAGACGACGTCCTCGGCGTAGACTGGCTCCCGGAAGGCGGCGGTCGCGGCGTCGCAGAGATAGGCGATCTCCTGCTCGGTCGGCTCTACGTCGTCAGGCGCGGCGTCGTGATCGACGTCGGTCGTCCCGATCAGCGTGAAATCCTGCTCGAACGGGATGGCGAACACGACGCGCCCATCCGGCTGCTGAAGGATGTAGGCGCGGTCGTGGTCGAACAGCCGGTGGGTCACGATGTGGCTGCCGCGCACGAGGCGGATCTCCGCCGCGTCCTCGCCCCGGATGACGCCGCGCGCCACTTCGTCGACCCAGGGCCCCGCCGCGTTGATCAGCGCGCGGGCGCGCACCTCGCCAGTCACCGCGCCGTCGAGCCGCAGCCGCCAGATTCCGCCGTCGCGTTTCGCCCCGACGCAACAGCTGCGCGGGGCGATCGCCGCGCCACGTTCGGCCGCGTCCATCGCGTTCAGGACCACGAGCCGGGAATCGTCGACCCAGCAGTCCGAATATTCGAGCGCGCGCCCGGGGGCGGCGAGCGCTTCGCCGGCCGGATCGGAGACGAGGTTGATCGCGCGCGAGCGTCCAAGCGCCTTGCGCCCGCCGATGTTGTCGTAGAGCAGCATCCCGAGCCGCAGCGCCGGCCAGGACCTGAGACCCGGGCGATGCGGCAGCACGAAGCGCATCGGCCGCACGAGATGCGGCGCGATCCGCATCAGCGTCTCGCGCTCGCCGAGCGCCTCCCGCACCATGCGGAACTCGAGCTGCTCGAGATAGCGCAGGCCGCCATGGACGAGCTTGGTGGACGCCGAGGAGGTTCCGCCTCCAAGGTCGCCCTTGTCGCACAGGAACACGGACAGGCCGCGTCCCGCGGCGTCGCGGGCGATTCCGCACCCGTTCACGCCGCCGCCGACGATGGCGAGATCGAAGAGACTCAACGCGCGGGTCCCGGGCGGGGGAGGCGCGTGCGATGCGAGGGGTCCTGGCGCACGGCGCCGTTATAGACCGAACCGCGCGGCCTCGATAAGGCGGCTCCATGGGCATGGCTGAAACCGTTCGTGGCTTCCGCGCAACGCGTTACCTCTTCCTTCGCCGCGCCATTGCCTTCGACGTGGCGAAGCGGCCAAATAGGTGCCGAGCTTCGGTCGAACCCAAGGCCGGCGTTCCGAGCGGGAAGCAGCGTCAGATGTTCAAGCGTTTCATCGTCCTTTCCGCCGTATCGGCGATCGTCGTCGGAGCGGCCGGCGTCGCGAAGGCGGCCGACATCCCGACGGAGCAGCCGCCGGCGGCGGTGCAGGCCGTGAACGACGGCTGGATCGTCACGCTCAAGGGCACCGGCAGGATCGGCCCGCAGTTCGAAGGCTCCGGCAAATACGGCCTGTCCGGCTATCCCGGCCTTAGCATCCGTCGTCCGGGCCAGCCCTGGAAGTTCGGCGCGCCGGACGACGGCTTCGGCTTCGCCGTCATCAACACACCGTGGCTGCAGCTCGGGCCGGTCGCGCGCATCCGCCCCGAGCGCGACGTCAGCGACGACCACAAGTTCCGCGGCATGGACGACATCGACTGGGGGATCGAGCCCGGCGCGTTCGTCGAGATCTATCCGCTCGACGTCTTCCGCATTCGCGGCGAGCTCCGCTACGGCCTCTGGGGCTCGGACGGCTTCGTGGGCAACGTCTCCGCGGACTACATCCAGCGGTTCGACCGTTTCACCGTCTCCTTCGGTCCGCGGACCGAGATCGGCGACAAGGACTTCACCAACACCTATTACGGCGTCAGCCGCGCCGAGGCGGCGTTCTATAACGGCCGCATCACGCCCTATAAGGCGGACGGCGGGGTGAAGTCGGTCGGCTTCGCAGGCGCCGTCACCTACGACTGGACGGACAACTGGAGCACCACCGCCTTCGGCGCGTACAACAAGCTCGTCGGAGACGCCGCCGACAGCCCGGTCGCGAAGAAGCTCGGCGAGAAGGACTCCGTCACCGTCGGTCTCGGCCTCGCCTATTCGTTCTCGACGAACTGGTGATCCGGGGGGCGCAGGCCTCCTGTCGATTTCAGCCTTGATCCGCGGGCCTGGCCCGCGATCCACCTAGCGCCGACGCCGCCCGAATGGAACGCTGCGTGATCGGATCCCGGCGTGACGGAGCGCTCGGTCGGGACTGGCGGCGCCCGATCCGGCCGGTCGTTAAAGTTCGACAGGCTCTCTAAGCGACGCGGTCACCCGCGCCGTGGCACAGATCATCCCGTTCCGGAGTCCGCTCCGGCGCCGGGAGGTTCTGGATGGCCATCGGCTCGATCGACTACGGCGACCGCACCGAGCAAACGCTCTCGCAGCGCGCCCGCAACGACGAACCCGGGCTCGCCGGCTCCGTCGACGCGTCGCGCCAGCGTCCTGCGCCGCAGGCGAGCTCGCCGCTTGGCGCCTTGTCGCCGGCAGGGGCCGAGATCAAGCGCAGCAACGATCTTATGGCGGCGGCGCGCGCGGCTGCGGTCGCGCTCGTCACGCAGCCGGTCGACGTCGCGCGGACCCGGGAGACGAAATCGGCGTCCGAGCTGGCCGGTCTGCCGACGCAGCGCTCCGACGTCGTCACCGCAACGGCCGACCGCAAGACGCGCCCACGAAACTGATTCCGGAACGGGTTCCCGGGCGCGCGGCCGGAAATGCGTCTCCGCGTCAGGTCCGGCGCCGCCAACCCGGCTTGAACGGGGTGTGGCGGCCGGCGATCCGGTGTTCGGGCCTCAGCGGACGGGGACCGACGGCTGACCGTCGGTCCCCGCCTCTCTTAGTTCGTGGCCGTCTTGAGAGGATGATAGCTCAGTATCGAGTCCCACAGCTGGCACTTGTGCTCGGCCGTGAACGCCGCGTCCGTGATCGCGGTCGAGAACGGAATGTTCTGCTCCAGGATGCCGGGCAGGTTCTTCTTGTTCTTGAAGCGAGGCCACGGGCTGTCGCCGGAGCCGTTGGGATTGCCCGACCATGCGAAGTTGGTCCAGGCTTCGACAAGTTCGTCCGACAGCTTCCGCTGCTTCTTGTTGAGGTCGTGGGGAATTCCCTCGTTCCCGCCATGCCAGCCGATGAAGAGGTACTGAATGTCGGCCGTGTGGTAGGCGAGCGAAAGATAGCCCTCCATCTTCGGGAAGTAGGTCGGGGCCGTCCGGTCCGCGAACTGGTAGGCGTAAACCGGGACCTGACCGGAAAGCAGGACGTTCGTGTTGTGCTGCGTGCATTGGGTGGTGTCGGTCTGGATCGCGTCGAGCGCGAGCAGCGGCGATTCGTAGGCTGACAGCGGATAGAGCTTCTTCACGCGCTCCTGCGCGTTCTCCGGAAACGTCGGTCCGCCATAGGTCGCGATCCTGGCGTCATAGTCCGCTTTGGTGAGGGGCGTGCGGCCCTCGCGGAAATACTGCGTGATGCCGAGGCTGAACATGGCCTCGTCGATGGTCGCCCCGCTCATGACCGGCATCTTGTTGAAGTCGCCGGAAGCGATCGTGTCCACGAACCGCCGCTGGATGATCTGGCCGTCTTCGATGAGGCCGGAAATGTAGGGGCCGTTCGCGCTCTGGGTGCCGGCGAGGTCGAAGATCTTCTCCGCCGGCAGCTTACGCAGGCACTTCGCCGTGTCCTCGTCGGTTCCCGAGCCGCAGCCCGCGGCGACCGACATGTTCTTTGCGTTCGTCTCGGCGGTGGCGAGCGGCGTGGTGGAGCCGACGCCGCTCTGGAGAATGGCGCGGTGGAACAGCCCCTTCGCCAGCGGAGACGTCATGTTGGCCATGGTGTCCGAGGCGCCGGCGGACTGGCCGCCAAGCGTCACGTTGCCGGCGTCGCCGCCGAATTTCCCGATATTGGCCTGAACCCACTTCAGGACGGCCTGCTGGTCCATGACGCCGTAATTGGCGAACAGATGCCCTTCCGCGTTGATGGCCGGATGGGCGAAGAAGCCCATCAGGTTCAGCCGGTAGTTCAATGTGACCACGATGGTCTTGCCGTCGGTCGCCATCTTCGACCCGTCATAGGCGTCGCTGGCGCCGTCGACGTTGCCGCCGCCGTGGATCCACACGATGACTGGCAGCTTGCGGCCGCCGCCGATAGCGGACTGCGGCGCGTAGACGTTCAGGTAGAGGCAATCCTCGTTCGTGTTCTGGGGCCCTGCGAACGGACCGAGCGTCGTGACCTGAAGGCATTGCGGGCCGAACTTCGTCGCCTGCAGCGGCTTCTTCCATGCCTCCGGCTCGACCGGCGGTCTCCAGCGAAGCTTGCCGATCGGCGGCTTCGCATAGGGGATGCCGTAGAAGCGGGCGACGCCGTCCTCCACGAAGCCGATCACGACGCCTTTATCGGTCGAGACTTTCGGAGCCGCCGCAACCGACGGCGACGACGAGGCGAGCATGGCGCCCGCGCCGAGAATCGCCGCCAGAACGGCGGAGCGTCCAGGCTGCGCGAGCGTCCGCAGCCACAATGATCGTGTCATCGTCCCCTCCCAGGGTCGCTGTTTTTTGGTTTAGCCGGACGCAAACCCGACCCGTCGAAAGAGCACGGTCGTCTCGACGGGAGCCGCGCCGGGCCGAGAACGAAATACCGCTCTCGTCCGCCTGTCTCGGCGTCGGCGGAACCACGGCTGGGCGTTCAGCGAACCCCGCGGTCCGGCTTTCCAGGGATCCCGCGAAAGCGCCGCCGCCGCGGTTCCGCCGTCGGCCGTCGCGGGGCCTTCCCATATGCCGACCGGAATTGCAGTGCCGCAACCTGAGGGTTGTTGACTACCGTCGCTTCGCCGAAATTAACTGGCGACGTGGTTCGTCGAGCCAACGAGTATGTATTTAACTAATTTATATTGCAAAAAGGGGACTTTCATACCCGAGAGGGAAGAATAGTTCCTGCGCTCGAGGGATTTCGCCGGTTTAAGCAGAACAAGAGGCCGCATCGTCTGTTCTTGGTACAGCGCGATGACAGGCCCTCGATGCTGGGAGGTTTTTGATGTCGGGAGCCGAAGCGCAGGAGCCGCCTGGCGCCGGGCATGGCCTTCGAGTCTGGGACAGTCAATACGCAGCGCCGAGGGAGGCGTTCGCGATCTTCCGTGAGGGGGTCTGCTCGTCCTTCATGCCGTGGACGCCCGAGCCGCTGAAGACCGACGGTTCGTTCGAGGGCAGGATCGAAAGCGTGCTGCATCGGGGCCGCGCATTCGGCATCAGCAGCACGACCGGGCTGACGGCGCGGAAAACGAAATGCGACATCTCGCGGTCGTCCGACGAGTGCATCTACGGAAACTTCGTGCTGTCCGGAGAAATGACCGTCGACCAGGCGGGAAAGCGGAATGTGGCCGGAGCCGGAGATCTGATCCTCTATCACAGCTACAAGACGATCTCGCTTTCGGAAAAGGCCGGGTCCAGAAACGTGACGCTGGCGTTCAGCATACCCGTGTCGGATTTCGCGAACGCGCCCGAGGCGGAGCAGCGCAGCCTCAACACGGTGATCCGCGGTCCGGACCTGATCGAGCCGCTCGCCGAAAGCCTCGGCATGCTGGCGCGGCGCCTGCGTTCGTCGTCGATCGCCACCTCCTCGGCGATCTTCGACGCCTGCGTCTCGCTCCTGCCGGTGGCTCTGGGATGTTTCGAAGATCAGCCGGGGCCGCAGGGAAGAGGTGATCGCTCTCTTCGAGCCATCATGTGCCTGATCGAGGATCGCCTGCACGAATCGAATCTGTCGCCGTCCGGGGTGGCGTCGGAGATCGGCATTTCATCGCGACAGCTCCACAAGTACTTTTCGCGCGCGGGCACGACCTTCGGCCGCTACGTCATGCGGCAGCGGCTGGAGCGCGTGCATTCGGAGCTCCGGTCCGTGCCCAGTCGAAAGGCTTCGATCTCGACGCTCGCCTTCAGATGGGGCTTCGAAGATCTGTCCACGTTCAATCGGGCCTTCCGACGTCATTACGGTTATACGCCCCGCTCGCTTCGCGCGTGGTGAATTAGCCGGGCGTTAAGTTGGCTCGGAACGCGAGGCGTTGGGCGCTCAGCGGGCTCGGGCCGGCCTGAGCCTCGTTCATTCAGGTTTATCTCCCCGGAAGACCGCATTCCGCGGGCCAGTCCGGCTCGCGACGAAAAACGGGCCGCGCTTCCGCGTGAGAGCCTGCCGTCGCTTTCCGTTCTGTGCGCCATGACGACTTGCCCGGCAAAGTTAAGGCGTGACCATGTTCTGTGGTATCGCGGTAACGCATGCAGTCATGCCAGCGATTTTACTTGGTCTTGTTCCATGTTTTTGCCAGTCTCGGGAGCGCTGGTTGGGATGCCTGCCAGCGTCGATCAGGAGAGGCGGTCTCCGATGGTCTACTCGGTCAATGTGAATGGCGTGCGGCACGAGGTCGACGTCGATCCGGACACGCCGCTGTTATGGGTGCTGCGGGACGTCATCGGCCTGACCGGGACCAAGTTCGGCTGCGGCGTCGCCATGTGCGGCGCATGCACCGTCCATCTCAATGGGCTGGCGGTCCGGTCCTGCATCACGCAGATCCAAGATGTCGGCTCCGCCGAGGTCATGACCGTGGAGTCGATCGGCGAGACGGCGGAAGGCCGGCGGGTCCAGAAGGCCTGGCTCGAGCTGGATGTCGTGCAGTGCGGCTATTGCCAGTCTGGTCAGATCATGTCGGCAGCCGCGCTGATCGCGACGAACAGCAAGCCGAGCGACGAGGACATCGACGCGGTTATGGCCGGCAACATCTGTCGCTGCGGGACCTATCCGCGCATCCGCGCCGCCATCAAGCGAGCCGCCGCGGAGGGCATCTGACATGGGTGTTCTCGCCCGCGACCTGACAGGCGACGTCTCCCGCCGCTCCTTCCTGATCAGCGCCGCGCTCGCCGGAGGCGGCCTCGTGATGGGCCTCCGTCCCGTCGGGTCGGCGGCGGCCGCCGAGACAGCCGCGCTCACTCCCTTCATCCGCATCCCTCCGCAGGGGCCCGTCCAGCTCGTCATCGCCTCCGCCGAGATGGGGCAGGGCGTCTATATGGGCCTCGCCACGTTGATCGCGGAAGAACTCGAGCTCAGGCTCGACCAGGTCGAAGCGGTCGCGGCGCCGGCCGATCGGAAACTCTATGGGCATCCGGTTCTGGGCGATCAGATCACCGGCGGTTCGGTGACCATCCGCGGCTTCTGGGAGCCGATGCGGCGCGCCGGAGCCACGGCGCGCGCGCTTCTGATCGCGGCCGCCGCGCAGCAATGGGGGGCGCCCGCCGCGAGCCTGCGCGCCGAGTCCGGCGAGGTGGTCGATCCCGCGACCGGCCGCCGCCTTCCCTATGGCGCGCTGGCTGCGGAGGCCGCGCGCCTTCCCGTGCCCGAGCAGGTGGCGCTGAAATCCCCGGGTGAGTTCAAGCTGATCGGCAAGGTTCAGGAGCGCATCGACACGCCGGCCAAGGTCAACGGCGCCGCGCGCTTCGGCCTCGACGCCCGTCCGCCGGGCGTGAAATTCGCGGCCTTAGCGATCTGTCCGACGTTCGGCGGCGCGCTGAAGGCCGTCGATGACGCCAGGGCGTCGCAGGTGAAGGGCGTGCGCCAGATCGTGAAGCTGAGCGACGCCGTCGCGGTGGTCGCCGATCACACCGGCGCGGCCCGCAAGGGACTGGCTGCGCTCGACATCACCTGGGACCGCGGACCCAACGGCGCGCTCACGACGGAAGAGCTGGAGCGCCGCGCGGACGCGGCCGTGGAGGGACCGGCGGTCGTGGCCCATCGCACGGGCGACGTGGCGGCCGCCGAGGCGGCCCACCCGAGAGGCGTCGAGGCCGTGTACCGCATGCCGATCCTTTGTCATTCGGCCATGGAGCCGATGAACTGCACGGTTCATCTGCGTCCCGACGGCTGCGATGTCTGGGTCGGCACGCAGGTCGCCGACCGCGCCCGCCGCGCCGCCGCCGAGGCCGCCGGCCTGCCGGAAGACAAGGTCGTGGTGCACAACCAGTTTCTCGGCGGCGGCTTCGGTCGGCGGCTCGACCATGACAACGTGACCCTCGCCGTGCGCGTCGCCCGCGAGGTCGAGGGGCCGGTGCAGGTGGTGTGGAGCCGCGAGGAGGACATCCGCCACGACTCCTATCGCTACCTGAACCGTTCGAGGCTCAGCGTGCGGCTGGGGCCGGACGGCATGCCGGCGTCGTGGAGCCACCGCGTGGTCGGCCCGGCCATCATGGACCGGTTTCTGCCCATCTTCTTCAAGGACGGCGTCGACCTCGACATCGTCGGCGGGGCTGAGAGCCCCTATGACATTCCCAACAAGCTCGTGGACTTCGTGCGTCACGAAGCGCCCGTGGGGATGCTCACGGGCAACTGGCGCGGCGTTGGGCCGACCCGCAATGCTCCCGCCGTCGAGGGCGGCATCGACGAGGCCGCCCACCTCGCCGGCGTCGAACCGGTCGAGTATCGGCGTCGGCTCCTGTCGAAAAGTCCACGTCTGAGAGCTGTGCTGGACCTCGTTGTGGAGCGGTCCGGATGGGGCGGCGCGCTCGGGCCGGGCCGCGGGCGCGGCGTCGCCCTGCTGCAGGATTTCGGCAGCTTCGCCGCCACGGTGGCTCAAGTCCATGTCGACGCCTCGGGCCGGCTTACGGTCGAGAGGATCGACTGCGCCGTCGACTGCGGAGTGGTGATCAATCCGGAGATCGTGCGCCAGCAGGTGGAAAGCGGCGTGGTCTATGGCCTCAGCGCCGCGCTCTATGGACGGTTGACCGTCGCGGACGGGGCCATCGTGGAAGGCAATTTCGACGACGCGCCGGTGGTGCGCATCAATGAATGCCCTGCGATCGAAACGCATATCGTGGCGAGCAGCGAGGCGCCGGGCGGCGTCGGCGAACTCAGCACGCCGGGCGTGGCGCCCGCGCTGATGAACGCGATCTTCGCCGCCACCGGCAAACGGCTGCGCTCGCTCCCGCTCGCGGTCGCCGAACTGCAGAGGGCCTGACGATGCGGTCTCTCCTTGCGCGCTTCCCTCGGGCGGGCTTCGCCTCGCTCGCGGCAGGCGTTCTCAGCGCGGCGCTCCTTTCCTTTGGCTCGGGGGCGGTGGACAAGCCTGCGGCTCCCGCGCCCGATCCCAGGCCCCTGCAAGGGGTGGCCTCGTTCCAGTCGGTCTCCGACAAGGCGGAGCGGTCGCGGGCGCTGTTCACCGAAGCGGCAAAAGTCATCACCGATCCGCGCTGCATGAACTGTCATCCCTCCGCCAACCGCGTTCCGACGCAGGGGGACGACATGCATCCGCATGTGCCATTCATCAATGCGGGCGACAGCGGGATCGGCTCCGGTGGACTCAGCTGCGGGGCCTGCCACCGGGCGGACAACACGACGCTCGCCGGCGCCCGTCTCATCAAGTCGATTCCCGGCGCGAACCCCTGGTTGCTCGCGCCGCACAGCATGGGGTGGCAGGGTCTCACGCTCGGCGAGATTTGCGGCCAGCTCAAGGACCCGGGACGCAATGGCGGCCGAACACTCTCGGATATCCGCCGCCACATGAGCGAAGATCATCTCGTCGGCTGGGCTTGGCATCCCGGGGAAGGACGTCGTCCGGCGCCGGGCACGCAGCAAGCGTTCGGCGCGCTAATCAGCGCCTGGATCGAAACCGGAGCCGAATGTCCGTCGTGACAAGTGCGCGGGCGATCGCGCCGCCATGGTCCGGACGCACGGACGGCATCTCGAAATGGCCGCCGTCGAGGCCGGCGGTCGTGGCCAAACGCCCCGATCGCAAAGTCACCGGATTTGGGCTCGACCGGAACGAAGGGAGCCTCTCCCTTCGATCTCCAACGCTTGGGTTGGTACCGCCACCCCGGCTTGAACGGGGGACCTCCAGATCCACAATCTGGCGCTCTAACCAACTGAGCTATGGCGGCGTGAGGCGACGCCCGCAGGCGGAGCCGTAGTAGGGGAAAGCGGATCGGCGGGCAAGCGCCTCAAACGTCTTCCCGACGACAAAACGCCCGGCCGCCTTAGGCGGCCGGGCGTTTCGCACTGACGCGCCAGTTACGCGGCGCGCAAACTCGACGTCACTTCGGCTGGGCGAAGCTCGCGGCCTTGGCCGCGAAGTCCTGGAGCGGCTTCGTGCCTTCGGCCACAGCCTTCTGCGCGAGCGCCGAAAGCTCCTTGGCCTGGCCGCTGACGACCTCGAACTGCTGCTGGGCGTAGGAGGTCTGCAGCTCGATCGCCTGGCTGACCGACTTCGCGCCGATCAGGGCCTGCAGGAAGTCGAAATGCGCGTTGACGTTGGAGCGGGTCGCCTCAACCGACTTGCGGCCGAACTCCTTGTAGCCCTTCGACGCGGTGGCGTAGGCGTCCTCGAAGGCGTCGGTCGCCTCCTCGCTCGCCGCCTTCCAGCGCGCATAGCCGTCCTTGGCCTGCTTCACAGTCTTCTCGGCGATTTCGCGCACCGGAGCCGGAGCCTCGGCGGCGGCCTTGTCCGCGGCCGCGAAAGACTCGGTGACGAACTCATCGGTCTTGGCGGCGGCGGCGGTCTTCGTGGTGGTAGCCATAATCGTTCACCTCTTAAGGGTTTAAGCGGCGGACGTTGGTTGTGATGGGAGCTTGCGCTCCGCCGATGCGCAATGCCGCCCGTAGGCGGCGCGCCTCGCGTCGAAACGCTCTGGAGCGGCCGCCCAAATCTTGTGTGCAGTGCAACATAAACGGTGGGTGCACTGCATTCAAGCCCTGGGCGCCGATTTTTGTCTCAGCTTTTGAAGCCGCCCTTGCGACCGGCGACCGCACCCATCTCCTGCACCTGTTTCGTCAGCGTCTCGATCTGCGCCTTGGCGAATTCCGTCTGGATCTTGAGCACTTCCTCGACCGTGGAGGCGCGCACCAGCTTCTGCGCGTAATTGAAGCTCGCCGCCATGTTCTGCTCGGCGAAGGAGACGGCCGCGCCGGCCACGGCGCGCATGTTGTCCTGGGCGGAGGCGGTCTGCGTCTCGATCGCGTTGGACGCCTTGTAGGCCGCGTCGAGGAAGCTGTCGAAAGCCTTGCGGGCCTGGTCGACGCTCTTCTCCGCGAAGTCCCGCATCTCGCTCGGGATCTCGTAGGAGCCGGGGTTCGGAGGGGTTGACATCGGGTCGCTCTCCCGTGGCGGGTGGCCGGTTCCGCGGCGCGACCTGCGGTCGCTGCGACCGGTCTGATGATGGTTATCGGCGCCCCATCCTCCATGCAATCCGGCGAAGGGAGGGCCGGGCGTTAACCATAACGCCCGGAAGGACTGTGAAAGCTTTCTCCGGCCGATGGACCGTCGCTGCGGCGGACGGTATTTAAGGTTCCGTTAACCCTAGTTCCGCACGCGCTCCGGGGAGCGACTTGGCCGATCGTCTCATCGAACTCGACGCGGCCTCCGCCGATCCGACGCTCGCCTCGGCGGAGGCGGACGGCCGCCCCGCGATCGTCGTCGACGCCGACGGCGAGATCGTGTGGGCGGGCGAGGCCGGCGTCCGGCTCGTCGGCGCGGCCGGCTTCGACGAGCCGACGCGCCGCGCGCTCGGACGGATGGCGCGGACAGGGACAGGCGGCATGCTGAGGCTGCGCTTCGGCGGCCACGCCCGGCCGGTGCGGTTCCTCGCGCGCGTCCTGGACTTCGGCGCGGCGGAGAAGCTGCTCGCGCTCGAAGGCGTGGCGCGGCCCGACGCCGCGGAGCCCGCCCCGGCGGGTTCCGAGCCGGCGTTGGACGTGGCCGCGCTGGAGGGGGCGGCGCGCGTCGTTGAGCAGGAGCAGGCCGTGGACGCACCGGTCGCCGGGCCAGCGACGCCCTCCGACGATCCGCCGCCCGATCCGCGCCGCGATTTCGTCGCCGCTTCGACGGCGGCCGAGCCCGAGGCGTCCGCCCGCCCCGACGAAACCCCTGCGGAGAGCGCGCCCGATCGTTTCATTGGATCGTCCGGAGAGGTGGAGCCGGCGCCGTGGGAGACGTTCCGGTTCACGTTCGAGTTCGACGATCGCGGGCGTCTCGCCGCGCTGTCGCCGGAGTTCGAGCGGGCGCTCGGCCCGACTGCGGCCGGAGCGCTCGGGCGCGAATGGTCGGAGCTCGCCGCCGAACTCGGGCTCGACCGGGAGGGCGCGGTCGCCGCCGCTCTCGCGGGACGAGGCGCGTGGAGCGACGTCGACGTCTTCTGGCCGCTTGCGGATGGCCGCAGGGCGCGGCTGCGGCTGTCGGCGCTGCCGATGTTCGACAAGGGGCGCTCCTTCGTGGGCTTCCGCGGTCTCGGCAGGTCGTTCGGCGCTCCCGCAGCGGAACCCGACGCGCCGGCCGCCGAACCCGCGGCCGCGGCGCCCGAGGCGTCCGCCGTCGTGCCGGAGGGCGACGCGGCTCCGGCGCCGATGGCGGAAGCTCCGGATATGCGCGCGGCGACAGACGAGCCGGCGAAGCACGAGCCGCCAGCGCTGGTCACGGTCGCCCCCGAACAGCCGAGCTTTTCCGGCAACGTCGTGCCGATCCGCGAGGCGGCGGCGCGCGCTGCGGCGCTCTCGACGAGCGAGGTCAGCGCCTTCGACGAGATCGCGCGCCGTCTGCAGGGGTTGTCGCGTTCCGAGCTGGCCGAGGCGGAGACGGCCGAACGCCAGTCCGCCGGAGAGCCGGCCGCACCGGAGGCTTCGCAGGAAGCCGAGGGGGCCCAGCGCGAACTACCCTTCGCCGCGGCCCCTCACGAGCTGCTGCGCCTTCTCGACCGCATGCCGGTCGGCGCTCTTGTGCTGCGGGGCGGCGAGATCGCCCATGCCAGCCGCTCCGCGCTCGATCTGCTCGGCTGCCGCGAGGTCTCCGAATTGTCTGGCCGCGGCGCCGACGCGCTGTTCGCCGCCCCGCTGCCGCGAGACCGCGAGGCGCAGTTCGGCGTGATGCGGCTGATCGCGGCCAATGGCGGCGAAGTCGAAGTCGATGCGCGCCTCTCCACGATCTCGTGGGGCGGGGCGCCGGCGACGTTGGTGACGCTGCGCCGGCCCGAGGCCGGGGCAGGGGGGCAGCGGGAGCGCGATCTCGCGGCGGCGCTCGAGGTCGCGACCGACGGCGTTATGACGCTCGACGGGGCGGGCCGGATCCTGTCCGTCAACCGCGGCGCCGAGGCGCTGTTCGGGTTCTCCGCGCGCGAGGCGGTCGGGAGCCTCTTCACCCTCTCGCTCGCGCCGGAAAGCCGCCGGGTCGCCTTCGACCGGCTCGACCGCCTGAAGAACGAGGGAGCGGCCCCAGACGGCGGCGTCGAGGTGCTCGGGCTCTCGCGGCAGGGCGGCGCGGCGCCGCTGCTCATGACCATCGGCCGCATCGGCGAGGAGGAGGCGGACCGCTACTGCACCGTCCTGCGCGATATCGCGCCGTGGAAGAAGGCCGAGGAGGAACTGATCGCCGCCCGCCGCCAGGCCGAGCGCGCCAACGCCCAGAAGTCCGAGTTCCTGGCCAAGGTCGGCCACGAGATCCGCACGCCGCTCAACGCCATCATCGGCTTCGCCGAGGTGATGATGGAGGAGCGCTTCGGCCCCGTCGGCAGCCCGCGCTACAAGGATTACCTCAGGGACATCCGGACTTCGGGCGACCATCTGGTGAAGATGATCGACGACCTGCTCGACATCACCTCGGTCGAGACGGGCAAGCTGACGCTCGACTTCGGCCCCGTCGACCTGAACGAGATCGCGAGCCAGGCCGCTGCGCTGCTCCAGCCGCAGGCGAACCGCGACCGCGTGATCATCCGCACCTCGCTGGCGAGCGGCCTGCCGCATGTGCTGGCCGACCGGCGTTCGGTGCGGCAGATCATGACCAACCTCGCCGCCAACGCGGTGAAGCTCAGCCGGCCGGGCGGGCAGGTGATCGTCGCGACGGCGTTGACCGACGTCGGGCAGGCGGTGTTCCGAGTGCGCGACGCCGGCGCCGGCATGACCAAGCAGGAGATCGCCCGCGCCTTCGAGCCGTTCCGCCCGCTCGCCGTCGCCGACAACGACACCGGCTTCAGCCTCGGCCTGCCGCTGACCCGCGCGCTCGCCGAAGCCAACCAGGCGGTGCTGGCGCTGCAAAGCGAGGCCGGCCGCGGCACGCTCGCGGAGGTGACGTTTCCGGCGTCGCGCGTGCTGGCTGGCTGACCCCCCCGTTCCCCTCCCCCTTGCGGGGAGGGGTT
>JADBEO010000051.1 GCA_031316315.1 Chelatococcus sambhunathii
CCCACCCGACCTCGGCTTCGCCTCGGCCACCCTCCCCGCTGCCCCGGGGCAGGGAAAGAAAGATCACGCGTCCGGCAGGTGCTTCATCGGGTCGACCGTCTGGGCGCCCTTGCGGACCTCGAAGTGCAGCTGCGGCGAGGTCACGTTGCCGGTCGAGCCGGACTTCGCGATGATCTGGCCGCGCCGCACCGTCTCGCCGCGCTTCACTTCCAGCGCGCTGTTATGGGCGTAGGCCGTGACCCAGCCGTTCGAGTGGCGGATCAGGACGAGATTGCCGAAACCCTTCAGCTCGCTGCCGGCATAGGCGACGACGCCATCGTCCGAGGCCTTCACGTCGGTGCCTTCCGGCACGGCGATGTTCACGCCGTCGTTCGAGGCGCCAGAGCTCTTGGAGCCGTAGGCCGAGATGACGCGGCCGCGCGCCGGCCAGCGGAAGGACGGGCCGGCCGGCTCGGCGGCGGGCGCCGGGTCGACCTTGAGCGCCGCCGTCTTGACGTTGTCGTCCACCGGCGCCTGGACCTTGGCGGGAGCCGCCGCGAAGGCCTGCTCGGACTTCACGGCCGGAAGTTTGGCCTTGACCTCGGGCAGCTTCGCTTCGGCCTTGATCTCGGGAGCGCGGACCTGCGCAGTCTTGATCTCGACCGGTTTGGGTTCAACAGGCTTGGCCTCAAAGCCCTTGGCCTGAGCGCCCTGTTCGAAGCGCATCTTGACCTTGGCGTCGACGGCCGGCGTCGCGACGGCGACCTTGGGCGCGACAGGCTTCGGCGCGGCGACCGAGATCTCGGCGCGCGGCGCCGGCAGGGCCGCACGGGCGCCGAAGGCCTTCGGCTCTGCAGGAGCGGCCGCCGCGGCGCGATAGCCTCCGGCGGAAGCCGAATAGGTCGGCAGCAGGATCTGGCGGCCCTCGCCTACATCGGCGCTGGAAAGATTGTTCGCCTTCATGATCGCGCTGGCCGGCACGCCGTAGCGGGCGGAGATCGTGTGCACGGTCTCGCCGCGGCCGACGGTGATCATCGTGCCGCCGGAAGACGACCAGTTCGGGTCGGCCGAGGCCATCGGGGCCGGGCGCGGCGCGCTGACCGTGGCGGTCGATCGCGGCTCGAGGCGCGAGGACTGGTAGCTTCCGCCGCCCGGGCCGCCGCCGTAGCCGTACATCGGCCGCGACTGGGCCGCGCTGGGGGCGCCGAGCGGGGCGCGCTCGACGCGGTCGGACGGGGCCGGACGGACCGCGCCGGTCGGGATATCGCCGTCCGAGCTGCGCGCCGGAGCGGACGAGGCCGACTTGAAGGGGTTGGAGAACGGATCCTCGCCGAAGCGGGTGCTGTCCGAACTGCAGGCCGCGACAGAGCCCGAGGCCAGGGCGACCGCGGCGACGCGAACCATCAGGCGAGAACGCAGGCACGGAACGAAGTTACGCATCTTCAGGAACTCGCAACAAACGCGACCGACATGGGTTAAGTTAAAGCGCATTGAGGTAAACGGACGGTTATCCGATCCTCCTTTCGCCTTGTCGCCGCCCCAAATCTTGTCGGCGGGCTCTGTTTGGCCGCGCCGTTCGAAGTTCGTTAACGAAATGCTTGCGGTCGCCCGACCATGGCGGCGCCAAGGTAACCGGAAGATTAAGATCAGAGCGCCGCAGCGACGCCGGCGACGAGCGGCGACAGGCGCACCTGGCCGAGAGTCGTCTCTTCGATCGTCCCGTCGCGCGACCTGGTGAGTCGCGTCAGCCGCTGACTTTCCGCGGGACCGATCGGCAGCACCATCACCCCGCCGGGCTTGAGCTGGTTGAGGAGCGCGGCCGGCGGCGCCTCCACCGCGCAGGAGACGAAGATGCGCTCATAGGGCGCCTGCTCGGCGCGCCCGAACGCGCCGTCTGCGACGACGAAGGTCACGTTGGGGGCGCCGCCGAGCCGGTCGATCCGCTCCTTCGCGGCCGAACTCAGCGAGCGCCATCGCTCGATCGTGACGACGCGGCGGGACATGGTCGCGAAGATCGCCGTGGCGTAGCCGGAGCCGGTTCCGATCTCGAGCACGCCGTCGAGCTCGCCGACGCCCAGCGCATCGATCGCGCGAGCGAGTTGAGACGGCGACTCAAGCGTCTGCCCACAGGCGATCGGCAGCGCCCGGTCGGCATAGGCGACGTCGTAGAGCCGCGAGGGCGCGAACAGCGAGCGCGGGATGGTCTCGATCGCGGCGAGCGTCCTCAGGTGCCGGACGCCGCGGCTTCGAAGCGACAGCACGAGCTCGGCGCGGCGCGTCCGCTCCGCCTCGCCGCCGCCGAGACCGTTCATCTGCGTCCCTCGCCTATCGACGGCGCCCAACTAGGCCCCGCCGTCACCGCCGGGCTTGCGAAGTCGGATGCTTCCGACTTCGCCCTCCTACAGGAGAACTCGGAAACATCCGAGTTCCCCCGGCGATCCATCGGGCGCGGACGCGCCCGCTCAGATGGATGCCCGGATCAAGTCCGGGCATGACGCCCAGGTTCGGCCCCCAAGCGTACTAGTCGTCGAACGCGGCCTTCAGCCGGTCGACCAGAACCTCGTCCGTCAGGTCGATCTTGAGCGGCGTCACCGAGATTCGGCCAGAGCGGATCGCCGCGAGGTCGGCGCCCTCCACCGCTTTGTACTCGGCCTGGCCGAAGACGATCCAGAAATAGGGGTTGCCCCGTCCGTCCACCCGCCGCTCGATTTTCAGGAGCTCCTGGTCGCGCTGGCCCTGATGGGTGATCTGCACCCCCTTCACCTCGTCCGGCAAGCAGCCCGGAAAGTTGACGTTGACCAGCCGGTCGCGGCCGAACTCGCCGACCTTCAGGATGCGGCGTATGACGTCGGCGCCGTGCGCGCGGGCCACCGCGAAGGGATCGTCGAGGTCCTCGCGGGCGCGGTTGAGGTTCTGGCTGAGCGCGATCGAGCGGACGCCGAGGATGGTGCCCTCGATCGCGCCGGCGATGGTGCCGGAATAGGTGACGTCCTCCGCGACGTTCTGGCCGCGGTTGACGCCCGACAGCACGACGTCCGGCCGCCTGTCTCCGAGCACGTGCCGCAGCCCCATGATGACGCAGTCGCTCGGCGTGCCCCGCACCGCGAAGCGCTTGTCGCCGATCTCGCGCAGCCGGAGCGGATCGCTGATCGAGATCGAATGCGAGGCGCCGGACTGGTCGGCCTCCGGCGCGACGATCCAGACGTCGTCGGAAATCTCGCGCGCGATCTCCTCCAGCGCCTCGAGGCCCGGGGCGTTGATGCCGTCGTCGTTTGTGAGGAGGATGCGCATGTCGCCTTCCGGGTTGAGACAGTTCAGTCGGCGCTGATGAACGCCACAAATGCGAACAGAGAGCGACGGCGACGCCCTTCCTTCTCCCCTTGAGGGAGAAGGTGGCCTCGGCGCGCCGAGGCCGGATGAGGGGTGCGGGCGGCGCGTCAGCAGGAGACGCCGCCGCCACCCCTCACCCTACCCTCTCCCTCAAGGGGAGAGGGGATCTGAGGCGCCGCGCCTTATGCCCGCGCGATCGTCTCCAGGCCGCCCATATAGGGCTTCAGCGCCGAAGGCACCGCGATCGAGCCGTCCGGCTGCTGGTAGTTCTCCAGCACCGCGACGAGCGCGCGGCCGACGGCGACGCCGGAGCCGTTCAGCGTATGGACAAAGCGCGGGCCCTTGCCGTCCGCCGGGCGGTAACGTGCGTTCATGCGGCGGGCCTGGAAATCGCCGCAGACCGAGCAGGACGAGATTTCGCGATAGGCGTTCTGGGCCGGCAGCCAGACCTCGATGTCATAGGTCTTCTGGGAGGAAAACCCCATGTCGCCGGCGCAGAGGGTGACGGTGCGGAACGGCAGCCCGAGCCGTTTCAGCACCTCCTCGGCGCAAGACAGCATTCGCTCGTGCTCCTGAAGGCTCCTTTCCGGCGTCGTCACCGAGACGAGCTCGACCTTGGTGAACTGGTGCTGGCGGATCAGCCCGCGCGTGTCGCGGCCCGCGGCGCCCGCCTCGGCGCGGAAACAGGGCGTGCCGGCGGTGACGCGCAGGGGAAGCTCGTCCTCGCCGAGGATCTGCTCGCGCACGAGATTGGTGAGCGAGACTTCGGCGGTGGGGATGAGCCAGAGGCGGTTCTCTGCAGCGACCTTCCTGACATCACTATGGGCTCTAACGCTTCCAGACATCACTTCGCCGTAGGTGACTCCCTCATTCGAAAATGTTTCCTGAAAAGTTATGCAGGCGGAAATGATCCTCGCCAGGGTATCGTCTGTAATCGCCGAAAACTGATCGTCTCGAAACTTCGGCAGCTGCGCCGTGCCGAACATCGCCTCATCGCGCACCAGAAGCGGCGGCGCCACCTCGACATAGCCATGCTCGCCGGTGTGCAGGTCGAGCATGAAGCTCTGCAGCGCGCGCTCCATGCGCGCCACAGACCCCTTCAGCACCGCGAAGCGCGCGCCGGACATACGACCGGCGGCCTCGAAGTCGATCAGGCCGAGCGCCTCGCCGAGCTCGTAATGCGCCTTCGCGTCGTGGATCTCGCGCGGCTCGCCGATGCGGTGGAGCTCGACATTCGCGGTCTCGTCCGGACCGTCAGGGACTTCGGCGAGCGGGATGTTCGGGATTTCGGAGAGGGCCGCGTGAAGCTCCTCCTCCAGCGCCTTCTGTTCCGCCTCGGCGGCGGGCACGTCCTGCTTGAGGCGGCCGACCTCCTCGATCAGCGCCGCCGCGCGCGCCTCGTCCTTTTGCGCCTTCGCCTGACCGACTTCCTTGGACGCGGCGTTGCGGCGCTCCTGCATGGCCTGCAGCCGCCCGATCACCTCGCGCCGCTTCTCGTCGACCGTGATCAGCCGGCCCGACTGCGGAGCAAGCCCCCGGCGGGCGAGGCCGCGGTCGAAATCGTCCGGCTTTTCGCGGATCAGGCGGATGTCGTGCATAAGTGAACGCCGGGTAAGAGTCGTCTTTCGGGAAGCGGCGCTACCTGTACCCAAACCAAGAGGATGCGCCAACAGCGCAAAGGCGGATGGCGGAAACGCTGGCGACGATCACCTTGTGGCGGCCGGTAGGCCCCGCCGAGCTTGAGCTCATCAGGGCGTCAGGGATGAGGTCATTCCCTCCCCGGCTTCCCGATCAGCCAATATTCTATCCGGTGCTGAGTGAGGACTACGCCGCCCGAATCGCCCGCGACTGGAACGTGCCGGCGAGCGGGTCCGGATACGTCACGAGGTTCGAAGTTCGGCGCGACTACATCGAGCGTTACCAGCCGCAGACAGCTGGCGGCGAAAGCCTACGCGAATATTGGATTCCCGCCGAGGACCTGCCCGCGTTCAATGCGGCGATCGTCGGCGAAATCGAAATCACCGCAGAATTCACCTGAGCTTCAGCTCTCCGCCGAGGCGTCCTCTTCCGCCTTCTCCTCGGCCTGCTTCTTCTCGACCATCTTCACCACGAAGATGGAGGCCTCGTAGAGCAGGATCGTCGGCACCGCGAGCGCGATCTGGCTGATGACGTCGGGCGGGGTCAGCACGGCGGCGATGGCGAACACGACAACGATGGCGTAGCGCCGCTTGTCGATGAGCCACTGCGAATCGATGAAGCCGGCGCGCGCCAGCAGCGTCAGCACGACCGGCGTCTGGAAGCAGATGCCGAAGGCGAAGATCAGCGTCATGATCAGCGACAGGTACTCGCTGGTCCGCGCGATCAGCTCGATCGAAGGACGCCCGTCGCCGCTCACCTGCTGCATCGACAGGAAGAAGCGCATCGCGAGCGGCATCGCCAGAAAATAGACGAAGGCCGCGCCGAGCAGGAACAGCACAGGCGTCGCGATCAGATAGGGCAGAAAGGCCGCCCGCTCGTTCTTGTAGAGGCCCGGCGCAACGAACTTGTAGATCTGGCTCGCGACGATCGGGAAGGAGATGAAGCCCGCGCCGAACATGGCGAGCTTGATCTGCGTGATGAAATACTCCTGCGGCGCCGTGTATTGCAGGCGGATCGCGGCGGCGGAGCCGGCGGCGAGCTCGTACGGCACGAGCAGGATGTTGAAGATGTGCCCCGCCACGGCGAAGCACAGGCCGAAGGCGATGACGAAGGCCAGGATCGACTTGATCAGCCGCGACCGAAGCTCGATCAGATGCTCGATCAGGGGCGCCTTGGTGGCGTCGATGTCCGACTGACTCACGCAGCCGCTCCGGGCGTCGGCTTAGCCGCGTCAGGCTTGGAGGCGTCCTCAGCGGTCGGCGCAGGCGCAGGGCTCACGGGCGTCTCGTTCTTCTCGGCGACAGGCTGGCTGCCGTTCGACGCTGCCCTCGCCGCCGCCTGTCGCGCAGCGATCTCCGCGGGCTCGCTCGGCGTCGGCGCGAACTCGGCCTCGGTCGGCGCGGGCGGCTCCGGCGTCGGCTCGATCTCGGGCGCGAGCGCCGACGGCGCGGCGGCTTCAGTCTCCGCCGGCGCCTCGCCCGCGAGCGCGGAGGGCGCGGCCTTGGGCTTCGATTCGAGCGCGTTCTTCAGCTCGTCTCGGGCGATCTGGAACGGGCTCGCGCCGACCATCTTGTTCGCCGCGTTCTTGAGCCCGGCGACCTCGTTCTTGAGATCGTCGAGCTCGGCCTCGCGCATCGCGTCATTGAACTGGGTCTGGAACTCGCCGGCCATCCGCCGGAGGGTCGCGACGGTTTTGCCGACGGTCCGCAGCAACGCAGGCAAGTCGCGCGGGCCGACGACCACGAGCGCGACCACCCCGATGACCAGGAACTCTGACCAGGCGATGTCGAACATTGAACTGCCCGGCGGCCGACGCGCCGCTGACGGCGGACCCGAAGACCGGGCCCGACCTGCTTATGGCGTCAGGACTTGTGGCTGTCCACGCTGCCGACGCCGGAGCGCACCGGCTGGTCGGCGCGGTGCTCGATCGTCTGCGGCGAACGCTGGGCCATGTTCTCCGCGACGTCGTCGTCCTCGGCGAGCCCCTTCTTGAAGCTCTTGATGCCCTTGGCCATGTCGCCCATCAGCTCGGAAATCTTGCCGCGGCCGAACAGCAGCAGCACGAGCACGGCGACCACCAACCAGTGCGTGAGGCTCATCACTAACCCTTTCGATCCGCCGGCAGTCGCTTAACCCGCGCGTCATGACCGCGCGACGACAGTCCGGCCGGCTCGCCGGAACCTAGGTCTCCGAGAGACCGAACACAAGGACTTCCACTGGTTCGGGACTTTCACGGGCTCGTCATGGCGCGAGCCGCCGTCAGTCGTCCCGGTCGAACGGATCGCCGTCCCCGAGCGGCTCCTCGTCTTCCACGAGCGCCTCGTCGTCGATCGGCGGCGGCATCTCGAAGCCGGGCGGCAGGCGGGCGTCGAGCAGGCCGGCCGCCTTCATCTCCGCGAGGCCCGGCAGGTCCGAGACCTGCTCCAGCCCGAAATGGTCCAAAAATCCGGGCGTCGTGCCGAAGGTCACCGGCCGGCCGGGCGACTTCCTGCGGCCACGAAAGCGGATGAAACCGGCCTCCAGCAGCGTCTCGAGCGTGCCGCGCGAGGTCGCGACGCCCCGGATCTCCTCGATCTCGGCTCGCGTGGTCGGCTGATGGTAGGCGATGATGGCGAGCGTCTCGACCGCGGCGCGCGACAGCTTCTTCGGCTCTCGCGCCTCCTCCGAAAGCGCGGCCGCGACATCCGGGGCGGTGCGGAACGCCCAGGCGTCGCCGACACGCCGCAGGTTCACCCCCCTGCTCTCATAGTGCTCGGCAAGCGCACGCAGGACGAGCCGAACGTCCGCGTCGACCGGCAGCCGCGCCGCCAGCGCCTTCTGCTCAACGGGCGCAGGCGATGCGAACAGAACAGCCTCGACGATCCTGAGATGCAGCAGCGGCGCGCGGGCGCGCTCCTCATCCGTGAGCCGGCCGTCGAAGCCTTCGACGGGAAAGCGCGGCTCGGTCTCGCTCACGGGCGGTCCTTCGGCACGAGCGCAAGCGGCGCGCCGGAGCGTACGAACAGCGGTCCGAAGGCGCGCTCTTGCCGGAGCTCCAACCGCCCCTCGCGCGCAAGCTCGAGCGACGCCCCGAGACCGGACGCGAGAACCGAGGCGCGCATGGCGGGCGTCATGAACCGCAGCAGCAGCGCGTCGAGTCGGGACCAGTCCGCCGAGCGGCCGACAAGCCGCTCCAGCGCCTCCCGCGCTTCGGAGAGTGTCCAGTGCGGCCGGCGCGAGACCTTGACTTCCGTGACGAGCGTCTTGACGCGTTGGCGGGCGTAGGCGGTCAGCAGGTCGTAGAGCGTCGCGGTCCAAAGCGGCTTCGCGTCGCCGCCCTCCTCCACGGTCTCGCCGCGCGCGAAAGCGTCCCGGCCGAGCAGCGGGCGGTCGTGAAGGGCCTCGCCCGCCTTGCGCATCGCCTCGAGACGACGCAGCCGGAAGGCGAGCGCAGCGGCCGCGATCTCGGGCGGGATCTCGTCGTCCTCGGCCGGCGCCTCGGGCACCAGAAGGCGCGATTTCAGGTAGGCGAGCCAGGCCGCCATCACGAGGTAGTCGGCGGCGAGCTCCAGCTGGTCGGCGCGCGCGCGCTCGACGAAGGCGAGATACTGCTCGGCGAGTTCAAGGATCGAGATTCTGGCGAGGTCGACCTTCTGGCGTCGCGCGAGGTCGAGCAACAGGTCGAGAGGGCCCTCGAAGCCGTCGAGATCGAGCACGAAGGCCGGCGCGCCCTGCGCCTCGCGTCCGCCGTCGTCGAACTCCTCGTCGGCCAAGCGCCGCCCTCCGGCGGCGTCAGGCGACAGCGCCCGAAAGAAGCCGGTCGCGCGCCGAGGCGAGCGCGGCCATGTCGACCTCTCCGAGGGGAGCAAGGCGAGACAGCGCGCGCGCGGCGCGTTCGGCCGAACGGCCCTCGAGCCGCGGCGCCGCCGCCGCGACCTGCTGCATTTCGCCCATGTCGCCATTGCAATGCAAGGCGACGTCGCAACCCGCGACAAGCGCGGCGGCCGCCGAGGCGCCGACGCCGCCGGACAGCGCCTTCATCGACAGGTCGTCCGTCATCAGCAGACCGTCGAAACCGATATGACCGCGGATGATCTCCTCGATCACGACCGGCGAAAGCGTGCCCGGGCGATCCGGATCGATCGCCTCGAAGACGATGTGGCCGGTCATGCCGAGCGGCGCGTCGGCGAGCGCCTTGAAGGGACGGAAGTCGCTCGCCTCGAGCGTCGCGCGGTCGGCGGCGACGCGCGGCAGCTGATAGTGGCTGTCCACGGTCGCGCGGCCATGGCCCGGCATGTGCTTGATGACCGGCAGCACGCCGCCGGCGAGCGCGCCCTCGATCACGGCGCGGCCGAGCGCGGCGACGGCGTCGGCCTCGTCGGCATAGGCGCGGTCGCCGATCGCCTGCGTCATGCCGTCGGCCGGAAGATCCAGCACCGGCAGGCAGTCGACCGTGATTCCGATCGCCGAGAGCTCGCGCGCCAGCAACTCGGCGCCAAGACGCGCGGCCTCGAGACCGGAGGCGGGCTCCGCCGCATAGAGCGCCCCGTAACGCGCGGCGGGAGGATGCGCCTCGCAGAGCGGCGGCCGGATGCGCTGAACGCGCCCGCCTTCCTGGTCGATCAACACCGGCGCGTCGTCACGGCCGACGACGTCGCGAAAATCGGCGCAGAGCGCGCGGATCTGCTCGTGGCCTTCGATGTTGCGGCCGAACAGGATCAGGCCCCACGGCTCGGCGTCGCTGAAGAAGGCGCGTTCGTCCGCGCTCAGTGCGAGGCCCTTGCAACCCGAGATGAAGGCGCGCGCCGTCATCGCTGCTCCTTGGAATGACTGCGCCCGCGAACCGGATCCCCGGCTGCGGGCGCGAAAGAAGGCGGCTCGATCGAAGCCGTCAGTTGCGGGAGACCACGCAGTCGCCGCCGGCGGCGCGCAGGTTGCCGCAGACCTTGGAGGCGTCGGCGCCGTTCGCGAAGGGTCCGACGCGCACCCGGTAGTAGGTGCCGCGGTCGGCGACCGTCGCGGTCGCGATCGTCGCCTTGTAGGGGCCGAGCACTTGCGGGAACTTCTTCTGCAGGTTGGCGTATGCGGCGCGGGCGTCGGCCTCGGACCTCTGCGAGGTGACCTGCACGACGAAGCCGCCGCCGGACGGCGCGGTGGTGGCGGTCGGCGCGGGGGCCGGCGCCGCGGGACGCGGATTGAGAGCCGCGACCTGCGCGGGATCGGTACGCTGTTGCGGCGCAGGCGGGGCGGGCTTCACCGGCGTCGTCGAGACGCTGCGCGCCGCGGGCGCCGGCTGCGGCCGGGGGGCGGGAGCGGAGCTCGGCGTCGAGGCGAGGTTCGGGCCGTCGCCGGCCATGATGCCGTTGTCGAACTCGCTGCCGCGCGGCGCTTGGCCGGTGCGGGCCGCTTCGGCGATCGGATCGTTCGACGCGGTCTGCTGCGGCGGCTGCGGAACCTGCGGCTGCAAGGCTGGGTCAGGCGCGCCGGTCGGACGGATCGCGACCGTCTTCACCTTGCGCGGTTCGCTGCCCTTGGTGTCGGGCGCCGTCGGCTCGACGGAGGCCGGGCCGCCCGGAAGGATGATGCGGGAGGAGTCGGAGCTGCGCGGCTCGCTGGCTGGCGCCGACGGCAGGTCGACCGGCTGCTCCTCGCGCGAGACGACCTTCGACTTCGGACCCGCGGTCGGATCGACGCGGTCGTAGACGGCCTTGTTCGGCGCGGGCGCCTCCTCGCCGGAGGACTTTGGCGTAGTCTTCACCGGCTCGGTTTCGGCCTTGATCAGCGGCGGCTCGCCGCTCAGCCCGCCCGGCTTCATCATCTTGTAGCCGACCGCGCCGGCCCCGCCGACCAGCGCCACCGCGAGCACCGCGCCGACCATCATCAGCGCGCTGCGGTTGGACTTCAGCTTCGGCTCGTCGGGCTCGTAGAAGATCGGGTTGCCGTCGTCGTCGTAGCCATAGGGCTCGTCGGGGTTCGGCGCATAGAAGCGCGGATCGTATTCCTGCTCGTCCTGGTCCTGCTGGCCGTGATGGTAGCCGCCGCGCAGCTCGTAGCCGTCGTCGGCCCAATCCTGGCGGCCATACTGACCGTGATCGTCGTTCCGGCCGCCGACCATGTCGTCGCGCCTCATCGCCTGGTTACGCGTCATACAAGCCTCCGCGGGGCCAGCCCGGCGATCCCCGGAACGCGCGACGCGATCCTGGCGCGTCCCGCGCGCCCTATCGCATCTCGTCCGGCGCCGAGACCCCCAAGATACCAAGACCTGAGGCGAGCACCAAGGCGACCGCCTTCACCAGCCCCAGTCGAGCGTGGGTCAACAATGGATTGTTTTCCATAATGAACCGTAAATCCGGCAAATCCTTGCCGCGGTTATACTGGGCGTGGAAATCGCTCGCCAGCTCATAGAGGAAGAACGCGATGCGATGCGGCTGGCGCGCCTGCGCCGCCTGCTCGACCAGCCGCGGCCAGGCCGCGATCTTCCGGATCAGAGCGAGCTCGCCGACGTCCCCCAGAGGACCGAAATCCGGCGCGTCAGGAAGCGCTCCCGCCGCGTCGACGCCTTTGCGCAGCGTCGACTGCGCCCGCGCATGCGCGTACTGCACGTAGAACACCGGATTATCGCGCGACTGCTCGGTCACCTTCGCGAAGTCGAAGTCGAGCACGGCGTCGTTCGAGCGGAACAGCATCATGAAGCGCACCGCGTCGCGGCCGACCTCGTCGACCACCTCGCGCAGCGTGACGAAGTCGCCGGCGCGCTTCGACATGCGGACAGGCTCGCCGTTCCGGAACAGCCGCACAAGCTGGCAGAGCTCGACCGTCACCCGCGCCGCGCCGCCGGACAGGGCCTGGCCGACCGCCTCCAGCCGCTTCACATAGCCGCCGTGGTCGGCGCCCATGACGAAGACCATCTCGTTGAAGCCGCGCTCGAACTTGGAGCGGAAGTAGGCGACGTCGGCGGCGAAGTAGGTGTAGGAGCCGTCGGACTTCTTGAGCGGCCGGTCGACGTCGTCGCCGAACGAGGTGGCGCGGAACAGCGTCTGCTCCCGATCCTCCCAATCCTCGGGAAGCTGACCCTTGGGCGGCGCCAGCCGGCCGACATAGATCAGCCCGTGCTTGGTGAGCTCCTCGACCGCCTGGTCGATCGCCCCGCCTTCGCCGTGCAGCGACCGCTCCGAGAAGAACACGTCGTGGCGGATGTCGAGCTGGGCGAGGTCGTCGCGGATCATCGCCATCATCGAGGCGATCGCCTCGGCGCGCACGATCGGCAGCCATTCCGACTCGGGCTTTTCCTTCAGCGAGTCTCCGTGGAGGTCGGCGAGCGCCTGTCCCACCGGCTTGAGGTAGTCGCCCGGATAAAGGCCCTCCGGGATCTCGCCGACGTCCTCGCCGAGCGCCTCGCGGTAGCGCAGGAAGGCCGAGCGCGCGAGCACGTCGACCTGCGCGCCGGCGTCGTTGATGTAGTACTCGCGCGTCACCGGCTCGCCCGAGAACTCCAGCAGCCGGGCGAGCGCGTCGCCGAACACCGCGCCACGGCAATGGCCGACATGCATCGGCCCGGTCGGATTCGCCGAGACGTATTCGACATTGACCCAGGCGTCCGAGCGGGCCGGCGGGCGGCCGAAATCCTCACCGCTCGCGAGAACCCCGGCGAGCTGGGCGCGCCAGAAGGCTTCCGTCAGGGCGAGGTTCACGAATCCGGGCCCCGCGACGCTGGCTGAGGCCACATCCTCGTCGGCGCCGAGCCTGGCCGCGATCAGATCCGCGAGCTCGCGCGGCTTCATGCCGAGCTCCTTGGCGAGCGCCATGGCGGCGTTGGTGGCGAGGTCGCCATGGCTCGGATCGCGCGGCGGCTCGACCACGACGCGCGACAGATCCGGCAGACTCCCGATGTCGCCGTCCGCCGCGAGCGCCACAAGGATCGCGCGAAGCCGCGCGGCGAAGTCTGCGAAGACGTGCATGTCCCGTCCGGGCCGGAGATGGATTGGGCGCGGCTAACGCAAATCCGGAGTGTCGTCAAACAGCCGGCGGTGCTCCGTCAGGGCGTAGCGGTCGGTCATTCCGGCGATGAAATCGGCGACCGCGCGGGCGTGGCTCGTCTCGCTTCCCCTGCCCGCCTCGCGCGCCCACTCCCCAGGCAGCGACGAGGGATCCGAGAAATAGCGCCCGAACAGGTCGCGGACGATGCCTGCCGCATCGGCCATGATCCGATCGACCCGTTTGGCGCGGTACATGCGGGCGTTGAGCAGCCGCTTCACCCCGCGCTCCGCCTCGGCCATCTCCGGCGAGAAATCAATCATGGGCGAGCCCGAGGCGCGGATCGCGTCCGCATCCGCCGGGGAGAGGGCGTCGATGCGGCGTCCGCCTTCGGCGATGGCGTCCTCCACGAGCCGGGTGATGACCCGGCGCACGACCTCGTGCCCGCCGCGGTGCTCGTCGAGCCCGGGATGCTTGCGCTCGACCTCGCGCAGGATGTCGGCGAGCAGCGGCGCATCCTTCAGGTCGTTGAGACGAAACAGGCCGGCGCGCAGGCCGTCGTCGACGTCGTGCGCGTCATAGGCGATGTCGTCGGCGATGGCCGCGGCCTGGGCCTCCGCGCTGGCGTGGCCCGCGAGCGGCACGCCCAGCCGGTCCGCGCCTTCCGCGATGGCCGCGGGAACCGCCCCGCACTCGTACCGGCCGGTCGGGCGTCCGGCGCCGTCGACCAGCGGTCCGTTGTGCTTGATGAGGCCTTCCAGCGTCTCCCAGGTCAGGTTCAGCCCGTCGAAGGCCGCGTAGCGGCGCTCCAGCCGCGTGAGGACCCGCAGCGTCTGCGCGTTGTGATCGAAGCCGCCATAGGGGCGCATCAACTCGTCGAGCGCCCGTTCGCCGGAATGGCCGAAGGGCGGATGGCCGATGTCGTGCGCGAGCGCGACGGTCTCGGCGAGGTCCTCGTCGAGGCCGAGCGCGCGGGCGATGGAGCGCGCGATCTGCGCGACCTCCAGCGTGTGGGTAAGGCGTGTCCGGTAGTGATCGCCCTCGTGATAGACGAAGACCTGGGTCTTGTGCTTGAGCCGCCGGAAGGCCGTCGAGTGCAGGACGCGGTCGCGGTCGCGCTGGAAATCCGTGCGCGTCGGGCTCGACGGCTCGGGAACGAGCCGCCCCCGGCTCATCTTCGGGTCGGCGGCGTAAGGCGCCCGCGGGCGCTCGATCCAGGCGGCGACGTCCAAAGCTTCGCTCCCGGCGTCTCATTCCGCCCGGCCGGCGCGTTGACCGCGGCGGTGGCCGTGCTTACCTCTTTGGGCGTTGAGGACGCAACGGGCGAACCCGTTGGAGCGCTAAGCGAATGACCGAAGCCACGACTGTCACCGTCACTGATCGCGCCGCCGCGCGCATCAAGGAGATCCTCGCCGAGGAGGCGCCGGACACCAAGCTGCGCGTCAGCGTGCTCGGCGGCGGCTGCTCCGGCTTCAGCTACGACTTCGGCTTCGACGTGGCCGCTCAGTCGGACGATCTCGTCATAACGCGCGACGGCGCGACCGTGCTGATCGACCCGGTCTCCCTACCCTATCTGGCAGGATCGCAGATCGACTTCGTCGACGAACTGATCGGCGCCTCGTTTAAGATCACGAATCCCAACGCCACGGCGTCCTGCGGCTGCGGCACGAGCTTCGCGATCTGAGCGGACGGCCCGGAGCAGGCCCCGAAGCTGACGACCGGCGGCAAAAACTGTGTCTTCCGGATCACATCGGCTGCGGTTGCGCCGCCATCAGGGTAGGTATGCGCTTCTGCGCCTTGGAAAATCCACAAGTAACACCGATTTAGGAGTGGCGACGGCGCGTCCTTGACCGTCGTCGCAGCCCTCTTGGGCGTTTCCTCCCTAGACTTGGGCCGTTCGCCTCGTGCGGACGGCCTTTTTTCTTGACCCTTGCGCCGATAGGGTCCGCCGGCCGATCGCGGGAGAGGAAACGACGTGCTGATCGCGACCTGGAACGTCAATTCCATCAAGTCCCGCCTCGATCTCGTGACGCGCTGGCTCGAGGAGGCGCGTCCGGACGTGGTCTGCCTTCAGGAGATCAAGTGCGTCGACGAGGCCTTCCCACGGGCCGAGATCGAGGCGCTCGGCTACAACGTCGCCGTCCACGGCCAGAAGACCTACAATGGCGTCGCCCTGCTTTCGCGCGCGCCGATGGAGGTAGAATCGCCGGGCGGGCTGCCCGGCGACGAAAGCGACGAGCAGGCCCGATATATCGAGGCTGCGGTCTCCGCCGGCGACGGGGTGGTGCGGGTCGGCGGGCTCTATCTGCCCAACGGCAATCCGGCGCCGGGTCCGAAGTACGACTATAAGCTCGGCTGGATGGACCGGCTCCACGCTCATGCGAGCGCGCGGCTGAAGCTCGAAGAGCCGTTCATCCTCGCCGGCGACTACAACGTCATTCCCGAGCCGCGCGACGCGAGACGGCCCGAAAACTGGGTCGGCGACGCGCTCTTCCTGCCGGAGACGCACGGCGCATGGCGGCGGCTGCTCGCGCTCGGCTTCACCGACGCGCTGCGCGCCACTGACGAGGGCGGCGACATCTACACCTTCTGGGACTATCAGGCCGGCGCCTGGCAGAAGAACAACGGCATTCGCATCGACCATCTCCTTCTGTCGCCGCAGGCGGCCGACCGGCTCGTCGCGGTGCGCGTCGACAAGCATGTGCGCAGCTGGGAGCGCCCCTCCGACCACGTGCCGGTGGTGATCGAACTGGCGGGCGTAGAACGCTCCGCTCAGTCCCGGTCCTTGTTCCAGGCGGCGACGTAGTCCTGCGCCTTTTCCTGATCATCCGCCGACGCCTCGGCCATGGCTTCGGCGTAGAGGTCGGAGATCCACTTGTCTCCCGGGCCGGCCGAGGCTTTCGCCAGAGACAGCCACATCAGGCCGCGCGCCGCCTGTCTCGGGATGTCGACGCCGTTGAACAGCATGTGGCCGAGCACCGCCTGCGCCTCGCGCTGCCCCTTGTTGGCGGCGAGCCCGAGCCAGCGCGCCGCCTGCCGGGCGTCCCGGCCGGATTTCTGGTCGAGATACATCCGGGCGAGATTGTACTGGGCGTCAGGGTCGCCGAAATACGAGGCGGCGTAGGAGAACATCTCGCGGGCGCGGCTCGGGTCGGCCCTGATCGGCGTGCCGGAGATGCCGTCGAGATAGTAGTTGCCGAGCGCGACGAAGGCATTGGCGACGAAGCGCGACTGCATGGTGTCCGGCGCGTCGTCGGCGTGGGCGTTCGCGACCTGCGAGAAGTAGTCGAAGGCCTTGACGTCGTCCTTCTCGACGCCGTCGCCCTCGGCGTACATGCGGCCGAGTTTCCACTGCGCCACTGCGTGGCCGCGCTTGGCGGCGTCGATCAGCGACGAGACGGCGCTCGCCTTGTCGCCCGCCATATAGGCACGCGCACCCGTCTGGAACTGCTGGAGGGGCGAGGGCTCCTGCTCCTTCTTCGAGACGGAGCCCTCGAAGGCGCGCGCGGGCGCGACGGCGCCGCAGACCGCGACGCCGATGGCTGCGAGTACGACGCCGATCTTACACGTCAGCATAGGCGCGACGCTCGAACTTGCCGCCGGGATGCGTCACCGCCCCGTACCGGGCGGGGCCGACGCCTTGCGCGAACTTCCAGATCGCGCCCGAGCCGAAACCGTGCTCGCGCGGCTTCCAGTCCTTCGCGCGCGCGTCGAGCTCCTCGTCCGACAGTTCGACGGAGAGCACGCCCTCGACCGCATCGATGGTGATGACGTCGCCGTCGCGCAAAAGGCCGATCGGGCCGCCGACCGCCGCCTCGGGACCGACGTGGCCAATGCAGAAGCCGCGCGTCGCGCCGGAGAAGCGGCCGTCGGTGATGAGCGCGACCTTGTCGCCCATGCCCTGGCCGTAGAGCGCCGCGGTGGTCGCGAGCATCTCGCGCATGCCGGGTCCGCCGCGCGGCCCCTCGTAGCGGATGACGAGCACCTCGCCTTCCTTGTAGTCGCGCTTGGAGACCGCCTCGAAGCAGGCCTCCTCGGTGTCGAAGCAGCGGGCGGGGCCGCTGAACTTGAGGGTCTTCAGGCCCGCGACCTTCACGATCGCGCCGTCCGGCGCGAGGTTGCCCCTGAGGCCAACGACGCCGCCGGTGCGGGTCAGCGGCTTATCCGCGGGAAGGACGACGTCCTGGTCGGCGTTCCAGGCGACCTTCTCGAGATTCTCGGCGATGGTCCGGCCGGTGACGGTCAGGCAGTCGCCGTGCAGATACCCGTGGTCGAGCAAGGTCTTCATCAGCAGCGGCACGCCGCCGACCTCGAAAAGATCCTTCGCCACGTAACGGCCGCCGGGCTTCAGGTCGGCGACATAAGGGGTGCGCTTGAAGATCTCGGCGACGTCGAACAGGTCGAACTCGATGCCGCATTCATGCGCGATCGCCGGCAGATGCAGCGCGGCGTTGGTCGAGCCGCCCGAGGCGGCGACCACGGTCGCAGCGTTCTCCAGCGCCTTGCGGGTGACGATGTCGCGCGGGCGGATGTTGCGGGCGATGAGCTCCATCACCTGCTCGCCCGCCGTCATGCAGAACCGGTCGCGGATCTCGTACGGCGCCGGCGCGCCGGCCGAATAGGGCAGCGCGAGGCCGATCGCCTCGGAAACGGTCGCCATGGTGTTGGCGGTGAATTGGGCGCCGCAGGCGCCGGCGGACGGGCAGGCGACCTGCTCGATCTCGTCGAGGTCCTCGTCCGACATCGCGCCGACCGAATGCTTGCCGACCGCCTCGAACATGTCCTGGACGGTGACCGGCTGGCCGCGGAACGAGCCGGGCAGGATCGAGCCGCCATAGATGAAGATCGACGGCACGTTGAGACGCACCATCGCCATCATCATGCCGGGCAGCGACTTGTCGCAGCCGGCGAGACCGACAAGCGCGTCGTAGCAGTGCCCGCGCATGGTGAGCTCGACCGAGTCGGCGATGACCTCGCGCGAGGCGAGCGAGGACTTCATGCCCTCGTGGCCCATGGCGATGCCGTCCGTGACGGTGATGGTGCAGAACTCGCGCGGGGTGCCGTTGGCGGCCGCGACGCCCTTCTTCACCGCCTGCGCCTGGCGCATCAGCGAGATGTTGCAGGGCGCGGCCTCGTTCCAGCACGAGGCGACTCCGACCAGCGGCTGGTGAATCTGGCCCTTGGTGAGGCCCATCGCATAAAGATACGAGCGATGCGGCGCGCGCGCCGGTCCCTCGGTCACATGACGGCTCGGCAGCTTCGCCTTGTCGAACGTCTTGGCGTCCATACTCTTACGCACCCCTCGGGGAATGCTCCCCAATCGACCCGCCCTGCTGACGGTCTGCTCGGGCCGACCGCCAGACGGCGGCCTAACCCATTGATTCTCCTGGGCGTCCGGTCCCCGACCGGCGTTAACCAAGATCGCGTTTTCTTTCAGCAGGTTACACCGGTAAAAGCCGCCGGTTTGTGGCGTAATGGCGGCGATTTGGGCGAGATGAACGGGCCGCGACGACTCTGTGTCGTTTAGGCCACGGGCGCGAAGTCGGGCGCTAGACTTGCTCCGGTCGGTCCCCCGAGCAGTCCATCGTAGAACGCCATCTGCCGCGGGAGGCAGACGCGCTTGAGGTCATAGCCGGCGAGCGCCCTCGCCCGCGCCGCGCGCCGCATCGCGCCGAACTCGTCGCGCCTCGCCAGCGTATCGACGACCATCTCAGCCAGCCCGGAGACATCGAAGAAATCGACGAGCCGTCCCTCGACGCCGTCGTCGATCACCTCGTGCACCGGCTGCGTACTGGAGGCGACGATCAGGCATTCGGCCGCCATCGCCTCGATCAGCGACCAGGACAGCACGAAGGGGTAGGTCAGATACACATGGCAACTCGAGACCTGCAGCATCGACAGGAAGTCGGGCTTCGGGATCTGGCCGAGGAAGTGGACGCGGCTCATGTCGAGCCGGTCCCGCACCTCGTCGAGGAAGATCGTTCGCCAGCTCTTCCCCTCAGGCGGCTTGCGGCCGTAAGAGACGCCGTTGCCCCCGACGATCAAGACATGCGCCTCCGGTCGGCGCTTCAGGATCTCCGGCAGCGCGCGCATGAAGACGTGATAGCCGCGATAGGGCTCGAGCTGCCGGTTGACGAAGGTGATCACCTCGTCGCGCGGCCTGAGGACCAGGTCCGTGTTCGGCACGGCGAAGCGCGCATTCGGTTTCGGGCGGGCCGCGTCCGTGTCGACGCCGTCGTGGATGACGGAGATGCGCTCCTGCAGGAACTTGGGATGTTGGACCCGCTGCCACTCCGTCGGCGTGAGGCCGCGGTCGGCGGCTGCTAGAGCGGTCAGCATGCCAGCGTTCTTGGCGCGGATCCTCAGCGCGGTCCGGAGGCCCGCGTCCGGGAATTCAGGGTCGAAGCCGACATCCGAGCCTTCCGCCCTGTAGAAGAATTCGCAGAAGGCGACGTGGCGGGCGCGCGGGAACAGGTCGCGCGCGAACAGCGTCTCGCCCCAGCCGGAATGGCCGGCGACGAGCGCCGGATCGCAGCCGACTTCGCGCTGCAGCCGCTGCATGGCGCCGGCGGCCAGTTCGCCGCGGATCACGTCCGAGTTGAAGCGCTCGGTCAGCGGATGGCCTGGCTTCGGCAACTCCTCGGGGATCCGGTAGGCGGCCACGGTGACCTTCGGCGGCGCCTTTGCGGTCGGCCCGCCCACGGCGAAGACGCGCACGCCAGGTCGGGCCGCAAAGGCCTTCGCGACATGAACGAACTGGCCCGGAAAATTGTTGTGAATGAAGAGAACGTCCAAGCCGCTTCGCCTGCCCTCGCCGTGGGCCGCGAAGATCGGGCGGGCGCCGTGACTTGTCAAAATCTCACCGCCGTCGGCGCCCGCTCCGCGAGCGAATGAAATGGAGTTGGCATGGATCCGGGCGCCAGCGCCCGGCTGTTTCGTCGCTTTAGGCTCGGCGCTGGACGGGCCGCGCTGAGCCGGAACAACCGCGGTCGTGGGTCGTTGCTTTCGGCAGTCCCTGTTCCGATGGATATCATGACGTCCACCCCCGCTTCCGCCTGGATCGCCGCCGCAACGCTCCTGCTCGCGACCGCCTCGCTTTCCGTCGCACAGGACGCTCAGAACCCCGGGCCTTCCCGCTCGCAGAGCGTTACGACGACCGGGAACGTCGATGCTCGATTCCGCCTCCCTCACGCGATCGAGAGAGCGGAACGGGAAGCTCCGGGCAAAGCGACAGCGGCCGAGTTCAGCCCGTTTCCCAACGGCGGCGGGGCGCTCGAGGTGACGGTGATGCGACCCGACAAGTCGGTCGTGAAATATCGGGTGGACGCCAATACCGGCGACACCGTCAACGTCACCGAGCAGACCGTCGAGGGTTACGTCACGCGGTTGGATCCTCCCACGTTGTCCTCCTCCAAGGTCTCCATGACGTCGGCGATCGCCGCCGCGGAGGCGCGTGTCGTGGGAGGCACGGCGATCGGCGCCGAAGCGCAGCGCGACAGCGGCGCGCTGACCTATGAGGTCACCGTGCTGAAGGACGGCGCCGAGACGGACCTCACGATCGCTCAGGACGGAACCGTCGCCGAGCGCTGAGCGCCTCCCGGCGACCTATTCCGGCCGCTTCCAGAGGAAGGTCCACGTCTCGGTGAGCGTCGCGCCGCCCACCTTCAACACGCCCCGGAGAATCGCTTCGTCTCCGGGCTTCTCCAGCTCGTGGTCGAGGAACAGGCGGAAGCCGCCCGTCTCGGGATTCGGCGTCACATAGGCCGCGTTGATCTTGCCGGCGCTCGCGCTGGTCTCGGTCACGACGCGCTTCGGATCATCGAGCCAGTAGCCAAGGTCGCCGCCGGCGAAGTCCACGATGAAGCGCCGCACATTTTCGGGTCCTTGGTCGACCCCGCCCGAGGCGCGCGGCTCGGCCACGAAGGTGTGGAGCGCCCTCGCCTTCGGCGTGAGGTTCTCTGCGAGCTTGAGCGATCGGATCACGTAGTTGCGCCTGATGGTCTCGCCCGGCTTCGGCGGAGCCTCGGGGACCCAATAGGCCGCGATGTTGTCGAAGATCTCGGCCGCGGTCGGGATTTCGACGAGTTCGACCCGACCCGGTCCCCAATCCCCTTCGGGCTCGATCCAGTAGCTCGGCCTCAGATCGTACCGGACCTCGAGGTCCTGATAATGTTCGAACATCCGGTCGCGCTGCAGCAGGCCGAACCCGCGCACATTCTCGCTCGCGAAGGACGACTTCCGGAGCTGCGCCGGGTTCATGAGCGGGCGCCATGTCCATTCATCGGCGTCGGACTTCACCAGCAGACCATCGGAATCGTGCACCTCCGGCCGATAGCCTCGATACTGCGCGCGGTCGTTCTCGCCGTAGAAGAACATCGAGGTAAGCGCCGCCACGCCGAGCTTGGCGATCTCGACGCGCGGGAACAATGTCGCGCCGACCGACACGGTCGTCTCGTCGCCCGGCGTGATGGTCATGCGATACGCACCGGCGAGCGAAGGCCCGTCGAGCAGCGCATGGATCGTCAGATCGGCCGCGTTCGCTCCCGGCTCCTCGATCCAGAACTCGCGGAAGTCCGGGAACTCTTCAGGCTTGTCGTCGCCCGTGCCGACCGCGATGCCGCGGGCGGAGATGCCGTATTGCTGGCCTTTCCCGAGGATCCGGAAGTAGCTCGCGCCGAGAAAAACCGCGAGCTCGTCCATCACCGTCGGGCGGTTCAGCGGATAGAGCACCCTGAGGCCGGCATAGCCGAAGTCGACCGGCAGGCGCCCCTTGATCTCAGTCCCTCCGAAATCAAACAGCGACGGATCATAAGGGATCGGCGCGGGCACGCCGTCGCGGACGAGGTTCACGACCACCGGCGTCTTGAACAGGAAGCCGCGATGGAACAGCTCCACGCGGAAGACGCTCTTGGTCTGGCGGAAAAAGGCGCGGTCGCGCTTGAAGCGGATGGCGCGGTAGGCGTCGAAGGACAGCTGGTCCAGTTCGGCCGGCAGGGGCGGACCCGGCCGCGCGTAGGGCTGGCTCGCAAGCTGGCGCGCTCGCTCGATCACCAGGCCATGGTCGAACACGACGCGCCCTCCCGATCCCTGGACGGGCTTCGGCTGTCCGCCGGAGGGCGGCTCCGCATGCGCGAGGCGGGACGCAAACGCGCCCCCTGCCCCGATCAGCCCAACTGCGCTGCGTCGCGTGAACATGTCGAACCAGCCCTGTCCCACGCCCAAGAGGGGCAGATAGAGCGGTTCCAAACGTCGACAGTGCGACCGAACGCTCCGCGCCTCAGCCGAGCTGGCGCAGCGCCGCCTCGATCTTGCCGAGCCGCGCCTCGTAATCGGCGCGTTTCTCGCGCTCGCCCTCGACGACCTCCTCGGGCGCCCGCGCCACGAAGCTCTCGTTCGAAAGCTTGCCGTCGATGCGCTTGATCTCCCCTTGCGTCTTCTCGCGCTCCTTGGCCAGGCGCTGACGCTCGGCCGCGATGTCGACGACGCCCTCGAGCGGGACGGCGACGATCTCTCCGCGCACAAGCAGCTGGATCGCGCCCTTCGGCGCGTCGTCGGCGAAGGAGACGTTCGAGACGCGCGCGATGCGAGCGAGCGTCGGCGCGGCGCGCTCCGCCCGGGCGCGAGTCGCGTCGTCAGCGCCAACCAGCACGAGCGGGAGCGTCGCGCCGGGCGCGACTCCCATCTCGGTGCGGGCGGAGCGTAGCTCGGTGACGAGTTCGACCAGCCAGCCGATCTCATTCTCGGCGTCCCGATCGGCGAGCCCTGCGAGCTCCGGCCAAGGCGACAGAGCGAGCATCGCCTTGCGCTCGGCGCGCGCGGCCCAGAGCTCCTCGGTCATGAACGGCATGAACGGGTGCAGCAGCGCCGCGGAGACGTCGAGCACATAGGCGAGCGTGGCGCGGGTCTCGGCGGCTTCCTCCCCGCCGCCCTCGCCTTGAAGCACCGGCTTGGCCAGTTCGACATACCAGTCGCAGACGACGTTCCAGACGAAGCGGTAGACCGAGGCCGCCGCGTCGTTAAAGCGGAAGGCTTCGATCGCGGCGGTCGTCTCGGCCGCGGCCTTCTCCGCCTCGCCGAGGATCCAGCGGTTGAGCGTCGCCTTGACCGACTTCGGATCGAAGCCCGCCACCGGCGCCGAGCCGTTCATCTCGGCGAAGCGCGAGGCGTTCCAGAGCTTGGTCGCGAAGTTGCGGTAGCCCTCGACCCGCGAGGTCGCGAGCTTGATGTCGCGCCCCTGCGCCGCCATCGCGGCGAGCGTGAAGCGCAGCGCATCCGCGCCGTACTGGTCGACGAGCTCGAGCGGGTCGATGACGTTGCCCTTCGACTTCGACATCTTCGCGCCCTTCTCGTCCCGGACGAGCGCGTGAATGTAGACGTCGGCGAAGGGAACCTCGTCCGTCACGTAAAGACCCATCATCATCATCCGGGCGACCCAGAAGAAAATGATGTCGAAGCCGGTGACGAGCACCGAGGTCGGATAATACTTGGCGAGCTCCGGCGTCTGGTCCGGCCACCCCATGGTCGAGAACGGCCACAGACCCGAGGAGAACCAGGTGTCGAGGACGTCCTCGTCGCGGACGAGCTCCGTCGGCGCGCCGAAATGCTTCTCAGCCGCGGCGAGAGCTTCGGCCTCCGTCTCTTCCACGAAGATCGATCCGTCCGGCGCGAACCAAGCCGGGATGCGGTGGCCCCACCAGAGCTGGCGCGAGACGCACCAGGGCTGGATGTTCTCCATCCAGTCGAAATAGGTCTTCGACCAGTTCTCCGGCGTGAACTTCGTCCGCCCGTCGCGCACCGCCGCCATCGCCGCGACCGCCAGCTTCTCGGCGTCGACATACCATTGGTCGGTGAGGAACGGCTCGATCACGACGCCCGAGCGATCGCCATGCGGCACCTGGTGGACGTGCGGCTCGGCCTCGAGCATCAGGCCGCGCTCCTCGAGCAGGTCCAGCACCTTCTTGCGCGCCTCGGCGCGGTCGACCCCTTGCATCGCGAGGACGAGATCGAGGTCCGCGGACGGCGGGACGCCCTCAAGGAACGCCTCGTTGCCGGCGACCGCGAGCCTCCCCTCGGCGTCGAGGATGTTGATCAGCGGCAGGCCGTGGCGTTTGCCGACCTCGAAGTCGTTGAAGTCGTGCGCCGGCGTGATCTTGACGGCGCCGGTGCCCTTCTCGGGATCGGAATATTCGTCCGCGACGATCGGGATCTTTCGGCCGACCAGCGGCAGGATCACGTTCTTTCCGACGAGATGACTGTAGCGCTCGTCCTCCGGATGCACCGCGACGCCGCTGTCTCCCAGCATCGTCTCGGGCCGCGTGGTGGCGACGACGATCGACTCTTCGGATCCCTCGATCGGGTAGCGCAGATGCCAGAGATGGCCCTTGGTCTCGATCGACTGGACCTCGATGTCCGAGATCGCCGTCTGGAGCTTTGGGTCCCAGTTCACGAGGCGCTTGTCGCGATAGACCAGCCCCTCGCGATGCATCTTCACGAACAGCTTGGTGACGGCGCGCGACAGGCCCTCGTCCATCGTGAAGCGCTCGCGCGACCAGTCGCAGGAGGCCCCGAGACGGCGAAGCTGTCCGACGATCGTCCCGCCCGATTCCGCCTTCCACTCCCAGACGCGCTCGATGAATTTTTCGCGGCCCATGTCGCGGCGGCCGGGGAGCTGGCGCTCCATCAGCTGGCGCTCGACGACCATCTGCGTTGCGATGCCCGCATGGTCCGTTCCCGGCTGCCAGAGCACGTCGCGGCCGCGCATGCGCTGATAGCGGACCAAGATGTCCTGCAGCGTGTTGTTGAGCGCGTGCCCCATATGGAGCGAGCCGGTGACGTTCGGCGGCGGGATGACGACGGAGAACGGCTTAGCGCCGGGCTTCGCGCCCGCTCCGGCCTTGAAGGCGCCGGCCTCGTCCCACCGCGCGGCGATCCGTGGCTCGATGTCGGCCGGCGTGTAGGTCTTTTCGAGCATGTCGTCAGGCTGTCCCGGCCGGTCGGCCGTTTTCCGCGTTCAAGAGGGAGGCTCTTGAAGCGAAGCGCCGGGCGGGCGTCAAGGCCGGCGGGCGCGGCGCGTCAGGCCTGCTTGCCCTTGCGGCGGCCGGAACGCTCCTTGAGCGCGGCCTTGGCGAGCTTGCCGGCGGTCTCGAGCTGCTTGCGAAGCTCCGACACCGCCTCGTCGATCTCGCCCGGGCTCTTGAGGTCGAAGCTGATCAGCATGTCGCGGGCGCCGTCGAGACGGACGCAGCGGTCGAGGCAGAGATAGACCACGTCGTCCCGTCGGGGATCGAGCTTGTGTCCGAAGTAGGCGACGCCGTTCTTCATGGCCGGCCCCCTCGCCTGCTACCTGCCGCCCCGAGCCACGCGCTCGATCTCGGCGCGCACCAGCCGCTCGACCATCGGCGGCAGGTTGTCGTCGAGCCAGGCCCTCAGCATCGGCCGCAGCATCTCGCGCACGATGTCGTCGAGCGTCTTGGCGTTCCCGGCGAGCACCGTGTGGGCGAGCGAGCCGAAGGCGTTCGAGACCTGATCGCCGACGGCCGACGAGATCAGCCCCTCGTCGACGCGGGCGAGCGGCGCCGGAGCGGGCGCTGCGGGCCGGGGCGTAGGCGGAGCGGGCTTCGGCGCCGGGGCCGGCGCGCGCATTTCCTCCGTCAGCTCGAGCACGTCGAGGTCGTCCTCGTTCGC
>JADBEO010000052.1 GCA_031316315.1 Chelatococcus sambhunathii
CCCTTACCCTCCCCTTTGCAAGGGGAGGGATCCGGAGAGCTTGAGCGGAGTTCTGAAACCCGCTTTCAGGCCGCCGCCTTGCCATCGAACGCCGCCTGCAGCTTGGCGAGGTCGAGCTTCACCATGTCCGTCAACGCATTAAAGGCGCGGGCCGCGCCCTCGGCGTCGGACGAGGCGATCAGGTCGATGAAGCCGCGCGGGACGATCTGCCAGCGCACGCCCCAGCGGTCGCGGATCCAGCCGCACTGGATCGCCTCGCCGCCGCCCTCGAGGATCTTTCGCCAGACGGAATCCACCTCGGCCTGATCCTCGCAGAGCATCGAGAGCGACAGGGCGTCGTTGAACTCGATCCTGCTCCCGCCGTTCAGCGCCTGGAACGACTGCCCGCCGACCGTGAACTCCACCAGCAGCACGGCCCCGGCCTCGCCGCCGGGATAATCCGCGGGGCTGCGCATGACACGGTCGATCCGGCTGTCCGGCAGCAGGGTCACGTAGAAGTTCGCGGCCTCTTCGGCGTCCTTGTCGAACCAGATGCAGGGGGAGATCTTGGACATCAGTTTCCTCCTTGTTCTTCTTCGGGATCGGGCGAGCGCCGGTCAGGCCGCCGCTTCGCTCTGGCCCGTCTGGACGGCGGCCGGGTCCATCCACATGACTTCCCAGATGTGGCCGTCCGGATCGTCGTAGCTGCGGCCATACATGAAGCCGTAGTCCTGGGTCGGCGTCGGATCGCCGCCGCCGCCGGCGGAGGTTGCGGCCATCACCGCCTGGTCGACCGCCTCCCGGCTCTCCTTGGAGATGCAGAGCAGCACCTGCGCGCTCGTTTTCGCGTCCGGGATCTCGCGCGAGGTGAACTGCCGGTATTTCGCGTGCGTCAGCAGCATCACGAAGATCGTGTCCGACAGCACCATGCAGGCGGCGGTGTCGTCGGAGAACTGCATGTTCTGGGTGGCGCCGACGGCCTTGTAGAAGGCGATCGACCTGTCGAGGTCTGCGACCGGGAGATTGACGAAGATCATCTGCGGCATCGGACTGGCTCCAGCGGGGTGACTGAGCCTAGGACGAAACCGGCGACGCGATCCCGACAGCGCACGAAAAATTTCTGTCGCGCGGCGCTCGGCGAGCCGGCGATCGAATTGGTTTGGAAGGCAGGCGGTTCTCGATTAGCGTCGCTCGCTACATCCAAAGGGGGTCAAAAAATGTCCAAATGCATACTGCCGGCCGCAGCGGCCGCGATTTTTGCAAGCGTCTTCTTGACCGGCCCGGTTCAGGCGCAAAGCCTCGCGCTCGAGCTGAACGAGAAGTATGTCGACACGATCATGGCGAGGAACTTCTTCACGGCGCCCAACCAAGACACCCAGATCTACACGGTGCCGCAGAACCGCTTCTTCAGGCTGACCGACGTGATCGTCACGAACACGACGGGCCAGGTCTGCGACTACAGATTCTTCGTCGGCTCGTCCGACACGGGCGAGTTCACGGTGCAGCCTCGGTCGACCTTCACGATGCATCTGAACACCGGCCTGCTTTACAAGGGACCGGACGTGGTCACCCTGAGAAACACGCCGCGTTTCGGCGGAGCGCTGGGCTGCGGTCTGGTGACGATCACCGGCGTCCTCACGAAGAAGGCGACCAAGAAGGACGCCGTGCTGGACGAGTGAGGATCCGGCTGCAGGCGCGATCGGCCGGGCGGCTCGCCGTTCAGGTTGAATCCGGCGTCCGCGCCGGATTCAACGGAAACTGCCCGGCGACAGGCGCGAGCCGACCCGCAAAAGTCCGCACATGGTCAGCAGCGTGAAGCCAGCGCCGGCGAGGAACGTCCACTGCGAGCCGATCGCGGTCCACAGCGCGCCGGCGACGACGCTGGCGAGCAACAACGCGACGCCCGAGACGAGATTGAAAACCCCAAAGGCCGTGCCGCGCAGTTCCGGCGGCGAGGCCTCCGCGACCAGCGCCGCGAACAGCCCCTGCGTGAACCCCATGTGGAGGCCCCACAGCACGACGCCCGCCGCGGCGACGCCGAGGCCCGGAGCCACGGCCAGCGCCAGATCCGCGGCCGCCAGCAGCACAAGACCGACGGCGAGCAGCGTCGTCTTGTTCATGCGATCGGCGAGCACGCCGGCCGGATAGGCCGACAGCGAATAGGCGAGCGCCATCAGCACCAGCGGCGCGGGCGCTAGCCAGAGCGGAAGACCGAGCTGTTGCGCTCTGAGAATCAGGAAGGCCTCGCTGAAGCGCGCGAGCGTGAAGACGGCGGCGACGCCGACCACCCACCAGTAGGTCGCGCCGAGACGCGCAAGCTCGTCGCGCCTCAGCGGCGAGCGCGCCGGCCGCATGCCCTCGGGACGAGGCGGCTCCTTCACCGCCAGCAGGAGCACCGCCACGCACAGGACCGCCGGGATGACGGCGAACCAGAACACCGTCGGGATGTGATCGGAGAACGCCCACATCAGGCCGATTGCGATGAGCGGACCCGCGAAGGCCCCGATCGAATCCAGCGACTGCCGGAGGCCGAAGCTCGCGCCTCGGAGCTCCGGAGGCGAGATGTCGGCGACCAGCGCGTCGCGCGGCGCGCCGCGGATGCCCTTGCCGACGCGATCGATGAAGCGGGCGGCGATCAGCCAGTCGATGGAGGAGGCCAGCGGGAAGATCGGCTTGGTCACAGCCGCAAGGCCGTAGCCGAGCAGCGCCAGGAATTTGCGGCGCCCGAGCCAGTCGCTGAGCGCGCCCGAAAACACCTTCACGATCGAAGCGGTCGCCTCGGCGACCCCCTCGATGACGCCGACGGCCAGCGCTGAGGCCCCCAGAACGGTCACCATGTAAACCGGCAGCAGCGCGTGGATCATCTCCGAGGAGATGTCCATCAGCATCGAGACGAAGCCGAGCGCCCAGACGCCCGCCGGGATGCGGGCCTTTGCGCCAGTCACTGTTTCGGGAACTCCAGGCCCATCTCGCGATAGCGCTCGGGATCGTCGCCCCAGTTCTCGCGCACCTTGACGAACAGGAACAGGTGGACGGTCGTCTCGGCGATCTCCGAGATCTCCTTGCGCGCCTCCGTCGAGATCGCCTTCACCGTCTGCCCGCCCTTGCCGATGACGATGCGCTTCTGGCTCTCGCGCTCGACATAGATCGTCTGCTCGACGCGCGCGGAGCCGTCTGGGCGCACCTCCCACTTCTCGGTCTCGACGGTGGAGGCGTAGGGCAGTTCGTCATGCAGCCGCGCGAACAGTTTTTCGCGCGTGATCTCGGCCGCGAGCGCCCGCATCGGCAGGTCCGAGACGTCGTCGGCCGGATAGAGCCAGGGACCGAGCGGCATCTCGTCGGCGAGATAGGCCGGGATGTCCTTCACGCCGTCGCCGGTCTTGGCCGAGATCATGAAGACGCGGTCGAACGAGACGCGCGCCGCGGCCTCCTGCGCGAGCGCCAGGAGCTTGTCGCGCTGCATCGTGTCGATCTTGTTGAGGATCAGGATCTTGCGGCGCGGCGCCTCGGCCAGTCTGTCGAGGATCGCGAGATTGTCGTCGTCGAGGCCCTTTCGGGCGTCGATCAGCAGCGCGATCACGTCGGCGTCGGTCGCGCCGCCCCAGGCGGTCGAGACCATGGCCCGGTCGAGCCGGCGCTTCGGCGCGAAGATGCCGGGCGTGTCGACGAAGACGATCTGCGCGCCTTTTTCGACGACGAGGCCGCGGATGAGCGCGCGCGTGGTCTGCACCTTGTGGCTGACGATCGAGACCTTCACGCCGACGAGCTGGTTGACCAGCGTCGACTTGCCGGCGTTGGGCGCCCCGACCAGCGCGACGAAGCCGCAACGCGTCGCGCCTTCGGGCATATCCTCATGTTCGGGCGCGTCTTCAGACATGGGATTCCGCCGTATGACCGAGGCCTTCGCGCGCGATCAGCGTCTCCGCCGCAGCCTGCTCTGCGGCGCGCTTCGAGCGTCCCGCCCCTTCCGCCTCGCCGAAACCGTCGACCAGAACCGCCACGCGAAACTGCGGATTGTGGTCGGGCCCGCTGCGCGCCACCTCACGATAATGCGGCGCCGGGAGTCCACGCCCCTGCGCCCATTCCTGCAGCTCGGTCTTCGGGTCGCGCAAGGGCCGCGTCGGGGCGAGCAACCGCTCGCGCCAGAAGCGATCGATCACGGCGGAGGCGGGCGCGAAGCCGCCGTCGACGAATACGGCGCCGATTACCGCCTCGCACACGTCGGCGAGAATCGCGCCCTTGCGCCGCCCGCCCGAGCCGGCCTCGCCGGAGCCGAGCTTCAGATACGGCCCGAGCTCCATCGCCTCCGCGATCTCGGCGCAGGTCTCGGCGCGCACGAGATCCGCGAGCCGGCGGGACAGCTCGCCCTCGTCGGCCTTGGGATAGGCCTCGATCAGCATGGAGGCCACGGCGAGGCCGAGCACGCGATCGCCGAGAAACTCGAGCCGCTGATAGCTGCCCAGCCTGCCTTCGTGCGAGGTGGCGGCCGTGATGTGGGTGAGCGCGCGGTCGAGATGCGAGCGGTCGGCGAAAACATGGCCGAGGCGCGCCTCGAGCGCGCCGTCGTCGACCCGCCGGCGTTTCATCCGCGCCCCGCCGTCAGTCGAGGATGGTGCCGATGCGGCTCCAGCGCACCGTCCACGGCCACTTCCAGAACGCCCACGCCGCCTCGCCGCGCTCGACGGAGAAGAACAGCATCTCGGCGCGTCCGACGAGGTTCTCCATCGGCACGTAGCCGACCGCGGACTGCACGCGGCTGTCGGTGGAGTTGTCGCGGTTGTCGCCCATCATGAACAGGTGGCCTGCCGGGACCTCGTAGACCGGCGTGTTGTCGAGGAAGCCGTTCTTGTCCATGTCGAGGACTTCGTACTTCACGCCGTTGTCGAGCGTCTCCTCGAAGCGCGGGATGCGGCGCTGGGCACCGCCCTCGCCCTCGATGTAGTCATTGGGCAGCCGCACCTTCGGCACGGCCTTCTCGTTGATGAAGAGCTGGCCGTCGATCATCTGGATGCGGTCGCCGGGCAGGCCGATGACGCGCTTGATATAGTCGGTCCAGCCCTCGCCCGGCACGTTCACCTTGAACACCGCGATGTCGCCGCGCTTCGGCGTCGCGCCGAGGACGCGGCCCGAGAAGATCGGCGGGCTGAAGGGCAGCGAGTGGTGGCTGTAGCCGTAGGAGAACTTGTTCACGAACAGGTAGTCGCCGACCAGCAGCGTGTCCTCCATCGATCCCGACGGGATGTTGAAGGGCTGGAAGATCAGCGTGCGGATCACGACCGCGATGATCAGCGCCTGAGCGCAGATCTTCAGGATTTCGCCGAAGCCGCCTTCGGCCGCGTCCTTCTTCTCGCTCGTCACGCTCATTTCAGTCCTGTTCGATTGGGTCCGGGGACGGCCGGCAGCGCGTGATACAAGCCGCAACGGCGCGTGGCAAACGACTGGTTACCGGCCCTCACCGCTTCGGCGCCGCGCTGATGATCACGACGGCCGAGGCGAGCGGCGGCTCGTCGGTCAGCGTCACGTCGATGCGCGCTTCGTAGCCTTCCGGGATCATGCGGTCGAGATGTTCCTTGGCGCCTCCCGTCAGCGCCATGGTCGGACGCCCGGACGGCAGGTTCACCACGCCCATGTCGCGCCAGAACGTGCCGGCGCGAAACCCCGTGCCGAGCGCCTTGGCGCAAGCCTCCTTCGCCGCGAAGCGCTTGGCGAGGGTGTTGGCGGGATCGGCCTTGGCGAAGGCGCGCTTGCGCTCCGTCTCGGTGAAGACGCGGTTGAGGAAGCGGTCTCCGAACTTCTCGAGCGTCTGCTCGATGCGGCGGATGTCGCAGAGGTCGTTGCCGAGCCCGAGAATCACGCCGTCGTCCTCCGCTGCGCCCCGCGCGCCATCGCCGCCTTCATGAGCCTCACGCTCTCCGGCAGTCCCACGCTCAACGCCTCGCCGACCAGATAGTGGCCGATGTTGAGTTCTGCGACCTGAGGAAGCGCGGCGATGGTCTCGGCGCTGTCGTAGTCGAGACCATGGCCCGCATGAACCTCAAGGCCCAGCGTGGCTGCGAGCGCCGCCCCGCTCTTCAGCGCCGCGAAGGCCTTCTCCGCGGCGGCGGCGTCGCCGGCGGCCAACGCTTCGCACCAGGTTCCGGTGTGGAGCTCGACGACCGGCGCGCCCATCAGGGCCGAATGCTCGAGCGTTTCGACGTCAGGCTCCACGAACAGCGAGACGCGCACGCCCGCCGCGACGAGCTCCTTCACGACCGGCGCGAGGTGCGCCCTCTGGCCGACCACGTCGAGCCCGCCCTCGGTGGTGCGCTCCTCGCGCTTCTCCGGAACGATGCAGGCCGCGTGCGGCTTCAGCCTGAGCGCGATAGCGAGCATCTCGGGCGTCGCCGCCATCTCGAAGTTCAGCGGCGCCGAAACCTCGGCCATCAGCCGCTCGACGTCCGAGTCGCGGATGTGCCTGCGGTCCTCCCGCAGATGCATGGTGATCCCGTCGGCCCCCGCCTCGAGCGCGCGCTTCGCCAGCGTCACGGGATCGGGATGCGCGCCGCCTCGCGCGTTCCGCAGCGTCGCGACATGATCGACGTTGACGCCGAGTCTGATCGTGTCAGGCATGCTTCGGTTCACCCGGCGCCGCACGGCGTTCACCCGTTGACGCGCTCCACGTTGCTGACGACTGGGACCTGCCGTAAATCCGCGAGGATCGCGCCAAGGTGCTTGGCGTCGAAGACGCCGAGGTCGAACACGATGTCGTGGAAATCCGGCGAGCGCGAGATCATGCGCACGTCGTCGATATTGGCCTCATACGTGCTGAACACGCCGGAGATCAGCGCGAGCGAGCCCGGCTCGTTCAGCGAGGTCACCTGAATGCGCACGGGATAGCGCTCCCGGCGGCCCGGGTCCACGTCCCAGCGCACGTCCAGCCAGCGCTCCGGCTGGTCGTCGAAGTCCTTCAGGGCGGGCGACTGGATCGGATAGATCGTGATCCCCTGCCCCGGCTCGAGAATACCGACGATCCGGTCGCCCGGCACGGCGCCGCCGTTCGGCGCGAAACGCACCGGCAGATCGCCGCGCAGGCCGCGGATCGGGATCGAGGGCAGCTGGTCGCCCGGGGTGTCGTCTCCCGGAGCCTTGAAGCGCAGCGAGCCGGCGTGCTCCAGCGCGAACCAGCCGTCCGCGGTGCCGCCGACCGTCGGCGAGCGCTCGTCCTTCACGTCCGGATAGACCGAGCGGACGACGTCGAGCGAATGCATCTCGCCGCGCCCGACGGCGGCCAGCACGTCTTCGACGGAGGTGCGCGCGAGCCTGTGCAGCGAGGTGCGCAGCTTGTCCTCGGAATAGGTCTGGCCGGCGCGCTCGAAGGCGCGCTGGATGATCTGGCGGCCGAGGCCCGCATACTGGGCGCGGATCGCGCTGCGGCTCGCCCGCCGGATGGCCGCGCGCGCCTTGCCGGTGACGACGATCGCCTCCCAGGCCGCCGGCGGCGTCTGGCCTTCCGAGCGGATGATTTCGACCTCGTCGCCGTTGTTCAGCGGCTGGACGAGCGATTCATTGCGCCCGTTCACCTTCGCGCCGACGCACTCATTGCCGACATTTGTGTGGACGGCGTAGGCGAAGTCGATCGGCGTCGCGCCGCGCGGCAGCGCGATCAGGCGGCCCTTCGGCGTGAAGCAGAACACCTGGTCGGAGAACAGCTCGAGCTTGGTGTGCTCGAGGAACTCCTCCGGATTGTCGCCCTCGGCGAGCAGCTCGACCGTGCGCCTCAGCCAGCCATAGGCGCGGCTTTCGCGGGCGAGGCCGTCGACGTCCGAGCCGAGATTGTCCTTGTAGAGCGCATGCGCCGCGATGCCGTATTCGGCGAAGCGGTGCATCGCCTCGGTGCGGATCTGTAGTTCGACGCGCTGGTGGCCGGGGCCGACGACCGTGGTGTGGATCGAGCGGTAGTCGTTCTGCTTCGGCGTCGAAATGTAGTCCTTGAAGCGGCCCGGCACCGTCGGCCACCCGGTGTGGATCGCGCCGAGCGAGCGATAGCAGGACGGAACGTCCGGCGCGATCACGCGGAAGGCGAAGACGTCCGAGAGCTGCTCGAAGGCGATCGACTTGCGCTCCATCTTGCGCCAGATCGAATAGGGCTTCTTGGCGCGCCCGGTGACCACTGCGTCGATGCCTTCCGCGCGGAAGCGGTTCTCGAAGGCGGTCTTGATCTCCTCGATCGACTGCGCGCTCTTCGCGGCCAGCTGGTTCAGGCGCCCGACGATCGATTGATAGGCGTCGGGGAACAGCGTGCGGAAGCAGATGTCCTCGAGCTCATCGCGGATCTGCTGCATGCCCATGCGTCCGGCGAGCGGGGCATAGAGGTCGAGCGTCTCCTGGGCGATCCGCGCTCGCTTCGCAGGCGGCACGAAATGGAGCGTGCGCATGTTGTGGAGCCGGTCGGCGAGCTTCACGAGCAGCACGCGCACGTCCGCGGCGATGGCGAGCAGCAGGCGTCGCAGGTTCTCGGCCTGCGCCGCCTCCTTGGTGACGAGGTCGAGCTTCTTGAGCTTGGTCAGGCCGTCGACGAGCTGGGCGATCTGGGGACCGAACAGCTGGTCGATCTCCTCGTGCGTCGCCTCGGTGTCCTCGACCGTGTCGTGCAGCAGCGCCGCGACGATGGTCGCGTCGTCCAGCTTGAGGTCGGTCAGGATCGCCGCGACCTCGAGCGGATGGGAGAAGTAGGGGTCGCCCGAGGCGCGGGTCTGCGAGCCGTGGGCGCGCATCGCGTAGACGTAGCCGCGGTTGAGCAGCGCCTCGTCGGCGTTGGGATTATAGGCCCGAACGCGTTCGACGAGTTCGTACTGACGCATCATGTCGGAGGGACGCCGGCTGCTCTGGTTCGCGGAGGATGGCCCGCGCAAAGATATCGTCGGCTGCGGCGCGGGGCGCAAGCAAGCGCGCCAAATGAAAGACGCCGCTCGCGGGGTCTCCGCGGCGGCGCCTGATGCTACCGGCGAAGCCCGGTCAGCCTTCGTCGTCGTCGCTCTCGGCCGGCGGGACCAGACCCTCGAGGCCGCGCAGCAGGTCCTCTTCGGTCATGCGGTCGAACTGGACGCTGCCGTCGTCTTCCGGCGCGCCGGCGGTGCCGGCGAGAGCCGGAACGGTCTCGGTCTCGGGCTCGTCGACCTCGACGTACTTCTGCAGCGAGTGGATCAGATCCTCCCGCAGATCGTCCGGAGAGACGGTCTCGTCGGCGATCTCGCGCAGCGCGACGACGGGGTTCTTGTCGTTGTCGCGGTCGATGGTGATCGGCTGGCCGGAGGAGATCAGCCGGGCGCGATGGCCGGCAAGCAGGACCAGGTCAAACCTGTTCTCGACCTTGTCGATGCAATCCTCGACGGTGACGCGGGCCATGGGGCCTCCGCTTGAACTTGAAATGACGGATTGGGGAGCGAGCGGGCTCTTTACCGCGGCGCATCTCTCGTGGCAAGGACTTCGGCTTGAGCCCTATTGCGTCGCCCGCTTCCGCAACCCTTTCGCTCACAAGCGCTTTCGCTCGCGGAGCGACCGCAGGTCATCTCCAGTCTTCCATTTGAAAGACGTGAAATGTTCTATTCCGACGAACGACTCGGCCTCTTCATCGACGGCGCGAATCTCTACGCCACCGCCCGCGGTTGCGGCTTCGACATCGATTTCCGGCGCCTGCTGCGCGAATTCCAGAACCGTGGCTACCTGATCCGGGCCTACTACTACACCGCCCTCGCCGAGGACCTCGAGGTCTCGACCATCCGCCCGCTGATCGACTGGCTCGACTACAATGGCTACACGGTCGTCACCAAGCCGACCAAGGAGTTCACGGACAGCCAGGGCCGGCGCAAGATCAAGGGAAATCTCGACATCGAGCTCGCCATCGACGCGCTGGAGCTCGCCGAGAAGCTCGACCACATGGTGCTGTTCTCCGGCGACGGCGACTTCACGCCGCTGGTCGCCGCCATGCAACGCCGGGGCGTGCGAGTGACGGTCGTGTCGACCGTCACCACCCAGCCGGCGATGATCGCCGACGACCTGCGCCGCCGCGCCGACCACTTCCTCGACCTGTCGGAGCTCTCCTCCAAGATCGGGCGCGACCCGTCCGAGCGCGCCGCCCGCGAGGCGCGCCGCGCCGCCGCCGTCGACACGACGCCGGAACCGTAAGCGCGCGACATGGCGGCCGAAGAGCCCGTCGCGCCGCCGCGCGACTGCCCGGCCTGCCCGCGCCTTGCGGCGTTCCGGGAGGAAAACCGGGCCAAATGGCCGGACTGGCGCAACGCCCCGGTCCCGTCCTTCGGGACCGCCGGCGCGCGGCTGCTGATCGTCGGGCTCGCGCCGGGCCTGCAGGGCGCGAACCGCACCGGACGGCCGTTCACCGGCGACTGGGCCGGCGATCTGCTCTACGCGACCCTGCTCAAGTTCGGCTTCGCGGACGGGGTCTACGACGAACGCCCGGACGACGGCCTGACGCTCGTCGGCGCGCGGATCACGAACGCGGTCCGCTGCGTGCCGCCCCAGAACAAGCCGGAGGGCGCGGAGATCGCGGCCTGCCGTCCGTACCTCGCCGGCGAGCTCGCGGCGCTTGCGGACGGCGCGGCGGTCGTGGCGCTCGGGCGGATCGCCCATGACAGCCTGTGTCGCGCCCTCGGCGTCAGGCTCAAGGCGGCGCCCTTCGGCCACGGCGCCGAGCACGCCCTTGAGCGTCTCCGGCTCTTCGACAGCTATCACTGCTCCCGCTACAACACGAACACTGGCGTGCTGACGACCGAGATGTTCGAGACCGTCTTCGCGCGCGTCCGGACTTACGTCGACGGCGCGTCCTGAGGTCTGCTGAGCAGCTCGCAGACCTCCGCGCCGTCGAGAAAGTCGAACTCGGGCGCGTAGTCGGGGAGAAACTCCGGCGGCATGTAGGTCACCGGCAGCTTCTTCGAGATCCGCGCGCCGCTGTCGGAGTGGTCGTGCAGCGCGCGCATCCACGCACGCCGCCGCCCCTCGACCACGATCGGGAAGCGTTCGATCTTGCCATGCGAGCCCAAGCTGTAGATCGATTGGCCGTCGTCCGAGACATAGGCCAGTCCCTGGGCGTTGTTGACGCGGCGGACCTCCTGAAAGGCGAGGCGACCCCTGCCCGCTCCAAGATGGAATCCGTTCTCGAAGGAAATGACCGTTCCGACTTCCGTCCGAAGCGCCGCGCTTCGCAGGTCGCCGACGAAGTCAGGGTTCAGGGCGTCGTCGTCGTCGATGCGGAAGGTGACAGCGGGCCGGCCGGGCGACAAGCGGGCTGACGCCGCCGCGCGGATGTCGCCGTCCAGCGCGACCTCGTGGACCATCAGGAACGGGCAGGCGCTCTGGAGCTCATGCAGCTCCTGCTTGAACTCGTCGCCGAGCGCCGCCGAGATCAGCACGAGCACCCGGAAATCACGGTCGGTCTGCGCCTGAAAGGACCTCATCGGGATCGCCCTGAAGAGGTCGAGCCGCTTTCTGATGCGGTCCGGCTGGAGAATCGCCCGGACGGCCTCGTCAGCCTGCCGGCCCGCCATCGCCTTGAACCTCGTCCCCCGCCGGGTGACGACGTTGAACCGCATTATCCCGATGATTTCGACCAAACGCCGTCCTCACGCCAGCCCCGGGGCGCCATACGTCGGCCCGAGACGCGCCTCCCGCGACCTCTCACCCCTTATCCCGCATGATCCGCGCCTTGTCGCGATTCCAGCTCTTCTCCTTCTCGGCCTGCCGCTTGTCGTGCAGCTTCTTGCCGCGCGCGAGCGCGATCTCGACCTTGGCGCGGCCATGGTCGTCGAAATAGATCTTGAGCGGGACCACCGTCATGCCCTCGCGGGTCACCGCGCCAGTGAGCTTGTTGATTTGCGCCTTGTGCAGAAGGAGTTTGCGCGGCCGTCTCACCTCATGGTTGAAGCGGTTGGCCTGCAAATATTCCGGAATGTACGAGTTGTAGAGATACATCTCGCCATTGTACTCGCCGGCATAGGACTCGCCGATCGTGGCCTTGCCCTGCCGCAGCGACTTCACCTCCGTGCCGACGAGCGCGATGCCGGCCTCGACGACCTCGCCGATCTCGTAGTTGTGGCGCGCTTTCCTGTTGTCCGCGACGATCTTGTAGCGCGGATTGGGTCCCTTGGCGTTCATGCGAGCTTACATAGGCGGCTCAGCCGCGCGCCGCCATGGCGACGCGAGGTTCGTCCTGCAGCAAGCCGGCGTGCACCATCGCGGCCCGGACCTTCGCCCGGCCGGCGTCCGAGACCGGCACCATCGGCAGCCGCATCTCTTCGCCGCAGCGGCCGAGCATCGCGAGCGCAACCTTCGCCGGCCCCGGATTGGTCTCGCAGAACAGGTCCATCTGGAGCGGGAACAGCCGGTCCTGGTAGGCGAGCGCCGCCCGGTAGTCGCCGGCCATGCAGGCTTCCTGCAGGGCGGCGCACTGCGCCGGCGCGACGTTCGACGCGACCGAGATGCAACCGTGGCCGCCGTGCGCCATGAAGCCGATCGCCGTCGCGTCCTCGCCCGAGAGCTGAACGAAGTCAGGCCCCATCTTGGCGCGCTGCTGGCTGACGCGCGCGACGTTGGCGGTGGCGTCCTTCACGCCGACGATGTTCTTGATCTCGAACAGCCGCGCCATGGTGTCGACCGACATGTCCACGACCGAGCGGCCGGGAATGTTGTAGATCAGGATCGGCAGGCCGGTGTTCTCGGCGATCGCCTTGAAATGCGCGTAGAGCCCGTCCTGGGTCGGCTTGTTGTAGTAGGGCGTGACGATCAGCAGGCCGTCCGCCCCGTCCTTCTCGGCCTGACGCGCCAGGCCGATCGCCTCGGCGGTCGAGTTGGAGCCGGCGCCGGCGATGACCGGCACGCGCCCGCGCGCCTCCTCGATGCACCAGCGCACCACCTTGTTGTGCTCGTCATGGCTGAGCGTCGGGCTCTCGCCCGTGGTTCCGACCGGCACCAGGCCGTGGGTTCCCTCTGCGATCTGCCAGTCCACCAGACGACGGAACGCGCCCTCGTCGAGCTCGCCGCCCTTGAACGGGGTCACCAGCGCCGTGATAGAGCCGCGGAACATCGGTTGGGTCATGACGGAGCTCGGGACACTTTCGGCGCGCGGACTGCGGCGCGTCGCCGCTCATGCGGTGACTTGAGGGGCGACGCCTTGCTGGCGTCACGTTCGGCCGACCTTGATACCCGCGCGCGCAGCGGAGCGAAAGCCCGCCTTGCGTCGTCCTGACATTACCGCGAGCAGCCGTTCGGTTAGCGTTTCGTAAAGTTCGTATGGCGAAACTTAGGCTTCCCTCCGCCAGTCGTCCGGCTCGTTCGCCGGGCCCCGAGCCGAAGCCGAGAGCCATGCGTTTGTTGAGCTTTCTCCTTCGCGGCGTCGCCGCTTTCGCCCTGACCGCCGCAGCGTCCGGCGCGTTCGCCGCCGAGTCGGAGCTTGGCGCCGACCCCTATTCGGCCGAGACGATGAAGGAGGCCGAGATCGTCGTCGCCTATGACACGACGACCACCGGCGCGATCTCGACCACCTCACGCGCGTCCAATGCGGGCGCCTCGAGCTCCGATCTCTCTCAAATCCGCGCCGCCATCTCGGCCTTCGAGCGCGGCGACACCTCCGGCGCCATGGCGGTGCGCGCCTCGGTCTCCGACCCGGGCGCGGTAGCGTTGATCGACTGGCTCGGCGTGCGCCTCGCCTCGCGCCAGATCGGCTTCTCGCGGATCGACGCCTTCTACCGGGCTCACCCCGACTGGCCGATGGCGAGCTGGGTTCGCCGCCGCGCCGAAGAGGCGCTCTGGCTCGAGAACGTGAACGCAGAGACCGTGCGCGGCTTCTTCGCGGCCCACGGCAAGCCGGAGCGCGCAGAAGGCAAGCTCGCGCTCGCCCGCGCGCTGATCGCCGGGGGCGACAAGAACCGCGGCGCCGCCGTCGCGCGCGACGCCTGGCGGCACGACGAGCTCGGCGGCTCGCTGGAGCAGCAGGCGCTGCAGGCCTTCGGATCCTACTTCACGGCGGCCGACCATCGCGCCCGGGCCGAGGCGCGCTTCCTCGACGACGAGGTCGACGCCGGTCTGCGCGCCGCCGCGCGCGCCGGAGGCTCCTACCTCGCCGTCGCCAAGGCGCGCGCCGCCGTGATCCGCAAACTGCCGAACGCCGGCGCCCTGCTGAGCGCCGTACCCTATTCGGCCCAGTCCGACCCCGGCTATCTTTTCGCCGTCGCGAAGTTCAACCGGCGCGTGGACCGCCCCAGGGACGCCGCCGCCGCGCTCCTCAAGGCGCCGCGGGGCGGCGACGTGCTGGTCAATCCCGACGCCTGGTCGGTGGAGCGCCGCGTCGTCGCGCGCGACCTCCTCGACAAGGGCGACGCCCGGATGGCCTACGCCGTGCTCGCCCGCGACGAGCCGACCTCCGACGAGGACAAGATCGATTCGGACATGCTCGCCGGCTTCATCGCGCTGCGCGCGCTCGGCGACGCCAAAACGGCCTACAAGCACTTCGCGGCCGTCCACCGCGAGGCGACCATCCCCGGAACGACGTCCCGCGCGCTCTACTGGCAGGGCCGGTGTCTCGAGGCGATGGGCGATCCGGGCTCGGCGCGCGGCGCTTATGAGAAGGCCGCGCGCTACGTGACGAGCTATTACGGCCAGATCGCCCGCGCGCGGCTCGGCCTGCAGGACCTGCCGATCCGGTCCCTGCCCTCGCCGACCGCGGCCGATCGCGCGACCTTCAACTCGCGGCTCGCGGTGCGCGCCATCGACCTGCTGTACCGGGCGGACCAGAAGGAGCTCGCCTTGCCGCTCGCCGGCGCTCTCGCAGAAGACCTCAAGAGCCCCGGCGAGGTGACGCTGCTCGGCGCGCTGACGCAGAAGTACAAGGATCCGCGCACGACGCTCGTGGTCGGCAAGGCCGGCCTCAAGAACGGCTTTGCGGTCGACGCCCTCGCCTATCCGACCTCGGGCATCCCGAGCTACCGGCCGCTGGGTCCGGCGATCGAGACCCCGGTCGTCCACGCGATCGCCCGGCAGGAAAGCGCCTTCAATCCTCAGGCGGTCAGCCACGCCAACGCGCGCGGTCTTCTGCAGATGTTGCCTTCGACGGCCGCGAAGACCGCGAAAAGCGTCGGCGTACCGTTCGACGCCAAGAAGCTGACCACAGACGCCGCCTTCAACGCCCAGCTCGGCGCCGCCCATCTCGGGGAGCTCGCGCAGAAGTTCGACGGCTCCTACGTCATGGTGTTCGCGGCTTACAACGCCGGCCCGAGCCGCGTGGTGGAGTGGGTCCAGCGCTACGGCGACCCGCGCAAGCCGGAGGTCGATCCGGTCGACTGGGTCGAGCGCATTCCATTCACCGAGACGCGCAACTACGTCCAGCGCGTGATGGAGAACACGCAGATCTACCGCACCCGCCTCAACGGTCGGACCTCGCTGCTGATCCAGCGCGACATGGCCCGCGGCGGCGGCGGCTGATCCGAAGCCTTGCGGGACGCGGTCGACCACCGCATCGCGGTCGCGCACGGCCACACGCTTCATGTGCGCGAGCGGCGGGGCGACGGCCTCCCTGTCGTCTGCCTGCCGGGCCTTGCGCGCACGCTCGACGACTTCGAGCCGCTCGCGGCCCATCTCGCCTCGCCGGAAGGCGGCGCACGGCGGGTGATCTCAATCTCTTCCCGCGGCCGCGGCTTGTCCGACCGGGACTCGGACCCGTCCCGCTACCAGGTGAAGCAGGAATCGGAGGACGCCCTTGCGGTCCTCGACGCGCTCGGCGTGAATCGGGCCGCATTCGTCGGCACGTCGCGCGGCGGCCTCGTGACCATGATGATCGCCGCGCTGAAGCGGGAGATGGTCGCCGCGGCCGTGCTCAACGACATCGGGCCGGAAATCGAGCTCGACGGCCTTATCCGCATCCAGAGCATGCTGAACAGCTCGGCCTTGCCCGACACGTTCGAGCAGGGCGCAAAATGGATCCGCATGGCGAACGGCGACCGGTTCCCGGCGCTCGGGGCCGACGATTGGATGCGATGGGCGCGCCGGGCGTGGCGCGAGACCGACGGGCGTCTCGAGCCGGCCTGCGATCCTGCCCTCTCGGAAACCTTGAAGGGGCTCGACCTGACGAAGCCGGTCCCGTCGGCCTGGCCGCTGTTCGACGCGCTCAAGGGCGCGCGGCTGATGATCGTCCGCGGAGAGCTTTCGGATCTGTTCAGCGAAGCGCAGCTGGGTAGGATGGTCGAGCGTCGGCCTGACGCCGTCGTGTGGCGCGTCGCCGGCCAGGGCCACGCGCCGCTTTTGGACGACGCGCCGACGATGGGCGCGATCGCGTCGTTCCTCGCGGCGAAGGGCTGATCGGCTCCCAGGTTGTCATGCCTGGGCTTGACCCGGGCATCCATCATCGGGAACTCGGATGTTTCCGAGTTCCCCACCAAAGTGGCGAAGTCGGAAGCATCCGACTTCGCTGGCGCGTCCGCGCCGGATGGATTGCCGGGTCAAGCCCGGCAATGACGGCTTGCCCAGTTTGGCACCTCTCAGAACGTCACCTGCGTGCGGAAGCCGAGGACCGTCGCGTCCTTGATCCTGCGGTTCGGGTCATTCGGGCGCGGATCTCCGCCGCCCGGACGCACGATGTACTGCGCATAGGGCTGCACGCTGAGCCAGGGTGTGACGACCGCCTTGTAGGACGCCTCGATCGCCATTTCCGACGAGCGGACCGGCGCGCCGGCGATGCGGTCCGCCTTGGCCGCGTCGTCCGAGATGTGGGCGTAGGCGAAGGCGACGCCGAAGATGTCGTCGTCGCGTCCGGGGACGAAGCCCTTCAGGTTGAAGCCGGTGTCGAAATAGTAGTCGATCAGGTTGCGGTTCTCGTCCGGCGCCCAGACGGCCCGCGCGAACACCGAGAAGCTGGACGTGCTCGGGCTCGGATCCTTGAGGTCCTTCGAGCCGCCGCCCTCCCACAGCGTCTGGTCGATCACGCCGTAGACCGCGTAGTCGCTGCCATGGGTGACGCGGGAGAAGCGCACGTCGGCGAACTTGTTCGCGGTGTTGAACCAGGCGCCGGCCTTCACGACGCCCGGCCGGCCGAACACGCCGTCGGTCTTGTAAGCGACCTCGCCGATGCCGAAGACCCCCTCGTGCAGCGGGAAGTCGAGGTTGTGCGGGTTGACGTTGTGGCCCGCCGGATCGCCGTTGTAGATCGCCGCCTGCGCGGAGAAGGCGTCGTTGAACTCATAGGTCACGTGCACGCCCGGCGTCGGCACCGGATAGGCCGGGCCGCCGCTCGGCAGGTTCGTGCCGTTGAGGCCCGGCCAGCCGAAGGTCGAGTTCACGAACAGGCCGGCGGTCTCGCTGACCACGAACTCGCTGTCGGCCAGCAGCTGGCCGATTCGGATCGAGAACTTGTCGTCGAACAGGCTCTGCTTGAAATAGACCTCGCCAAGCCGGTTCGCGTGGTTCGACTCGATGTTGGAAATGGTCAGCAGGTTGCCCACCTCGTAGGTCGACAGGCCGTGGCCGCGGATGAAGTAGGCGCCGGCGTAGACCTCGCCGCCCGTCCAGCCGACCAGCTTCTCGAGATCGAGCGTCAGGCCGAGCTGGAGCAGGCCCGAATAGCCCTCGTCGCGGCGAAGGCCGCCGGACACGTTGCTCGACGCGTCGCCCGTGTAGAGGGCCTCGAACTTGACGCCATGTTCCAGCAGCTTGCTGCGGGCGCCGCCCCAGTCGCCGGTCAGCGCCTCGCGGGTCCACAGGTCGCCGGCGTAGTTCGGGTTCTCGTCGTCGGCGCGCGCGGAACCGGCGGCGATGGCGCCGCCGACGAGCGCGAGCGCGCAGACGCCCCGCATGAGACGCGGCGTGATCCGCATGGTCATTGCTCAGTACCCCCGACTCCCGACCCGGCGAGGGAGGCCGCCGGTCGATCCCGATTCCGCGCGACGCTAACCCGAAGCCGAGAACGTTACAATATAACATTCTCGCCCGGCGCACCGGCCTTATGACAAACCCGTGATAAAATTACCGGATCGATCAGTTGTTCGGCAATACGACCCAGATCATCGGTCCAACCGGTGTGTCTTTCAGACTAATTCCAAATCCAGAAGGCGAGCGGCCGAGAAACGAAAAAGGCCCCGGTCGATGACCGGGGCCCTTCCGAACTTGACTGATCTTTGTGAGATCAGAAGTCGCGCTGGACGCGAAGGCGGCCGACGAAAGCGTCGTCGTCCTTCGGGCCGGTGTAGCCGACCTTGGCCTTGTCGAAGTTCTTGATGTAGACGACTTCCGCGCCGATATCGAGCTTCTTGACCGGGGTCCAGATCAGGTTGCCGGTGATCGCGCCGGTCGTCCAGTCGGCGTTGATCTTCTTGTAGTTCACGTCGATGTAGGTGCCCTGCAGGGCCGAGCGCCACTGCGGCGACCAGTAGTGCAGCACGCCGAGGTTGGCGTTGGTCGCCTCGGTCTTGTGCGTGTTGCCGTTGATCAGCAGGAAGTCGCGCTGCGGGTTGAAGCCCGCGATGTTCTGCGTGGTCCCCGAACCGACGTTCTGGTCGCCGATGCCGACATAGGAGAGACCAGCGCCGTTGATGTAGCCGGCCTGGGCCCACACGAAGTCGCCCTTGCCGTCCGAGGTGCTCGCGGTCGGCAGGTTGATCTTCACGCCGCCCTGGACGCCCCAGCCCCAGGTCGAGTCGCCGGTGCTGCCGAATTCGCCGGGCACCGGCACCGGGCGGGTGGCGATAGGACCGATGTTGCTCTTCGGGTTGATGCGGTGCGCGACGCCCGAGATCTGAGCCTCGCCCCAGCCCTGCTTGACGCGGACGTTGGCGACGATGTCCGGGATGTCCTGGCCGGCGTTGCGGAAGGCCTGCGCGTCGCTACGATAGCGCGCGGACTTGTCTTCAAGCGCAATGCTCGCCGACAGATCGCCCATCTTGGCGGTGTAGGCCAGGACCGGAACGGTGCGGTCCGAGATGAACGGGTTCTGGAAGGTCGGGTACGGCTTGAAGTCCCAGAAGCTGTCCGTGATACCAGCCGTCAGGCCGGCGAACTGCACGAACGCCTGATCGACGAGCGAGTCGTCGGCGTCGAGGCCGGTGAGGCCGTTGGAGATGCGAGCGGCCTGACCGACGCCGCCGGTCTCACGCTGGATCTGCAGACGGATGAACGTGCGGACAGCCCCGTACTCGGTCTCGGTGCGGGCGTCGAACCAGACGCGGGCGCGGACGCGGTAGCCGGTCCGGTTGGCGAAGTCGAGGTCGCCACGGCCGGGGGCCTTCGCGACGATTTCGCCCGAGGTCACTTCGAGACGGGCGAAGCCGCCGACCTGAAGGCAGGTGTCGGTGCCCGGGATGTAGAAGAAGCCGGTGCTGCCCTTGACGTCGCAGACCTTGACGTAATCGACGGGCTCGGCGCCCGGCAGATCGGCCGCCTGAGCGCCAGCCATCGTCGTGAAGGCGGCGACGGAGCCGAGAGCGAGGCTCTTGACCAGTTTCATGTTGCTTTCTCCAACCCCGAATGTCGGTAGGCCAGCCGGCCCTTGGAACTAACGCCGGCCAATCCGGCAGAAACTTTTGGAGACCGCCGATCCCCCGACGATCAGACCCGAAGCGCTTCGGCCTCGTGCCGCAGGACGACCATATTCGTGGCGAGACCGGGCGCAAGCGCGAACACGATTGTGACGCTCTGGAGTCGGGCCTTTGGAAATTCGTGTGGCTGGAATGCCACTAGATTAGGCGGCTACCGCCTCGTTCCCTACGCAAAGGTTAAGGGCCGCACGCCTCGGCGGCCGCGACTGACGCGAGTTTCGGCGCCTTGCGCCCCACATTGGCGTAGGGACGATCGAACGAATCGCCGCCGCGCATCCGCCGCAATCCGGCCGCAACGGCCAGCGCCCTGATCCCGGCGTGGCGCCAAGAGCTTGGCGGCGTTATGGGTTGGCGGACCTGACATCCGCCGCGCGACGCGGCCCCAGCACGAGTCTCCGATGTCCGAAGCCTTAGCCGACGCCGGCCCGCGCCCGGTCGCCACGAACAATCTTGAAGCCTTCTGGATGCCGTTCACGGCGAACCGGCAGTTCAAGTCGGCCCCGCGGCTGCTCGCGAGCGCGAAGGACATGCACTACGTGGCGACCGACGGGCGGCGAATCCTCGACGCGACGTCCGGTCTCTGGTGCGTCAACGCCGGACATTGCCGGCCGAAGATCGTCGAGGCCATCCAGGCCCAGGTCGCGGAGCTCGACTTCGCGCCGACCTTCCAGTTCGGCCATCCCAAGGCCTTCGAGCTCGCCAGCCGGCTCGCCGCCATGGCGCCGTCGGGGCTGGATCACGTCTTCTTCTCGAACTCCGGCTCGGAGGCGGTCGACACGGCGCTGAAGATCGCCCTCGCCTATCACCGGGCCCGCGGCGAGGGGCAGCGCTTCCGGCTGATCGGCCGCGAGCGCGGCTATCATGGCGTCGGCTTCGGCGGGATCTCGGTCGGCGGCATGGTCGCCAACCGCAAGACCTTCGGACCGGGCCTGCCGGCGGTCGATCATCTGCGGCACACGCATGATCCTGAGCGCAACGCCTTCTCGCGCGGCCTGCCCGAGCACGGGGCCGAGCTCGCCGACGACCTCGAGCGCATGGTCGCGCTGCACGGCGCGGAGACCATCGCGGCCGTCATCGTGGAGCCGCTCGCGGGGTCGACCGGCGTGCTCGTGCCGCCGAAGGGCTATCTCGAGCGGCTGCGCGCGATCTGCGACCGGCACGGCCTGCTGCTGATCTTCGACGAGGTCATCACCGGCTTCGGCCGTCTCGGCGCGCCCTTCGCATCCGAACGATTCGGCGTGACGCCCGACATCATGACGACGGCCAAGGGCGTGACGAACGGCACGATCCCGATGGGCGCGACCCTCGTCTCCTCGGCGATCTACGACGCCTTCATGCAGGGGCCGGAGAACATGATCGACCTGTTCCACGGCTACACCTACACCGGCCACCCCATCGCCTGCGCGGCGGCGCTGGCCACGCTCGACACCTATCAGGCGGAAGGACTTCTTACGCGCGCCCTCCAACTTGAGACTCGCTGGGCCGACGCCGTCCACTCCCTCAAGGGCCTGCCGCACGTCATCGACATCCGCACGCTGGGACTCGTGGCCGGAATCGAGCTGGAGCCGATCGAGGGCCAGCCGACGGCGCGCGCCTTCTCCGCCTTCAGGAAGGCCTTCGACGCCGGGATGATGATCCGCACCACCGGCGACATCATCGCCTTGTCCCCGCCGCTGATCGTCTCCGAGGCGCAGATCGACGAGATCGTCGGGACGCTCGCGGACGTGATCAAGAGTGTCGCATGAGCTCCGCCGACGACGGTGCCGAGGGCCACGCGGTCGGGCGGGCCGGCTTTCTCGGCGGGCTCCTGTTCTTCATCTCGCTCGTCGCGCTGTCCATCGTCGGCGTCGGGCATGCGCGTACGCTCGAGGGCGCGGCCAACCCGCAATACTGGATCGTCGTGCTGATCGCCGGCGCGGCGATGACCGCAGTGAGCGTCGCGCTCTCTCGCGCCTCCGCGCGAACCCCGGCCGGCGAGACCGCGCGAAAGGCGGGCGTCGCGCTCGCCACGATCTGGATCGCCGTGTTTCTCTGGGAGACCGCGTCGGTCGGGACCGGCGCCTTCGCGGGCCCGTTCGAGCTCGCCTGGGCAGCCTGGAAGGGGTGAGCCCGCGTCCTTCGGACGGATTGTCTGCGCTCTCGCCCTCTGTTACGCCTCGGTCATTCGTTCCGGTTCCCGCAAGGGACAAGAGGGAATCCGGTGTGGCCGGCCTTCAGACGAAGCGCCGCCCGAAGCCGGAGCTGCCCCCGCAACTGTGAGCGGCGAGCGGCGCGTCATTCGTCCACTGGGCTCTTCCGCCCGGGAAGGCAGACGCCGTCGTGACGACCCGCAAGCCAGGAGACCTGCCGGCGCGTCAACGCTTGAGCCCTCGGTGGGAGGGCGTGAAAGGCTGAACTGATGTCGAACCTGACCGCCGCTCGCACCGAGACCGCCGCCGCGCTGCAGGCCCGCGCGCTCCCGATCGTCTCCGCCTTCCTGCTCGGCGTCTTCGTCGTCGCGGCGGCCGGATTCGTGTCGATTCCGGCGGTGCACAACGCCGCCCACGACCAGAGGCACGCCATCGGCTTCCCCTGCCACTGACGGGGGCTCCGATGCAGCTTTTCCGAAACATCGTCTTCACGGCGGCGCTCGTCGGCCTTCTCGCCGGCCTCGCCATGACCGCGATCCAGCAGTTCGGCACCCAGCCCCTCATCGTGAAGGCCGAGGTCGTCGAGCAGGCCAACGCCGAAAAGGCCGCCCAGCCGCACGACCATGCGGCCGCCGGCCAACACGACCACGCCGCGCTCACCGCGCAGGAGCAGGCGGCGGCCGCCAAGGCCGACCACCATCACGACGTTGACGAGTGGGCGCCTGCCGACGGCGCCGAGCGCTTCATCTGGACCGCGATTGCCAACGTCGTCGCGGGCGTCGGCTTCGCCCTGCTCCTTGTCGCGGCGAGCGAGCTGAAGGGCGGCCTCACCTCGTGGCGCGAGGGCCTGCTCTGGGGCCTCGCGGGCTTTGCGGTCTTCACGCTCGCGCCGTCGATCGGCCTGCCGCCCGAGGCGCCGGGCGTCGAGGGCGCCGCCCTGCTCGATCGCCAGATCTGGTGGGTCGGAACCGCGGTCGCGACGGCGGCCGGGCTCGCGCTCATCGCCTTCGCGCGCTCGCCTTGGGCGGCGCTCGCGGCGGTCGCGCTGATCGCGGCTCCTCATGTCATCGGCGCGCCGAAACCCCCGGCCCCGCCCGCGATCCCGCACGATCTGGAGCATGGATTCGTGGTGGCGGTGATCGTCACCGGCTTCCTGTTCTGGGCGATCCTCGGCGCGCTCGCCGGCTTCCTGCGCCCGCGCTTCGCGGACGCCTGAGGCAGCCATGCCCAACCCCGCCCCGCGCGGGTCCGTCACCCTCGTCCTCGGCGGCGCGCGCTCCGGAAAGAGCCGCTTCGCCGAGGCGCTCGCGCTCGAAACCGGGCTTGCGCCCGTGTATCTCGCGACCGCGAGCGTCCATGACGAGGAGATGCGGGCGCGCGTCGCAGACCACCGCGCGCGGCGCGACACACGCTGGCGCACGGCCGAGGTCCTGCTCGACCTCGCCGGCGCGCTGAAGGCCGAATCCTCGGCCAAGCGCGTCGTGCTGGTCGACTGCCTCACGCTGTGGCTGACCAATGTGATGCTGGGCGGAGAGGACGTGCCCGGCGTGACGGAGGAGCTCGTCGCCGCGCTTGGTCATGTTCCCGGGCCGGTGATTCTCGTTTCGAACGAGGTCGGCTTCGGGATCGTGCCAGACAACGCCATGGCTCGCGCCTTCCGCGATCATCAGGGCCGGTTGAACCAGCGCGTCGCTGCGGTCGCGGACCGCGTGACGCTGGTGGCCGCCGGCCTTCCCCTCGATCTCAAGCTTCCAAAGGAGAGCGCCGAATGAGCGCCCCGCAGAAGATCCCCGCCACCGTCGTCACCGGCTTTCTCGGCGCCGGCAAGACCACGCTGATCCGCCACCTGCTCGCCAATGCCGAAGGCCGACGCATCGCTCTGATCGTCAACGAGTTCGGCGACGTCGGCATTGACGGCGAGGTGCTGAAGGCCTGCGGCTCGGAGGCCTGCGACGAGGAGGACATCGTCGAGCTCGCCAACGGCTGCATCTGCTGCACGGTCGCCGACGACTTCATCCCGGCGATGGAGAAGATTCTCGCCCGCCCGCAGGGCGTCGACCATATCGTCATTGAGACCTCCGGCCTCGCGCTGCCCCAGCCGCTGGTGAAGGCCTTCCGCTGGCCGGAGATCGCGACGCGGGTGACGGTCGACGGCGTGGTCACGGTGATCGACGGCCCCGCGGTCAAGGCCGGCCGCTTCGCACATGACGAGGAGGCGGTCGCGGCCCAGCGCGCGGCCGACGAGAACCTCGACCACGACGATCCGATCGAGGAGCTGTTCGAGGATCAGGTGCGCTCCGCCGACCTTCTGGTGGTGCACAAGGCCGACCAGCTGTCCGAAACAGAGGTCGAGGAGGTGAAAGCGGAGGCGCTGAAGCACGCCAGCGTGGGCGTGAGGGTCGTCTCGGCCGCGAACGGCGCGCTCCCCGCCGCCGTCCTGCTCGGTCTCGGCTCGGGCGCGGAGGACAAGATCGACGCCCGCCCGAGCCATCATGAGCTTGAGGGCCATGACGACCACGACCACGACGAGTTCGAAAGCTTCGTCGCCGCGACGCCCGAGGCCGCCGACGTCGAAGCCGTCGTCGAACGCGTGCGTGCCGCACTCTCCGCGTCTGACATCCTGCGGCTGAAGGGCTTCGTGCCGGTCTCGGGCAAGTCGGCCCGACTCGTCGTGCAGGCCGTCGGCCAGCGGGTCGAGACCTATTTCGACCGCGCATGGAAGGACGGCGAGGCGCGCGAGGGACGGCTCGTGGTGATTGGCGAGACCGGGCTCGACCGGGCGCGGATCGAGGCGGCGTTGGCCTCTTAATCCCTGCCCCGCGCGTCCAAGTCGGATGTTTCCGACTTGGACCACTTTGGATGGCTAGCTCCGCAACAGCGGAGTTAGCTGGGGAGGGTGGCCGAGGCGAAGTCGAGGTCGGGAGGGGACTTGGAGCGTAGAGCTCCAATCTGAAGCCCACCCCGCCCTTACCC
>JADBEO010000053.1 GCA_031316315.1 Chelatococcus sambhunathii
GAATATGGCGGCGAAGCCGAAGCCGCTCTACGCCGGACGCAGGCGCCTTATCCTGAGGGACCCCCACCCCTAACCCCTCCCCGCAAGGGGGAGGGGGACAAGCCCGTGCGGGAGAAGGGGCGGCGAGCGTCGCGCGATTCGAGGTCACCCGGCCGTGAACGGCTTGTAGGTCCTGCGGTGATAGGCGAGGCCGTCGCGCGAAGGTTCCGCGAAGGCGATCGCATCGATCTCGACAAACAGCGCGGAATGCGTGCCGACCATCGTCGCGCTCACGACCCGGCCGTCGAAGGCGGCGACCGAGCCTTTCAGCACCGGCGCGCCGGTCGCGAGCCTATGCCATTCGCCGTGATCGAAACGTTCGTCCGGGACGCCGCCGGACGGCTGCGAGAACGCGCGCGCGAGCGCCTGATCCGAGGCGGAGAGCGTGTTGACTGCGAGCACGCGGTTCTCGAGCGCGAGCTTGTGGGCGCGGCTCCAGACATTGAGGCAGACGAGCAAAGTGGGCGGCTCGTCGGTCAGGCTCGCAATCGAGGTCGCTGTCGCGCCGTGGCGGCCGGCCGGCCCGTCCGTCGTCACCACGAAGACGGTGGCGGCGACGCGCGACATGGCTTCGCGAAAGCGTTCGGCGGCGGGAGACAGGCTGGTCAAACGGGACTCGCGCGGGAGACGGGAAGTCTCGCCTTCTAACGCGTTTTCCGTGCTGCGCGCACCAACGTTCAAGCGCTCCGTCGCGTCGTTGGCGAGAGCCAGCGGGTTCAGCGATCAAGGGCCCCCAGTAGCTGATCCTTGAACACGATGAAGCGAGTTTCGCCGCCAGTCGCCCGTATACCATGGGGGTGGTCGGTATCGATCTCCACGATTTCTCGCCCGGTCTCATCACGGCCGAGGCTGGCGGCGACGCTGCAGGCGATGGCGCCGGGCTGAGGATACTGGTCATCTCTGCCCCTAGCCTGCGTGTTGATCACCGGCACCTTATCGATGAAGCGCCACACCCGGCCGAAGTGGTCGACCAGCTCGCATTCGACGAAGCCGGGGAAGTCGTCGTCGACCCAGCGAGCTACTCTGACTTGGACTTCAGTCACCGCGACGAACCTCGAGGTAGGTTTAGGCAGCCGGTTCGGAACCTTAGCTCTTGGCGGCGGTTGTCCCGATCCGCGAGAGCAGGATCACCGGCAGAACGCCGACAGCGACGATGATCAGCGCCGCGACCGCGCCGTCCTCATAGGTCCCGCGCGCGGCCTCGGCGTAGAGGTGGGTCGCGAGCGTCTCGAAGTTGAGCGGCCGGATCAGCAGCGTCGCGGGCAGCTCCTTCATCACGTCGACGAAGACGAGGATCGCGGCCGCCGCGATGGAGCCGCGCGCCAGCGGCAGGTGGATGCGGCGGAGCGCGGCGAAGGGCGTATCGCCCAGCGTGCGCGCGGCGCCGTCGAGCGCGAGCGGCGTCCGCGCGAGACCCGCCTCCGCGCCGCCGACTCCGATCGCCAGAAACCGGACCGCATAGGCCAGGATCAGCGCCGCGCCGGAGCCGATCATCACGAGCCCGGTCGCGACGCCGAGCCAGCCGCCCGCCGCCGCGAAACCGCGGTCGAGCGCGGCGACGGGACCGATGAGGCCGATCACCACGACGGTCCCCGGCACGGCGTAGCCGAGCGAGGCGACCCGCGCGAGGAGGGGCGCTGCGCCGGCGGGCCGCAATCGCGCGGCGTAGGCTGCGACCGCGCCGAGAGCCACGATCACGACCGTGGCGAAGGTCGCGACCGCCACGGTGTTGAGAACCTCGCGGATGATCGAACCGGACAGTCCGGCGAAGTCGAGCCGCTTGACCGCCTGCACGGCGATATGCGTGGCCGGGGCGAGGAAGCCGAGCAGAACGGGCGTGAAGCCGACCGCGAAGGCCGCGACGCCGCGCCAGCCGGTCAGGCGCATGGGGCGGGTAGGCCGTGCGTTGCGCGCGCTCGCGGCGTAGCGCTGGCCGCGCCGGCCCCAACGCTCGACGAAGACGAGGGCGGTCACGAACAGCAGCATGGCGAGCGCGATCTGCGCCGCGCCGGGCAGGTCGTTGCGCGTCACCCACGTCGAATAGACCGAGACGGTGATGGTCTTCACGCCGAGGAATTCTGAGGCGCCGATGTCGTTCAGCGCCTCCATCAGAGCGAGACTGACGCCGAGCGCGAGGGCGGGGCGGGCGAGCGGCAGCGCGACGCGCCGGAACACGTCGCGGCGCGCGACGCCGAGCGTCCGCGCCGCCTCGATCAGCGTCGCGGACTGGGCGAGGAAGGTCGCCCGGACGGTGAGATAGACATAGGGGTAAAGCACCAGCCCGAGCAGAAGGATCGCGCCGCCCATGCCGCGGATGTCCGGCAGGCGGAACTGGCGCGGGCTGGTGAAGCCGAGCAGCGCCCGCAGCCCGCTCTGCAGCGGCCCGAGCGGGTGGGTCAGGTCGAGCCAGGCGTAGGCCGCGACATAGGTCGGGATAGCGAGCGGCAGCAGTAGCATCCATTCGAGCGAGCGACGGCCGCGGAAGTCGTAGGCCGTGACGAGCCAGGCCGCGCCGCAGCCGACGACGGCCGCGAACAGCCCGACGCCCGCGAGGAGGATCGCGCTGTCCCGGATGGCGGCCGGCAGGACGTAGGCGGCGAGCTCGGACCAGCCGCCGAAGGATCCGCCGAGCGCGGTCAGCGCCAGCGACAGGATCGGGACGGCGGGGAGCGCGGCGACGAGGGCCGCGGCGACCGTCCAGCCGTCGAGGCGCAGGCGGACGGTGTTTCGGGCGCCGCGATGCGCTTGAGTGGGGACGCTCGTCACGCGACGCCCCTTACACGAAGACCGTTGCGCACCTGCGCGACCTTTCCGGATCCCTCCCCTGGGACAGGGGAGGGCAGGGTGGGGTGCGCCGGGCGTGGAGCTCGACGCCCGCGGACAAAGCTCGATCCTGGGCCATCTCCACCCGACCCTCGCTGGCGCGAGGGCCACCCTCCCCTTGGCAAGGGGAGGGATGCAGACAGCTTTCGGCGGAGGCGACTACTGGTCGAAGCCGACCTTGTCGACGAGCTGGCTCGCCTCCTTGCGCCGCTTGGCGATCTCGGTCAGCGGCGTCGTGTCCGGCTTCAGCGTCCCGAAGGCCGCGATCAGCGGGTCGGCGGCGGCGCTCGCCTTCACCGGATACTCGTAATTGGCCTTGGCGTAGATCGCCTGCGCCTCGTCCGAGACGAGATATTCCAGCAGCTTCACCGCCTGCTCCTTGTTCGGAGCGTGCTTCGCGACCGCGGCGCCGGAGACGTTCACCTGCGTGCCGCCGTTCTCGAAGCTCGGCAGGATGACCTTGATCGCCTCGCCCCAGCTCTTCTGTTCCGGCCCGCCCTTTCCGCTCAGCATCTGGCCGACATAGTAGGAGTTGGCGACGCCGATGTCGCAGACCCCGCCGAGGATGTCCTTGGCGACGTCGCGGTCGCCGCCGGCGGGCTTGCGGGCGAGATTGGCCTTGATCCCCTTCAGCCAGGCCTCGGTCTTCTCCGCGCCGTGATGGACGATGTAATCCGCGATCAGCGCCGTGTTGTAGGGGTGCTGGCCGGGCCGGATGCAGACCTTGCCCTTCCACTTCGGATCCGCGAGCTCCTCATACTTGAAGCTCGTCAGCTCGAGGCCCTTGTCGGCGTAGAGCACGCGGGCGCGGAGCGACAGCGCGAACCAGTGGCCGTCCGCGTCCCGCAGCTGGGCGGGGATCGCGGACTCGAGAGCGGGCGAGGCCGTCTTCTGCGTGAGGCCCTTGTCGACGAGGTCGACCAGATTGCCGAAGTCGACGGTCATCAGCACGTCGGCCGGCGACTTGTCGCCCTCGGCCTGGACGCGCTCCGCGAGGCCGTCCTTGAGGAAGACGGTGTTGACCTTGATCTCGGTCGCTTTCTGGAAGCTGTCGAGCAGAGGCTGGATCAGGCCGGCCTCGCGCGTGGTGTAGAGATTGACGTCGGCGGAAGCGGCGGACGCCGCGGCGACGAGGCCGAGGCCTGCAAGCAGATACGGCGCGGAACGGCGAGCGGTCGTCACGACTGGTCTCCTTCGATCAACCGCAGGACGCGGACGGAGAAGCTCTGTGACGGCGATCCGGCATCGATCAAGACGCCATTTGTCTGGAACAGTTCCAGCTCATGCCTTTGAACAATTATAAGAAGCTGGCGTTTCTCTTCGATTCGCCGGAAGCAGCGTGGCTCAAAGCCCGACCGGGAAGATCAGCTGGTCATCCGGCCTGACGCAGATGTGAAGAACATCTCCGATTTTTGCATCGTTCCGCCCGACGCTCCGGGCCCGGATCGGCTCGTCGAGGCCGTCGACCTGGAGCAGGAACTCGTATCCGTCGCCGACGAAGCTCATCCCGACAAGCCGGGCCTCGACGCCTTCGCCCGGCGCCGTCAGAGCGACATGCGGCGCGCGGAGATAGACCGCGACCTCGCCGCCGTCGGCGACGCGGTCCGGCGCTCGAAAGCGTCCGAGCCGGGTTTCGATATGCCCGTCGACGCGGCGGCCCGGCACAGGCGTCGCGGCGGCGAAGAAGTCGGCCGCCTCGCGGCTCGCGGGGCGGTCGTAGAGATCCTCGGGCCGGCCGATCTGAACGAGCCGCCCCCGGCGCATCAGCGCCACGCGGTCGCCGCTCGCCATCGCCTCCTGCGGATCGTGGGTGACGAGGATCGCGGCCGCGCCGAGTTCACGGATCAGCGCGAGCGTGCGCGTCCGCACCGTCTCGCCGAGGCGGCGGTCGAGATTGGAGAAGGGCTCGTCCAGCAGCAGCACGCGCGGCTTCGGCGCGAGCGCGCGGGCGAGGGCGACGCGCTGCTGCTCGCCGCCCGACAGCATATGCGGATAGCGTTGGCCGAACTCCTTGAGGCCCACCCGCTCCAGCATGTCGTCCGCGACGTCCGCGGCCTCCCGCGCGGAAAGGCCCTGGAGGCCGTAGCGGACGTTGCGCGCCACGGTGAGGTGCGGGAACAGCGCGTAATCCTGGAAGATGAAGCCAACGCCGCGCCGCTCCGGTTCGACGAAGACCGACGGCCCGGCGACGACCTCGCCGGCCAGAGAGACGGCGCCGCCGTCGGGTCGCTCCAGCCCGCTGACGAGCCTCAGCAGCGTGGACTTCCCGCAGCCGGAGGCGCCGACGAGGCTGAGGATCTCGCGAGAAGCGACGTCGAGCGACACCTCGTCCACGACGGCGCGGCCGTCGAAGAGCTTGGTGACCGCCTCGAGCCTGACCGCCGGCGCCTGCATCGTCTCCTTGACCTGCTCGCTTCGCGCCTGCGCCGTCCTATCTGGACGGGCTCCTCGCGCGACAGAGCCGGACCTCATGCAGACCTTTTTCGTCCAGATCAAATGCGAGCTCGGCCGCACCTACGAGGTCGCGCAGGCGATCGCCGATCAGGAGCGGCATTCGGAGATCTATTCGACCGCCGGCGAGTTCGACCTGATCGTGAAATACCACGTCGAGGACGGCGTCGACGTCGGCCACTTCGTCGGCGAGACGGCGCAACGCGTGGACGGCGTGCGCGACACCTACACGCTGATCACCTTCAAGGCGTTCTGACGGCACGAGCGGCCTCGCCTGAAGAGGCGGGCCGCTCGGCGCATTTCGGAGAGCTCAGCGGACGACCTTGTGGCCCCAGATGGTCTGCTCGCCGCCGCCGAACATGTAGTTCGAGGCGTCGACCATATGCCCCCAGACGGTGGGGCGGCTCATCCCGCCGAGCGGGTTGGTTTCGGCGCCCGTCTCGCTGGTCATGGGAGCGCGATGATCGTCGGCGGGGCGCGGCGAGGCGAAGGCGCCGGCGGTCGAGAGCGACAGCGCCGCAGCGGCGAGGGCGAAAGCGAAGGTCTTCATGGCGTAGGTCTCCTGTCTTCGCCGAACCCACGTCCGGCGAATTTCCTGAGGATCGATTTTCTGGCTCAGCGCCGCCGCGTCGTGCCACGCGGGGGCGTCTAACCGCTTGATGGAACGGCGCTCTTGAGTCGAGTCGCCGTTCTCGGGATAGCTTTCGTCGTGAGCCGTGGCGGCGTTACCGACCGTGCTTCACGAAGTTGCGATCCGGGCGCCACGGTCGCGCAGATCAAGCGAGACCCGCCGCACGGACAGGTCGTCCGGATCGGCCCTGACCTCGAAGCCGAGGCTTCTGCAGAGCGCCAGCATCGCGCTGTTCTCGGTCAGCACCTCGCCCGTCACCGCAGAGAGCCCCTCGGCCCGCGCCACGTCGATCATGGACAGCATCAGCGCGCGGCCGAGCCCGCGGCCCTTTTCGCCGTCGGCGAGCAGAATCGCATACTCGCCGGTCTCGACGTCCGGATCGGTATGGAGCTGCACGAGGCCGATCACCCGCTCTCCGGACAGCGCGAGCAGCACGAAGGCGCGGGCGTAATCGATCTGGGTGAGGCGCGCGATGAACACGCGCGGCACCTCGACGACCGGCGTGAAGAAGCGCTGGCGCAGGTCGTCCGGAGCGACGTCTCGGAAGAAAGCCGCGACCGCCGGCTCGTCTTCCGGGCGCACTGGCCTCAGGCTCACGGTCGCGCCGTCCTTGAGCGCGAGCTCGCGCTCATAGGCCTTCGGGTAGGGGCGGATGGCGAGACGTGGATTGGCCCCGCCGCGGGCCGCCGGCGCGGCGGCGATGCGGATGCGCGCGTCGAAGGCGACGGCGCCGCGCGGCGTCGCGACCAGCGGGTTGATCTCGACCTCTCGCAGCTCCGGCAGATCGACCGCGAGCTGCGCGATCCGCACCAGGATCTGGGCGACCACGTCGCGGTCTGCGGGCGGTCGGTCGTCGTGACCCCCGAGCAGCCTCCCGGCGACGGTGCGGTCCATCAGTTCGCGCGCCAGCCCCATATGCAGCGGCGGCAGCGCGGCGGCGACGTCGCGGCGGAGCGCCGCCGCGCCGCCGCCCGCGCCGAACGCGATGACCGGACCGAAGCTCGGATCGTCCGCGACGCCGAGATAGACCTCCTGGCCGTCGTCGGGCCGGATGTGTGGCTGTACGAGAAAGCCGTCGACCCGCGCCTGCGGCATGCGCTCGGCGACGCGTCCCAGCATGCCCCGCGCTGCCTCGAGCACTGCGTCCGGGCCTTCAAGCGCGAGGCGCACGCCGCCGACCAAGGCGCGGCGCGGAATGTCCGCCGAGACGATCTTCAGCACGGCGCCGCGAGGACCGGACAGCGCCTCGGCGACCTCCGCCGCCTCCTCGGGCGTCCGCACCACGGCCTGAGGCAGCGTCGGCACACCATAGGCGAGCAACGCCTCGGCGACGTCGGTCGGGCTCATCCATTCGCGGCCCGCGGCGAGCGTCGCGGCGACGGCGGCGCGGGCGCGCGGCAGGTCCGGCGCGAAATCCTCCGGAGCGGAGGGCGGCGTCGCGAGCAAAGCGGACTGCGCCTCGACATGGTCGACGAGGTGCATCAGCCCCTGCACCGCGGCTTCCGGCGTGCGGAACATCGGCACATGCGCCGCCTCGAGCGTGCGGCGGGGGGCGGTTTCGGCCCCGAGGAAGGCGGCGAACACCGGCTTCGGCGGGAAACGCCTGCTGCGCGCCCGCGTCGCCGAGGCCGCGACCGCGGCGGCGCAGTCGCCGCCATGGGAGATCCGGCTCGGCGCGTGGATCGCGATGGCCGCGTCCACCGCCCCGTCGTCGAGCGCGGCGTCGAGCGCCGCGCCGTAGCGGTCGCCGCCGGCGTCGCCGCAGAGATCGATCGGGTTCGTGGCGAATCCTTCCGAGGGCAGGATCTTCGCCAGCGCCGACTTCGCTTCGTCCGAGAGCACGGCAGGCAAACCGCCGAGCGCCTTCAGCCGGGCGTGGGCGAGCACGCCAAGCGCGCCGCTGTTGGAGGCGATCGCGACCCGCTTGCCCGCGAGCGGCGGCGCGTGGGCGAGCGTCTCGGCGGCCGCGAACAGCTCCGAGAGATGCGCGACGCGCAGCAGGCCGGCCCGCCGGAAGGCGGCGTCGCAGACGGTCTCGCGATCGATCAACGCGCGTGTGAGGGTGCCTCCGGCGCCGAGCTCCTCCGAGCGCTGGGGCGCCTTCACGACGACGACCGGCTTGATGCGCGCGGCGGCGCGGGCCGCCGACATGAACCGCGCGGCGTTCCCGACATCGTCGAGATAGAGCAGGATCGCGTGGGTGCGCCGGTCGAGCGCGAAATGGTCGAGCAGGTCGTCGACGTCGACGTCGGCGGTGTCGCCGAGCGAGACGAGGCCCGAAAAGCCGATCGAGCGGGCGTTGGCCCAGGCGACGGTCGAGCTCATGACGCCGCCGGACTGCGAGATCAGCGCAAGGTCGCCGGGCGAGGCCGCCTCGGCGGCGCTCGCGTTGAGGCGCATATGTGGGCTCTGCACGCCGAGGCAGCCCGGCCCGACGACCCGCACCCCGCGCGGGCGCGCGGCCGCGAGCACGGCCTTGCGGAACTCCGCGGCGCCCGCCCGCGGAGCAAGGGTGATGACGGCGACGGCGCGCGCGCCGGCCTCGCCAGCCTCGTGAACGATGCGCGGGACGTGCGGCGCGGGAGCCGTCACCACCACGAGATCCGGCCTCGGTCCGAGCGCCGAGAAGGAGGCGGCGGCCGAGAGGCCGTCGATCGCCGCATGATCGGGATTGACCAGAGTGATCGGGCCCTGGAACGCGCCGGCGCGCAGGTTCGCGAGGATCGCCCGGCCTACGCTGCCGGGCCTCGGGCTTCCGCCGACGAGCGTGACCGACCGCGGCGCGAAGACGGCGTCGAGGTTGCGGAGGGTCACGAGGTCTCCGCCCGGATCGCTCTAAGCAAGCGCACCTCCGCTTTCGCCTTTTCGTCGAGCCTGATTACGGTCGGCGCGCGGCCGCGCGCCGTGCAGACATTGTGGATCGGAAGACGCGAATGTCCCGTCAGTGGATCGCAAGCGCCGCTTTTCTTGTGGCGATGACGGACGCAGCGGCGGCGGAACGTCTGCGCTTCGCGGGTCATGAGTTCGAGGTCAAGGCGGGCCGGGGCATCAGGTCGGGGCCGAACGACTGAGCGGCGTCGCAGGCGTTTGTCGACGGCAGAGGACGGCTCCGCCTGAAGCTGTCGCAGAAGAACGGGCGCTGGGTCGCCGGCGAGGCGGCGTCTTTCGACTTCTTCCGCTCGGCGCGCCGCGCCATCCACAGCTTCGTCTGGATCCGGAAAAGCGGGGCCTATGAGTCGATCGAACTCGATCGGGAAGGTCGACGGGGGAGGCGGCGAAGCTGGACGTTCCGGCCGGACAAGGCCGGCAAGAGCATCGCGACGGAACCGATGCCCGTCCATTTCAACCTCTGGGCGTTCCGCGGCCTCCCGCCGATCGGCGGCAAGCCGGTCGAGGCGGTGGTGACGCGCTTCGCCTTCACGCCCACGAAGTGAGCGTCACGGCTGCGTGCTGGCCGGCGGGTCGCTCGCCGGGAAGCTCTCCTCGATCTCCTCGTCGAGCTTCTCCTGCTCATGCTCGGACGGGGCCTGATCGTCTCCCGGCTTCGCCGGGGCCGGTTCCGCCGGCTTGTCCTTCTCGCCGCCGAGCGTCGAGCGGATCTCCGCCGGCGCGGGCGTCGAGCCTGCGGGCGCGGACGCCGCGAGATGGGGCGCGGCGGCGAGCTCCTGGTTCCTGTCGATCAGCACGATGTGCAGCCTCCTCGGCCCATGGGCGCCCATCAGCAGCACCTGCTCGATGTCGGCGGAACGGGACGGGCCCGTGATCCAGTTGACGGTGCGCGGCATCGCGCCGGCGCCATAAACCGCCCGGATCCGCACCCAGACGTCCTCGTATGTCGCGGAGAGGTCGGCGGCGTCGACGAGCACAACGTGAGTCTCCGGCAGGAAGTTCAGCGTGGTCGGGTTATCGGGGCCGGAAACAAGCACGAGCGTGCCGGTCTCGGCGACGCCGCCGAAAGCCGCGCTGACGCCCGTCTCGTCGTCGCCGAAGCTGCGGCCGGTCGACGTCTCGATCGCCGCTTCGCGCCAGGGCAGGGCGGACAGGCGAGGATCGTCGCCGCGCTTCAGTCGCAGCGCGAGGTTTCGGCCGCGCAGGAAGTCCGCGATGGCCGCTGGCGCCTCCTCGGCGGAGCGCACGATCGAAACGGTCGCGGCCGATCCCTCCGCCTGCTCGACGAAGACCCTGAGCTGTTCGGCACGCGGCTTTGAGGCGGCGCGCGCGGGAATGACGCCGGAGGGATGGCCCGACAGCCTGTCCTCGACGACCTTGAGCCGGGGCCGTTCCTCGCCGGTGACGCCGAGCGAACGGCGGACATTGGCGAGCACCTGTTCGCGCGGGGTCATCGCCCGGCCCTCGCGCGCCACTGCGCCTGGAACGTGTCGCCTTGTGGGGCGGCGAAGTCGCGCGTGCCCGTCCAGCCGCCGGCCAGCGGCAGCGAGGCGAAGCGGCCCTTGCCGCGCCCGGCGAGCGCAAGCGCGCGCATGCCGATGCGGGTCGCGAAGCGATAGAGCCCCGGCCGTCGTGCGAAAAAACTCCAGACTTTCAGGCCTGACCGGACCGTCGCCGGCGACAGGTGCCGCTCGAACTCCTTTTCCCGCCAGTGCCGCATTAGCTTCGGCAACGGGATTCGGACGGGGCAGACGCTCTCGCAGCGCCCGCAGAAGGTCGAGGCGTTGGGCAGGTGCCCCGCCTTGTCGACGCCGATCAGCGACGGCGACAGCACCGAGCCCATCGGGCCGGGATAGACCCAGCCATACGCGTGGCCGCCGACGGCGTGATAGACGGGGCAGTGGTTCATGCAGGCCGCGCAGCGGATGCAGCGGAGCATCTCGCGGAATTCCCCGCCGAGCATCGACGATCGCCCGTTATCGAGCAGGATGACGTGATACTCGCCCGGCCCGTCGACGTCGGCCTCGCGGCGCGGGCCGGTGGAGAAGGTCGTGTAGACGGTGATGTCCTGTCCCGTCGCCGAGCGCGCCAGCACCCGCAGCATCTGCGAAACGTCGTCCAGCGTCGGGACGAGCTTCTCGATCGAGGCCAGCACGATGTGCACCTTGGGCAGCGTCTGGCTGAGGTCGCCATTGCCCTCGTTGGTTACGACGACCGACGTGCCGGTCTCGGCGACGAGGAAGTTCGCGCCGGTCATCCCGACGTCGGCCGCGAGAAACTTCTTGCGCAGCATCGCCCGCGCCTCGGCGAGCAGCGACTCCGGCGCCGAGAGGTCGCGATCCTCCGGCAGGCCTTCATGCGCCGCGCGGAAGTTCTCCTCGATCTGGTCGCGGTTGAGGTGGATGACCGGCGCCACGATGTGGCTCGGCCGCTCGCCGCGCAGCTGGATGATGTATTCGCCGAGGTCGGTCTCGACCGGCGTGACGCCCGCGGCCTCGAGATGGCCGTTGAGGTCGATCTCCTCGGAGATCATCGACTTGCCCTTGGCGATCGTCCTCGCGCCGACGCGCTTGCAGATGTCGATGACGATCTTTCGCGCGTTGTCGGCGGTCGGGGCGAAATGGACGTGGCCGCCGGCCTCGGTCACCCGCTTCTCATAGGCCTCGAGATAGAGGTCGAGATGGGCGAGGGTGTGGTTCTTGATGTCGCGCGCGGCGTCCCTCAGCGCTTCGAACTCCGGCAGCTTGTCGGCGGCCTTGCGGCGCTTGGCGATGAAGCCGCTCTCGACATTGCCGAGCGCGCGCTGGAGCGCCGGGTCGCGCAGCGCCTCGTGCGCGTTGTCCTTGAAGGCGGGGGAGGTGGGGACGTGGATGGTCATCAGTCGGGCAGGAACTCGTCGTCGCGCAGCTGAGCTAGGGTGAAGGGGCAGGTCTCGGGAAAGGTCTCAAGCTCGAGCCCGGTTTCCGTCGCGGTCTCCCGACGCGCCCTGTCGTAGACTTTCTCGACGAGCTTCTCCGAGGCTGCCGCAAGCGAAGGGTTCTCAATTGAGAGATCTTCGATATTTCCCCGCTCCCGAACGATCGTCAGCGCCCAGGATCTGCTCCGTCGCGTGGGCTGATGCCGCCATTTCAACAGATGGAAGATCAGCAGCCGGTAGCTTGACTCGAGCGCGCGCCGCTTCTCGCTGCCCATATCTTCGATCTCTTCGATGAGGTGGGACAAATCGAGTTCTGCGAAGCGCCCTTGGCGCAAGAGAGCGGCCTGATGGTTCGCCCAATGGTAGAAATCGTCGTCATAGCCAGCGGCGACTCCCGCGCGTGGACGTTCCTTGACCTCGGCCATGTTGGGCCTCCGATCGTTTCTTGGCTGTCGATCCTACCACGTTCACCGCCTGGCCGGCTCGCCGATCGCCGGCTCGTCGCCCATGCCGGCCAGCACCTCGGCGACATGACGGGCCTTCACCGGACGGCCGAGCCGCTGCAGCTTGCCGGCCATGTTCATGAGGCAGCCGAGGTCGCCGGCAAGGAGCGTCGGCGCGTTCGAAGCCGAGATGTTCTCGATCTTCTTGGACACGATCGCGTCGGAGATCTCGCCATACTTCACCGAGAACGTGCCGCCGAAGCCGCAGCAGACATCGGGGTCTTTCATCTCGCAGACGGTCAGGCCCTCGACGCTGTCGAGCAGTTTCCGGGGCTGGGTCTTGATCCCGAGCTCCCGCAGGCCGGCGCAGCTGTCGTGATAGGTCACGGCGCCGTCGAAGCGGGCCTTCACGGCGCTCACGCCGCGCACGTCGACGAGGAAGCTGACGAGTTCGTAGACCTTCTCCGAAAACGCCTCCGCGCGGCGCGCGAGGTCCGGCTCGCCGGCGAACAGCTCGGGATAGTGCTTCTTCAGCTGGCCCGCGCAGGAGCCCGAGGGCGCGACCACGTAGTCGACGCCCTGGAACGCGTCGATCGCCTGCAGGGCGAGCGCCCGCGCGGTCGCCCGGTCGCCCGAGTTGAAGGCCGGCTGGCCGCAGCAGGTCTGGGAGGGGACCACCACCTCGCACCCAGATTCCTCGATCAGTTTTGCGGCGGCGAAGCCGATCGAAGGGCGGATCAGGTCGACGAGGCAGGTGGCGAAAAGCCCGACGCGGGGTTTGGGCTCATGCGCATGGGCCACTTGAAACGGCTCCAGTTCGGCGAACAAATGGGTTATGGGCGAAACGGATGGCGACATTCGCCGCACCGGCGCCCACGCGCAAGGCATGTCTGCCACGCGCGCCTTTGGCTATCGATCTCGCTCCGTCTGATATATCAGGCGAGCTCACGCCCGACCGGCGCCCCGCGTCGAGAATAACGGCGGAGATGGGAGGACCGACGAATGAGCGGCATCGCCATGCCCGAGCCTGATCCGCGCATCCTCGCGCGACGGGACCAGATCGTCGCCGGGCTCAGGGAGATCGTTCCGGGCGAGGGAGTCATCGACACCGAAGACGAGCGCCGCGCCTTCGAGACCGACGCGCTCACGGCCTATCGCCGCATGCCGCTCGCCGTGGTGCTGCCGTCGACAACCGAGGAGGTGGCGGCGGTCCTGAAGTATCTGAACGGGCAGGGCGTGCCGATCATTCCGCGCGGCGCCGGCACCTCGCTCGCCGGCGGCGCGCTGCCGCAGGAAGATGCGGTCGTGGTCGGCGTCTCGAAGATGGCGTGCGTGCTCGACGTGAACCTCGCCGATCGGACGATGCGGGTCCAGACCGGCATCACCAATCTCGGCGTCTCCGGCGCGATCGCCCATGAGGGCTTCTTCTACGCGCCGGACCCGTCCTCGCAGCTCGCCTGCACCATCGCCGGCAATGTGGCGATGAACTCCGGCGGCGCGCACTGCCTGAAATACGGCGTCACCACCAACAACCTGATGGGCGTGACCTTCGTCACCATGGAGGGCGAGATCGTCGAGATCGGCGGCGACGCGATGGACGCGCCCGGCCTCGACCTGCTCGGCCTGATCTGCGGTTCGGAAGGCCAGTTCGGGATGGTGACCGAGGCGACGCTCAGGATCCTGCCGATGGCTGAGGGCGCGCGGCCGATCCTGTTCGGCTTCCCCTCGAGCGAGGCGGCGGGCGCGGCGACGGCGGCCGTTATCGGCGCCGGCATCGTGCCGGTGGCGATCGAGTTCATGGACAAGATCGCGATCGACATCTGCGAGGACTTCGCCCACGCCGGCTACCCGATGGACGCCGGCGCGCTGCTGATCGTCGAGGTCGAGGGCGCGCCGGCCGAGATCGACGAGCAGCTTGCGCGCATCGGCGAGGTCGCCCGCGCCAACGGCGCGACCTCCGCGCGGCAGGCCACGACGGCCGCCGAGGCCGCCGCGATCTGGAAGGGCCGCAAGTCCGCCTTCGGCGCCATGGGCCGGATCTCCGACTACATCTGCATGGACGGAACCATTCCGACCGGACGCCTGCCGGAGATCCTCGCGCGCATCACCGACATCTGCGATGCGGCAGGGCTCAAGGTCGCGAACATTTTCCATGCCGGCGACGGCAACCTGCATCCGCTGGTGCTCTACGACATGAACGACCCGGTCTCGCTCGCGAAGGCCGAGCACGCCGGCGAGGAGATCCTGCTCGCCTGCGTCGAGGTCGGCGGTTGCCTCACCGGCGAGCACGGCGTCGGCATCGAGAAGCGCGAGCTGATGACGGCGCAGTTCACGGAAGCCGAGCTGTTCCAGCAGATGCGGGTGAAGTCCGCCTTCGACCCGAACTGGCTGATGAACCCGGCCAAGGTGTTCCCGCTGGAGCTGCGGGCCGAGACGAGGAAGGCCGCGTGAGGAAAACTTGCGTGACGCTTCCGATCCCCTCTCCCCTTGTGGGAGAGGGTAGGGTGAGGGGAGACGGCGGCGCGCTGTCCGGCATGGGCGCCGCCGGCACCTCTCATCCGGCCGAAGCCTTCGGCTTCGGCCACCTTCTCCCTCAAGGGGAGAAGGAAAGAGGCGGCGCCTCTGAGGCTGCACGATGACCGACCTCATTTCTCCGATTGACGAGGCCGGCGTCGAGGCGGCCGTTCACGCCGCCATGTCGTCCAAAACCCCGATCGCCATCCGAGGCGGCGGCTCTCGCGCGGGATTGGGGCGGCCGATCCAGGCGGCGCGGACGCTGACGACGGAGAAGCTCACCGGCGTCACGCTGCTCGAGCCCGCGGAGCTCGTCGCCTCCGCAAAGGCGGGCACGTCCGTCGCCGAGTTCGAGGCGGAGCTCGCGAAGGCCGGGCAGCGGCTCGCCTTCGAGCCGTTCGACCACCGCGCGCTCTACGGCTCGACCGCCGAGCCGACGGTCGGCGGCATGGTCGCGACCAACGCCTCCGGCCCGCGCCGCGTCATCGCCGGCGCCGCGCGGGACGCGCTGATCGGGGTCCGGCTCGTGACCGGCCGCGGCGAGACGATCCGCTCGGGCGGCCGCGTCATGAAGAACGTCACCGGCTATGACCTCGTAAAGCTCGCCTGCGGCTCGCACGGGACGCTCGGGGTCGTCACCGAGGCGACCTTCAAGACGCTGCCGATCCCGGAGAGCGAGCTCAGCCTGGTCTGGGAGGGGCTCGACGACGCGCGCGGCGTCGAGGCGCTCTGCGCCGCCATGGGCTCGCCCTTCGAGACGAGCGGCGCGGCGCATCTGCCGGCGACGGCGAACGCCCCGGCGCGCACCGTCGCGCGGCTCGAAAATTTCGAGAGCCAGCTGCGCTACCGCGCCGGCGAGCTCGAAAAGCTCCTGAAGCCCTATGGCGCGGCGGCCCGGCTCGACGCCGGCGCCTCGCACGACCTGTGGGGCGAGATCCGCGACGTCGCCCCGCTGCTCGGCGACGCCGCGCGGCAGGTCTGGAAGATCTCGGTGGCGCCCAGCCGCGCGGCCGCGCTGGCGGCGCGGCTCGGCCCGCTGGTCGCGGCGCATCTCTACGACTGGAGCGGCGGTCTGCTCTGGGTCGCAGTCGAACCTACCGACGACGCCGGTTCTTCGTCGCTGCGGCCGGCTGTGCGGGAGGCGCGCGGCCACGCCACGCTGGTTCGGGCGTCGGACGCCGTGCGCGCGGCGGTCGACGTGTTCGAGCCGGAGGCGCCGGCGCTGGCGCGCCTTTCCGAGGCCGTCACGGCCGCTTTCGACCCGGCGGGCGTCCTCAATCCGGGGCGCATGCATGTCCGCCATTGAGTCCGGGATCGCCACTGAGCGTCCGCGGAGCGCGGCGGTCTGGGGCGCCGCCGCTCTCGCTGCGATGGCGGGTTTCGCCGCTATCCTGCTCGCCATGGGCCGCGACGCGATCTGCCCTTGTGGTTCCGTCGAGCTCTGGCACGGCGCGGCGAACGACGGCGGCACGTCCCAGCACATCTCCGACTGGTATTCGCTGAGCCATGTCATCCACGGCTTCCTGTTCTACGGCGCGGCCCATCTGATCGGCCGCTGGCGCCGCGCGTCGGTCGGTTTCGGCCTCGCGCTCGTCGTGGCGATCCTCGTCGAGGGCGGCTGGGAGCTCGTCGAGAACAGCCCCGTCATCATCGACCGCTACCGCGAGACCACCGCATCCGACTCTTACGCCGGCGACAGCGTGCTGAACTCGCTCGCCGACATCGCCTTCATGGTCCTCGGCTTTCTCGCGGCCCGCGTCGCCCCCGTCTGGCTGATCGTCGCCGCCGCGATCGCGATGGAGCTCGTCGCGCTCTGGGTGATCCGCGACAATCTCACGCTCAACGTCCTGATGATCCTCTGGCCGATCGACGCCGTCCGCGAATGGCAGGGAGCTGTTCGATGACCATCGAAAATTCTGTTGGCGAGCTCGTTCCGACGCTGGCGCAGCCCTTTTGGGTTTATCTGGCCCGCCTGAATCGAAAGGAGCGATACTGGCTTCTCAGAGATGCGCTCGGAGAAGGATCGGCGAGGCTCTCATCGAATTTCACCGCGAAGTTCGATCCGAAATGGAGACCGTCTCCAGATGCTTGGTGGGGAATGGACTATCATTTCGACTGGATGGTTGCGGCTCTTTGGGCAGCCGGACGGGACGCGGGCAGCCTGTCAGACACGCACAAGCCAGCGTTCGCGAAACGGATAAGCGGAAACTAGGAAGATGTAGACTTGATCATCGCTGACGGTCGTCGGGTTTGGCTCTGCGAAGCGAAATTCGCCGGCGCTTTGTCACGCAAGCAGATCGACAGCAAGAAGGCCCGTTATGACGCTCTCGTTGAGCTCAGCGCCCTTACTGAGCTCCGAATCGAGTTTGTTGAAGTCGACGCTCTGCCGGCTGGTCGTCACGATCGGCGCTCTAGCACTGACATGGTCAAGGAATTGAATGTAGAACTAAACATTCATGCAGGAGTCGAGTTCGCGCGCGTCACGCGTACGAAGATGAACGGAACGGAATGTTCCGATTTTGAGATAGTCCCCGTCAAAATATAGTTTGAGTTCGATGCAGACCGCCTTCGCCCCTGAACGACTTCAAGATCCGCAGCTTGCGGCGTCGGAAAAAATCCTGCGCACCTGCGTGCATTGCGGCTTCTGCACCGCGACCTGCCCGACCTATGTCCTGCTTGGCGACGAGCTCGACTCCCCGCGCGGAAGAATCTACCAGATCAAGGACATGCTGGAGGGCGACAAGCCCGCGACGCCCGAGGTCGTCAAGCATATCGACCGATGCCTGTCCTGCCTGTCCTGCATGACGACCTGTCCGTCCGACGTGCACTACATGCACCTCGTCGACCACGCCCGCGTCTATATCGAGCAGACCTATCGGCGTCCGCTCGCCGACCGGCTGATGCGGCGCGTGCTCGCCGCCGTGCTGCCCTATCCGGGACGTTTCCGGCTCGCGCTGGCGGGCGCCTGGTTCGCAAAACCTCTGGCGCCGCTGCTCGCGCAAGTTCCGGGCATGTCGCGCGTCTCGGCGATGCTGCGTCTGGCGCCGGCCAAGGCCACGGCGCGCTCCCACAATGAGGGCGTGCGCGTCTTCCCCGCGGAGGGCGTCCGTACGGCGCGGGTCGCGATCCTGCAGGGCTGCGCGCAGCCGGTGCTGGAGCCCTCGATCAACGACGCCGCGATCCGCTTTCTCACGCGCCACGGCGTCGAGGTCGTGCAGGCCGAGGGCGAGGGCTGCTGCGGCGCCCTCGTCCACCATATGGGCCGCGAGCACGACAGCCATGCGGCGGCCAAACGCAACATCGACGCGTGGGGCAGGGTCGCGGACGAGGGCGGCCTCGACGCCATCCTGATCACCACCTCCGGCTGCGGCACGGCGATCAAGGACTACGGCTTCATGCTGCGTGAGGATCCGGCCTATGCGGAGAAGGCGGCGTGGGTCTCGAGCATCGCGAAGGACTTTTCCGAGGTCGCGATCCGGCTTGAGCTGAAGCTCGCGCGCGAGACGGGGCAGGCGGTCACCTATCATTCCGCCTGCTCGATGCAGCACGGCCAATCGATTCGCGAGGAGCCGAAGGCGCTGCTGAAGGCGGCGGGCTTCCGCGTCCGCGAGCCCGCCGAGGGGCATCTCTGCTGCGGCTCGGCCGGCACCTACAACATCCTCCAGCCCGAGATCGCGACGCGGCTCCGGGACCGCAAGCTCGCCAACATCGCGAAGACCGCGCCGGAGATCGTCGCCGCAGGCAACATCGGCTGCCTGACGCAGCTGCGGTCCGGGACTTCGACGCCCTGCGTCCATACCGCGGAGCTGCTCGACTGGGCGACCGGCGGGCCGCTGCCGGACGCGCTGCACGGCCTTGGCTTCGAGCGGGCGCGGGAAGCGGCCGAATAGGCGCTCGGGACCCTTACCGCGATTTCATCGCGCCGGCGCCTTTTCCCGGCCGCATACCCGTCCGATCTATTCAGCGTGAAGGCCGCACGCTGAGACGCTCGGCCGTTTCGCTTGGGAGGCGAGACAGATGAACGAGGCCGAACGCGACCTCATCGCAGGTCTGTTCCAGCGGATCCGCTCGGTCGAGACCGCGCGGCGCGATCCAGAGGCGGAAAACTTCATCTCCGAGCAGGTCGCGCGCCAGCCGCACGCGCCCTACGCCATGGCGCAGACCATCGTCGTGCAGGAGCGCGCGCTCGAGGAAGCCCGCCAGCGCGTCCAGCAGCTCGAGCGCGAACTCACGGAGCTGCGCGCCGGCGCAGAGCGGATCGAGCCGGAGGAGGCGCCCGAGCCGCCGCGTCCGTCGCCCTGGGGACCGCGGGCGCAGGAAACCATGGCGCGCGCCGAGGAGAGCCGCGGCGGCTATGGCCAGACCGGCGGCTACGGTCAGGGCGAGCGCCTGTCGCCGCCCTTCGGCGCGCCGCAGACCGGGTATGGACAGTCCAGCTATGGCCAGCCGGGCGGTTACGGCGCGCCGCAGCAGCCTTATCCTCCGGCGCAGGAGCCCTCGCGCGGCGGCGGCTTCCTGTCCGGCGCGCTCCAGACGGCGGCGGGCGTCGCCGCCGGCGCGCTCGTCTTCCAGGGCGTGCGCTCGATGTTCGGCGGCGGCGAGGAAGGTCATGCCGGCGCCGGTGACGCTGCCCGCCTCGACTCGGCCGGCGCCGCAGGAGGCGGCGAGTCAGGCACGCAGCAGATCGGCGACTGGTATTCCGGACTGTTCGGCGGCGGCGATGGCCGTCAGGCCGACGCCGGCGGCGGTGAGGACGACGATGGCGGCCTGTTCGATCCGGGCGACGACGACGGCGATTGGGTGTAGTCGGCGCGCTCGCGCGCAACCGATCGCGCCGCGGCGCGTTGTGAGGGTTTTTGGGGCTTCAGGCCGCGCCGGCTGGCGGGGCGACAGACAGGCGGAGGTCCGGCATTGGACCCTGATCGCGAACCCAAGCTTCAGCTTGCCGACCCCGGTCGCGACGCGGCCGGCGACGAGATTGAGCGCATCCTCGAGGCCGCCGAGCAGATCGAAGGCGGGGCGGCAGAGGACGCCGGCTTCGACTCCTTCCTGGAGCGGTTCCCGGCGGTCGCTCCGGCGCGGGACGAGCGGCGCTGAGTTCGGGGCGTCGACGCCCCCGACTTTGCTTGACACCCTTCGCCGGCGCTTCGTATATCCGCGCGCGCTTGACGCCGCCGATCCAGCCGATCGGCCCGCGCCGGGGCGGAGTAGCTCAGCTGGTTAGAGCAGCGGAATCATAATCCGCGTGTCGGGGGTTCGAGTCCCTCCTCCGCTACCACATCGTCGCCCCTAAAAAATCGCAAGCTGAATCAACGCCTTAGACGCGATGTCGTAGTCGCGCGCCGGATACGTATCACCCGGATGTATCCGGACGGCGCGGTCGCGCGCCCGCACGATCGGGGGCCCTGCTGATGGCGAGGGCTTCCTATATTCTGAAAAAGGACGGACGATTTTGGCTGCAGAAGAGATTCGCAGCCAAAGCTGGATTCGCCGGCCTCCGCCCCACGCATCTCAGGCTGTGTCTCCGCACGGGCGACTATCGCACGGCGGTCGATCGGATGCTGCGTTTGATGTTTGAAGTTCAGGCCTACGAGACATGCCCCGACCTGGCTGCCGAAGAGCGCATGCTGCTCGTGGAGCTCGAGCGCTACGTCGATGACGGTGTCCCGCGCACCATCGAGGAACTTCTGCAGCGGAGCCTGACCGAAATCTTCGGGCGACGCCACATCGACGCCGCACGCATGCGAAGTCATCCGACCTCGTCGGAATTCTGGACGCGATGGATGTTGTTCATCGACCAGACGGTCAAAGGCGAGGCCCGTGCGCCCTTGGCGGAAAGCCGAGCTTATGAACGTGGCCGCGCCGACGCCTTGACGGCGACCACGATCGGCGGAGCGATCCCGCCATCTTTTACGCAAATCGCGCCTTCCAGCCTGCCATCGCGAATCGCACCGCCGCTTGCGTCCGTGGCGGCTGTGCCAGAGAGACCGACCGGCATAGAGGCGCAGCGCGGACTTGAGCCAGAGATCAGACTGAATACGGTTGGCGAATGCCGGGCGGCGTATCTCGACTTTCTTGCGAAAAACAGGGGCAATCGCCGAGCCGACGAGGATGTCGGCATCATTCTTACGTTCATGATCGATCTCATCGGCGACAAGGACATCGCAGCGCTCGTGCCGGCCGACCTTTTAAAGTTGGAGGAGGCGCTGCCGGAGATTCCGGACCGCAATGGCATACCGCGCTCCTCTTGCAGTTCACTTCATGATCGATGGCTTTACAGCAAAACGAACGACCGAAAGAACCTCAAGCCGCTGTCTGTAACGCGGATTAAAGTTTATCAGACAGCTCTAAACGCTTTCGTCGACTGGCTGCGGGTTCGAGGACTGACGAACGTTAATTACAGGCTGTCGCTTATAACGGCGGATAATTTGGATCCTGCAGAGCGTGACGCTTGGAAGGACGATGAGATCATTCAGCTCTTTAGCATGCCACTCTTCACGGGGTGTCAGAGCTCCAAAAACATCTGGATTCCCGGGGAGTATTTTGTTCAGAATGCATTGTATTGGTCTTATATTTTGATCTTTACCCTAGGGCTACGGCCAAGCGAGATCGCCAAGCTTGAACTTAGGCATATCGTATTTGAAAATGGTGTGTACTATATCCATCTCTTAAACAAAAAACGAAAGACATTCGGCGACACGCCGACAAAATTGAAGTCTAAGTCCGCAGAGCGTAAAATGCCGATTCCGCATTTGCTCGTCGATCTTGGCCTCATCGATCGCCTTGAAGAGCTTCGTGAGCGCGAAGAGCGCTTCCTTTTTCCTGAAATCAATCTCACGAAGAAGACAACAAGCGGCCGCATCATGTACGGGCACTATTTCTCACGATCGTGGCAATACATTAAAAAGCACTTCGATCGAAGCGAGGAAAATTTGACGCTCTATGGCGGCCGTCATACGCGTGCGGGCTGGTATGACGAGCTCGGGACACCTGCCCGGCTCCGCGACCGACTGATGGGCCATTCGCGCCGGACCGTGGCAGATGGCTATGGTCCGATCGACGTGACTGACGCGGAGAGCGCAATTCTTGCTTCAAAAATGACGCCTGTCCAGTCCAAGATATCTGAAATTTTGATTGAAGCGAAGCTGAAGAGCTGGGATGGACAACTCAAGATAGTGCCAACTTGGCGGTCATGTTCACGCTCCGAATAGCTAGAACTAATTTTTGAATTCGCGAAATAGAACTTCGGCTGTTATGCCGGTAGCGCCCCTGACGAGCTGAGCATCCGATGACAAAAAAATCGCCTCGCGTCTACATTTCCGATCGGCAGGACACCATTACAGTATCCAAACCTCCGTCGAAGGCGGCGATCCGATCTGAAAACCTCCGGCAAGATGCCGCCGCACGCGGCCTGAAGCAGTTTAACTTTCTAGCGCCGACGGACAGCGACTCGAGAGCGCTTATCCGGGAGATCGGAGATCATCTGGCGACCATGAGCGACAAGGACCTGGCGAGGAGACGAGCACAGCTCCGAGAGCTTGTGGCCTCACCCTTACCGCCCGAGGACTCTGGAGCAAAGGTGGACGTCGCGACATCGGAAACGCTCAGCGGACGAAGCCTGATGGCAGCTCCGGCCATGATAGCCGATCCGACCGCTGAGCGCCTTAGGAACGCGCTCCGTGGACGGCGAGACGCATGGCCGCTGCTGCTGGAGGTGTTGAAAAGCGACCAGCTATTTCAGGATGTTGAGCTTGCAAACAGGCGGCCAGATGCGATCCAGTTCATCCGCACGCTCCTAGCGGATCATCAGGCCCGAGCAGCAGCGCTGAAGGCAGCTCGAGATCCGTCCTCGTTCGGTCTGTTAAGGAGGATTCAAGTGGAAACCAGCTTTACCATGGCGATTATCCGGGGAGTAATCAAGGCGGAGAAGGGACTTCTCGATCTGAAGCGGACGATCATCAACCTCGGGAGAGCCTATCCTTGGGGTGCGAGAGTGCGGTGACGCTTGAGCGGATTAGACGCTCGGAGCATTCGATCGTGTTCTATCTCCGGTGGATTGCTTACTAGAACCCAAACGGAGCCTCGCGCTTAATCTAGAACGCGCAATCTCTGCTTCCTGAATCCATCAAACTGGGCGCTTGGCGTGGTGGCCGCCCTTTAGCATCCATGGACGAACGCGGTGACTGCCACTCTTTATTTTTTAACAGGCTCGGCCAGCGCCGAAGTGTGAAGCCAAAAAACTGTACCTTAACCGAAGTCGCCGATGACACGCGTGTCACAGGGTGTCTTGGGTTCGGGCGAAGTTTGGCAAGCGCGATCGCGACATCGGCCTTCAAGTGAAGGTGCTCATTGGCATCGTTTCGGACGCGGATGTGCGAAGAACGCCCTCAGCTATCACTACGCCAACGAGCTCGCCGCTCGGCGCTCCGCACTCCTGTCGTAGCCTATAGGTCCGTTACCACGAAAAGCGTTTGCGCGGTTTCTGCCGGGCGAGCTTCCAGTGTCAGAGCTTTCAAGCAGCATTTGGCG
>JADBEO010000054.1 GCA_031316315.1 Chelatococcus sambhunathii
CCCCGCAGCCTCGCGCAGCCGGCGCCCCCCATGTCCCGCGCGACCCCCGCCTTCGACCGCGTCGACGCCGCGCTCTACGTCACCCTCATTCTCGTGTGGGGCACGAGCTGGATCGCGATCCGCCACCAGCTCGGCGAGGTCGCGCCGGTCGTCTCGCTGCTGTGGCGCTTCGTCCTGTCCGCCGCGATCTGCTTCGCGATCGCGCTGTGGCGCCGCGAGCGCCTCGGCTTCCCCGTGCGCCGGCATCTCTGGTTCGCGGGCGCGGGCGTGCTGATGTTCTCGACCAACTTCCTGCTGTTCTATCTCGCCGGCCGCCATGTCCCGACCGGCCTGCTCGCGGTCGTCTTCGCGCTCGCCTCGCCCATCAATCTCGGTCTCTCGGCGTTGTTCTTCAGGCGGCCCGCTGAAGTCCGCGTGCTGGTCGGCGCGGCGATCGGCGTTCTCGGCGTCGCGCTGCTCTACGCGCCGGAGATTCTCGGAACCGGCTTCGACCTCGCGGCGCTCGGGGGCCTTGCGCTCGCGCTCGCCGGGACGCTGTGCTTCTGCCTCGGCAACATGGCGTCCAGCGTCATCCAGCGTGCGGGGGTGAGCGACACCGCCGCGACCGCCTGGGGCATGGGCTACGGCGCGCTCTGGCTGCTGGCCCTGAGCCTTGCGAGCGGCGCCGAATTCGCGTTCGACTGGCGCGCGCCCTACGTCATTTCCCTCGGCTGGCTCGCGCTCGGCTCGTCGGTCACGGCCTTCATCGCCTATCTCGCCTTGATCAAGCGCATCGGCCCGGCCCGCGCGGGCTTCGCGACCGTGCTGTTTCCCGTGGTGGCGCTGGCGATCTCCAGCGTCTTCGAGGACTACCACTGGGGCCTGCTCGCCCTTGTCGGCGTCGCGCTGGTCGCTGTCGGCAACGTGGTGGTGCTGGGGCTCGTTGGGCGGAAGGCGGGCGCCACGGGCGGGTAAGGTCAACCTTTGAGCGGCCGAGATTGACCCGTTGGGATGGTCCGGTTCGGGCCTCGGCGGTTTTCGGCGCCGGACGCTTGTCGTCGGGCGCAGCCCCCGTCTGACCCGCGCTCATCAACGGGTCGCTTTGCTTCAATGTCCTGTCGCGTTCATGGCGACGACGCGCACATGGCCGCCGGATGGCCTGAGGCGGCTGACCGAGCGCGCGCAAGAAAAAGCTTCCACAGAAAATTGCGGACGCCTTCTTGAAGCGCGAGGCCCTTTCCCTTACGTATGCTAACGCCAGTCACGTGAGGATTATTATAATGACGATCGATATGGGAGCTGTCGGCGGTAGTGCCGTTCTGGCCGGGGCCCTGAACGGCAAAGCTGCCCTGAGCCGCCTTGTTGAAGCAACGACCGCTGAACCGGCCAACCCCGAGCCGGTGTTTCTGGATTTCTCCAGTGTTCAGGTCGCGACGGCGAGCTACCTTCGTGAAAGCGTCTTGGCGTTCCGCGACTTGGTGCGTGGGCGGCGATCGACTTTCTATCCGGTCATCGCCAACGCCAACGATGATGTCCGCGACGAGCTAAAAGAACTGATGCGCCTCCGCGGCGACGTGCTGATGGTCTGCACGCTCGGCCCGGCAGGCGACGTGAACATGGCCCGCCTGATCGGCGATCTGGACCCTAAGCAGCGAATGACCTTCGATTTAGTGCACGAGCACGGCGAGACCGACGCCGGCGAGTTGATGCGGGCGTACGGCGAGAGCGAGGGCTTGAAGCACACCACCGCATGGAACAACCGTCTGGCGGCGCTCGCCGCCCGGGGCCTGCTGATGGAAGTCAGCCAGGGCCGGGCCAAGCGCTACAGGCCTCTTTTCGAGGATGCGTGAAAGATGGGGGCGGATTTTATTGAGAAGGCGACGCCGACCTTCAAGAAGAGCTGGGACAGGGCGCGGGTGGCGCTTGCCACAGCGGACCTTTTTACCCGCGAGCCGACCTGCGCCGCGCGGACCGCGGCGGCCGAGATCATTGGCAATGCTCGGCTGCGCGCCGGCGAACAGTTGACGGTCGAACGGGAAGGCGAGGGACTCGTCGCTCTCCGCGGCAATTCTGAAGTGGCCCGCTTCACCAAGCCCGCGCCGGAGCTGGTGAAGGCAGTCCGCGACTCCTGCGGCGTCGCCAAGGGCGTCGTCGATCAGGTTCATGATCTCGCCGGCGTTGCGGAGATTTCCTTGTGCTGACGCGAAGCGAACCTGCCGTCCGCAACCCCCGCCGCGAGCGCCGGCTCTGGCATGATGAGAGCCGAAACACGACGTCGCTTGGCTGCCTGGGCTGCCGCGAGCGCGATCTGTGCGGCCTCCTGCGCATGAAGGCCGCCTTCTTTGATTGCCTCCAATTCTGCTGCGGCAAACCGGCGACCTGCGATCGAGTCTGCCGGAACCATCCGGATTACGTGGATCGTGTGCGGGAGGTCGGCGGCTTCGCCCTCGACAATGTGGCTCGGGCGCCTCGGCTAGATGCTCCGGCTCTTCCGCGCCTGGTGCCGGTGATCTTCCACGGCAATCGGCGCGATCTGTCGGTGCCTTCCTCGGCGGTCGCGCTGCCGCTTTACCGCCTGCTCGATCGCAAGACGGGAGCGCCTCGCTTCACCGACCATGCCGCCCTGTGCGCCGACTTTGGAATCGCCTGCGGCACCACAATCATGCTGACAGGCACTGATCGTGACCCGCCGCTCGAACGCTGGTGGCAGCTCGGGGAAGCCGGCCGCCGGCCGATCATCCGCGCACTTGCGACCGCGGGCATCGGCCTCGTGACGACGCCGAACTACAGCCTGTTTATCGATCGGCCTCGCTGGGACGACCTGCATGCCATGAAGCGCATCGCGATCGTGCATCAGGAATTTCTCGCCGAAGGCATGCCGGCCGCGCTCCATGTGAACGGCCGGACCGAGACGGACTTCCTCCGCTGGGCCGACTACGTGGCTGCCCGTCCGGAGGTCTCGCACCTCGCTTATGAATTCACGACCGGAACGGGCTGGGCGGGTCGGAAGGAGCAACATGCGGCTTGGCTCGCCGGTCTTGCGGCAACTGTCGGCCGGCCGCTTCACCTGGTGGTGCGGGGCGGCGTCGAGGTCCTGCCAACGCTGGCGTCGGCTTTCGCCGGCCTGACCTCTCTCGATACCTCGATCTTCATGAAGACAATGATGCGCCGGCGGGCGGTCCCCGCCGGCAACGCACGCATTGCCTGGCAGCGTGCCCTCACGCCGGAGGGAACGCCCGTCGATGGCCTCTTCGCCGATAATCTGACGATGGTGCACGGCTGGTACGCAGACATGGCCGCCCCGCAGGTCGTGAAGGAACCCGTCCCGGCATGACGGAAGTTCTCGATTTCACCACACTCGACGGGCTTGCCTTCGCCGCGGAGCGCGGGCGCCTCTCCAATGGCCTGCCCCGCTTGGCGGCTCAAGAGCTTGGCCCCCTTGTCGAGATGGCCCTTCTCTCACGGAGCGGGCTTCTCCCTTTCCCCGAAGAGGCGGAATGGCTGCAACTCGACAGCCTCGGCGCGCTGTACGTCGCGATAAAGAGCGGCTGCAGGCAATGGATATGCCCAGACGCCCGTCGCATCGGCTTCCTGCGGACGGAGGGGCAGCCGCCGGAGAGCCAGGCGGTATGGACCGGCTTTGGACTTGCCGCCCAGCAGGCGGCCACCGCTGCCGGGTTTTCGGCTAGGGTCGCGGCGCAGCTCGCCGCTGCGATCGGCGAACTCCACAGCAACATCTATGAGCATTCCGGCGCGCCAGCGACCGGCCTGATCGCCTTCAGGGCTGCCCCCGATCGTTTCGAATTCGTGGCCTCCGATCGAGGAATAGGCGTCCTGGAAAGCCTTCGGACTTGCGTCGGCTACGCCGGGCTGAGCGATCATGGAGAAGCCCTGCGGCTTACCCTTACGGAGGGAGTTTCGCGCCACGGTCTCAACGCCGGCCGCGGTTACGGCTTCCGCCCGCTATTCACCGGGCTTGCCAATCTTAACGGCGCACTTCGCTTTCGATCCGGCGACCACGCCCTGGTGATCGATGGCAGCGATCTCTCTCTCATCACCGCGCGCACGGCGCAGAAGCCTCACCTAAATGGTCTGCTAGTCTCGATCGTCTGCGATTGTCGCTCTAGCTGAGCGAGCTGCGGGCGGCCGCCAGCTCGATCAATCTTTCGGGTTCCGACACGAACAACACGTAGCTGCCCCAGGCGAGCGCATCGACAGTCTTTTTAGACGGTGCACCGCTGCGGTCGAGAGAACCCGTCGCGTCGATCATCGCGGATCCGGTCCGCGATCTCGCCGGAATGCGTCTCCAGCGCGCAATGGCCGGCGTCCGATCGGCGGAGGCCGCGCATCGTGGAGCCTGAGCGCGCCCCAATGGGTCGATACGGCCGCCGTCAGTCAGCGCGTACGGGCGCGACAGGGCCCCTTCCGGAGACCCACAGGCCGGCCTCGCGCTGCTCCTCTTCGTCCTCGTCGGGGCTGACGCAAATCTGGCCCCGCAGCGCCGCCGACAGCTCGTCCGCCTCCGGAATGCGGGCGGCGGCGCGGGCGCGGTCCGGCCACCATGGCGGCGGCGCGTCGGAGCCCAGCAGCCGGCCGAACATGTACCAGGCGTCCTCCGCCGCGGTGCGGCGCGGCAGCACGCGGATGATCTGCATCATCCCCGCGTCCTCATGGCCGACGATGTGGCAGTGATAGACGAAGCGGCCCACCATCACCGGATTGGTGAAGGGGATGATGATGGAGACCTCGCCCGGCTTGCCGTCTTTGGCGTAGGGCAGGTTGATGACGTCCCGCATGCCGGTCGCGTCCTCCTGCTCGCCGACGCCCGCCTTCTGAACGAGGAAGGCGGTCTGGTGCAGGTGGAAGACGTGGAGCTCGCCGGACGTGTTCCTCAGCGTCCAGCGCTCGACGTCGCCGACGCGGGCGGTGGTGTCGACCACGTTGGGATCGAACTGCCGGTTGTTGATGTAGAACGTGTTCCCGTCCGCGGTCTCCGAGAACGTCATGGTCCGCTCGCGGGTGATCTCCATCGCCTTGATGTCACGGGGGCGCGGATAGATGTCGCCCCGATCGGCGGCGAACTCGCGCAGGCGCGCTCCGATCCCCTTGGTCGGCTTCGGATCGCCGGCGACGACGAGCGTCCCGATCTTCACCTGCGGGTTCGGGTCGCCCTGCGGGCCGGTGTCCACCTCCAGCGACCTCAGCGCATAGCGGCCCGCGGCGCCGGCCTTCACGGCGACGGTCGTTCGGGCGCCGGGGGCAAGGAACAGCACGTCCTGGCGTTCGGGCAGCGGCAGCACGTTGCCGTCCCGCTCCAGCGTCCAGAACTCGTGACCTTCGAGCGCAAGTTTGAAATAGCCGTCGGCCCCGAGATTGCCGATCTGCCAGACCTGCCACTCTTCGGGCCGAGCCTTGATCGGCGGATCGCTGTAGCTGTTGAGCGTCTTGGTGATGGCCGTGCTCGGATCCTGGCCCGGCAGGTAGATGTCCTTCAGCACCATCACCCGGCGCCTGAGCTTCGCGAGCTCGGGATAGTGCTCCTCCAGATAGCCGTCGACGATCAGCATGCCCGACATGCCGGACAGGATCTGCGGCTCGACGAAGCCGTGCGAGTGCGGGTGGTACCAGTGCAACCCCTGCGGATGGTCCTTCGGGAACGGCACGACGTAGTTGAAGGTCTTGCCCGCCTTCACGTCCAGCAGGACGTCGTCGCCGGGCGACTTCGGGCTGACGTCGGTTCCGTGGTAGTGCACGTTCGTCCGCTGGGGCTTCTTGCTGGCGATGTCCGCGGGACCGATCTCATTGTGGATCGTCAGTCGCAGGGTGTCGCCGCGCTTCAGCGCCAGCGTCTCAGGGATGTACCGGCCGTTGTAGACGTTGCTGCGGAACCGCTTGCCGGCGACGCGCACCCAGGCCGGGCGGGCCGTCAGCGTCGCCTCGAGGACGCCGTCCCGGCTGCGAAGCTCCGGCGGGTTCGGAAGGTCGTCGATCGCGGCGGGATCGTCCACGTCGCCGACGACCTCAGCGGGCGACGCCGTCGGCGGGACAGAGATGTCAGGCGCGCCCTCTGCGGCGAGACACGTCACCGCCAGCGCCTGAAGAAACAAGGCCGCGATCACCCAGCGCTTCATGCTGACCTCCCCCGAACCCAGTCTGCTCGCAACCTGTTCCGCTTAAGTAATTACACGCCTCGCGTTCCCGCGAACCGAGGTCCGTCAGGAGGCCGCCTCGATTGTTCCCCCGTGGAGAGGCTTAGGCAAGCATCAAAGGGCTCTCGCAGGAGGCGTCTGGCCAGCGTCGCGGTTCCAAGTCCCGGCTCGAAGCCGGGGCAGGGAATTACTCCGCCGCTTCGGCCGCCGCGAACTCCGTCGACATGTTGTCGAGGCTGGCGACGATGTGGTCGGCGAGGGCCTGCACGGTCTCGTCGACCGCGCCCGGATTGCGCAACAAGGCGATCTTGCAGCTCGGCAGCGGCGGGTAGCCTTCCGCGGTCCCGAGCACCCGCATGCCGGTGCGGAGCGCCGACTCCGGCACGACGGAGACCGCGAGGCCCGCCAGCACCGCCGCGCCGACGGCGGCGAAGCTGCGGCTCGAATAGAGGATGCGATGTGGCCGTTCGACCTCCTCGAGCTTGGCCACCGCGCTCTCGCGCCAGACGCAGGCCGGATGGCTGAGCGCCAGCGGCACCACCGGCTCCTCATGCACCAGAGACCGCTGCGAGGTGACCCAGAGCAGCGGCTCCTGCCGGATGACCTCGCCGACAGGCTTTCTCGTGGCGTGGGTGATGATGGCGAGATCGACTTCGTCGCGGGCGATGAGATTGATCAGGTGGTCGCTCGGCTCGCACAGCACCGTCACCTCGACGCGCGGGTTCGAGCGCGAGAAGCGGGCGAGGATTTCGGGCAGGTAGCGCTCGGCGTAGTCGTCCGGCAGGCCGAGCCGCACCCGTCCGGTCAGCGCGTCGTCGGCGAAGGCGGAGATCGCCTCGCGCGAGATGTGGACGATGCGCCGGGCGTAGTCGAGCAAACGCTCGCCGTCCTCGGTCAGGCGCGCGCCGCGGCCGTCGCGGGCGAAGATCGGCCGGCCGACCCGCTCCTCGAGCCGCTTCATCTGCATCGAGACGGCCGACTGCGTCTTGTAGACGACGTCGGCGGCGCGGGTGAACGAGCCGGTGTCGACGATGGCGACGAAGGTCTTCAACTGGTCGACGTCGAGCAGCGCGGCCATGGCGGCTCCTATCGGGTTCGCCCGCCGCAGCGGGCATCATCATGTGTGATGGGGTACATTATAAACATTCGCTTTAATGATCAATCAGGCGTGGTCATAACTCCTTTCGAAGCGACGGGCCGGGCGGTCCGCGCAAGTCCGCAGCCGATGCGGCCCGGACGGAAAGGAGAGCCGAAATGTCGTTCTTCACCGAAGGCCTGTTCCACAGTCCCTCCGCTCCGCGCGTTCGCCGCTCGGTCAGCTGGTCGCGCCTGGGCGCCCGTCTGAAGGCGTTCGGCGTCTCGCTCACCCGTCGCAGGCAGATCCACGCGCTGAGCCAGCTCGACGACCGCATGCTCTCTGACATCGGCGTCACCCGGTCCGACATCGAGGAGGCGGCGCGCTGGTCGCTCTGGGGCGATCCGGGCGAACGCCTCGCCGAACTTGCGGAAGGGCGCCGCGCCGCGCGCGAGCGCGCCGCCGCCGAGCTGAAGCCGCGCCGCGACTGAGCTTCGAAACGCCGCCGTCGTCCCGGGCTTGTCCCGGGACCCATTGCCGCGACATGGCAAGCTCACGAAGCCGCGGCGGAAATGGATTCCGGGACAAGCCCGGAATGACGGGTGGCGTATCGCCGGCTCGGCTTGAGGCGATCGCGCCTACCGTTTCGGCGTCTGTCCCCCGAAGAAGACGTCGAAGATCCGCTCCATCGCTTCGGCGTTCTGGGCGGAGATCTCGCGGCCCGTTCTGAACATCTCGTCGAACGGGTCCGCGGGCTCGGCCTGCCGGGTTTCGTCCCCAGCCTCGGCAGGCCGTTCGTTGTTCGGCGCCGGGTCGGGCGCCGGCTGCTGCGGCGCGGATTGTTGCGGGGACTTGGGAGCGCCGCCGAACATCGAGTTCAGAATGTCGCCCATCGCCTCGCCCATCGGGTTCGATGGCTGCTGCTGCTGGGGCGCTTCGCGGGTCCCGCGCCCGAACATGTTCATCCATTGTTCGAACGGATTGCCGGGCGCCGCCTCGCGGTGGTCCGTGCGCCCTCGGCCGCCTTGGCCGAACATCTGGCCGAAGACGTCGCCGAAGGGTCCTGGAAAGCCGCCGCCGGGCTGGGCCGCGCTTCCGCCCTGCATCGCCTTCATGAAGCCGCCCATCAGGATGCTGGCGAGCACGGGCAGCACCTGGCGGATGATCTGCGCCTGCACGCCCGAGGCCGCCGCGGCCTGCGCCGCCACCGCGCGCGAAACCTCCTTGTTGCCGAACAGCGCGCCGAGCGCGTCCTCGCCGGCCGGCCTGTTGGCGGGATCGAGCGCCGCGGCCTGCGCCTCGAAGGCGCGGGCGTAGGTCTCCGTCTGGAACAGCTCCGCGAAGCGCTGGGCCCCGGCATCGCTCGCGGCCTGCCGCTGGAACCCCTGCATGAAGGCCGGCGTCAGCGCCGCGGCGGTGGCCCTCATCTGCTCCGGCGACATGCCATACGCCCGGGCAAGGTTGTCGAACGCCGCGCCGCCCTGCGCCTGCCGGAACAGATCGAACATGGTGAACATTTCAGAACTCCTGCCCCGCGTACGCTGACGCCGCCGCAGATCGTAGAGCCTCAAGGAGCGCCCGTCATCCCCGCCGGCGCGCGGCTTGGGCAGCCACCGCTTGTCGCCCCTTGCATTCGATAGGCGCGGGGGCCACCATCCTGCGTTGGAAGCGAACGTTGCTGAGGATTGGTCAGTTGACGGGACCTGCGCGGCGTTCGAGCGCCCAAAGCGCTGACGAAGTCATCGAAATCATCAGGCACGTGATCGACGAAGCCGCCGTGGCGCCGGCCACGGCCGAAGTCATCGCCGCCCGGTCGGCGGCGCCACAGGATTCCGCCGAGGCGGCGCTGAGTGCGATCGAAGAGGCGTTGAACCTTGTTGCGCCAAGCGAGCGAGCCGCAACCGCGTCTCCTCCGCCAGAAAGCGCGGTCAAAGAAGGCGCGGATGAAGAGGTGTCCGCGGCTTTCGTTCGACGCATCGCGGACATGATGACTGATCAATTGCTGGACTCTCCGCAAGAGCATCTGTCCTACGTTGTGCGGAAGCTGGGGCTTGCCGGTGTGGGGGCGTAAGCAAGCCGGCGAAGCTGCACAGGAACTAGCCGATCATCTGAAGGCGGTTGACCACATCAAGGCGTTGCAGGAGGGGCAGAAAGCTCTCGCCGACGCCGTCGCGGCGCTACAGGAAGATGTCCGGCAACTCCGCGCAGATTTCAGGCTGCAGCAGGCGGAGACGAAAACCGAGGTGGTGAGGACCACGCAGGAGATCGTCACCTCCGTTCAGGGACGTCTCTTCGAGAAACTGGAAAACTTGGCGGTGAAGATGGCCGTCGCCGAGGAGCGCTCGCGTTCGGATCTCAAGCAACTCGAAAGACGCATGCTGGGATCTCCGCGCCGGGACGAGGAATCGCCGCTGTGACAACTCGCGACTGATTTAGGCGGCCGGAATCCTCACGCCGAGGCCTCCGCCGCCTGCGGGGCCATGGCGTCCTCGTCGATTTTGCCGCCCTTGCGCTTCGGCATGGAGAGCGGCTCGGGGGTCGGCTTGTTGGTGTAGGACAGGTGGCGGCCGGCCGTGATGCCGTCGACGCGCTGGATCTCGAGGCGCTGCGCGTCGCGGCGGCGCACGTCCGCCTCGATCTCGGCAGCGCGCTCCGGATCGACGCCGACCGCCTCCAGTGCCTGTCGGCCGAGCACCAGCGCGCTCTCGAAGGTCTCGCGCACCACGTTTTCGACGCCGAGGCCGAACAGATCGAGCGCGTGGCCGCGATCGTAGGCCTTGACCACGAGTTCGGTCAGCGGAAAGCTCTGCCGCATCATCTCGACGATGCGCTTGGTCGCCGCCTGGTCGTCGACGCAGATTAGCACCGCGCGGGCCTCGCCGGCGCCGGCCGCGCGCAGCACGTCGAGTCGGGAGCCGTCGCCGTAATAGACCTTGAAGCCGAAGCGCGAAGCCTGCTCGACGCGCTGCGGGTTGGCGTCGATCAGCGTGGTCTCGACGCCTTCGGCCAGCAGCAGCTGCGCCGCGATCTGGCCGACGCGGCCGAAGCCGATGACGAGCACCTGGCCTTTGGCGTCCGAAAAATCCTCCTCGGGCGCGACGATCTTCGGTTCGGTCCGGTCGGCGGCCCACTCCGCCAAACGCACCACCGCCGGAGCGAGCACGAGGCTGAGCGCGGCGAGCGCGGAGAGCATGCTGGCCGATCCCGGCTCGATCAGCCCGTGGGTCTGGGCGAGCGGGATCAGCACGAAGGCGAACTCGCCGGCCGCCGCCAGCAGCGCGCCGACCCTCAGCGCGTCGCCGAAGGTCGCGCCGAACGTGCGCGCCAGCGCCGCCGCGATCGCGAGCTTGAGGGCGAGATAAACGACGACGCCAGCGGCCAGCACGGTCCAGTTCGTCGCGACCACCGCAAGGTCGATGGTCATGCCGATGCCCATGAAGAACAGCGCGATGAGCAGGCCGCGGAACGGCTCGACGTCGGCCTCGAGCTCGTGGCGGTAGGACGAGCCGGCGAGCAGCACGCCGGCGAGGAAGGCACCCATCGCCATCGACAGGCCGGCAAGGCTGGCAACCTCCGCGGCGCCGAGCACGACCAGCAGGGCGGCGGCCGTCATCACCTCGCGCGCGCCGACGCCGGCGAGCAGCTTGAACATCGGGTCGAGCAGGTAGCGGCCCGCGACGACGATCGCGGCCAGGGCGCCCGCGCCGCCGGCGGCGGAGGCCAGCGCCTCCATCCAGCCGCCTTCATGCCCGCTTCCGCCGCCGAGGATGGGGACGAGCGCCAGCGCGGGCACCACGGCGATGTCCTGTGCGAGCAGGGTCGAAAAAGTCTTCTCGCCGTAGCTACGGTTGAGATGGCCGCGCTCCTCCAGGATCTGGAGCGCGAGCGCCGTGCCCGAGAAGGCGAGGGCGAGCCCGATGGCCAGCGCCGCGCGCGGCGCGTAGCCGAAAGTCCAGAGCGCGCCGGTGAGCGTGACGGCCGTCACGGCGATCTGCAGCCCGCCGAGCCCGATCACCAGCCGGCGCAGCGCGATCAGGCGTTCGAGCCTGAGCTCCAGCCCGATCAGGAACAGCAGCATCACGACGCCGATCTCGGCGACGTGCAGGATCGAGGTCGTGTCCTGGAAGAAGCCGGCGACCTTCGGTCCGATCACCACCCCGGCCGCGAGATAGCCGACCGCGACGCCGAGCCCGAAGCGGCGCGCGAGCGGGCCCGCGACCACCGCCGCGATCAGGAAGATCAGCGCGCCGAGCAGCATGCCGGAGGTGGAGCCGTGGTCCATGCGGAATCGAGCCTTCGCGGGGATGAGGCCGCACAATGGCCGCTGCGGGGCGGCCGGGGCAAGCGCCAAGCGCCGCCGGGAGCTTGCTCCGGCGCCCGCGTCTTATGGCGCTCATGACGGATCGGCCGGGCGCGATTATGTAGCGGTCATGCGGCCGTCACGCGCGCGGCCGACTGCGAGCGGCGCCATGCAGGTTCACGAGCTTCCGACGACCGACATGCCGGCGATCGCCGAAAAGCTCGCTGGGCTGCCGCATCTCGCCTTTCTTGACAGCGCGATGCCGCATTCGGCGCTCGGCCGCTACTCCTACGTCGCCGCGGACCCCTACGCCGTGCTGGAGGCGGGCGGCGAGGGCGACCTTCTCGCAGAGCTGAAGGAGGCGCTTTCGGTCGCAGGCTGCGAGCGGCGCCCCGACCTGCCGCCGTTCCAGGGCGGCGCGATCGGCTTTCTCTCCTACGAGTTCGGGCGGCGGCTGGAGCGGCTGCCGGCGCCGGAGATCGACGACCTCGGCGTCCCGGATGCGATCCTGCCGCTCTATGACTGGGTCATCGCCTGCGACCATGTCGAGGGCAAGACCTGGCTGATCTCGACTGGCGCGCCGGAGGCCGACGCGGAGGCCCGCGAGGCGCGGGCGCGGGCGCGCGCCGCCGCCGTGCTCGAGGCGCTGGAGCGGCCGGCGCCGAAGCAGGCCTCGCCGGTCCAGCCGGCGCTCAGCTTCCGCTCGAATTTTTCGCGCGACGACTACATCGAGGCGATCGCCCGGACCGTCGAGTACGTGCTCGCCGGGGACATCTTCCAGGCCAATATCGCCCAGCGCTTCATCGCGGATCTGCCGGCCGGCTTCGACGCCTGGACCTTCTACCGGCGCCTGAGGTCGCGCAACGCCGCGCCCTTCGCGGCCTATCTCGCCTTCGGCGACGTCACCGTTTGCTCGTCCTCGCCCGAGCGGTTCGTCTGCGTCGACGGCGGCCATGTCGAGGCGCGGCCGATCAAGGGGACCTCCAAGCGCTGGGCCAATCCGCACGCCGACGGCGCCTCCTCCCGCGCGCTGCTGGATTCGGAGAAGGACCGGGCCGAGAACGTCATGATCGTCGACCTCCTGCGCAACGACCTGTCGCGGGTCTGCCGGCCGGGCTCGGTCGAGGTGCCGAAGCTCTGCGGGCTGGAGACCTACGCCTCGGTCCATCACCTGGTCTCGGTGGTCACGGGACGCCTCCGGCATGGGCTCGGCGTCACGGACCTTCTGCGCGCCAGCTTCCCCGGCGGCTCGATCACCGGCGCGCCGAAGCTGCGGGCGATGGAGATCATCACCGAGCTCGAGCGCCACGCCCGCGGCGTCTATTGCGGCTCAATCGGCTGGATCGGCTTTTCCGGCGACGCCGACTTCAACATCGCGATCCGCACGGCGACGCTGTCGAAGGGCAAGGCGGTGTTCGCGGCCGGCGGCGGCATCACGGCTCTGTCCGATCCGGCGGCGGAATATGACGAGACGCTGACCAAGGCCCGCGCGGTGTTCGACGCCTTCGGCGGCGCGCTCGCCGAGGACGGCGACGCCGGCGAGGACCGGGCGCGGGCGGGAGGCCTCCGGTGATCCTCGTCGTCGACAATTACGACAGCTTCGTCTTCAACCTGTCGCGCTATTTCGAGGAGCTCGGCAGCCCGACCGACGTGGTGCGAAACGACGCCGTGACGCCGGACGACATCGAGCGGATGGCGCCCGACGCGCTCATCCTGTCGCCCGGCCCGTGCACGCCGACCGAGGCTGGCATCACGCTCGACGTCGTGAGGCGGTTCTCCGGCCGCATCCCGATGCTCGGTGTCTGCCTCGGCCATCAGGCCATCGGCGAGGCCTTCGGCGGCCGGGTGCTGCGCGCGAAGAAGCCGCTGCACGGCCGCTCCTCGCGCGTGACGCATGACGACGCGGGACTGTTCGCGGGGCTGCCGAACCCGCTCTCGGTCGGCCGCTACCATTCCCTGATCGTCGAGTTCGACGAGGGCTATGACGGCCCGCTCGACGTCACCGGCCGGTCGGAGGAGGGCGAGGTGATGGCGCTCGCCCATCGCGCGCACCCGACCTTCGGGGTGCAGTTCCATCCGGAGTCGATCCTGACGGAGGCCGGGCACCGGCTGCTGCTGAACTTCCTCGCAGCGGCGCAAGAGCGGGTCGCATGCTCCGCCTGAACGGCGTCGCGGTCGACGGCGCCGCGGCCTTCGACATGTCCGATCGCGGCCTGACGCTCGGCGACGGGCTGTTCGAGACCATCGCGGTGTTTTCCGGCCGGCCGGCGCTGCTCGGCGCCCATCTCGACCGGCTGGAGCGGTCGGCGGCGGAGATCCGCCTGCCGGTCGACCGCGCCTTCTGCGAGGCCGAGATTCTGGCGCTGGTCGCCGCGGTCGGATCGGCCGACGCCGTCATCCGCCTCACCGTCACCCGCGGCGCCGGCGCGCGGGGGCTGGCGCTGCCGGACGACGCCAAGCCGAATATCATCGCGGCGGCCTCGCCCTATCCGAAGGGCGCGCTCAACGCGCCGGTCCGGCTCGCGACGGTCTCGGTCCGCCGCAACCCGACCTCCTTCGCCTCGCGCGCCAAGACGCTGTCCTATCTCGACAGCGTGCTCGCCTTCGACGAGGCGAAGCGGGCCGGCGCGGACGACGCGTTGATGCTCAACACCGACGGGCGCGTGGCCTCGACCTCGATGGCGAACATTTTCGCGCTCATCGGCGACGAACTGGTCACGCCGCCGGTGAGCGAAGGCGTGCTGCCGGGGATCGTGCGCTGCGCGGTGCTGGAGCTCGCCGCGCAGGCCGGACTGAAGGCCGCCGAGCGCGCGCTCGACATCGAGGCGTTCGACCGGGCCGACGCCGTCTTCGCGACCAACAGCGTCCGTCAGGTGATGCCGGTGACGATGGTCGATGGCCTGCGCCGCGGCACGCCCGATCCGGTGGCGCGCCTCGCCGCGCTGGTCACCCGTGCCTGCGGCGCGCGGGGGGCGTGAAGCGCGTGCTTCTTGTCCCGGCCTTGAGCCGGGACAGGAGAGAGCCTACTCGTTGACGTTCTGGTAGCCGATGAACGACCAGCGGCCGTCCTTCTCGGCGAAGAAGTAGTTGTTGCCGTCGCAGTCGGCGTACCAGGAGACGCCGAAGCGGCGGGCGGTGTCGTCGGCCTTCGGATCGTTCTTCGCCACGGCGCCGCCGCGCAGGCATTTGAGAACGCCCTCGTCGCCGCCGCCGAACATGAGGTCGATGTCCGCCTTGCCGAACCGCTTCGCGGCGATCTTCGGCGCCATCTGGTAGACGTCGATCACGAGCGGAAAGCGCGACATCGCGGAGAACGCCTTGACGTCCTTCTTCTCGACCGCCTCGGCCAGGGCCTTGCGCGCGACTGAGAGGCCTTCAGGCGCCTTGAGCTCGGCGCCCTGAGCGGCCGTCGCGGCGAGGAAGAGAGCAAGCGTCGCAAGCAGGATTTTCACGGCCGGGTCCTCCGGTTGGCCACGATCCTTCTCCGGCCCTTCGGGCGGGGATCCAGAGCCGCAACGCATATCAGGAAGTGCAGCGCCGTCCGGCCTCGCACTTCGTCGGCCCATGCACTGGCTCAGAATCCGGTCTTGCATTCGCGAAGGGCCCACGCCAGATTAAATCGACCAGTCGAAACGACCAGTCAGAGACGCCGCATGCGTGAGATCCAGGCCTCCGAGGCCAAGACCCATCTCCCCCGGCTCCTGACGGATGTCGAGCGCGGCGAGACGATCGTCATCACCCGGCATGGTCGTCCGATCGCGCGCCTTTCCCCCGCGGGCGGCGATCGCCGTTCGGAGCTTGCGGACCTCAAGTCGGACATCGCGCGGTTGCGGGGCTCGATGCCGCGTCTCGAACTTCACGACATCCTGTCGGCGCGCGACGATGGGCGTCGCGGCTGATGCCGTTCGTGACGGATGCGTCGATCACTGCGTCCTGGCTGCTGCCGGACGAAAGTGATCCGCGCGCAGTCGCCGCTTATGATCTCCTGGATGAGCAGGACGCCGCGGCGCCCTCCCTGTGGTGGTTCGAGGCGCGCAACATTCTCGTCGTCAACGAGAGGCGCGGCCGGATCGATGCAGGGACGGTCGACCAGGCTGTCGCGGTCCTCGCGCGACTTCCGATCCGGATCGACCAGGAGCCGGACGACAAGGCCGTGCTTCGCCTCGCTCGCCGTCATCGTCTGACGGTTTACGACGCAGCCTATCTGGAACTCGCCGTCAGGCTGGGTTCGCCGCTCGCCACCCTGGACGACGCCCTGGCGCGGGCCGCCGCCGGCGAAGGCGTGCCGCTGATCGGCGAATAGACAAGGAGCGCGCAGCGCCCTCTTACGGCAGCGCGTCGAAGCCCGGGCCGAAGCCGTTGAGGGACACCGGCACGCCGATGCCCTCCTCGGGCGTCTGGAAGATGATGAAGGTCGCCTGCTTGCCGGTCTTGAACTGGTTGATCAGCGGGTCCTCCAGCACGACCTCGGCGACGCAGCCGTTCGGCAGGCAGCGCACGAAGCCGGCCCGGCCGACCTCGGTCTGGTCGATCCTGAGGCCGAGGCCCGACGGCAGCAGCACGCCGAGCGGCGCGAGCACGCGCAGCAGGCGGCTCTTCTTGTCGGCGGTCTTCAGCACGATCACGGTGAGGCCGACGTTCGGGCGGTCGTCGGCGGTGACGCTCTGCACCAGCGCGCACTGCTCGCCCTGCGCGCCGGGGGGCGTGTCGCAGCGCATCTGCCAGTCGCCATGCGTGGCCTTCACGGCGCCTTGCGCGAAGCCGCTCGTCGGCGCGAACGCGAGGCCGGCGGCCATCATGAGGGCGAGAGGGAGTTTGGAGGGGCGCACCGTCGGCGGTCTCCTGATTCTGCGTCGACCGGATCGGCGACGGGTCCGGCTCCTCCGCTCGGAGAGGCCCATTTCGCCGCCTCGCCACGGGTCCGGACGGCGGCGTCCGGCGTAACAGAGGACGGCGCCGTGTCAAGCGGCTCAAGGCGTGCGGCGAGGGCCGGCGGGACTGTGACGAGATCGCGACATTTTCGCGCGCAAATGCCGCACGAGGCCCTCCCAATGGTCACATTGAGCTTTTCTAAGCGGTATGGTTTCAAGGCCGTGCCGCTAGAAGCGGCGCCCGGCGCGTCGCTGCGCTTTCGCGCGGCTCAAAGGCCGACGGGACGCCGACGCGACGCGCAGGATCTTCGCAGGTCGCGCGGTAAAGGGGTGAGGCCAGGCGCTGGCCTCGGGAACGACAAGAGGCGTTAGAGCATGTTTCGACCGGGACGTTTGACGACCCTTGCGACCGCCGCTCTCGCGGTCGGCGCGGCCGCCGATCCGGCCCTTGCGGGAACCGGTCAGCCCTCGCCCTGGCAGCTCGGGCTGCAGGACGCCGTGACCCCAGTCTTCGAGCAGGCCCACCAGTTTCACAACTTCCTGCTGATCATCATCACGGCGATCACGCTCTTCGTGCTCGCGCTGCTGATCTACGTCGTCGTGCGCTTCCGCGAGGACAAGAACCCGGTCCCCTCGAAGACGACGCATCACACGCTGCTCGAGGTCGCCTGGACGATCATCCCGGTGCTGATCCTCGTCGCGATCGCCGTGCCGTCCTTCCGGCTGCTCTACGCCCAGTACACGCCGCCTCCGACCGACCTGACGATCAAGGTCGTCGGCCGGCAGTGGAACTGGGACGTGGTCTATCCGGACTCGAACGGCGTGACGCTGACCCAGCTCATGCTGCAGCCTGACGAACTGCAGGACGGCCAGCCCTCGAAGCTCGCCGTCGACAATCCGGCCGTCGTGCCGGTGAACAAGGTCGTCAAGGTCGAGGTCACCGCCGAGGACGTCATCCACGCCTTCGCCATTCCGTCATTCGGCGTGAAGGTCGACGCCATTCCGGGCCGGCTGAACCAGACCTGGTTCAAGGCCGAGAAGGAGGGCGCCTATTACGGCCAGTGCTCCGAGCTCTGCGGCCTCGCCCACGCCTTCATGCCGATCGAGATTCAGGTCGTCAGCGAGGAGACCTACAAGACGTGGCTCGAGGCCGCGAAGGCGGACCCGGAGAAGGCCAAGGACGTCCTGAAGCAGGCCAAGGCGGACGCCGCCGCCGCGAACAAGATCGCGGCGCGCTGAGCGCGCCTGGCCGACACGAAGCAGCAGATTTGGGAGAGGGCGGCATGGCTACGGCAGCGGCTCACGGACATACGAGCGCAGACCACGATCATCCGACCGGCTTTCGCCGGTGGGTGTTCTCGACGAACCACAAGGACATCGGAACGCTCTACCTGATCTTCGCGATCTGCGCGGGGATCATCGGCGGCGCGCTCTCGATCGGCATCCGGCTGGAGCTGCAGAGCCCCGGCATGCAGATCTTCTCCAACCCCAACACCTTCAACGCCTTCACGACCTCGCACGGCCTGATCATGATCTTCTTCATGGTCATGCCCGCGATGATCGGCGGGTTCGGCAACTGGTTCGTGCCGCTGATGATCGGCGCGCCGGACATGGCCTTCCCGCGCATGAACAACATTTCGTTCTGGCTGCTGCCGCCGGCGATCGGCCTGCTGATCATCTCGCTGTTCGTCGAGGGCGCGCCCGGCTCGCACGGCGTCTCGGGCGGCTGGACGATCTATCCGCCCTATTCGTCCAAGGCCGGCCAGCCCGGCCCCGCGATGGACTACGCGATCCTGGCGCTCCATCTCGCCGGCGCCTCGTCGATCCTCGGCGCGATCAACTTCATCACCACGATCTTCAACATGCGCGCTCCGGGCATGACGCTGCACAAGATGCCGCTGTTCGCCTGGTCGGTGCTGGTCACGGCGTTCCTGCTGCTGCTGTCGCTCCCGGTCCTCGCCGGCGCGATCACCATGCTGCTGACCGACCGCAACTTCGGGACGACCTTCTTCGACCCGCAGGGCGGCGGCGACCCGATCCTGTTCCAGCACCTGTTCTGGTTCTTCGGCCACCCCGAGGTGTACATCCTGATCCTGCCGGGCTTCGGCATGATCTCGCACGTGATCTCGACCTTCTCGCGCAAGCCGATCTTCGGCTATCTCGGCATGGCCTACGCCATGGTCGCGATCGGCGTGGTCGGCTTCGTGGTCTGGGCGCACCACATGTACACGACCGGCATTTCGGTGAACACGCAGGCCTATTTCGTGTTCGCCACCATGGTCATCGCGGTGCCGACGGGCGTGAAGATCTTCTCCTGGATCGCGACGATGTGGGGCGGTTCGATCCAGCTCCGCGTTCCGATGATCTGGGCGATCGGCTTCATCTTCCTGTTCACGCTCGGCGGCGTCACCGGCGTCGTGCTGTCCAACGCCGGCATCGACCGCTCGCTGCAGGACACCTACTACGTGGTGGCCCACTTCCACTACGTGCTGTCGCTCGGCGCCGTCTTCGCCATCTTCTCGGGCTGGTACTACTGGTTCCCGAAGATGTCGGGCTACATGTACAACGAGACCATCGGGAAGCTGCACTTCTGGTTCACCTTCGTCGGCGTGAACCTGGTCTTCTTCCCGCAGCACTTCCTCGGCCTCGCCGGCATGCCGCGCCGCTACATCGACTATCCGGAGGCGTTCCACGGCTGGAACATGGTGTCCTCCTACGGCTCGTACATCTCGGGCCTGGGCGTGCTGATCTTCCTCTACGGCGTGTTCGAGGCCTTCGCGAAGAAGCGGCTGGCCGGCGACAATCCGTGGGGCCCGGGCGCGACGACGCTGGAGTGGACGCTGTCCTCGCCGCCGCCGTTCCACCAGTTCTCGACCCTGCCGCGGGTCAAGTGATCGAGCGGCGGGGCGGAGCCTTCGGGTCTCCGCCCCGCCTTCTTTCCGCCGGCCGCGCGCGGCCGGTCTGACGGGACGCGTATTCGTCGATGTCGATGATCCAGGACGATCGTATCGAGGCCGTCTCGGCCCTTCCCGGGCCGAGCCTCGCCGGCGTCGAGGACTTCCTTGCGCTGCTGAAGCCGCGCGTGATGTCGCTCGTCGTGATGACCGCGCTGACCGGCCTCGTCGTCGCGCCGACCGGGGAGCATCCGGTGGTGGCGGCGATCTCGCTGCTCTGCATCGCCGTCGGCGCCGGCGCCTCGGGCGCGCTCAACATGTGGTGGGACGCCGACATCGACGCCGTGATGGCCCGCACCGCCGGCCGTCCCGTGCCGTCGGGCCGCGTGACGCCGGGCGAGGCGCTCGCCTTCGGCATGACGCTCTCGGTCGGCTCCGTGCTGATGCTGGGCCTCGCCGCCAACTGGCTGGCCGCGGGCCTGCTCGCCTTCACCATCGCCTTCTACGTCGTGGTCTACACGATGTGGCTGAAGCGCTCGACGCCGCAGAACATCGTGATCGGCGGCCTCGCCGGCGCCATGCCGCCGATGGTGGCCTGGGCCGCGCAGACCGGCTCGGTCAGCTTCGAGAGCGCGGTGCTGGTCGCGCTGATCTTCATGTGGACGCCGCCGCACTTCTGGGCGCTCGCGCTCGTGAAGTCCGAGGACTACGCCCGCGCCGGCGTGCCGATGCTGCCCGTGGTCGCGGGACAGGACGAGACCCGCCGTCAGATCCTGCTCTATTCGCTGGCGCTCGCGCCGCTCGGCGTCGCGCCCGCGCTCGTCGGTCTCGGCGGCTGGCCTTATCTCGCGGTCTCGGTCGCAGGCGGCGTCGAGTTCGTGCGCCGCGCTCTGGTCGTCTATCGCGTCCGCGAGGGCGCGCCGGCGCGCAAGGCGGCGATGGGGCTGTTCGGCTTCTCGATCCTCTATCTGTTCGCGCTGTTCCTGCTGCTGCTGGCGGAAAAGCTCGCCGGCGTCGCGCCGCTGACTGGCCCCGTCGCGGGCTGGCTGTGACGGCATGGCGGCCGATGACGACAGGCGCGACGCCGGACTGGTCCTCACCGAGGAGCAGAAGCGCCGCCGCCGCGCCCGCAACCTTGCGATCGCGGGCGCGCTCTTCGGGCTGGTCGTGCTGTTCTACCTGCTCACCGTCTTCAAGATGGGCGGCAACGTCGCCAACAGGCCGCTCTGATGGCTGACCCGGCCCGCGACACCGACACGGCGCCGCCCCGCCACGGGCGCATCGCCTTCGCCTGCGCGGCGCTGGTCGCCGGCATGGTCGGCGCGTCCTATGCGGCGGTGCCGCTCTACGACATGTTCTGTCGCGCCACCGGCTATGGCGGCACGACGCAGGTCGCGACCGCGGCGCCGGAGAAGGCGCTCGAGCGCACCGTCACCGTGCGCTTCGACGGCAATGTCGCGCCCGGCCTCAAATGGACGTTCGGGCCCGAGCAGAACGCGTTGACGGTCAAGGTCGGCGAGACCCGGCTCGCCATGTTCAAGGCCAAGAACGTTTCGGACAAGCCTCTGACCGGCACGGCGAGCTACAACGTCACGCCGGAGCAGACCGGCGCCTACTTCTCGAAGATCCAGTGCTTCTGCTTCACCGAGCAGACGCTGCAGCCGGGTGAGGAGATCGACATGCCGGTCGCCTTCTTCGTCGACCCGTCGATCGCCGAAAACCGCGAGCTCGACGACCTCAACGAACTTACCTTGTCTTATACGTTCTTCCCGGCCCGACAGCGCTCCGCCGCGGTCGCGGGAGAGCGTCCGAAGAGCTAAGAGATAAAGGCGCGGCGGGCGACCGGCGCGAGAAGAGAAGAGAGGGAAGGGGATCCCCCGACATGGCCGACGCCCACGCCAAGAACCACGACTACCATCTCGTCGACCCGAGCCCCTGGCCCTTCATCGGCTCGGTCGCGGCCTTCGTGCTCGCGGTCGGCGCCGTCATGTACATGAAGGGCGGCGCGCCCTGGGTCGCGCTCGCGGGCTTCGCCGGCGTGCTCTACACGATGATCGCGTGGTGGAGCGACGTCATCAAGGAGGCCAATCGCGGCGACCACACCCGCGTCGTGGCGATCCACCTGCGCTACGGCATGATCCTGTTCATCGCCTCCGAGGTGATGTTCTTCGTCGCCTGGTTCTGGGCCTATTTCGACGTCGCGCTGTTTCCGAACGAGATCCACCAGTTCCAGCGCACGGAAGTGACCGGCGGCGTGTGGCCCCCCAAGGGCATCGAGACCTTCGATCCCTGGCATCTGCCGCTGCTCAACACGCTGATCCTGCTGACCTCCGGCACCACGGTGACCTGGGCGCACCACGCGCTGATCCACAACGACCGCAAGGGGCTCAAGCAGGCCCTGTGGCTGACCATCATCCTCGGCGTGCTGTTCTCGATCTGCCAGGCCTACGAGTACGGCCACGCGGCCTTCGGTTTTAAGGGCCACATCTACGGCGCGTCCTTCTTCATGGCGACCGGCTTCCACGGCTTCCACGTGATCGTCGGCACCATCTTCCTCGCAGTGTGCCTCGCCCGGGTCTACAAGGGCCACTTCACGCCGAAGCAGCACTTCGGCTTCGAGGCGGCGGCCTGGTACTGGCACTTCGTCGACGTGGTCTGGCTGTTCCTGTTCGCCTGCATCTACGTCTGGGGCGGCGGCTCGCACGCGGGCTGATGGCGCATCCGGACTTCCTCCCTCGAAGAGGGGAGGGTGGCCGGAGCGAAGCGGAGGTCGGGTGGGTCGCTGGGCGTCGGACGCAGCGGTCCCATCCTGAGACGCACCCCACCCTTACCC
>JADBEO010000055.1 GCA_031316315.1 Chelatococcus sambhunathii
CCCCCACCCCTAACCCCTCCCCGCAAGGGGGAGGGGAACAGGACGCGGCCTACGCGCGCGCTCACGCGGCCGCGTCCTGCACGATGCGGGCGCGCTTCTCGACGAAAGCTTCCAGTTCGGCGAGATCGTTCGGCAGCTGGTTGACGCGCTCCGGGGCGGACATGAGCTCGGACAGGTGGGCCGGCAGTTCCGGCCGCACGCCCGACGCCGCCTCGACAGCGTCGGGGAACTTGGCGGGATGGGCTGTCGCGAGCACCACCGTCGGCGTCGCGGGATCAAGGCCGGCGGCGTCGGCGACGGCGTGTCCGACCGCCGTGTGCGGATCGAGCAGGTACCCCGTCTCGCGGTGAACCTTGCCGATCGTTTGGGCGACCGTCGACTCGTCGGCGCGGCCGGCGTCGAACTCGGCGAGGATGTTTGCGAGGGTCCCCTCATTCAGCGTGAAGGCGCCGGACTGCGCGAGCGAGGCCATAGCGGCGCGCACGACGCCGGCGTCGCGGCCACAGGCGTCGAACAGCAGGCGCTCGAAGTTCGAGGAGACCTGGATGTCCATCGAGGGGGAGGTGGTCGGCGTCACGCCCTTTACCTCGTAGCGCCCGGTCTCGAGCGTTCGGGCCAAAATGTCGTTGACGTTGGTCGCGACGACGAGCCGCCCGATCGGCAGGCCCATGCGCTTGGCGACATAGCCGGCGAAGACGTCGCCGAAATTCCCTGTCGGCACCACGAAGTCGACCGCGCGGCGCGGACCGCCGAGCGCGACCGCGGCGACGAAGTAATAGACGACCTGCGCCAGCACCCGCGCCCAGTTGATCGAATTCACCCCGCCGAGGGCGAGCCGGTCACGGAAGGCGTGATGGTTGAAGGCCGCCTTGAGCAGCGCCTGGCAGTCGTCGAAGGAGCCGTCGACGGCGATCGCATGGACGTTGGCGTCCGGCGCGGTCGTCATCTGCCGGCGCTGGACCTCGGACACCTTGCCATGCGGCATCAGGATGAAGACGTCCGCCCGGTCGCGGCCACGGAACGCCTCGATGGCGGCGCCGCCGGTGTCGCCCGAGGTCGCGCCGATAATGGTGGTCCTGAGGCCCCGTTCGGCGAGGACATGGTCCATCAGCCGCGCGAGCAGCTGCATGGCGACGTCCTTGAAGGCGATGGTGGGGCCGTGAAACAGCTCCAGCACGAAGCGGTTCGGCCCGGTCTGCACGAACGGCGTGACGGCGGGATGCCGGAACACCGCGTAGGCCTCGGAAATCATCTCGCGCAGCTTCGCAGGCGCGATCGCGTCGCCGACATATGGGGCGATCACCGCTTCCGCGACTTCGGCGTAGGATTTTCCGGCGAAGCCCGCGATCACGTCCTGCGAAAGCGTCGGCCAGGCTTCCGGCACATAGAGCCCGCCGTCCCGCGCGAGACCTGCCAGCATGGCGTCGGCGAAGCCGAGCTTCGGCGCTTCTCCGCGGGTCGAGACATAGGCGAGAGACATGAGAGGGCAGGCTTCCGGGGGCTCTTCGAACGATCCGGCCAAACTAGGCGCGCCGCCCCTGCGCCGCAAGCGACGGCGGCCGGACGCCCTGATCGCCAAAGTCTGGGATGCCGCCCCCCGCGCCGGCTCCATATGCGGATGGTCGCCATCGTCCGGAGCCGCGCCGCATGGACCAGCACGCCTTCCGCTTCGGGATCGAGGAGGAGTATTTTCTCGCCGACGCGGATACGGGCGAAAGTCCGGTGTCGGAGCGGGCGGACCGTTTCCATGAGGCGGCTCCCCGCTTGGTCGAGCCGGCGAGCCACGAATTCCTGAAGGGTCAGGTCGAGGTCCAGACAAAGCCGCTGACGGACTTCGGCGACGCGCATGGAAGCCTTCGCGGCATGCGACGCGCGCTGTCCAGCCTCGCGGCTGAGCACGGGCTGACCCTGTTCGCCGCCGGCGCGCACCCGCTCGCGAAGGTGCGCGACCAGGTCGCGAGCCCGGACCAGCGCTACCGTAGGCTCGAAAGCGAACTTGGGGTCATCGCCATGCGGGCGATGATCTGCGCGACCCACATCCATGTCGAGGCGCCGGAGCCGGGGCGCCGGGTCGAGCTCATGAACCGGCTCATCCCGTTCCTGCCGCTGTTCTACGCGCTATCGATCTCCTCGCCTTTCTGGCAGGGGCGGGACTCCGGACTGAAAGGCATCCGGCTCTCAGCCTTCGCGGAGTGGCCGCGCATGGGTTTGCCCGAGATCTTTGCGAACGGCGAGGACTACCAACGCTATGTCGACCTGTTGGTCGCGGCCGACGTCGTCGACGACGCGAGCTTCATCTGGTGGCACATCCGGCCTTCGGCGCGCTTTCCGACGATCGAACTCCGGATCTGCGACAGTTGCACCCGCCTCGACGACCTCGTCTCGATCGCGGCGCTCTATCGGGCCCTGGTGCGCTGCCTCGCCCGCAGACCCGACGTCAACGCAAAGGTCGGCGCGGTGGAGCGCGGCGTCTGCGCCTCGAACATCTGGCTCGTCCAGCAGCACGGCGTGGAGGCGCGTCTGATCGACGTCCGACGCCGCGCCGCGATTCCCGTGTCCCAGCATCTCGAAGAAGCGGTCGAACTGACGCGCGAGGACGCCGAGGCCCTCGGCTGCTCCGAGTGGACGGAGCGGGCCAGGACGATCGTCGAACGAGGCTCGAGCGCCGACATGCAGCGCGCGGCTTTTCGCGACGCCACCGCTCACGGTTCGAGTGTGGACGACGCGATGCGGGCGGTCGTCAACATGCTCGGACGCGAGACCGCCGCCTGAGCGCTTCGAGCCGCCGGTTCGGAGAATAAGTTGACCGGAACTTTTTCCGTTCAACGTCGTTCGCACGTGCAACGAAATAACGACGGCGGCGTGACGAATTTCCCTTGCCCGCCTTCGCAATTGCAGCATTAAATCCGCTACCGCGGATGTGGAGGGCCGGATGCCTTATGTCGTGCGCTGGGTCCCGCGAGGCCCGGATATGTCGGTGACCTGCCACTCCATGGCGGACGTCCTCGAACTGACGCGCGAGATCAAGGCGTCCGGACGGGGCATGGACCTGCACGTCCTCCGCGACGACGTCGAGATCGATCTCGACACGCTGCCCTCGATCAGCTCCGCAGACGTTCAGAAATAAGCTCTTTCTCCGGACGGTCGCTGTGTCCTCCCACGCCTTGCTGGCGAGAGGCCTCGGAACGCCGCTTCGACGCCTTGTTCCGAACGAACGGCTGACGTCGACTCAGCACTGTCGGCAGCGCCAAAAACTTGAACTCTGGTCGGAACGTCTGCCGTCCAGACGGCGCCAGCGGCGTCCTCCGCGTATAATTAAAAAACGTAGACCTTAATCGATAGGTATTTCCACTTATCTAGACTCGAATTCGCTCGGCTGGAACATGGCGTCACGGCTATGTCCGGTGGGGGAATACCGATGCGATTGGTTTTGATTGCGCGCCGACTGCGAGACGGCTTGCGCGGCCTGCGACGCGCCGTGGCGGCCGCCTCCAGTATATCGATGGTCGCGGGCTTGGCGCTCAGCGCCGGCCTTTGCGGCGCCGCAGCGGCGGCCGTGGCCGACGATCCCACTGGAAACGGCCCCTACACGGCGAAGAACGGCGAATACAAGCTGCCGGCGAGCTTCGATCAGCTCGTCACCAAGCAGGTCGCGCAGAAAACCGAGCTCTGGGCGCGCGTCTGGTATCCGACCAAGGGGCCGGACCTGAAGAACGCCCCGATCGTCGTGTTCCTGCACGGCGAGCACGGCACCTGCGGCAAGGTGGACCCGACCGGCAAGTGGCGGCTCGACGGCAGCAAGGAATACAGCAGCTCCGGAACCTGCACGGGCGAGTACCCGATCGTGACCCCGAACCACTGGGGCTACGACTACATCGCCGAGCGGCTCGCCACGCAGGGCTACGTCACGATTTCGATCAACACCAATCTCGGCATCAACCAGACCGGCTATCATCCCGTCGATCCCGATCCCTTCCTGATCATCCGCCGCGGCCGGATGATCCTGCGGCATCTCATGCAGTTCGGCCGCTGGAACTCCGGCCTCGACACGTCGAACCGCCCGAGCTTCTTCTCGAACTTCCAGGGCAAGCTCGACTTCTCGAAGATCTCGCTTGTCGGCCATTCGCGCGGCGGCGACGCCATCGTGAACGCCTACTTCCAGCTGGTCGGCAACACCGACGGTTGGCAGTCGCGCCTGCCGGGCAACGCCAAGATCGTCGCGCTCGCGGCCATGGCGCCGACGGACTTCGCGGCGCAGCGCAACGTGGCGAGCCAGATCCCGATGGACGGCGCAGCCTACGGCGTGCTGCTGCCGATGTGCGACGGCGACGTCTCGCGCCTGTCCGGCATGCGGTTCTACGACCGCGCGGTCGGCTACTTCCCCGATGACGGCGGCAATTACCGCGCCGCCTTCGCCGTCGACGGCGCGGACCACAACGGGTTCAACACCGAGTGGCACACCCAGGACAACTACTCGCTCGGCGGCGCCAACCAGCCGACGCTGCACAAGTGCCTCGGGCAGAAGAAGCTGTTTCCCGAGATCGGCACGGTCAAGGACCAGCAGGAGATCGGCCGTTACTTCGTGATGTCGATCGTCCGCTCGAAGACCAAGGACGGCTCGTGGGCGGAGCTGCTCAACCCGGCCTACGACCTGCCGAAGCCGCTCTCCGACATCACCAAATACGACCGCAGCTACTTCCCCTCGACGGACATCGGCGCGAACAAGCTGCTCTCACGCTTCGCCGCCTATCCGACGGGAAACTGCCAGAACGTGCTGTTCGGATATGCCGGCGTGACGACCTTGTGCACCAACACGCCGGAGCACTTCTTCAACTACCAGAACTATGGCGACCCCTATAACGCCTGGGCGGCGCGGATCCGCTGGGGCGCCCCGGCGAACAAGACCAAGCCCGAGGACGGCCATTACTGGGCGTTCTTCCCCATGTACCAGGGGACCAAGCCGGTCGACATCTCGAAGATGAAGGCGATCGAGATGCGGGTCGGGCCGGACTGCACGCTGTTCTCCGGCCCGGACAACCCTGACGACGTCGACACCGATCCGGAGCTCGCCTGCTCCGATGTCTCCAAGCAGGCGATGGACGAGAACGGCTCGCAGAACGTCGGGGTCCAGTTCGTCGACGACAAGCAGAGATACTCGAACCGCCACTTCATCAGCCTCAAGGAGCTGACCCGAGAGCGTCAGGCGGTCGGCATCGAGGAGAACGAGCCCACCAACCCCGTCAAGCCGCTCTATCATGCGCTGATGTCGACCGTGCGGATCTCCATGTCGGAGCTCCTGAAGGACGCCGACAAGGGCTTCAACCCGGCGAAGATCACGGGCATGTACGTCCTGCTCTCGCCCCAGGGCAAGAAGAAGGACAACGGCTCGGGCGGCCTCATCATCGGCGACATCTGGGCGACGCAGAATACGCCGTTCAGCATGAAGTTCGACGCGCCGGCGGACGCTTCGCCGATCCTCGCCGTCGCCGACGCCTCGCATGGCTCGGCGCCGCGCCCGCCGTCGCTCGACGGCTTCACGCCGGGGAAGGATCGCCTGCCGTCGCCGGTCGCGGCCAGCGGCGTTCGGCCCGCCGCGGGCGACGGCGCGGCGGGTCCTGCGGACACGGGCGCGCGGGTCGTCGACGTCGCCCGCGTCAGCAATCCCGCGCTCACTGGCGCCTTCGCCGGCGCGGGCGGCCCGGACGTCGCCGAGATCACCGTGTCGACCCTGTCCTCGATGATCGAGAGCTCGAGCGGCTTCAGCGTGGCGATCGGCGGGCGCGCCGCGCAGGGCGTCCGGATCGCTCGCCCGACGGCCAATCCGCGCGAGACGACGATCGCGGTTCCCGCCGCCCTGGTCGACTCGGCTGCGGACGGGGCGCCGCTCGTCGTCTCCAGCGGCGGCTCGATCTGGCGCTTCGGATCGCTCAGCAAGGCGAGCGCGCGCTGATCGCGGCGACGCCCGGTAAAGGCCCCGCGCGGCGACGTGCGGGGCCTTTTCCTTCTACCGGGCCTTCGGCCGGACCAAGACCATCGGCAGCGCAGTGAAGGCGGCGAGATCAGCCCGGCGCTCGGCCTTCAACGCCTGATAGAACGCCGTTCGGTCCACGCCATAGGCGCGGCGGCTGAAACCGAGCAGCACGACGCCTCGGCCGCCCGGCGCGGCTGCGTAGCGATAGGCGTTCCACTCCGAGATCCCTCCCCCGGCGGCGTCCGGCGCGCTCAGCGTGAAGTCGAGCAGGATCTCGCCCGCCGCGCCGTTCCGCGCGATCGTCCAGTTGGTCGTCGGATCGTTCGGCTTGCGCGCTTTGAGCTCCTCGACCTTCGCCGCGGCCGCCTTGACCGGGTCCACACCGGCGGCGTGCTCGATCAGGATCATGCGCTCGAACCGCTCCGGCGACTGCCCGACGGGAAGATATTCGTGCTTGGCGTAGCCCGGCGTCGGCTGGGAACTCCAGGCGAGCCGATACTCCACGTCGCGCAGCGCGTAGGGCCCTGGCAGGCCGAGATAATCGACGACTGCCGTCTGAGCCCTGACGGGCATGCAGAACGGCGCGGAGGACACGAGAGCGGCGCCGAACGCGAGCGCCCCGCGCGAGATCATCCGCGATAGGTCCTCTGATGGGCCGGCCGCGCGGCGATCCGTTCGAGATAGGGGGCGAAGCGCTGCGGCTCCGGCAGCTTGCCCCAGGCGTTCAGCCAGCCGAGCAGCGCGCCGACCATCAGGTCGGCGGCCGTGAAGCGCTGGCCGAGCAGCCAGGGTCCCGGCGCCAGCCCGGCGAGCACGCGCTCGAGCGCCTGGTCGAAGGGCGGCCAGCCGATCGCGCGCGCCGGAGCGGGCTCGGCCCGGGGGAACATCACGTCCGCGAAGGCCGGCTCGAGCGCCGCCGCGGCGTAGGCGATCCAGGTCAGGTAGGGGCCGCGCTCGAGCGAGCCCGGCTCCGGCGCGAGGCCGGCTCGCGGGTAGCAGTCGGCGACATGGATCAGGATCGCGGCGCTTTCCGTCACCGCGACTTCCGCGCTCCGGTCCGGGCCGCGGTCGATCAGCGTCGGCAGCTTGCCGTCGGGATTGAGCCTCAGGAAGTCCGGCCGCTTGTGGCTGCCGCCTTCGAGGTCGTGCAGGACGACCTCGTACTCCGCCCCGGTCTCCTCGAGCAGCCACTTGATGCGCTGGGCGCGGGACTGCGGATGATGGTGCAGGACGAAGCGCGCGGCCATGTCGCCTTCCTTAAAGCGCCCGCGCCCGCCCCGCGGACGACGCAGGACGCGGAAATCTCAGACGCGCGGGGCGCCGGAAGCGAGAATGTCGCGGATTTCCGACAGCAGTTTGACGTCTTCCGGCACCTCGGCGACGGGGGCGGGCTTGGCCTCCTCCCTCTTCTTCATCCGGTTCATCGCCTTGATCACCATGAACAGGATGAAGGCGATGATGATGAAGTTGATCGTGATCGTCAGGAAGTTGCCGTAGGCCAGCACCGCGCCCTGCTTCTTGGCGTCGGCGAGCGCCGGAGAGGTGACCGCTGGGGACAGTCCGATAAAGTAGTTCGAGAAATCGAGGCCGCCTATGATCGCGCCGACGATCGGCATGAAAATGTCGGCGACGAGGCTCTCGACGATCTTGCCGAAGGCCGCGCCGATGATGACGCCGACCGCGAGGTCGACGACATTGCCCTTCATGGCGAATTCTTTGAATTCCTGGATCATCGACATTGCAGATCGGTCCCCGCACGCGTGGATGGCGTCTCGCCGCTTCCCTCGCTAGACGTTAACGAGGACTTGATAGTCGTGACAAGGCGACGAAGGGACAGCGACGCGGACGGCTTCGATGGCCAGGCGCGGCGTGGCGGCGGGATGAAGGCCCCTTGAAAGCGTTGCTGCTCATCGGACTCTCGTTTGGCTATCTCGCAGCCCTCTGCGCGCTTGCGGTCTATGTCGACCGCCGCAGGCCGCGATGGTTCGCCGGCCGCCTCCGGGCGACCGCCTATGCGCTTGGCTTCGGCGTCTACTGCACGTCCTGGGCGTTCTTCGGCTCGGTCGACTACGCCGCGCATGCGGGCTGGTCCTATCTCGCGCTGGCGCTCGGACCGATCCTGCTGCTGCTGGTCTTCGGATCCACCCTGAAGCGCGTTGTGACCCTCTCGCACGAGCTCAACATCGCCTCCGTCGCCGACTTCGTCGGCGCCCGCTATGGCAAGAGCGAGCGCGTGGCGGCGCTCGTCGCGGTCGTGGCGATCGCCGGCTCGACTCTCTACGTCGCGATCCAGATCCGGGCGATGGACATGGCGGCGACAGCGCTTCTCGGCCCTTCAGCCCATGGCGTGGCGGCCGCGGTCGCGGCATGCCTGATGGCGCTGTCCGCCCTGCTTTTCGGCGTCCGGCGGGCCCCTGCGCTCGAACGTCAGGACGGGCTCAGCGCCGCGGTCGCGGCGGAGGCGCTCGTCAAGCTCGCGGCCGTTCTGATCGTCGTCGCCGCCATCTTGTACGGAACGTTCGGCGGCTTCCTCTCCCTGGTGGACCGCGCCGCGGCGTCGGGCGCGGCGGCGGCGCTCGCCGCGTCGCCGGATCCGGCCCGCTGGCTCGCTTTGACGCTGCTGTCATGCCTCACCTTCCTGCTGCTGCCGCGCGTCTTCCACATGGTCGTCATCGAGAACCGCGACGTCGCCGACGTCGTCGTCGCGCGGCGCGTCTTCCCGTTCTATCTGGCGGCGATGTCGCTGTTCGCGGCGCCGGTCGCGCTTGCCGGCCTGGCGATCTTCGGACCGGCGGGCGGGCCGTCGGCAGGAGTCTTCGCCCTCACCGTCCCTCTCAACGCCGGCGCAGGATGGCTCGCCCTGATCGCCTTCCTCGGCGCGATGTCGGCCGGCGCGGTCGCCGTCATCATCGAATGCGTCGCGATCTCGGTGATGGCCTCCAACGACATCGTCGTGCCTCTGCTGCTGCGCGGCCGATCCGCGCGCCGGGCGGACATGACGCTGCGCCTGCTCGCCATCCGCGCGGCGGCCATCGTCGGCGCCGTCCTCGTAGCGTGGAGCGTCAGCCTGCTGATCGCGCCGGAGACCCTGACGATCTCGCCCGTCGTGGCGATGACGGCCTTCGCGCAGCTTGCGCCCGCCTTCTTCGGGGGACTCGTGTGGCGGCGCGCCAACGCGCGGGGGGCGATCTGCGGCGTCGTCGTCGGCCTCGCTCTCTGGGCCGGAATGATCGTCTTTCCGATCGTGACGCGCGGGCCGGCGGCCCTGCTCGCCGGCGGGCCGGACAGCCATGCCGTCGACCCGCTTGCGGCCGCTGTGCTGCTCAGCCTCGCGTTTAACGTCCTCGCCTTCGTGCTCGGCTCACTCAGCCGCTCGGCCACCACGGCCGAGCGTCAGCAGGCCCTGTTGTTCTGCGACGGCGCCGCCGAGCGGCGGATCGCGCCGGTCATGGAGCCGACGCCGACGCCGGCGATGGGGCGCAGCTGGCGGACCCGCGCTACCGCGGGCGAGCTCGTTCAGTCGGTCGCACGCTATCTCGGCCCCGAGCGCACCGAGAGCGCCTTCCGCGGCTTCGCCATCGCGCGCGGCGCCAAGCTCGAGGCGTCGCAGGAACTCGACCTGCAGACTCTTCGCTTTTCCGAGCACCTGCTCGCCTCGGCGATCGGCGCCGCGTCATCGCGGCTCGTTCTGTCGATGCTGCTGACGCGGCGCAACGTCTCGCCAAACGACGCGCTCAGGCTGCTCGATCACGCCTCCGCCGCGATGCAGACGAGCCGGGACGTCCTGCAGAACGCGCTCGACCACGCGCGCCAGGGCGTCACCGCGATCGACGCCAACATGAAGCTGGTTTGCTGGAACCGGCAGTTCCGCGAGCTGTTCGACCTTCCGGAGGAGATGATCCACTTCGGCGTCGGGCTCGACGACATCTTCCGCTTCAACGCCGACCGCGGCCTCTATGGACCGATCAACGCGGAGGAGTTCATCCGCGACCGCATCGAGCGCTTCGTCGTGCGGCTGGAGACGCTGCGGACCCGGCTGCACCCGTCCGGGCGCGTGATCGAGATCCGATCCGCCCGCATGCCGGACGGCGGGGTCGTCACGACCTACACCGACATCTCGGACACCGTCGCCGCCCAGGAGGCGCTGGAACGGGCCAACGAGACGCTCGAGCGGCGCGTGCGCGAGCGCACGAGAGAGCTCACCCGGCTCAACCAGGAGCTCGCCCGAGCCAAGACCGAGGCGGACGAGGCGAACATCTCCAAGACGCGCTTCCTCGCCGCCGCGAGCCACGACATCCTCCAGCCGCTGAACGCAGCGCGCCTGTTCGCCACAAGTCTCGCGGAACGGGCCACCGACCGTCCGGAGCAGGCGAGCCTCGCCCGGAACATCGAGACCTCGCTCGACGGCGTCGAGGAGATCCTGTCGACGCTGCTTGACATCTCCCGGCTCGACACCGGCGCGATGCGGCCCGAGATCTCGAGCTTCCGGCTCGACGACATCACAGACCAGCTCGCGCGCGAGTTCGCGCCGGTCGCGAAGGAGAAGGGGCTGAAGCTCGTCGTGCTGCCGACCAGCGTCACGGTGCGCTCCGACCGCCGGCTGCTCCGGCGCGTCCTCCAGAACCTCGTCTCCAACGCCATCAAGTACACGCCGTCGGGCAGCGTCCTCGTCGGTTGCCGGCGCCTCAAGGGGCGCGTCCGGATCGAGGTCTGGGACACCGGCCTCGGCATCGCCGAGCAGCAGCAGAAGGTGGTGTTCCGCGAATTCAAGCGGCTCGAGCAGGGCGCGCGGGTCGCGCCAGGCCTCGGCCTCGGCCTGTCGATCGTCGAGCGCATCGCGCGCGTGCTCGACCATCCCGTCACGCTGCGCTCGCGTCCGGGCAAGGGGTCGATTTTCGCCGTCGAGGCGCCGGTCTCCGCCGCGCTGCCCGCGGCGCGGGCGAGCGTCGCGCAGAACGCCTCGGCCAATCAGGCGCTCGCCGGGCTGACCGTGCTCGCGATCGACAACGAGCCCAAGATCCTAGAGGGAATGACCACGCTGCTCACCGGCTGGGGGTGCGGCGTCATCGCAGCCTCCAGCCAGAAGGAAGCGGAGCTCGAGGCGGTGCGCAGAAAGACCATTCCTGATGTCATGCTCGCGGACTATCATCTTGATGATACGGATGGATTGGAGACCATCACGGCCTTGCGCTGGAAATTCGGCAAACCCATTCCGGCGGTGCTGATCACCGCCGATCGCTCGCCGCAATTGCGCGCGGAAGCGGACGGAAAACGCGTCATGATGCTGCCGAAACCCATCCGCCCCGCCGCGCTGAGGGCTCTCTTGTCCCAGATGATGTCCGCCAGGGCCGCCGCCGAATGAGCGTGCAATCGACCCTGCCGCGTCGCATCGCCTTCCATCCGCTCAGCTGCGCGGAGTTCGCGGTGGTGCGCGACGTGCTCGGGCAGGACGATCATTTCCGGCTGTCGCATCTCGGGCCGCTGGTCGCCGCGCTCGCCACCAACATCCAGCGGCGTCCCTATATCGAGAAGACCCAGGCGGCGATCGCCGCCGTGCCGGACGACTGGCACCTCGCCGCCCCGCCGGTGTTTGTCCTGGGTTTTTGGCGCAGCGGCACCACGCTGCTGCATGAGATGCTCGCGGCCGACCCCGGCTTCGCCTCGCCGCGGCTCATGGACATCCTGTTCCCGTCGGACGCGCCGTACCTCCTCGGGCACAAGCGCAAGGCCATGGGCGCGATCGCACGCCTCAAGACCGACGAGAAGGGCGCGCCGATCTACCCGACGCGGATGGTCGACCTCGTCGAGGTCGCGCTCCACCGCCCGCAGGAGGAAGAGCTGGCGATGTGCCACCTCGGCGCGCCGTCGTTCTTCCGGGTGTCGTTCTTCCCGCGCCAGCGCGCTGCGCATATCGACGACGCGCTGTTTCCTGCGCCGGGCTCGGAAGCCCGCGAGGCCTGGCGCGACGCCTACCGACGGTTCCTGAAGACCCTGGTCGCGAAGTATCCCGGACAACGCCTGCTCCTGAAGAACCCGGCGAACTCGGCCCGACTCGACGACCTGCGCGAGATGTATCCCGAGGCGCGTTTCGTGCGCATCGACCGCGAGCGCGAGGCGGTGCTCAGGTCGTTCCAGCGGATGATGGACATGTCGATGCGGCAGTTCTCGCTGCAGGGCTCGCCGAAGCCGTTCCTGCGCGAGCAGGCCGAGGACCTTCATCGCCGCGTTCTGGCCAAGCTCGACGCCGACTGGGCGACCCTGCCGGCGGAGCGCAGGACGGAGGTCGCCTATGCGGATCTGGCCGCCAATCCGGTGAAAGTCGTGAGGCGCGTCTATCGCACGCTCGGAATCACGCTGAGCGAAGCGGCGGCGGCGCGCCACAAGAAGCGTTGGGAGAACCGCGTGCGCCACTGGTCTCCGAAACCGGAGAGCGGCGCGGAACCGCTTACTCCGTAGGGGCGCGCTCCGGCCACTGGCCGGCCTCGATCTTCGAGGCCGCGATGACGGCCTGGGTGCGGCTCTCGACGCCGAGCTTGGCGAGGATCGCCGAGACATGCGCCTTCACCGTCGCCTCGGAGACGCCGAGCTCGTAGGCGATCTGCTTGTTGAGCAGGCCCTGGCTCAGCATCATCAGCACGCGCACCTGCTGCGGCGTCAGCGTGCCGAGCCGCGCCGCGAGCTTGGCCGAGCCGTCGTCGGGACCGTTGAGGTTGACGTCCGGGGGAGACCAGACGCCGCCCGCGAGCACCGCGCGCAGCGCCTCGCGCATCTCGTCGACGCCGAGCGTCTTCGGAATGAATCCCGAAGCGCCGAAGTCCATGCAGCGGCGGATCGTGGTCGGGTCCTCGTTGGCCGAGACAACGACCACCGGAAGCGCCGGATACTGCGCCCGCAAGTACATCAGCCCGGAAAAGCCGCTCACGCCGGGCATCGTCAGATCGAGCAGGACGAGATCGAAGGACTGGTCGTTCTCCAGCGTTTTCGACGCTGCGTCGAACGATCCGGCCTCGGCGATTTCGGCCCCCTCGCCGGACATGGCCTCGCGCATCGCCGTCCGGAACAGCGGATGATCGTCTGCGATGAGAATGCGGGCGGATGAAGTCCTGGCGCTCGTCATGGAGGCTTCATATCGATTCGCGATTGCGAAATCGATGCGTAAAACCGCCTCAATTCTGAATCTGTGCTCGACCGTTGTGGATTTGCCGCGCTGCGGCAAGCGTAAGCGCGTCCGGGCGAAGTCGTCGCCGGCGTGCTCCTGCGCCAGCCGGGCGAAACGCCGCGCGCGCCGATCGTTCCGGAGCGCCGTCAGCCGCGTGCGGAAGCCGAGCCCATGAAATGCAGCACGAGCTCGCGGCTGTGCGGCCTGTCACGGTGCTCGACGAGATAGATCGCCTGCCATGTCCCGAGCGCCAGCCCTCCGCCGATCACCGGAACGGCGACGGACGCTCCGGTCAGCATCGTCTTGACGTGCGCCGGCATGTCGTCCGGTCCCTCGTCGTCGTGCCGCCAACCGCCGTCGCGCGGCGCGAGCCGGTCGAGCGCGTCGACGAGATCATCCAGCACCTCGGGGCTGGCGTTCTCCTGGATCGTCAGCGAGGCCGAGGTGTGACGCACGAACAGCGTCGCGAGCCCGTCCCCCGCTTCCCCGGCCTTCAGCAGCTCCGCGACCTCGCCGGTGACGTCGTAGAGGCCAAGGCCGCGCGTCGCGACCGAGAAACGCCCGACCGCCTGATGGCCCGCGCTCCCTGCGACGACGATTTCGGTTGGTCGATCGGCTTGTCTGGTCATCTCCGGCATCTTGGGCGGCAGAGGCTTGCGGCGAGGGCCCGCCTCGCGTTTCCTCGTCGGCCCGCCTAGCGCGCGCCGGAGCCGAGATGACGCGACCGATCACGATCGACCCAGCCGCCTTCGCGCCGGGCGCTGTCCCTGAGGGCACCGCCGAGCACAATCGCAAGCTGATCGCGCAGGCCAGGATGGCGCCCGACGCCTGGGCGCTCGGTCCCGCGGAGGTCCGGGCGCGGCGCAAGCGCGGCCTCACCCCCTTCGTCGTCGAGCCCAAGAGCGGGCGCGCAGAGATCATCGAGATCGGCGGGCCCCGCGGGCCGATCCCGATCCGGGTGATCGCGCCCGAGGCGCCGAGCGCGATCTACCTGCACTTCCACTCCGGCGGCTGGACGCTCGGCACGGCCGACCAAGACGACCCTCGCCTCGAACGGCTCGCGAGCGAGCTCGGCTTCGCCTGCCTGTCGGTCGACTACCGGCTCGCGCCGGAACACCCCTATCCGGCCGGGCCGGACGACTGCGAGGCGGCCGCGCTCTGGGTCGCGCGCCAGGGCGCCGGGCGCTTCGGCGCGGAGCGCCTGCTGATCGGCGGAGAGTCGGCCGGCGCCCATCTCGCCGCCGTAACGCTCGTACGGCTGAGGGACCGCCACGGGCTGACGCCATTCTCGAGAGCGAACCTGACGGCCGGCAGCTACGACATGGGGCTGACGCCGAGCGCGCGCCTGTTCGGCGACCGGAAGCTCGTGCTCGGGACACGCGACATCCGCATGTTCGCGGCGAACTTTCTCCAGAACGGCGAAGACAGGGACGATCCGGACGTCTCGCCCCTTTATGCGGACCTGGCAGGCCTGCCGCCGGCGATCTTCACCGTCGGCAGCGAGGACCCGCTGGTCGACGACACGCTGTTCATGGCGGCGCGCTGGATCGCCGCCGGCAACGAGGCCGAGCTCCAGGTCCTGCCGGGCTCGGCGCATGTCTTCACGTCGCTGCCCGAGCCGAACGCGGCGCCAGCCTATGAGAAGGTCATGGCCTTTTTGAAAGGCTGATCACGCCTTGCCGGCGATGACGCTGAGCAGGACCCTCGCGACCTCGGCGGTCACCTTGCGGTGATACTTGCGATGGACGAGCTGCCCGTTGTGATAGACGTCGTGCTCGACATAGAGGGCGGAGCCGTCCCATCGCAGGATGTTGTCGGTCTCCGTGGTCTCGATGACCTTGAGGCCCTCGATCAGCCGCTCCTCGGTCCGCGTCTCCGCCATCGGCGCCCTGCCCCCTGATTTGTTGCTCTTGTGTCGCATCGTGGAGCGCGGCGCGCGGCTTGTCGAGCCACGCCGGCGCGAGCGGTCCTACCACCCCGGCTTCGTATCGAGACGCCCGAGCGGAAATCTGGCGACGTCCCCCAGGAGCTCTGCGAAAGCGTGCGCGCCGTGATCGGCCGACGCCTGTCCGGCCTCGACCGAGGCCGAAGCCGCGTCTCCCGCCGCCCCGGAGGGATGCAGGTCCTGCGTGAGCCAGCCGAAGCCGGCCGGGTGCGCGGCGCGCAGCTGCGAGAACTCCTGCTCCATCCCGACGGTGTTGGGCTGGAAGTCGCTGGCTTGTTCCATCCGCACAAGACCAGGCCGGAAGGCGCGCATCAGCGAGGTCTCGATCCGCCCGGCGTGGATGTCGTGGCGGATCTCCTGCGCGGTGAAGACGCCGTCCGGATGCCCGAACCGGCGCCAACTCGCGATCACCGCCAGCATGCCGTGCGCCGCCCTCAGGCGCCGCGCCACGACGTCCAGCACGGGCGAGTTGCCGCCGTGGCTGTTGATCAGGACGAGCTTCCGCACCCCTGCGCGAGCGACGGAGGCGCCGATCGCCGTCCAGGCGGCGATCAAGAATTCGGGCGGAATCGATAGCGTGCCGGGATAGTCGGCGTGCTCCTCCGAACTCCCGATCCACTGCGTCGGAAGGAAGGTCACCGGCAGCTCGTCCGGGATCAGGCCGAGGGCGCGCTCCAGATAGCCGTCGGAAATGAAGCCGTCGGTTCCGAGCGGGAGGTGCGGACCGTGCTGCTCCACGGCCGCGATCGGCAACACCGCGATCCAGGACGCCGCGTCTGCGGACGCGAAATCCCGGCTCGTCATGTCGATCCAGCGTCGGCGCGGCAGGTCCATCGGCTCGGGGTCCCGTCATGCGGTCGTCTGGCCGGTATGGACCAGAACAAGCCGGACCGCACGCGCCATCTCCTCGATGGGCATGGCGAAGCACTGCGCGTGACGCGCCGCGGCGGGCAGGCGTTCCGCGACCTGCTCGGGCAGCAGCGGGAGATGCAGGAACGTCGAGACGAAGGGCGGCTTCGCCGTCTCCGCAGCCTCGAGCGCGAGATAGAGCGTCTGGTTGCAGAGGTGCGACCCGGCGTCGTCGGACAGCCGCGCCGGCAACCCGGCGTCTGCGAGCGCTCCGACTAGACCGGGAAGGTCCGGCCAGTTCGAAAGACGCTCGGTCGGACCGCCGGCGCGCACCGGCCCGATCGTCCCGACGCGCCCGTAGGCGTCCGCGACGGCGATGTGCACGCGGTTGCGCGCGACGCGCTCAAAGCTCAGCGCGTCGCGCCCCGCCGCCTGTCCGGTTAGCAACACATGGGTCGGCCGCGCCGTCGCCAGCGCGCGGGCGAGCTCCGCCTCGGCCGTCGCAGCGCGGACAGGCAAGAGGGCGAACGCGACCGGCCCACCCCACAGCGACTGGAGTTCGTCCCGTTCAGCCCGCAGACGCGACAACAGCGCCTCCGAACAGTTCCAGCCTCCGTCGAAACGGCCGAAGGCGGTGATCAGCAGCCGCCGCGCGCCGGGGCCTGACGAAGTGGTTTTCCGCATAGCCCACAAGTCTAACGCGTGCAGGGCCGCCGATCGCGCCGCCCGCTCGACTTCCTGTCATGGAGACAGCATATCCTTTCGCCGGCAAGATGGACGCGCGCGAGGGTCGTACCGCGCGCCAAGAGGGCGAACCGATGAAAAGCCCCTATGCGAAAACAGTCGGCTACGAGCTGCTGCATGCGGCCCGGCTGCACCGGGCGCGGAGCGCGCAGCTCCTGCAGGATCTCGGGCTTTTCCCAGGCCAGGAGCAGGTTCTGACATTGCTCGCGACGCAGGACGGCGGGCGCACGATGGGCGATCTCGCGACCGAGCTGCGCGTGCGTCCACCGACCGCCTCGAAGACGGTGGCGCGGCTCGCCGCCCAAGGCCTCGTCGAGCGGCGGACCGTCAACGGCGACGGCCGGGTGGTGAAGGTCGAGCTGACAGACGAGGGTCGCAAGCGCGCCGAGGCGGTGGACGCCATCTGGCTGGAGCTCGAGCGCGAGGCCTCCGACGGCATCGACGGCAAGGACCGCAAGAAGCTGCGCAAGCTCCTGCGAAAGCTCGGCCGCAACGTCGGCGGCAAGCTCGGCGCATCGGCGGCCGAGGACGACGTCGAAGACGACGAGTAGGTCCACGGCGCGCCGATCGCCCGCCCGTTCGCCGCTCGGCCAAAAAACGGGGCGGCTCTCGCCGCCCCGCTCCGTTCGCTTGGGAGGAAACCCTTGCGCGATCAGAAGAACCCGAGCTTCTTCGGGGAGTAGCTGACCAGCATGTTCTTGGTCTGCTGGTAGTGGTCGAGCATCATCTTGTGGGTCTCGCGACCGATGCCCGACTGCTTGTAGCCGCCGAAGGCCGCGTGGGCCGGATAGGCGTGGTAGCAGTTGGTCCAGACGCGGCCGGCCTGGATGCCGCGGCCGAAGCGGTAGGCCCGCGTGCCGTTGCGGGTCCACACGCCGGCGCCGAGGCCGTACAGCGTGTCGTTGGCGATCGAGAGCGCCTCGTCCTCGTCCTTGAAGGTCGTGACCGAGAGCACCGGGCCGAAGATCTCCTCCTGGAAGATCCGCATCTTGTTGTGGCCCTTGAACACGGTCGGCTTGATGTAGAAGCCGCCGCCGAGTTCGCCCTCGAGCTCGTTCTTCGAGCCGCCGGCGAGCACTTCGGCGCCCTCCTGCTTGCCGATGTCGATGTAGCTCAGGATCTTCTCGAGCTGCTCGGAAGAGGCCTGGGCGCCAACCATGGTGGAGGGATCGAGCGGCGAGCCGAGCTTGATGGCGTTCACGCGCTGGATCGCCCGCTCGATGAACTTGTCGTAGATCGACTCCTGGATGAGCGCGCGGCTCGGGCAGGTGCAGACCTCGCCCTGGTTCAGCGCGAACATCACGAAGCCTTCGATCGCCTTGTCGAAGAAGTCGTCGTCCTCGTCCACCACGTCGGCGAAGAAGATGTTCGGCGACTTGCCGCCGAGCTCCAGCGTCACAGGGATCAGGTTCTGCGACGCGTACTGCATGATCAGGCGCCCGGTCGTGGTCTCGCCGGTGAAGGCGATCTTCGCGATCCGGTTGGACGAGGCGAGGGGCTTGCCGGCCTCCAGGCCGAATCCGTTCACGACGTTGATGACGCCGGGCGGCAGGATGTCTGCGATCAGCTCCATCACCACCAGGATCGAGGCCGGGGTTTGCTCGGCCGGCTTCAGCACCACGCAGTTGCCGGCGGCGAGCGCAGGCGCGAGCTTCCAGACCGCCATGAGGATCGGGAAGTTCCACGGGATGATCTGGCCGACGACGCCCAGCGGCTCATGGAAGTGATAGGCGATGGTGTCGTGGTCGATCTCGGAGATCGAGCCTTCCTGCGCGCGCAGCACGCCGGCGAAGTAGCGCCAGTGGTCGATGGCGAGCGGGATGTCGGCAGCCATGGTCTCGCGGATCGGCTTGCCATTGTCCCAGGTCTCGGCGGTCGCGATCAGCTCGAGGTTCGCCTCCATGACGTCGGCGATCTTGAGCAGAACCTTGGAGCGCTCGGCCGGCGCGGTGCGGCCCCAGGCGTCCTTGGCGGCGTGCGCCGCGTCAAGGGCGAGCTCGACGTCCTCCTTCTGCGAGCGCGCGATCTCGCAGACCTTCTTGCCGGTGATGGGGCTGGTGTTTTCGAAGTACCGGCCGCCCACCGGCGCCACGAACTTGCCGCCGATGAAGTTGTCGTAGCGCTCCTTGAAGGGAGCGCGCAGGAACGATTGCATGTTCTGCGGAGCGTTCATTTTCAGTCCTCCCAAAGCGGCTTCGTGCCGCGTCTTGTTGCCTGACCAGCTGTTCGCAGCCTTCGTGCCAAGCAGCCGGCGCATGATCTGGGACCAATGCTGCGCCGCGCTAAGCGCCTGATCTTTCACGATCCGCCGGCGCGTCTGCGCCAATCCTCCGTCTGGGCCGATGGACTCTTTGGCGATGTTGCGCGACAGTTGTCGCAACGGGATACGAAGCGCGCTGCGACAGCTGTCGCAAGCTGCGACACTGGGATGAAACAGCTCGAGGGCGACCTCATGGAGCTTCACGCTCCCCGCACGAACGTGCTCAAGGCGCGGCGGGATTTCTTCGATCGCGGCGCCGAGCCGGAAGGGCTCGCGCCGGACATTCTGCGATCCTGGCTGCGCTGCGCCGAACGCGGCTTCGACAGCCACGCCCGCCCGCGGATCGAACCTGTCGGATCGTCGGCCCTGCGGGACCTTCATGAGCGCAACGACGAGCTGATCCGCCACAGCCGCCCGGAGCTCGAAGCGCTTGCGATCGAGGCGCGCGACACGGCGAGCCTCGTGATCCTCACCGACGCCTCCGGCTATGTCCTCGACGCGTTCGGCGATCCGGGCTTCGCCGGAAAGGCGGCGGGCGTGGCGCTCCGGCCCGGCGCGAAATGGGCCGAGGCGTCGACCGGCACCAACGCGATCGGGACGGCGCTCGTCGAACGGCGCCCGATCGAGGTCCGCGGGGCGGAGCACTATTTCGAACCGCACCGCATCCTGACCTGCGCCGCGGCGCCCATCTTCGATCCGCGCGGGGGCCTGCGCGGCGCCCTCGACCTGTCTGGCCACGCGGCCGTGCCGCAGACGCACGCGCTCCGCCTCATCCGGATGGGCGTCGACCAGATCGAGCGGCGCATGTTTGCCGATCGGTTCGACGAGAAGAACGTCGTCCGCTTTCACGCCGATCCCGCTTTGCTCGGGACGCCGCAGGAAGGCCTGCTCGCCTTCGAGGGCGCGCGGCTCGTCGCCGCTAATCGCTACGCCCTGCGGCTGCTCGAGCTAGACTGGAACGCCCTCGGGGCGCGCTCGTTCGGCGACCTGTTCGAGGGACGTCGGGGCCTCGAGGACGGACGCCTGCTCACGCGGTCCGGCGCGACGCTCTACGCCAAGGCGCCGCCGCGCCCGACGCTCGTCCCCGGCGCCGAGATCACGCCCCCCGCGCCCCACAAACACGCCGCGTCGCCGGCGGCCCCGGCCACGCGCGCCCATTTCGACGCCGCGACGAACGCGAATCTGAGGCGCGCCGTGAAGCTCGTCGACGGCGACGTTCCGATCCTGATCCAGGGCGAGACCGGCTCGGGCAAGGAGATGTTCGCGCGCGCCGTCCACGCCGCCTCATCGCGGGGGGACAAGGCTTTTGTTGCGGTCAACTGCGCGGCGATCCCGGAGAGCCTGATCGAGGCGGAGCTGTTCGGCTATGAGCCCGGCGCCTTCACCGGCGCGCGGAAGTCCGGCTCCAAGGGGCTGCTGCGCGAGGCTGAGGGCGGGATCCTGTTCCTCGACGAGATCGGCGACATGCCGCTGGTGCTACAGGCGCGTCTGCTGCGCGTGGTGCAGGACCGCAGCGTCACGCCGCTCGGCGGCGGCAGGCCGACGCCCCTCGACCTCCGCCTGATCTGCGCCACCCACCGCGACCTGACGGCGCTTTCCGCCTCGGACGCCTTCCGGGCCGACCTTTACTTCCGCCTCGCCCAGTTCACCTTCGCGCTGCCGCCGTTCCGCGCGCTCGCCGATACCGCGGGCGCGATTGAGGCGCTCTGGCGCGGCATGGCGCATGAAGGCCGCTCGCTTGCGCCGGACACGATCGCGGCGATGAGCCGCCACGCCTGGCCCGGCAACCATCGCGAGCTCGTGGGCGTGATGAGGGCGATGATCGCGCTCTCCGAGCCGGGCGAGACGCTGGGACCGGAGCTGTTGCCGACGAGCGTCCTCGGCGCGCCCGGACGCCCGCGCAACGCGCCCGACCGCGAGGGCGACCTCGCAGCGCTGACGCGCGGCGCCATGCTCGCCGCGATCGAAGCCTGCGGCGGCAACGTCTCGGCAGCTTCCAAGCGCCTCGGCGTCAGCCGCTCGACGCTCTATCGCAAGGCGCTCGGCGGACGAGGCTGATTCAGCCCGGCCTCACCGCGAGTGTCTTGCAATCCAGAAGTCCGGCTTTGCGTTGTCGGCCGGACCCCGGCGCCCATATCCCGAAGCGAACGGCCGCCGACTGCGCGGTCGCAAGCCATTCGGAGAGATTTTCATGAGCGACGTTTCAGCGGCCGCTTCAGGCCAGTTCAAGCTCGGCGACAAGACATTCAACCGGCTCGGCTTCGGCGCCATGCGCGTCACCGGCGAGGGCGTCTGGGGCCAGCCGGAGGACAGGGACGGGTCGATCGAAACCCTCAAGGCGTTGCCGGAGCTCGGCGTCGACTTCATCGACACGGCCGACAGCTACGGCCCCTTCGTCAGCGAGTCCCTGATCCGGCGGGCGCTGCACCCCTATGACGGCCTGACGATCGCGACCAAGGGCGGCCTCGTACGCCACGGCCCAGGGATTTGGCTTCCGGTCGGAAGGCCGGAATATCTCAAGCAGTGCGTGCTGATGAGCCTGCGGCGGCTGCGGGTCGAACAGATCGACCTCTGGCAGCTCCACCGCATCGACCCGAAGGTCCCACGGGACGAACAGTTCGCCGTCATGGCCGAGATGCAGAAGGAGGACCTCGTCGCCCATCTCGGCCTCAGCGAGGTCGGCGTGGACGACATCGAGGCGGCGGGCAAGCACTTCACCGTCGCGACGGTGCAGAACCGCTACAATCTCGTCGATCGGACCAGTGAGGCCGTCCTCGACCACTGCGAGGCGAAAGGGATCGGCTTCATTCCCTGGTTCCCGCTGGCGGCGGGCGATCTTGCGAAACCCGGCTCGGTTCTCGACCAGATCGCGCACAAGCTCGGCGCCTCGCCAAGCCAGGTCGCGCTCGCCTGGGTGCTGAAGCGTTCGCCCGTCATGCTGCCGATCCCCGGCACCTCGAAGCGCAAGCACCTCGAGGAGAACGTCGCCGCAGCGTCGCTCGCGCTCTCCGACGAGGACTTTTCCGCGCTCGACGAGCAGGGCAAGGCGGCCTTCAAGCAGGCCGCGTGAGATGAGGCGCGATCCCTCCCCTTGCAAAGGGGAGGGCAGGGT
>JADBEO010000056.1 GCA_031316315.1 Chelatococcus sambhunathii
CCACCCTACCCTCCCCTCAACGAGGGGAGGGATTCTGAGAGGTCGCGGGAGCGTAGCCGTCGCCGCTCAGAACGCCTCCGCCGGCAGCGCCATCACGGCGTCGGCGCCCGCCTTGATGGCGGCGAGCCGGGTCGCGGTCTCGGGCAGCATGAGCTCGACGAAGAACCGGCCGGTGACGAGCTTGGCCTCCATCGCCTCGACGTCCTCGCCCGCCGCCTTTTTCGCGAGCGCGGCCTTGGCGATCATCGCCCACATCAGGCCGAGCGCGACGAGGCCGAACAGGCGCATGTAGTCCGAGGCGCCGGCGCCGGCGTTGTCGGGGCGGCCCATGGCGTTCGCCATGAACCACATGGTGGCGGCCTGCAGGTCCTCGCGCGCCTTTTTTAGCGTCTCGAGATAGAGGCCGAGGCCCTCGACCTCGGCGTTCTCCTTCACGAAGCCGTCGACCTCCTTGAAGAACGCCATGACGGCGCGGCCGCCGTTCTTCGGCAGCTTGCGGCCGATCAGGTCCATGGCCTGAACGCCGTTCGCGCCCTCGTAGATCATGGCGATACGGGCGTCGCGGACGAACTGCTCCATGCCCCATTCAGCGATGTAGCCGTGCCCGCCGAACATCTGCTGGGCCTTCACCGCATTGTCGAAGCCGAGGTCGGTCAGCACGCCTTTGATGACGGGGGTCAGCAGGCCCATGTGGTCGTCGGCGGCCTCGCGCTCCCTGGGGTCGTCCGAGACGTGGCCGACGTCCCCACGCATGGCGGTCCACAGCACCAGCGCGCGGGCGGCCTCGTTGAAGGCCTTGATCGACAGCAGCGTGCGCCGGACGTCCGGATGCACGATGATCGGGTCGGCGGGCGCCTGCGGCTCGGCCGGACCTTTGAGCGCGCGGCCCTGCCGCCGCTCGCGGGCGTAGGCGGCGGCGTTCTGGTAGGCGACCTCCGACTGCGACAGGCCCTGGATGCCGACGCCGAGGCGCGCCTCGTTCATCATCGTGAACATGGCGGCGAGGCCGCGGTTCTCCTCGCCGACGAGCCAGCCGGTCGCGCCATCGTAATTCATGACGCAGGTCGCGTTGCCGTGGATGCCCATCTTGCGCTCGATCGCGCCGCAAGAGACGGCGTTGCGGGCCCCGAGCGAGCCGTCCTCGTTGACGAGGACCTTGGGCGCGACGAACAGCGAGATGCCTTTCGTCCCCTCCGGCGCGCCCTCGATGCGGGCGAGCACGAGGTGGACGATGTTCTCGGTCATGTCGTGCTCGCCGGCCGAGATGAAGATTTTCTGGCCGGTGATCGAATAGGAGCCGTCGCCGTTCGGAACCGCTTTGGTCTTGATGAGGCCGAGGTCCGTGCCGCAATGCGGCTCGGTCAGGTTCATCGTCCCGGTCCAGTGGCCAGAGGTCAGGTTGGGCAGGTAGACCTTCTTCTGGCCATCCGATCCGTGCAGCGTCAGCGCCGCGATCGCGCCCTGCGTCAGACCGGCGTACATGGCGAGCGCCATGTTGGCGGAGGAGGCGTATTCGTTGATCGCCGCCTCGATCGTGTGCGGCAACCCCTGTCCGCCGTACTCCGGATCCGCGGCGATCCCGACCCAGCCGCCGCCGGCGAAGGCCTTGTAGGCTTCCTTGAATCCGTTCGGCGTCACCACCACGCCGTCCGCGAGCCGCTGGCAGCCCTGCAGATCGCCGGTCTGGTTGAGCGGCTGGAAGCTCTTCTCCGCGACCTTGGCGCCTTCCGCGAGCACCGCCTCGACGACGTCGCGCGTCGCCTCGGCGAAGCCCGGAAGGTTGGAGCGCCGGTCGAAACCGAGCACGTCGTAGAGGAGAAAAAGGGTGTTCTCGACAGGCGCCTTGTAGCTCGGCATGGACGCTCCCGGATCAGGCGGCGGCCGGCATCATAGCCCAGGCCGGCCGCCGTTTTGCGTCAGGCCGCGAAGATCTGCGCGTCGTCCGAAAAGCCCTTGAATTCCAATGCGTTGCCGGAGGGATCCATGATGAACATGGTGGCCTGCTCGCCAGGCTGGCCCTCGAAGCGGATCTTCGGCTTCAGGCGCCAGACGATGCTTGGCTCAGCCTCGAGCCGAGCCGCGAGCGCCTTCCAGTCGTCCATCTTCAGCACGACGCCGAAATGCGGGATCGGCACTGCGTCGCCGTCGACGCCGCCGCAGGCTTCCGGTTCGGCCGACGCCGGGCGCAGATGCGCTGACATCTGATGGCCGAACAGGTCGAAATCGATCCAGCAACCCGGATCCTCTCGACCGATGCCGCACCCTATGATCTCGCCATAGAACCGGCGCGTGGCTTCGAGGTCCGTGACCGGAAAGGCGAGATGGAACGGGCGCATGTCGGGTATCCGCGGAAGTGAAGGCTATCGATCGCGCGCGGCCCCGGCGAGGCCGCTCAACGCGCGCTCAAGATCGCTCGTCACGAAGGGTTTTTGAAGGGTCGGGGCGTCGGGATAGCGGTCGCGGACGCCCGCGCCGCCGTAGCCGGTGACGAAGACGAAGGGGATGTTGCGGCTCGCCAGCGCGTCGGCGACCTCGAAGCTCTGCTCGCCGCCGAGATTGACGTCGAGCAACGCGCCGTCGATCTCCTGGCTCGAGATGGCGTCAAGCGCGGCCTTCACGCCGCCGGCGGGGCCGACGACCGTCGCGCCGCTGTCCATCAGCATGTCCTCGACCAGCATGGCGATCATCGCCTCGTCCTCGACGAGCAGAATCTTCAGTCCGACGAGGCTGTCGGGCGAGCGCTGGTCCTCGGTCATGGCGCGGTGATCTTCTGGGAGAGGGGGAGGCGGAAGGCGCATGCGACGCCGTCCGGTTCGAAGTCGAGGCGGACGTCGCCGCCGAGTTCGCGCGGCGCCCCGCGCTCGATCAGTCGCAATCCGAAGCCGCGGCGCGAGGGGGGCGGCACGATCGGACCGCCGGCCTCTCGCCAGCGGAGATCGACGACGCCGCCGTTCCGGCTGGTGTCGATCAACCATTCCACCGTCACGCGGCCGCCGGGCATCGAAAGCGCGCCGAATTTCGCCGAGTTGGTCGCAAGCTCGTGGAACGCCAGCGTCATGGTCACCGCGGCGGTAGGCGAGAACCGCACTTCGGGACCGCGTATCACGATGCGCGCGTCGTCGTCGAGCTTGAACGGCGCAAGCGTCGCAGCGGCAAGCTCGCCGAGCCCGGCCGAGGTCCAGGTCTCGCGCATCAGCAGGTCGTGCGCGCGCGAGAGCGCCATCAGTCGGGCGTTGAAAGCGGCCTCGAATTCATCCAACGAATCGACGGATTGACGGGTCTGCCGGGCGAGAGCCTGAACCGTCGAAAGATTGTTCTTGACCCGGTGGTTCAGCTCCGCGAGCAGCCAGGCCCGGATCCGCTCCTCTTCCTTGCGCTCCGTGATGTCGGTCGTGACGGAGAAGAAGCCGCTCGGCCTGTCATGCTCGTCGATCAGCTGCGTGACCTGGGTGACCGCCCAGACCACCGACTTGTCGGGCCTGACGTACCGCTTCTCGATCTGGAACGGCTGGCGGGACCGCACGGGATCGAGGATGTGGGCGCGCGATTCCGCGATGTCCTCGGGGTGGGTGACGTCCGCGATGGTGAGGCGTCGGGCGTCGGCGGGCGAGCGGCCGATGATCCGGCCCATGCTCTCGTTGAAGCGGATGAAGCGGCCGTCCTGGTCGACCTCCGACAGGCCGACCGCCGCCTGGTCGTAGATCGCGGCGAAGCGGCGCTCGCTCGCTCTCACCTTTGCGAGGGACTCGGCGCGTTCGAGCGCGTTCCAGATGCGGTCCGCCGCGTCGCGGGCGAGGTCCGTCTGCCGCGGCGTCCAGCGCCTCGGCTGCCGATCGTTCAGGAACAGCAGCGCCGCCGCGCGCCCGCGTCGCATCACGGGCGCGACCAGGTTCGCGCGCACGCCGAGCGCGAGGAAGTTGTTCTTCACCTCAGCCGAATGCGCCGGGTCCTGCGCGACGTCGTCCGACGCCGCTGGCCGCCCAGCCATGATCTCGTCTCTCGCGGCCTCGCCGAAGTCCGCCAGTCGGTAGCGGCCGGCGGCGATGTCGCTCATCGACTCCTCACGCCAGTTCGCGACGACGGAGCAATAGTCGCTCGCTTCGTCGACCGTGGCGTAGCCGACGCGGGCGAGCCCGAGGTGCCTCCCGAGAGCGCCGAGGGCAAGGGACAGCACAGCCGGAGCATCGAACTCGCCGTCGCCGAGCGCGCGCAGACGGTCTCCGAGGTCGAGCAGGAACGCCTGGTCCCGCGAGGCGAGAACCTTTTCGGTCGTCTCGTGCCCCTGGTTGAGGACGCCGACGATCTTCATCTCCCGATCGGCGATCGGCGTGAAGCTGTAAGTCCAGTAGGTCTCCTCGACCCTTCCGGACCGCGCCATTCTCAACATCTGGTCGTCAGTGGAGAAGCCGCGCCGAGTGTCGAGCACCGACTGGAACTGTGGCCCCACGACGTCCCAGATGTCGCTCCACACCTCGGCCGCCGGTTTGCCGATCGCAGCAGGGTGTCGCTCCGCCGGGATGTGAGCCCAGGCGTCGTTGTAGATCAGCCTAAGCTCGGGCCCCCAATAAATCGCCGTCGGCACGCTCGACTGCAGGCACAGGACAAGCATGGTCTTGAGCTCGTCGGGCCACCCCGACGGGTCACCCAGCGGATGCGCGCCCCAGTCGAACGCCCGCAGGCGCCGCGCCATCTCTCCATCGCCGCTAAACAGGGCCCAACCCTCGAACGCAGCCGAACCACGCGACGCTGGCGCCCCGGCATGTCCCGATCGCGGCGGTTCTGATTCGGAAACGCCGCCTTCGCAAACGGCAGTTATGGCGGGGCGCGGTCGTTTCGACAGGGGCGCGGCGGCGATTTGACGGGATTTTTGGCCCCGCTCCCGCCGCCAGTCCGACATTGCGCCGTAACCTCTGCACCGGAGTACCGCGTCGGCGTGTCGGCGCCTGTCCTTGGCCGCATTCATCGTTATGACAGGCGCCGACGTCGCCCGATCCGACCCCACCCTGGACCCGTCGATGCGAAGCCTCTCCGTTCTTCTCCGCGCGCTCCTGGCCGGCATCGTGCTCACCTTGTGCGTCGGGGCGTTCGCGCAGGAGGACCCGACCGCGACGATCGACAAGGCGCGCGCCGAGCTCGACCGGATCGAGACGCGGCTGCAGGACGCCAGCCTTGGAGACGCCGAGCTCGAGCAGCTCCGCGCGCGGCTCGATCCCATGACGGTCAATCTCGAGACCGCCATCGCCGCGCTCCAGCCGGCGCTCGCCGCCGCCGACGCGCGCGTCGCCCAGATCGGCCCGAAGCCGAAGGAGGGCGAACCCGCCGAGAGCCCGGAAGTGACGAAGGAGCGCGAGACCCAGGCGGCCGCGCGCCAGAAGGTCGACGAGACGATCAAGCGGGGCGGTCTCCTCAAGGTCGAGGCCGCCCAGGTCGCCGATCAGATCACCCAGCGTCGGCGGGCCCTGCTTGCGAACCGGCTCTTCGTGCCGTCGCGTTCGATCGTCGATCCGACGCTATGGGTGGACGTTTTCGAGGAGACGTCCCGCGACCTCGCCAGCGTCCGGTCGCTTCTGGCCGATGTGCGGGATCGGGTCTCCGCCAATCTCGCGCCGCAGCGCCTCGCGCTCGTCGCCGTCGCGCTGGTCGCAGCCTTCCTCCTGATGTTCCCGATCAGGCGCTGGACAGCCGCCGTGGGCGAGCGGCTCGTCGCCCGGCAGTCGCCGAAATCGCGGCTGAGGCGTTCGGCGACCGCGCTGTTCCTGCTGGTCGCGACCACGCTCGCGCCGCTGCTGGCCGCCCTTGTCGTCTATATGGCGCTGAAGGGCGTCGGCTGGCTGCCGGATCGCGTGCAGCCGCTCGCTCTGACCATGGTCCGCGCCGCCGGTTTCGTCGGGTTCGCGCATGGCATGATGAAGGCGTTGCTGGCGCCCGGGCGGCCAAGCTGGCGGCTTGTCGAGCTGTCCGACAGGGCGGTCGAGGAGATCAAGAACCAGCCGCTGATTATCGCGTCCGTGTTCGTGGCCGGCCGCATCGTCGACCAGTTCAACCAGGCGATCGTGGCGAGCCTGTCCGCGTCCATCGCGGCCTCCGGCGCGTTCGCCCTGCTGAACGCCGCGACCTTCGCGCTCGCGATCCGGCGGCTGAGAGAGGCGCAGCGGCTCGAACGCCAGGAAGACGCGGATTCGCCGGCGGAGGGCGAGGGCGGCTTCAACCTGCTGCTGTTCGCCTACCGCCTCGCGATCTTCGCCGCCATCGCCGTGGTGCTGGTCGCGGTGCTGGTCGGCTACGTGCCGCTGGCGCAGTTCCTGGCCAACCAGGTGATCTGGGTCACGGCGACGCTGTGGCTCGCCTATCTGCTCGTCCGGGTGGTCGACGACTTCTGCACCACGGCGCTGTCTTCCGAATCCCGCTTCGGCCGGTCGCTCAGCGACGGCGTGGGCGTGCGGCCCGACACGCTGGAGCAGATCGGCGTGGTGCTCTCCGGACTGGTGAGGCTGCTGGTCCTCGCGGTCGCCGCGCTGATGATCGCGGCCCCTTGGGGGCTGGGCTCGAACGATCTGTTCGGCTGGCTCCGGATGCCCGCGAGCGGCGTCAACCTCGGCGGCATCTCGATTTCGCTGACGGGCGTTCTCGCCGCGGTCGCGCTGGCGCTGACCGGCTTCGCCCTGACGCGGGGCGCCCAGCGCTGGCTGGACAAGGATCTGCTGCCGAAGACGCGTATGGACGAGGGCCTCAAGACCTCTGTGTCGACCGGCGTCGGCTATCTCGGCACGATCACGGTCGTGATGCTCGCGCTCGCCTATCTCGGCTTCAGCCTGGACAGGCTCGCGATCGTCGCCGGCGCGCTGTCGGTCGGCATCGGCTTCGGCCTGCAGGCGGTCATCTCGAACTTCGTCTGCGGCGTCATCCTGCTCGCCGAGCGGCCCATCAAGTCCGGCGATTGGGTGGTGATCGGGACCGATCAGGGCAACGTGCGGCGGATCTCGGTGCGCTCCACCGAGATCGAGCTGTTCGACCGTTCGACGCTGATCGTGCCGAATTCGGACTTCATCACCAAGTCGGTCAAGAACGTGACGCACGGAGCGCCGAACGGACGCGTGCAGATCGACCTGTCGGTCTCCTCCGCGGTCGACCCGTCGGAGGTGAAGCGGGTCGCGATCGAGACGGCGAAGGCGCATTCGACCGTGCTCGCCTTTCCCGAGCCGCAGCTGTTCTTCACCGCGCTCGGCAAGGCGGACAACAGCTTCAGCCTCTACTGCAACGTGCCGAGTCCGCGACAGGCGGCGAGCGTGAAGAGCGATCTCAACTTCGCTTTGACGAAGGCCTTTGCCGATGCGGGCATTGCGATTGCGGGTCCCGCGGCGCCGGACATGGCGCAGGCCGTCGAGCGCGTCGCCGAAGCCTTGGCTGGCGCCGACCGCGGCCGGTCGTCTTCTGCCACGGCCGGTCACGACGCCTCCGACGCTCCGCCCGAGGCCGCGCTCCGGCCAAGGCCCGCCCGTTAAGCGGCTTTTAAGTCGAATGCCGCCTTCCATGACCTTTCGAGCCAAGAGCGGAGCCGCCGAGATGATCGCTAAAGTCGTTCGCGCGACCGCCGTGCTGTGCCTCTTCGCCCTCGCCGGCTGCTCGTCGGCGCCGACCGCGCCCGCGCCGTCCTCGGGCGCGAGCCTCTACCAGAGCCAGACCGCGCCGGGCGCGACGCTGGACCGGCAGGCCGCCGCCGACATGGTGAGCGAGCTCCGTCGCGGGCGCGGACTCGGTCCGGTCGCGCTCGACCCGGCGCTCAACCGCATGGCGGAGGAGCAGGCGCAGGCCATGGCGCGCTCCGACAAGCTCAGCCACTCGACCTCGGCCGGCGGCCCGCTCAAGCAGCGGATCGCGAGGTCCGGCTACCGCAACGGCGGCATGTGGGAGAACATCGGCGCGGGCCACGATACGCTGGCGGACGCCTTCACCGGCTGGCGCTCGTCGCCGCCGCACCTGAAGAACATGTTGCAGCCGAACGCTCAACGGATGGGCATCGCCGCCGCCCGCGCGCCGGGTTCGCGCTTCGAGGTGTTTTGGGCGCTCGTTCTCGCGGACCCGAATGACCCGCGTCCGCGCGAGGTCGCGCAGGCGCCGGCGGCCCAGTCCGCGCCGTCTTCTCCGCTTCCGGGCGGTTTGATGGCGGGGAACGGCGAGCCGCGCTGATCCGGGCCGGTGGTGCGTCACAATTTTGCGAGCGGCGCGTGAGGCCTCCCGGCGGGCGGGGGAGCGCCGACGTATTGGCCTGGTTTGAAAACGCGGCGCGGGCCGCGTCGCGGACCTCGATCGGCGTCGGCGCGGAGACGACGTAAGTATAACTACGTAGGCTTGGATCGCGCGGGCAGGGCGCCTCGGCCCGCGATGCTCCGCTCATCTCGCATGATTGAACCCGGATGACTTTTGTTTCCCGCCAAGCGTGTGGATCAGTGCTGTCGGCGGCGAGCGCTCCAAGTATGAATGATGAATAGATGAGCGCTGTGGGGGTTGACCCGAGTAGCGATCCGGCTGCTTGGCGCCGAAAAATTGCGCTGCTAGCCTTCCTCTCGAAACGGTGACGCGTCTCCTTTTCGCTGGCAAGCAAACGCGGGCGAGCTGCGTCCGGGACTTCTGTAGCGTATCGAGTATCTCGACAATCTGAACTTCGCTCTAGACGAAGTTCTGGATATGCGCCCGCATGTCCAAAGAACAGCCAGGCGGCGCCCGCCGTCCAAATGGCGGCAAGCGCCGGGAGACATCGATGAGGACGCCTGTGAACCCTATCCTGAGCGCCGTCGCGCTTGCGACCGTCCTGTCCGCCGGGACCGCCATAGCGGACGACAAGCAGGTGATCTCGAGCCCCGACGCGCCGGCGGCGATCGGCCCCTACAGCCAGGCGATCGCCAAAGGGGGCGTGGTCTATCTCGCAGGTCAGATCCCGATCGATCCCAAGACCAAGGAGCTGAAGCTCGGCACGATCGAGGAACAGACCAAGCTCGTGCTCGAGAACCTCAAGGCGGTGCTTGCGGCCGCCGGGCTGACCATGGACGACGTGGTCTCGACCTCCGTCTTCATGAAGGACCTCAACGAGTTCAAGCAGATGAACGAGGTCTACGCGCAGTACTTCAAGGACAAGCCGCCCGCCCGGGCGACCGTCCAGGTCGCGCGCCTGCCGCGCGACGTCTCGATCGAGATTTCGGCCATCGCCGCCAAGTAGCGGGTCGTCCGGGCGCCGGCGGTTCCCGGCGCGAGCCTCGTGTCGTCGCCTGACGCGGCCCTGCGCCGCCACGGCCGCGCACGCCCCGAGGAGTGACTGGCATGTCGGAACAAACCGCATCGACGAGCGAAGACCCGCTCGGCGCCTCTAACCGGCGCGACTTCTTCAAGCTGGTCGGCGCCGGCGCCGGCGCGGCGGCGGCCGCGACGGTGGCGTCGCCGCTCCTGCCGGCGAGCGCCTTCGCCGCGGACAGCCCGAAGTTCAAGCTCGGCGAGCCCAGGCCGGCCTTCATCCTCGATCCCGACGTGCTCTATATGAACATCGGCACGACCGGCTCGACGCCCAAGCACATCCTGAAATCCTTCGATGACGACGACCGAGAGGTCGCGCGCAACCCGCTCGAGACCTTCGGCGGCGTGACCCCGATGCGCCAGGCGATCGCGCCGGGCTTCGGCGCGCAGCTCGAGGAGTTCGTGATCTCGTACAACACGACCGACGGGATGAACAAAATCCTGGCCGGCGTGGAGCTCAACGCGGGCGACGAGATCATCACCACAAACCACGAGCATCCCGGCGGCAACGGACCGATGAACCTGTTGCTGCGCCGGCGCGGCGTGAAGATCGTGGTGCTGCCCTTGCCCGTCGGCAACGATCAGCGCGCGACCGACTACGTCGACCTGTTCCGCGCGGCGATCACCAACAAGACCAAGGCTTTCGTCTTTTCCGCCCCGACCTTCCTGACCGGCACGATGCTGCCGTACAAGCGGCTCGCGAAGCTGGCGCAGTCGAAGGGCATCATGACGATCGTCGACGGCGCGCACGCCACCGGCATGTTCGCGCTCGACTTCAACGCGACCGGCATCGATTTCTGGGGTTGTTCCGGCCACAAGTGGCAGTGCGGCCCGGGCGGCACCGGCGTGCTCTACATCCGCAACCGGGTCGATCGGAACAACCCGCTGCCCCTGTTCAATTTCTGGCCGACCAACACCAACAACACGCTATTGACCGGTCCGCGGACAAACGAGAACGCCGCGACCTACGGCATCGGCACGGCCTTGCAGAGCATCGGCAACCCGAACTACCCGATGCTGAAGGCCTTCGCCGAAACCTGCCAGTTCTGGGACCGGATCGGTCGTCGCACCATCGAAAAGCACGACCTCACGCTGTCGCTCTATCTCAAGGGCAAGATCGCCGAGGTCTGGGGAGTCGAGCACCTCTACTCGCCGAAGGACGATCCGGAGCTCCTCTCCGCGCTGACGTCCTTCTCGCCGTTCCACAAGAACAGCCTCGTCCTGCAGCTCGGCGACGCTGCGACCGCGGAGACGAACCAGTCGACCGAGTTCGTCACGCGAATGCGGGAGGAATACGGCATCGTCATCCGCAACACGGCTGTCCCGGTGATCGGCTCACCGGCGCCGCACCACCCGATGCGAATCTCGACGCACCTCTTCCATTCGGCGCGCGACGTCGACCGGCTGGTGCGCTCGATGAAGGATCTCGCGATGAAGATGGGCGTCGCCTGAGCCGGAGGTCGGCCGAACTGCCAAAGGCCCCGGACGCGAGCCGGGGCCTTGGTTTTCTGGCGGAGACGGAGAGCGCGGCCTGGTATCCGGCCGCGCTCAGTCCTGGAACATGGCGCGATACTTCGCCTGCTGGTCCTTCGGCATTTGGGCGAGGGCGACGCGCGCGGTATAACCGCCGTAGATCTTGGCGCCGTCGCTGATCATCCAGTCCTCGATCTCCGTGGCCGGCACCGTCATGGCCTGACCCTTGCGGTACTTCGCGCCGTTCACCGGGTCGTTGGCGAGCCGCCCCGCGAATTCGGAGCCGCGATCGTCGCCAACCTGAAGCCAGATGTGCTCGGTCGCGCCGTTCTGCGTCAGCGGGAACTTCACGGTGTAGGTGCCGGGCGTGCGCTTAGCCGCCAGTTCGCGGAAGCGCGGGAGGGTCGATCTCGCTTTCTGCTTCGCCGCGCTCATGGCGGCGTCGGACGTCGCGAACGCGACGACGTTTTCCTTGATCGGCCGCGGAGCGCCCGGCGCCTGCCCGGCCGCCGCCGGCGGGATCTTGACCGGCTTATCGGTGAGACGATCGCGCGCGTAGTCAACCACGAACACGCCAGCCACAAGAACGCAAAGCAGTGTTCCGTACCGCATCGTCAATTCCCCTCGCGAAGACTGCCGCACGTTAGCGCGACCGTCTTGAGGCGTACTTAAGGGGATTGGTTGAGCGCGCGCTCATCAAGTCGTTACAATTGGAGCGACTTTGATAGAAGCGTCCGGCGCGCCGAGAGTTCGCGGCGTCCTACGCGACCGGCCGGACCTCTTCCACTTCCGGCACGAAGTGGCGCAGCAAGTTCTCAATGCCCTGCTTGAGCGTCGCGGTCGAGGACGGGCAGCCCGAGCAGGCGCCCTTCATGTTGAGATAGACGACGCCCTCGCGGAAGCCGCGGAAGGTGATGTCGCCGCCGTCCTGCGCGACGGCGGGGCGCACGCGCGTCTCGATCAACCCCTTGATGGTGTCGACGGTCTCGGCGTCGGCCTCCTCGAAGAACTCCTCGCCGTCCGAGCCGCCGTCCGCGGCGCCCTCGGCGAACAGCGGTTGGCCGGACAGGTAGTGCTCCATGACGGCGCCGAGAATGGCGGGCTTCAGGTGCTGCCACTCGCCGCCGGCCTTCGTCACGGTTATGAAGTCCGAGCCGTAGAACACGCCGGTCACGCCGTCGACCGCGAACAGTTTTTCCGCGAGCGGAGAAACCGCCGCCTCGTCGCGCGACTTGAACTCGCGCGCGCCCCCGGGGAGCACGTCGCGGCCGGGCAGGAACTTGAGCGTCGCGGGGTTCGGGGTGACTTCGGTCTGGATGAACATCGGAACCTCTTGCGTTCCCCGACAGATGGGGTTTTTCGCGGCGAGGGTCAATCACGCCAGCCGGTCGATCTCCTCATCGGTGAGGGCGCCGGGTACCACCACGATGGGCACGGGGAAGGCGCCGGCGCTCTCCTGCGCGAGCGCCGAGACCAGCGGGCCCGGCCCCTTGCCGCCGGCGCTAGCCGCGAGCACGAGCAGCGCGACGTCCTCGTCCTCGTCGATCAGGCGGCGAAGCTCCTCGGAGCGGTCACCCTTGCGGACCACCGCCTCGGCCTCGACGCCCGCCATGTCGCGGGCGCGCGCCGCGAAGCGGGCGAGCCGCGCGGAAGACTCCGCTTCGGCCTCCTCGCGCGCCACTTCGCCGACGCCAAACCAGTGCTGGAACTCGCCGGGCGAGAATGTCGCGAGCAGGGTGACCGCAGCGCCGACGCGCGCCGCCCGGCGGGCTGCGAAGTAGAGGGCGCGGTCGGTCTCGTCGGCCTCATCGACGACGACGAGGAACTTCGGCTTGTGGCCGGGCTCATAGCAGCGGCGGGGGCGGGGCGCGCTCATGGGTGGGAACATGCCGCCGCCGCCGCCGCGTGGCAATGCGCTTCGCCTCAGCCCTGCCCGGGCTTCGCGCTGTCGCCCTGCGCCGTCGCCTTGGCGGGCGTCACACGCCAGACCTTGTTGCCGACGTCGTCGGCGACGAGCAGCGCGCCGTCTTTCGCGATCGCGACGCCGACCGGACGGCCCTGCGCCTCGCCGTCCTTGTTCAGGAAGCCGGTGAGCACGTCCTCCGGCGGGCCGAACGGCTTGCCGTCCTTGAACGGCACGAAGATCACCTTGTAGCCGCTGACCGGCTTGCGGTTCCACGAGCCGTGTTGGCCGACGAAGACGCCGTTCTTGTACTTCTCGCCGAACAGGTCGCCCTCGTTGAACGTCATGCCGAGCGACGCCGTGTGCGGCCCGAGCGCGTAGTCCGGGACGATCGCCTTCGCAACCAGCTCCGGCGCGGCCGGCTTCACCCGCTCGTCGACGTGCTGGCCAAAGTAGCTGTAGGGCCAGCCGTAGAAGCCGCCATCCTTCACGGAGGTCATGTAGTCGGGCACGAGGTCCGGGCCGATCTCGTCGCGTTCGTTGACGGCGACCCAGAGCTCGCCGGTGACGGGGTTCCAGGACGGGCCGTTCGGGTTGCGCAGGCCGGTGGCGAAGTCCCGAAACTGTTTCGACGCAACGTCGACCTCGAGCACGGCTGCCCGATGCTTCTCGGCCTCGATGCCGTTTTCGGCGACGTTCGAGTTGGAGCCGGATGTGGCGTAGAGCTTGGTTCCGTCCTTGTTCGCCGTCAGATCCTTGGTCCAGTGGTGGTTGAACGGCTTTTCGGGCAGGTCGACGAGCTTCTCCGGCGTCGCCGTGATCTCGGTGTCGCCGTCCTTATAGGGGACGCTGACGATCGAGTCGGTGTTGGCGATCCAGAGCCGGCCGTTCGAGAGCACGACGCCGAAGGGGGAGTTCAGCCCCTTCACCAGCGTCGAGCGGACCTCCGCCCTTCCGTCTCCGTCAGCGTCGCGGAGCAGGGTGATGCGGTTCGCGCTCTCGACCTTTGCGCCGGCGCGCGCCATGAAGAAGCTCTGGAACCATTTCTTGATCCCGCCGGGCTCGTCCGGCTTCGGCGGCTCGGCGGTCTCGACCGCCAGAACGTCGCCGTTCGGCAGCGTGTAGACCCGGCGCGGGTGGCTGAGCCCGCTGGCGAACTCGACGACCTGCATGCCGCTCCCGGCCGTCGGCTTGGCGTCGCCGCTCCAGCCGACCGCCTTGCCGACCAGCACCTGCGGCATAAGGCTCTGCTGCGGCTCCGGCAGAGTGGGCTTCGGTCCGTAGCCCTCGGCGATCGGCACCTTGGCCTCCTCGCCGCATCCTGAAAGAGCAAGCGCGGCCGCTCCGGCGAGCAGCAGCTTCGAAACCGTCGATATCATCTCTCAATCCGTATGACGCCCCGGCGCGTCGTGGGGCGACGCGCTCTTAAACGCGAAACTCCCTGCCCGACGGACCGTTCCGCGCGGAGCCCTGCGCAGGATGACGGTTGCGCGAGCGCAAGCCCCCTGATGCCTCGGAACGGATTCGGGCTCGAACTGTTTTCATTACAAACTCGGGGTCGTCCGCCGTCACGCGGCGACGCGCCCCGCAATCCGCCAAAGGAGATGTCCATGGCGCAGGCGCAAGCCGCGGCGACGTCCGTGACGCTCACAGTCAACGGAGAGCCCAAAACCCTCGACGTCGCGCCCTGGGAGACGCTGCTCGATCTCCTTCGGGAGCGCCTGCGCCTCACCGGCGCCAAGAAGGGCTGCGATCAGGGCCAGTGCGGCGCCTGCACCGTTCTCGTCGACGGACGCCGCGTGAATTCCTGCCTGCAGCTCGCCGTGATGCGGGACGGCTGCGAGATCACGACGATCGAAGGCCTCGGCGGGCCGGACGAGCTGCATCCGATGCAGGCCGCCTTCGTGAAGCACGACGCTTTCCAGTGCGGCTACTGCACGCCCGGCCAGATTTGCTCGGCCGTCGGAATGATCCGCGAGGGCCACGCCGAGACGTCCGACGAGATCCGCGAGCTGATGAGCGGCAATCTCTGCCGTTGCGGCGCCTACACCAACATCCTCGACGCGGTCGAGGAGGTGCTGGCCGAGCGCAACGCGCCGAAGCTGGAGGCCGCGGAATGAACCGCTTTTCCTATCTCCGCGCCTCCAGCGTCTCCGAGGCCGTCGAGGCGGTCGCGGGCGACCCCGCCGCCCGCTTCATCGCGGGCGGCACCAATCTCGTCGACCTCATGAAGTACGACGTCGAGCGGCCGGGCCGGCTGGTCGACATCACCCGCCTTCCGCTGAACGGCATCGAAAAGACGCCGGGCGGCGGGGTGAAGATCGGCGCGCTCGTTCCGAACTCCGATCTGGCCTATGACGACCGCATCCGGCGCGATTATCCGCTGCTGTCGAGCGCGATCCTCGCCGGCGCCTCGGCGCAGCTGAGGAACGCCGCCACCACCGGCGGCAACCTGCTGCAGCGCACCCGCTGCTACTACTTCTATGACGTCGGAACGCCCTGCAACAAACGCGAGCCGGGCTCCGGATGCTCGGCCATCGGCGGCGAGACGCGCATCCACGCGATCCTCGGGGCAAGCGACAGCTGCATCGCCACCCACCCCTCCGACATGTGCGTCGCGCTCTCGGCGCTTGAGGCCGTGGTGCACGTGCAAGGGCCGAGAGGCGATCGGACGATCCCGTTCGCTGACTTTCATCGCCTGCCCGGCGATCAGCCGGAAAAGGACAACACGCTTGAGCACGGCGAGATGGTGACGGCGGTCGAGCTGCCGGCGCCGCGCTTCGGGCGGCATCACACCTATCTGAAGCTGCGCGATCGTCTCTCCTACGCGTTCGCGCTGGTCTCGGTCGCCGCCGCGATCGAACTCGACGGCGACAACATCGGCAAGGCGCGCGTCGCCCTTGGCGGCGTCGCGCACAAGCCGTGGCGCGACGCGGACGCCGAGGCCTCGCTGAAGGGCGTGCTGCCGTCCTCCAGCGCTTTCGCGGATTTCGCCGACAGGCTGCTCTCCGGCGCCAGGGGCCAGGGCGAGAATGACTTCAAGATCGAGCTCGCCCGCCGCGCGATCGTCCGCGCGCTTGGACAGGCGGCCTCCGGCACGCCGCAGGTCCAGTCGGTCAAGCAGGTGAACTGAGGAGCCGACGATGTCGAACGTCCATCCCTATGTCGGCCGCGCCCAGCCGCGCGTCGACGGTCCGCTCAAGGTTTCGGGCCTCGCGCGCTACTCGGCCGAGTTCGCCGCCGACGATCTGGTCTACGCCGCGGCGGTCCCCTCCACGATCGCCAAGGGCCGCATCGTTCGGATCGACGCGTCCGCGGCGCAGTCCGCGCCCGGCGTGGTCGAGATCCTGACGCATGAGAACCGGCCCAACATGCCGGCCGAGGACGAGCCCTACAAGGCCGACATGGTCGCTGTCCCGGGCGGCCCTTTCCGTCCGCTGCGCGACGACCGCATCTGGTTCAGCGGGCAGCCGGCGGCGCTCGTCATCGCCGATACTCATGAGAACGCGCGCCACGCGGCGACGCTGGTCAAGGTCGAATACGAGGCCCTCACGCCGGAGGTCGATGTGTCGAACGCGCGCGACCGGGCCTATGACCCGCCGGAGAAGCGCAACGGCATTCCTCCGCCTCCTCCGCCGCGGGGCGACGCCGAGGCGACCTTCAAGGGCTCAGTGATCCGGCTCGAGGAGGAGTACCGGGTCTCAGCCGAGCATCACAATCCGATGGAGCTGCAGGCCACGACCGTCGAATGGGACGACGGCCGCCTCGTCATCCACAACAAGACCCAAGGGGTGAACAACCCGAAGAACTACGTCTGCTCGGTCTTCGGGCTCGACCCCGAGGCCGTCCAGGTGAGCACGCCCTTCGTCGGCGGCGCCTTCGGCATGGCGCTGCGGCCGCATTACGACCTGACGCTCGCCGTGATGGCCGCGCTGAAGCTGAAGCGCTCCGTCCGCCTCGTTCTGACGCGCGGGCAGATGTACACGATGGGGTGGAGGCCTGACACGCTGCAGACGGTGGCGCTGTCGGCCGGCGAGGACGGACGGCTGACCTCGGTCCGCCATGAGGTGATCCAGGCGACCTCGCAGTTCGAGGACTATCAGGAGCCGACCGTGAACTGGTCGGGCCTCGTCTATGACTGCCCCAACGTCACGCTCGGCCACAAGCTCGCCAAGGTCGACACCTCAACCCCGTCCGACATGCGCGCGCCCGGCGCGACGCTCGGCATGTTCGCGCTCGAAACGGCGATGGACGAGCTGTCCTACAAGCTGAAGCTGGACCCGCTCGAGCTGCGTCTTAAGAACTACGCCGAGGCCGACCAGAACGACGGCAAGCCGTTCTCCTCCAAGGAGTTGAAGGCCGCCTATGAGACGGGCGCGGAGCGTTTCCGCTGGTCGAAGCGCAGCCCCGAGCCGCGCTCCATGAAGGAAGGGCGTGAACTGGTCGGCTACGGCATGGCGACCGGCTGCTGGGAGGCGATGATGCAGCCGCATGGCGCGAGCGCGGCGCTGACCGCCGACGGGCGGCTGGAGGTCGCCTGCGGCACCGCCGACATCGGCACCGGCACCTACACGATCCTCACGCAGATCGGCGCCGACGCCTTTTCGATGCCGATCGAGGAGGTCACGGCGCTCGTCGGCGACACCAGGCTGCCGATGGCGCCGGTCGAAGGCGGGTCATGGGCCGCGGCCTCGGCCGGCAACGCGGTCCGGCTCGCCTGCGCGGCGCTGAAAGAGGAGCTGGTGAAGCGGGCGAGGGGCCTCGACGACTCTCCGCTCGCCAACGCCAGCGTCGACCATGTCGTCTTCCGCGACGGGCGCATCGCGCTCGCCTCCGACGAAAACGTCGCCGTCTCCTACGCCAAGCTCCTCGGCGCGGCCGAAGGCGGCCGGATCGAGGCGATGGCGAAGTTCGCGCCGGACAAGGAGTTCGCGGAGAAGTTCTCGTCCTACACGCATTCGGCCGTGTTCGCGGAGGTCCGGGTCGACGAGGAGCTCGGCGTGGTGCGGGTGGAGCGCATCGTCAGCGCGATCGCCGCCGGCAAGATCCTGAACCTCGCGACGGCGCGCAGCCAGATCCTCGGCGGCGTGGTGATGGGGATCGGCATGGCGCTTCACGAGGAGACGAAGTGGGACAAGCGGCTCGGCCGCATCGTCAACGCCAATCTCGGCGAGTACCACGTGCCGGCGCATGCGGACGTCAAGAACATCGACGTCATCTTCGTCGACGAGGAGGACGATGCGAACCCGCTCGGGGTGAAGGGCCTCGGCGAGATCGGCATCGTGGGCGCGGCCGCCGCGATCGGCAACGCCGTGTTCCACGCGACCGGCCGGCGGGTGCGCCACCTGCCGATCACGATCGACAAGCTGCTGTAAGGAGGACTGGCCTTCTCCTCCCACGCGCCTCATGCTGAGGAGGCCCGAAGGGCCATCTCGAAGCACGCATAGCCGTCGTGCGCGAACTTCGGCTGAGGCTCACGGCCGTAGCTGCGTGCTTCGAGACGCCGGCCTTGAGGCCGGCTCCTCAGCATGAGGAAGGTTTGAGCTGAGCCGCCGCAAAGGGGCACGACGGAGGAAGCGGAGCGCGCGGACCACCACGCTCGCGTACTGAGATGTTGCTCAGTGGAAATCCCGCGATCTCGGCAGGACGCGGACGTTGCGAGGGTGGCCGGACGGGCCGCGCGGGTGCTGCGGGTGCAGGAACTCGTCGGCGCGACTGATCTGGATCGTGGCGTCGTGGTCCTCCGAGAGACGCCGCAGCTCCGCCGTGCGGTCGATGGCGCGCTCGGCCATCAGATGGATGATCCCTTCCGGGCTCTTCTGCACCCGGCCCTCGATCAGCAGCAGCCGCGCAGCCATCACCTCGCGACGGAAACGTTCGAAGGTGCGCGCCCACAGCACCACGTTGGTGATGCCGGTCTCGTCCTCGATCGTGACGAAGATCGCCTTGCCGTTTCCCGGCCGCTGCCGCACCAGCACGACACCGGCCGTGCGGCAGAAGGAGCCGTCGCGCCGCGCCGAGGTCTCCGCGCAGCTCGCGATCCGCTCGGCGGCGAAGACCGGCCTGAGAATCTGCATGGGGTGAGCCTTCAGCGACAGGCGCGTCGACTGGTAGTCGGCCGCGACATGAGCGCGGAGCGGCATCTCGGGCAGGCGGACTTCCGGCTCGTCTCCGAGCTCGCGCGCGTCGGCCGCGGCGAACAGCGGCAGCGGGTCGTCGTCCGGCAGACGCCGCACCGCCCAGAGCGCCGCGCGTCGGTCGAGCCCGATCGAGCGGAAGGCGTCGGCTTCGGCGAGCAGGCGCAGGGCGCGTCCGGAGAGACGCGCTCGCCGCTTCAGCGTCTCGACGTCGAAGAAGCCGGTTCCCCGCGCCGCCGCCAGCCGTTCGGCTTCGCCCCCCACGAAGCCGCCGATCTGACGGAAGCCGAGCCTGAGCGCGAGCGCGCCTTCCGCCGTCCGCTCCAGCGTGTTGTCGTAAAAGCTGTGGTTGACGTCGATCGGCCGGATCTCGACGCCATGCTCCGCCGCGTCCCGAACGATCTGGGCGGGCGCATAGAAACCCATCGGCTGGGAGTTGAGCAGTGCGCAGGCGAAGACCGCCGGGTGATGGTGTTTGATCCAGGAGGAGACATAGACGAGCTTGGCGAAAGAGGCGGCGTGGCTCTCCGGGAAGCCGTATGAGCCGAACCCCTTGATCTGCTCGAAGCAGCGCGCCGCAAAGGCGGGGTCGTAGCCGCGCTTCGTCATCCGCTCGACCATGAGCTTCTCGAAGGTCCCGATGGTGCCGACATGGCGAAACGTCGCCATGGCGCGGCGCAGCTGGTTGGCCTCCACGTCGGAGAACTGCGCCGCCTCCATCGCGAGCCGCATCGCCTGCTCCTGGAAAAGCGGCACGCCCAGCGTCTTGTGCAGCACGTTGTAGAGCTCATCCGGCGGCCCGTGCTCCGGGGCGGGGGAGGGGAAGTCGACCTCCTCGAGCCCCGCGCGGCGTCGCAGATAGGGATGCACCATGTCTCCCTGGATCGGTCCGGGACGCACGATCGCGACCTGGATGACGAGGTCGTAGAAGGTCGCGGGCTTGAGCCGCGGCAGCATGTTCATCTGCGCGCGGCTTTCGACCTGGAAGACGCCGAGCGAGTCTCCCTTCTGCAGCATGGCGTAGACCTCTTCCTCTTCCTGCGGGATCGAGGCGAGGTCGCGCTCCCGGCCCTCGTGCTCCCGGATGAGGTCGAAGGCCTTGCGGATGCAGGTCAGCATGCCGAGGGCGAGCACGTCGACCTTCATCAGGCCAAGCTCGTCGATGTCGTCCTTGTCCCATTCGATGAAGGTGCGGTCCGCCATCGCGGCGTTGCCGATCGGCACGGTCTCGTCGAGCCGGCCGCGCGTCAGCACGAAGCCGCCGACATGCTGCGACAGATGCCGCGGGAAGCCGAGCAGACGCCGCGCGAGATCGAGCGCGCGCAGGATGGACGGGTTGTTCGGGTCGAGCCCGGTCTGGCGGATGTGTTCGTCGCGGATCTCGGCGCCCCAGCTGCCCCATTGCGTGGAGGCGAGGCGGGCGGTGACGTCCTCGGTCAGCCCCAGCGCCTTGCCGACCTGGCGCATGGCGCTGCGCGGCCGGTAGCTGATGACGGTCGCGGCGATGCCGGCGCGCTCGCGTCCGTAGCGCTGATAGATGTGCTGGATGATCTCCTCGCGCCGCTCATGCTCGAAGTCGACGTCGATGTCGGGGGGCTCGCGCCTCTCCTCCGAGAGGAAGCGGGCGAACAGCAGGTCGTGCTCGGCCGGATCGACCGCCGTGATCCCGAGCGCGTAGCAGACCGCCGAGTTCGCGGCCGAACCGCGGCCCTGGCACAGGATGCCCTTGTCCTCGGCGACGCGGACGATGTCGTGGATGGTCAGGAAGTAGCGCGCGTAATCGAGCTTCTCGATCAAGACGAGCTCGTCCCGCAGAAGCTTTTCGACCTTTTCGGGCACGCCTTCGGGATAGCGGACGGCGGCGCGGCGGAAGGTCAGCTCCTCCAGCCACGCTTGCGCGGTCCAGCCCGGCGGCACCGGCTCGTCCGGATAGTCGTATTTCAGCTGGTCCAGCGTGAAATCGATGCGGGCGAAAAGATCCTGCGTCTCGGCGATCGCCTCGGGCGCGTCGCGGAACAGCCGCTCCATCTCTGCCGGCGACTTCAGGTGCCGCTCGGCGTTGGCCTCCAGCAGGCGGCCGGCGGTCTCGATCGTCACGCCCTCGCGGATGCAGGTCACCACGTCCTGCAGGTCCCGCGCGCCGGGCTCGTCATAGAGCGCGTCGTTGGTCGCGATCAGCGGGACGCCGGCGCCGTCGGCGATCGTCTTCAGGCGCGCGAGGCGGCGCGCGTCGTCGCCGCGCCGGTGCATAGCGGCGGCGAGCCAGGTCGAGCCGGGCGCGGCCTCCGCGATCCGCGACAGCGCCGCCGGCAGGTCGTCGAGCCGGCGCGGCGGCATGACGATGAGAAGCAGGCCGGTCGTGTCGGCGATAAGGTCGTCGAGGGCGAGCAGGCACTCGCCCTTCTTCGCCCGGCGGTTGCCGATGGTGAGCAGCCGGCAGAGCCGGCCCCAGGCGACGCGGTCGCTCGGATAAGCGACGACATCCGGCGCGCCGTCGGAGAAGACGAGACGGGCGCCGACCACGAGTTTGAAGCCTTCCGCACGGCGCTTCAGCTCCTCTCGGGTGATAAGGGCCTCGACGGCCGGGGGCTGCTCGATGAAGGCGTATTCGCCGGGGCCGGAGCCCTCGCGGACCTTTTCGAGCGGCGGCGCGCCCTCCATGCGCAGCTGCTTCAGCGCGCTGTGGGCGCGCACCACGCCCGCGACCGTGTTGCGGTCGGCGATCCCGATCCCGGTCTGTCCGAACAGCAGCGCGGTCAGCACCATGTGCTGCGGCTGCGCCGCCCCACGCAGGAACGAGAAGTTCGTCGCCGCGACCGGCTCGGCGTAGGGCGGAGCAGCTTCCGCGCGGGACGGGCGGACCTCCTCCTTGTTCCGGGAAAAAAAAGGGTTTTCGGACTCGGCGTGAGGCGGCTGTCCGAGTTCGAGCGCCGTCGCTGGCCGTATCCCTCCCCTTGCAAAGGGGAGGGTAGGGTGGGGATCGGTCAGGATCGTGCGCTGTCCTCGAGTGTCGAGCTCCACGCCCAGCGCTCCCCACCCTAC
>JADBEO010000057.1 GCA_031316315.1 Chelatococcus sambhunathii
GAATCGACAGGCGCAGACTTGCGCTGGTTGCGAGGCGTAGGCTAAGTCTACGTCAAAACGGGACGTCGGCAACGTCAGCTGTGTATAAGAGCCAGCCCCTGTCCCAGGGGAGGGATCCGGAGATGGAGTGGTCCGCCCCGCGGCCTGTTCCAGCAGCGCCGCGCAGGGTCTCGATCCGGCGGCCGCTATCATCGCCTCGCCGGCGGCAGCAGGGCGACGACGGGCGGCGCGCCGTAGACGGCCGGGACCTGGCGGGCGTCGGTCGAGTCCGAGACGCGTTTCGTCGTCTCGCGCACAACCGCCTCGAACGATTTTCCGGGCGTCGCAAGCGTCGCCAGCAGCCCGCGCACGAAGGGACTGTCGAGCCCATCGCCGTCGAGCGCCGGCTGCCCGGCCTGCGTGGAATGCAGCACGACGCTGTTCGGCGCGGCGGCCTTGGTCGCCGCAAGGCCCGCATGGAGCCGCTTTGCCTCCGTCGCCTTCGGTCCGCTCCCGCGCGAGGCCGCGATCGCGCGCGCCTCGACGAAGGGGTCGTCCCGGCAAGCGTCGACGATGACGAGCGAGCCGCGCTTCGCCTTCGCCGCGGCGGCCGTCACCGCGCCGAGTTCGAGCGCTCCGGCCTGCAGGTCCCGATCGCTCTCGGGCCTGGCGTCGATCGGGATGAGAAAATTCACGCCGTCGGCCTCGACCGCATGGCCGGCGTAGAACACCAGCACGACGTCCGACATCTGCGCGCGCTCGGCGATCGCCGCGGGCGCCGAGCGCAGACCGTCCCGGCCGAGGTTCTCGGCGACCATGACGGCGTCGAAACCCATCTCGGCGAGCGCGTTCGCCATCACGGCCCCGTCGCGCCGGGCGTTCGGCAGGCTCGCGAGCCGTTCATAATCGCCCATGCCGATGATGAAGGCGGTGCGCTTCAGCCCGTCCGGAGATCCCTTGGCGGAGGCCGTCCCGGTCATGGCCGTGTCGTGGAACGGTCCGAGCGTCGCCACCGACGCCGGCAGGTTCATCAGCGCCAGCCTCGCCGTCGCCGTCATGCGCTCATAGAGCTGGCTCTGTCCCTTCGCTCCGGCGACGACGCGGCGGTAGATCGCCTTGGCCTTTTCAGGCTGCCCGCGCGCCTCCTCCAGACGGGCGAGGCCGAGCGTCGCGTACCAGTTGTTCCGGACGAGCTTCTCCGCCTCCCGGAAATGCTTCTCGGCGGCCTCCGGCATCTTGAGCTTGTCGAGCGCGAGATCGCCGGCGCGGACCAGCAGCCTCGCATTCTCCTCGGCGATCCGGGATCTGGGCAGATCGCCCTCGGCGCGCGCCGCGGCGAGCAGGTCGTCATAGGCCGCCTGAAGGTCGCCGATCCTGAGTTCGATGTCGGATTTGGCTGTGAGCGCGTTGCGGGCATAAGGAGCGCCCAGCGCCGCCGCCGCGGCGAAATCGGCGCGGGCCTGGACGAGTTCGCCGAGGCGGTGGAGCAGTTCGCCGCGCTGGCTGAGCGCCGTCCCCAACGTCGGCTCAAGCTCGACCGCCTTGTTGAGATCGGCGAGCGCCGCGTCCGCATCCCCGGCCATCTCGCTCTGCAGCGCGCGCATGACGAGCGGGGTCGCCTCGTTCGGCGCGGCCTTCACCGCCTGCTCGACCTCGGTCTTCGCCTCGGCCTCGAGCCCGATCGCCTGCTTGATCGTAACGCTCATGGCCATCGCCGCGCTCTTCATCGGGCCGTCCAGCCTGATCGCCGTCTCCATGTCGGCGAGCGCCGGGCGCACCGTTTCGAGCGTCGGAAGCGCGAAGTCGGCGCCGCCGCCGTTCATCGCGTTCGACACGCTGTGCTGCATGACGAGGAGGAAGCGCGTCAGCCCGCGATAGAACACCGCCTTCTGCCTGTCCGCATCGGTCGCGGCCGCGAGCAGCGCCCGCCCGCAGGCCGCTTCCGCGGCCGCGAGCTTGGGCAGGTCGAAGACGGTTTTCTTGAGATCCTCGTCGGCGCAGGTCTCCATGTCGGAGGCCGCCCGAACCGGCGAGGCCGCAGAGAGCGCCGCAAACAGGGCGAACGCCGTCACCGACGCCGCGAAGCGGATGCGCATGCGATCGGACCCCCGAGGCGCGACGGTCCCCCGACCTTTGCGCGGCCCGACGATCTCACGTCACCGACAAAACCGTCCAGTCACGACATTGACGTCGCGGCGAGAGCGTATTCGGTTCAACCGAATTTTCGTCGCGGGGCCTGATCCACGCGTGTCCGGTTCGGGAGACGCCCCGTCATTTGGGCTGATCCTGAGAGCGTCCGCCCCCTCGCCCGGATGACTGGCGTCATCCGACCTCTCCCCGCCGGGGAGAGGTGCGAAGCGGCGCCGTTCTTCACCTCTCCCCATTGGGGAGAAGTCGGCCCGAAGGGCCGGGTGAGGGGGCGGACGCGTTCAGGATCGGACGGTTACGGCGACGCGTCGTCGATCGGATCCGACCTCCCCGTCTACGGCCCGTTCAGCACCGCGGCGCAGGCCTTGGGCATGCCGGCCAGCGTCAGCGGCGGCGCGGGCTTCGGGGGGTTGGCGGGCGGGCGCGGGAACAGGCGGCCCGGCGTGAACCACCAGTCGAGCGCCTTGCCGCAGCCGTCGCCCGGCACGACGTCCGCCTGGCTTTTGCAGGACGAGTCGGAGCCGGAGCAGCCGAGCCGGATGTGGGTGTGGTAGTCGTGGCCCCAGACCGGCCGCACCTTCTGCAGCCAGGCGCGGTCGTTCCCTGCGTCCATGCAGATGCGCCGCTTGATCGCGGGATTGACCAGCACGCGCTCGACCTCGGGGTCGGTGGCGAAGATCTTGAGCACCTGCAGCGTGTTCTTGTTGTAGTACTCGTTGAGGTCGATGCGGTTGGCCGCGACCAGATTGGTGGACATGATCTGCTCGCGCGCCGGCATCGACATCTCGGCGGTCGGCATCGGCCGCAGCCAGACGTCGACGTCGAGCCCGACCTGATGAGAGGCGTGGCCCTTCAGCATGGGCCCGCCGCGCGGCTGCGACATGTCTCCGATCAGCAGCCCCGGCCATGACGTGTTGGCGGCGACCCGCTTCGAGATCCGCTGGATGAACTGGACGAGTTTGGTGCGGCCGTAATAGCGGTTGCGCGAGGGGCGCATGACCTGCCAGGTCGGACCGGACAGCGGCAGCGCCTTGCCGCCGGCGAGGCAGCCGTTGGTGTAGAAGCCGATCGATTCCTCGCGGCCCTGGCTCGGCCGCTCGACCCGGCCGAACAGCTCCTTCGCCGGCGTCCCGGGGCCGACGCTCTTCAGCGGCGGGATGGCGTAGCCGGGCGGCGTGATGTCCTGGGCGGAGGACGGAATCGCGAGCAGCAGCGCGATCGCCGCCGCGCCGCCCAACCGGGCTGCGTGCTTCGAGACGCCGCTTCGCGGCTCCTCAGCATGAGGGAGGGTGTTGGGCTGCAAAGGCGTCTCCAGCATCCTCAACGATACTCATGCTGAGGAGCCGGCCGGCGGCCGGCGTCTCGAAGCACGCAGTCCGCCCAACCCGTCATGCCCTGGCCCCCACGCGCGCCTCGATCGCGTCCCATGTCGCGACCGCGACGTCGGGGCCGCCGAGACGCTTGATGGCGCGGATGCCGGTCGGCGACGTCACGTTGATCTCGGTGAGGTTTCCGTCGATCACGTCGATGCCCACGAACAGAAGTCCCCGCTTTGACAATTCCGGCCCGATCGTCTCGCAGATTTCGGATTCGCGCGACGACAATTCCGTCGTCTGCGCCGCTCCGCCGCGGATCATGTTGGAACGCAGATCGCCCGCCTGCGGCACGCGGTTGACGGCGCCGGCGAACTTGCCGTCGACCAGCAGGATGCGCTTGTCGCCCTTCGCCACCGCCGGCAGGAACTTCTGCACCATCCAGGGCTCGCGAAAACTCGTCGAGAAGAAGTCGATCAGCGAGCCGTAATTGAGGTCGTCCTCGGTAAGGCGGAACACCGCCGCGCCGCCGTTGCCGTAGAGCGGCTTCACCACGATGTCCTTGTGCTCGGCCCTGAACGCCGCGATCTCGGCCTTGTCGCGGGTGACGATCGTGGGGGGCATCAGCTCGGGGAAGTCGAGCACGAAGATCTTTTCCGGCGCGTTGCGCACATGCGCCGGGTCGTTGACGACGAGCGTCCTCGGATGGACGCGCTCCAGCATGTGGGTCGTCGTGACATAGGCCATGTCGAAGGGCGGGTCCTGCCGCAGCAGCACGACGTCGGTCTCGGCGCCGAGGTCGATGCGCGTCTCCTCGCCGAGGCTGACATGGTCGCCGACGACGTCCTGCACGGTGCAGGGGCGGACCGAGGCGAAGACGTCGCGCCCGATCTGGGTCAGCCGGTCCGGCGTGTAGACGCAGAGCTCGTGGCCGCGCGCCTGAGCCTCCAGCATGAGCGCGAAGCTCGAATCGCCCGCGATGTTGATCCGCTCGATGGGATCCATCTGGACGGCGACGCGCAGGGACATGGGGTAGAATCCTAGAAACCGAAGGCGTTCGGCAGGCGCTTCGGCCAGCGCCCCGGGCAGACCAGGACGACGTCGAAGGTGACGACATATCCCGCATAGACCGGGCGGCGCGCAAGGAACGCTTCGGCGGCCCGCCGTATGCGGCGCTGCTGGCGCTCGCTCACCGCCTCCGCGGCCGTCGCGAGATCGGCGCGGGCCTTGACCTCGACGAAGGCGAGCGTGCGGCCCCGCAGTGCGATCAGGTCGACCTCCGCGGGTCCCTCCGCGAAGCGCCGCGCGACGATCCGCCAGCCGGTCAGGCGCAGCGCCCAGGCGGCGCGGGTCTCGGCGCCGAGACCGAGGCGGAACGCGCGGACGCGCGCCTCGGCGGCCATCATCTCGCCTTCGCGAGGTCGAGGGCGCGGGCGTAGACCTCCCTACGCGGAACGCCGGTCGAGGCGGCGACCTCCGCGACCGCGTCCTTCACCGAGACGCGGGCGAGCGCGGCGGTCAGCGCGGCGTCGAGGTCGGTCTCCGGCAACGTCTCTTCCTCGGGCGGCGGGCCGACGACGAGCGCGATCTCGCCCTTCGGCGCCGCCTCCGAGGCGAGCGCGGCGGCAAGTTCCGGAAGGCTCGCCCGGCGCACCTCCTCGAAGCGCTTGGTCAGCTCGCGCGCGACGGCGGCCGGCCGGTCGCCCAGTCCCGCGACAAGGTCGGCGAGCGAAGCCGCGAGCCGCGGCCCGCTCTCGAACAGGACGAGCGTCGCCGGCAGCCGGGAGAGCTCCGCGATCCGCGCAGCGCGGGCCTGCGCCTTGGCGGGCAAAAATCCTTCGAAGAAGAAGCGGTCGGTCGGCAGGCCCGAGAGCACCAGCGCTGTCAGCACCGCCGAGGCGCCGGGCGCCGACGTCACCGCCGCGCCGGCCGCGATCGCGTCGCGCACCAGCTTGAAGCCGGGGTCGGAGACCAGCGGCGTGCCGGCGTCGGAAACCAGCGCGAGCCGGCCGCCCGCGGCGAGCTTCTCCAGCACGACAGGCCGCATCTCGGCGGCGTTGTGCTCGTGATAGGCGGCGAGCGGCGTCGAGATTCCATAATGCGATGTGAGCTTTCGAGTGACGCGGGTGTCCTCGCACAGGATCAGGTCCGCGCCGGCGAGCGTCTCCAGCGCGCGCAACGTGATGTCGGCGAGCGTCCCGATCGGGGTCGCGACGACGTGAAGGCCCGGCGCGAGCGGACCCGCCGTCATCCGCTGCCCGGCCAGCACGTAGCCGCGCGCCCGATCCGTCACGGCGGCGCTAGAGGTATCAGAGGAAGGGATCGCCGGCTCGGGCCTTGGCATCGATACGCTCGTCTTGTACTCAGAGGCTAAGTCTATCGGGCGGCGCGGTCGACGCAAACGGCGGCCGGCGCGCCCGATCGGCGGATCGTCGGGGCATGGTGCGCATGAAGCGGACGTTCGGGGGAGCGTCCGGTCGGCAGGCGGTGGCGACGATGTCATTTCGTTGGAGAACGGTTCGGACCTGCCTGCTGGCGGCGGCGACCTTGGCGGGCCTGGCCGCCTGCTCGTCCGACGACCAGAACAGGGCCGCGCTCGATCCGGCGCCGCAGGCCGCCCCGACTCCCCGGGTCGACAGCCAGCCGCTCGGCGCCCTGCCCGGCGGCTCGCCCGCCCCAAGCGCGACGATCGGCGCCGGCGCGGTCAAGGTTGCGCTGATCCTGCCCGAGAGCTCCTCCGGAAACGCCCGCGCGGCGGCCGCCTCGATGAAGAACGCGGCCGAGCTCGCGCTCTCCGAATTCAACACCTCCGACATCCAGCTGGTGGTCAAGGACGACGGTGGGACGGCGCAGGGCGCGCGCGCCGCCGCCCAGTCCGCGGCAGACGAAGGCGCCAAGCTCGTGCTCGGCCCGCTGTTCGCGCATTCGGTCGCCTCGGCGGCGCAGGTCGCCAAGCAGCGCAATCTTCCCGTGCTCGCCTTCTCGACCGACCAGAGCGTCGCCTCTCCCGGCGTCTATCTCCTCAGCTTCATGCCGGAATCGGACGCCGACCGGATCGTCTCCTACGCCGTCGCGCAGGGTAAGAGGTCGTTCGCGGCGCTCATTCCGGAGACCGGATACGGATCGGTGGTCGAGGGCGCCTTCCAGCAGGCGGTCGCCAAGGCCGGCGGCCGGGTCGTCGGGCTCGAGCATTATGGGCTCGACAAGGCCAAGATGGCGGACGCCGTCTCGCGCATCTCCACCGCCTTGCCGCAGGCCGACGCCCTGCTGATCCCGGACACGGTCGACGACGTCCAGCAGCTGGTCGGCCTGCTCGCGGCCAATGGCGTCAACCTGAAGCGCCTCCAGCTGCTCGGCACCGGGCTCTGGGACGACCCGGCGGCAGGGCGGGACGCGAGCCTGTCCGGCGCCTGGTACGCCGCGCCCGACCAGAGCGGCTACAAGGCCTTCGCCGAGCGCTACCGCGCCAAATACGGCGCCGACCCGGTGCGCACGGCCTCGCTCGCCTATGACGCGACGGCGCTCGCCGCCTCGCTCGTCAAGGCAAAGGGCCCTGACGGCCTGACGTCCGCCGCCTTCACCGATCCTTCGGGCTTCGCGGGCGTCGACGGCTCGTTCCGCTTCGAGTCCGGCGGCGGCAACCAGCGCGCGCTCGCGGTCTACAAGGTGCAGGCCGGCGGCGCGACCATGCTCAGCCCGCCGCCGAAGAGTTTCGAAGGCCAGACCGCGCAAGCGGCGCCCCAGCAGGCGAACTGAGGGAGCGCTTGGCGCGCGGCTCCTCGCGGAGCTCGTACGCTTCAGAATCCCTCCCCTCTCTGAGGGGAGGGTAGGGTGGGGAGCGCCGGGCCTGGAGCTCCACGCCGCAGGTTTCCGCTCGATCCTGAACGGTCCCCACCCTGCCCTCCCCTTTGCAAGGGGAGGGATCGCGCCTGAGAAGGAGACGAATGTGCTCGCCCCGCTCTTGTCGAAGGGCGACCGGCGAGCGTTCTACCTCACCAGATCCGCGTCACCGAAAATCCCTGTCGGCGCAACAGCTCGATCATGCCTGCGTCGCCGGGCAGGTGCAGCGCCCCGACCGCGATGAAGGCCTCGCCGCCCTGAAGGATCGGCAGCGCCCGCTGGATCATCGTCACGTTGCGGCGGGTGATGAAGGCCGAGATGAAGTCGGCGTAGCCGTCGACGTCGAACACGCCCGCCCAGATCGGCCCGCGCATGGCGAGCAGGTAGCCGATGCGGCGCGTCGAATAGAGCCCGGTGATGGTGCTCTCGATGTCAGCGGGCCTAAGGCCCGTCTCAGTCGCCTCGCGCATCATGCGCAGCGCGACCTCGTCGGGAATCGACGCCAGCGCGTCGACCTGCTCGACGGGGCTTTCCAGGGCGACCAGCGCGGCGCCCTTTTCGACCGCCAGGCGCTCGATGCGGGCGTCCGCCGTCTCGGTGTCGACGCCGGCGCGCGCCCCGGCCGCAGGCCCCGCGCAGTTCGAGCGGGACAGGGTCAGCGCGAGGTACCAGGGCTGCAGCTGCTCGGCGACCTGGGGCGGCACGCCGGCGTCCGACAGCTTGGCCTCGACCTCGTCCCGAAGCGGCTCCGGCAGAGCGTCCAGCGAATTTCCGCCCGGCCGAAACGACCGCGCCGCGACGAGCCGGCGGAGCTCCGCCGCGACCTTGCGGGTGCTCGCGCCCGGCAGCTCGGTCGCGACGATCCGCGAGCGCTGCAGCGCGCGCATCACGAGGTCGTCGAACGACTTCGCGATCGCCTCGCTCGAATGCATCGTGCCGAACAGGTAGGAGGGCCTCGAGCCCTTGCCCTCGACCCGCCAGAGCAGGCCCTGTCCATTGAGGACGGCGCGGGCGGAGGACTCGAACCGCTCGAAATTGGCCGCGTCGCGGGTCTGGAGCGCTTTGACGAGGTCGACGCCGACGCAGTCGGCGGCGCGCATGACCGGCGGGGCCTGGGTCTGCTCCTGGGTCCGCTCGGGAGCACGGGCCGTGTCGTCGACGCGCCAGCTTCCCGGCTGGGCGGCGGGAGCGGCCGGCGTCTCCCCGGCGGATTGCGAGGCGCGCGCCTCGCCGGCGTTCACGCTTCCAGGAAACGGGGCGAGAAGAAGCGCGGCGACCGCCAGGGCGCCGACCGCGCGCGCCCTGAGCCGTGCGATCCCGCGCCGCTCGACCGTCTCTTCCGCCATCTGCGCAATGATGCGCGCAAGGCCGGCGCGCGCCAATCACATTTTTCGAGTTCGAAAGCGCCTCAGGAGGCGGCGGCGGGGGAGCCGGCGAGGTCCTTCCAGCTCTCGATCGTGGAGTCGGCGTTGACCTCGTAGATGATCGGCGCGCCAGTGAAGAGCTCGCGGCGCAGCAGCTCGTCCGGCGTCAGGCGCTCGAGCGTCATGATCAGCGCGCGCAGCGAATTGCCATGCGCCGTGACGAGCGTGGTCTTGCCTTGGAGCACCACGGGCAGGATCTCGCGCACGAAATAGGGCAGCGTCCGCGCGACCGTGTCGCGCAGCGACTCGCCGCCGGGCGGCGGCACGTCGTAGGAGCGGCGCCACATCAGCACCTTCTGCTCGCCCCAGGTCTTGCGCGCCTCGTCCTTGTTGAGGCCGGTCAGCTCGCCGTAGTCACGCTCGTTCAGCGCCTCGTCCTCCACGACCGGCAGAGTTCTTTGGCCGAGCTCGTTCAGGATCAGCTGGTTGGTGCGCTGGGCGCGCTTCAGCTTCGAGGTGAAGGCGGCGTCGAAGACGATCCCCTCGGCCTTCAGCCGCCGCCCGGCCTCGATGGCTTCCTCGACGCCGCGCTCGGTGAGATCCGGATCCTTCCACCCCGTGAAGAGGTTCTTGAGGTTCCACTCGCTCTGGCCATGGCGCACGAGGACGAGGCGACGCTGCATTACAGTGTTGCTCCGGAAGGGGCGTTGGGGCTGAGGCGTTCCTTAGCCCAGCCGCATGCGGAAAGCGACGGGGGTCAGTCCGCGAGCCCGAGCACGTCCGCCATGCCGTAGAGGCCCGGCTTGCGGCCCCGCCCCCAGAGGGCCGCCTTCACCGCGCCGCGGGCGAAGATCATCCGGTCCTCTGCGCGGTGGCCGAGCTCGACCCGCTCTCCCGGTCCGGCGAGGATCACCGTGTGGTCGCCGACCACCGTGCCGCCGCGCAGGGTGGCGAAGCCGATCGTCCCCTCGGGCCGCGCGCCGACATGACCGTCGCGCGAGCGAACAGAGTGATCGGCGAGAGAGATTGCGCGCCCCTCGGCCACCGCCTCGCCGAGCAGCAGCGCCGTGCCGGAGGGCGCGTCGACCTTGGCGCGGTGGTGCATCTCGACGATCTCGACGTCCCAGTCCGGCCCGAGCGCGCGCGCCGCCTGGCGGGCGAGCCCCGCGAGCAGATTGACCCCGAGGCTCATATTGCCGGAGCGGATCACAGTTGCGTGTCGGGCCGCCGCATCGAGCCTCGCGAGGTCGGCGGCGGCGAGTCCGGTCGTGCCGACGACATGGACGATGCGCGCCTGGGCGCAGAGCTCGGACAAAGCGACCGTCGCCGCCGGGATCGTGAAGTCCAGCGCGCCCTCGGCATGGACGACGAGCGACAGCGGATCGTCCGTGACCGTGATCCCGAGCGGGCCGACGCCGGCGAGCTCGCCCGCGTCCCTGCCCAGCACGTCGGAGCCTTCGCGCTCGAAGGCGCCGGCGAGCTCCGTCTCGGGCTCCTCCGCGATCGCGCGAACCAGCGCGCGGCCCATGCGCCCGCCCGCTCCGGCGACGATCAGGCGCATGGCTGTCATGTGAGTCTCCAGCTTCTCGGACGGCAGGACGCTCTATGCGCGCCGGCGTCGCGGGGCAAGCTGGGCTGCGCGTCCTCCGCCGTCGTCCCGGCCGAAGTGCCGGGACCCATTGCCGCGACGTCTCTCGGCGAGACGGCAGCCGATCGACCAGCCGCCCTCCCGCTACAGCGTCTAGGAAGCAATTGCTGCGTAAAGGTCATCCCAGTGCGGATTGTCTCGTTCGATGAGGTTGGTTTTGTAGTCTCGCCGCCACTTCTTGATCTGTTTCTCCCGCGTTATGGCTGATACGGCGTCGTCGAAAACTTCGAAGTAAACCAGCCTCGTCACGGAATATTTCCGTATGAAGCCGGGAACAACCTTCTCACGATGCTCCCAGACCCGGCGGACGAGATCGTTCGTCACGCCGACGTAGAGCGTTCCATGCCTTCCGCTGGCGAGAATGTAGACGTAGAACTGGCTCATTCGCCGCGGATCACAGGCGATCCGTAGGGCTGGCGCAAGCCCGGTCGACGATAGCGGAAATGGATTCCGGCATTCCGCTTCGCTGCAGCCGGAATGACGGCCAGACGCGCCTGCCGGATCGCAAGCTTCATCGCACGACGAAGGCCGCACGCGGCCTTCTGTCGCTTTTCGCCCTTCCGGCCGCGACATTCAGAGCTAGAATGATTATGAGTTCCGGCGGGATGGAACGCCGCATGCAATACGACGCAGTCTTCCGGCGCGCGGTCGATCAGCTTCACGCCGAGAAGCGGTACAGAGTCTTCGCCGACCTCGAACGCCGCGCGGGCGATTTCCCGCGCGCGACCTGGCACGCGCCCGAGGGGGCGCGCGAGGTCGTGGTCTGGTGCTCCAACGACTATCTCGGCATGGGCCAGCATCCGGCGGTCATCAAGGCGATGACCGAGACCGCCGAGGCGGTCGGCGCCGGCGCCGGCGGCACGCGCAACATCGCCGGCACCAACCACCCGCTCGTCCTGCTCGAGGAGGAGCTCGCGGACCTTCACGGCAAGGAGGCGGGGCTCGTCTTCTCGTCCGGCTATGTCTCGAACGAGGCGTCGATCTCGACGCTGGCGCGGCTGCTGCCGGATTGCCTGATCCTGTCCGACGCGCTGAACCACGCCTCGATGATCGCCGGCATGCGCGGCTCTGGCTGCGCCCGCAAGATCTTCGCGCACAACGATCTCGGCGATCTCGAGCGCCAGCTGAAGGAGGCCGGCCGCGACCGGCCGAAGCTGATCGCCTTCGAGAGCGTCTATTCGATGGACGGCGACGTCGCGCCGATCGGCGCGATCTGCGATCTCGCCGACGAGTACGGCGCCATGACCTATCTCGACGAGGTCCACGCCGTCGGCATGTACGGGCCGCGCGGCGCCGGCATCGCGGAGCGCGACGGCGTGATGCAGCGCGTCCACGTGATCGAGGGCACGCTCGCCAAGGCCTTCGGCGTGATCGGCGGCTATGTCGCCTCGTCGAAGGCGATCGTCGATGCGATCCGCGGCTATGCGCCGGGCTTTATCTTCACCACCGCGATGCCCCCGGCCGTGGCCGCCGCGGCGCGGGCCTCGGTCGCCCACCTCAAGAATTCGCAGGCGGAGCGCGACCGCCACCAGCGCCAGACCATGCAGACCAAAATCGCGCTCGGCGCGCGCGGACTGCCGGTGATGCCGTCCGAGACGCACATCGTGCCGGTGCTGGTCGGCTGCCCGGAGAAAGCTAAGGCCGCCTCCGACATGCTGCTCGTCGAGCACGGGATCTACATCCAGCCGATCAACTACCCGACCGTGCCGCGCGGCACGGAGCGGCTGAGGATCTCGCCCTCGCCGCTGCATGACGACGCGCTGATCCGCGATCTCGCGCGCGCGCTCGACGCCGTCTGGGACAAGCTCGAGCTGCCGCGCCGCTACGAGGCGGTGGCCGCCGAATAAAGCGCGTCTTTCCCGCGCCGCATCGATGCAGAAGCATCCTCACATCCTCAACGCGGCGTCGAACCTTCTTGGGATCGCGCTCGTCATCATCGCCGCGCTCAACGTCGCCGGACGAAGCCGCCAGGGCTTCGCCGACGACATCGGCTGGGCTTCCGCGTTCTTTCTGAGCCTGAGCTGCCTGTTGTCGTATATGGCGATGCGATCGGATCGCCGGGGCGCGGCGTATGAATTGTGGGCGGACCGGGTGTTCCTGTGCGGTCTGGTGCTGATCGTCGCCTCGGTCGTCGTGCTCGCGCTCGAGAGCGCCTGACGACGGGAACCGGCCCGTGCAATTTTGGACCCGGATCCGCAGGACAAGCCATGCGCGCAAACGGACGGGAGACACGCACCATCTGGCGGCAGGGCGACGACGTCGCCGTGATCGACCAGACGCGGCTGCCGCACGCCTTCGAGATCGCGACGCTGCGCACATGCGACGACGCGGTCCGCGCGATCGCCGACATGATCGTACGCGGCGCGCCGCTGATCGGCGCGACCGGCGCCTTCGGCGTCGCGCTGGCGATGCAGGAGGACGCCTCCGACGGCGCCCTCCGCGACGCCTGCGGCCGGCTGGAGGCCTCGCGCCCGACGGCGGTCAACCTGCGCTGGTCGCTTGAACGGATGCGCGGGCGGCTTTCCGCGACGCCCGCCTCCGACCGCGTCGACGCGGCTTTCAGGGAGGCGGAGGCGATCGCCGACGAGGACGCGCAAATGTGCTCCGCGATCGGCGAGGCGGGCCTCGCCGTCTTCCGCGACGCGCTTGCGGCCAGCGGGCGCAGCCGGCTGAACGTGCTCACCCACTGCAACGCCGGCTGGCTCGCCACGGTCGACTGGGGAACGGCTCTTGCTCCGGTGTACAAGGCGCATCGTTCCGGCGTCGATCTGCACGTCTGGGTCGACGAGACGCGCCCGCGAAACCAGGGCGCCAGCCTCACCGCCTGGGAGCTCGGCCAGGAGGGGATCGCGCACACGGTGATCGTCGACAACGCCGGCGGCCATCTGATGCAGCACGGCGAGGTCGACCTCGTGATCGTCGGCAGCGACCGGACCACGCGCTCCGGCGACGTCTGCAACAAGATCGGCACCTATCTGAAGGCGCTCGCGGCGCATGACAACGGCGTGCCCTTCTACGTCGCCCTGCCGTCCTCGACGCTCGACTGGCGGATCAGCGACGGCGTGCGGGAGGTCCCGATCGAGGAGCGATCGTCGCGCGAGGTGACGCATATGACCGGGGCGACCCGAGACGGGCGGATCGAGACGGTGCGGCTGACGCCCGAGGGCAGCGTCGCCGCGAACTACGCCTTCGACGTGACGCCGGCCCGGCTCGTCACCGGCCTGATCACCGAGCGCGGCGTCTGCGCTGCGAGCGCGGCCGGGCTCGCCGGCCTGTTCCCCGCCGAGGCCAGGGCCGCCTGACATGCCGCAGCCGTGGTCGGAGTCGGACGCCGAGGCCTTCGTCGAGATCTACGCCGCCCACGGCGTCCCGGATGACCTTGCGCTTCGGACCTATTCCGCGCGCCTGCTCGGCCGCGTGCCGGCGCTGGTCATGCATGGCGGCGGCAACACGTCGGTCAAGACGACCGTCAGGGACGTCTTCGACGCCGAGGTTCCGGTCCTGTGTGTAAAAGGCAGCGGCTGGGACCTCGCGACGATCGAGCCGGAAGGCCATCCCGCCGTGCGGCTCGAGCCGCTGCGAGCGCTGAGGAGCCTGCGCGCGCTTTCCGACGAGGCGATGGTCAACGCCCAGCGCCAGAACCTTATGGACACGACCGCGCCGAACCCTTCGGTCGAGACGCTGCTGCACGCCTTCCTGCCGCACAAGTTCGTCGATCACACCCACTCGATCGCGGTCTGCGCCGTCGCCGACCAACCCAACGCCGAGGCGCTGGCGCGCGAGATCTGGGGCGGGAGAGTCGGCGTCGTCCCTTACATCATGCCGGGCTTCTCGCTCGCGAAGGCCGCGGCGGAAGCCTTCGAGCAGGATCCGTCTGTCGAGGGGCTGATCCTGCTGAAGCACGGCGTGTTCTCGTTCGGGGACACGGCGCGGGAGTCCTACGAGCGGATGCTGTCGTTGGTCGAGGCGGCGGCGCGCCATCTCGGAAAGGCCTCGCCGACCTACGCCGCGCTCGCGCTGCCAGGCCCCGTCGCGCCGGCTCGGGCCATTGCGGGGGACGCGCTCGCGGCCGTCCGCGGGAGCCTCGCCCGCGCTGCTGAGGCGTCAGGCGCCGCCACGCGCTGGATTCTGGATCGCCGCTCGAACGGCGAGATCGACCGGCTGCTGGCCGACCCGATGCTGGACGAGCTTGCACGCCGCGGCGTCTCGACGCCGGACCACGTGCTGCGCACCAAGGGCTGGCCGCTCGTCCTGCCGCCTGCGCCGACCGTGGGAGCGCTCGACGGCTGGATCGAGGAGGCGGACCGGCGGCTTGCGGCCTTCGTCGACGGCTACCGCGCCTATTTCGCGCGGAACGACGCGCGCTCGGCGCACCCGAAGACGATGCTCGACCCGCTGCCGCGCCTCGTCGCGATCCCCGGGCTCGGCCTCGTCGGCGTCGGCAAGTCGTCCGGCGACGCGGCGGTCGCCGCCGACATCGGCGAAGCCTGGGCCGCCACCGTCCTGCGCGCCGAGGCCGTCGGGCGGTTCGAGCCGATCGACGAGGCCGATCTGTTCGACATCGAATACTGGTCGCTCGAGCAGGCGAAGCTCGGTAAGGCCGCGGACAAGCCGCTCGCGCGCCACGTCGTGGTGGTGACAGGGGGCGCCGGCGTGATCGGGCTCGCCACCGCGCGGGCCTTCGCGGCGGAGGGCGCGGAGATCGCGCTGCTCGATCTCGATGGCGTCAGGACGCGCGCGGCGGCCGCGGCGGTCTCCGCCCGCGCGCTCGGCCTCGCCTGCGACGTGACGGACCCAGCCTCGGTCTCGGCCGCCTTCGCCCGAGTCTGCGAGACGTTCGGCGGCGTCGACGTCGTCGTGTCCAACGCCGGCGCGGCGCTGACCGGCGCGATGGCGGACCTTTCCGACGAGCGGCTGCGGGCGAGCTTCGAGCTCAACTTCTTCGCCCATCAGAGCGTGGCGCGCGAGGCGGTGCGGCTGATGCGGCTGCAGGGACAGGGCGGCGCGCTGCTGTTCAACGTCTCCAAGCAGGCGGTCAATCCGGGGCCCGACTTCGGCGCCTACGGCACGTCGAAGGCGGCGTTGCTCGCGCTCGTCCGGCAATACGCCCTCGAGCACGGCCGCGACGGAATCCGCGTCAACGCCGTCAACGCCGACCGCATTCGCTCCGGCCTGCTCACCGGCGAGATGATCGCGACTCGTTCGGCCGCGCGCGGCGTTTCGGAAGCCGACTACATGTCCGGAAATCTGCTTGGACTCGAGGTGCGGGCGGAGGACGTCGCGCAGGCCTTCGTCGCCTCGGCCAGGCTGATGCGCACGACAGGGAACGTGCTGACGGTCGACGGCGGCGCCGTTCCGGCGATGATGCGGTAGGCCGGCCGCCCGCTACAAAGGCAGCGCGTTGAAATCGCCCGCCGCCGGCATGCGCCGTGGCTGCGCCTCGGCCGACATCCGCTCGAAGGCCCAGGCCAGCCTGAGAGCCGCGCCGAGGGGGGCGCGGACCACGATCTGCTCGCTCCGGCGCGGACCGAGAGCGCCCGCGAGAAACACGCTCTCCTCGAGCGAGACGGCGCCGTCCTCGGCCGAAAAGCTCCAGCCGGCTCCGCTGGGCAAGGCGAGGAGGACGCCGCGTCCCTCCTGCGTGACGCTGGCGCGAACGGCCGGATGCAGGTGGAACCGCAGCGCGACCTCGCGGCCGCCGCGCGTCGCGGCGTCGCCGGCGCCGCGGAACACGTCCTCGCCGGACAACGTCTCTCCGCCCGGCCCAAGCGTCACGCTCCGCTCGTGGATGACGCCGAAGCGCTCCGCGTAGCCGTCATGGCTCGCCATAACGGTCACGCCGCGCAGGTCGCGGCGGCGGCTCACCGGGACTTCGACCGGCCCCGCCAGGATGCGCGGGCCGAGCAGGCGACGCGCTCCGCCGCGCGCGAAGCGGCAGGAGCTCTCGTCGTCGATCGTCGCGGTCGAATGCGCGGCGGTCGCGCGCGCTGCGCGCTCCCAGTCGTCGCGGCCGAAGCGCGGCGCGCCGCAATTGACGACGATGCGCTCAGGTCCTCGCGAGAACTCGAACGAGAGGCAGCCCGCATGCGCTTTTTCGGAGACCTCGAAAGGCGGCGGCGGCCCGGCGTCGATGATCAGCAGGGTCTCGCCGGCAGACATGCGCTGGTAGCCGGAGTGCGCGGCGTCGTCGAGCGGCTGGCCGCGGGCGTCGTCATAGGCGAGCACGGTCGCGAGCAGGTCGGCCGCGGTCGCGCCGGCGCCGTTGAAATGCGCGAAGTCGCCGTCGCCATGACGGAAGAACCGCAGCATCGGCGTCATCCGGTCGATCGCCGTGACGAGTTGCTGCGGCGGCTGGAGGTTGCGCGCCGCGAAGGCCTGGCGGAGCGGGATGAGATCGATCAGCAGTTCGACGAGGTCGTTCGGGTCCCGGCCGACATGGCCGCCGTCCGGCAGGATCTGGCGGTCGATCTCCTCCCCAAGACCCTTCGCCGAGGCCCGCTGCAGCCGCGTCTCGCCGGACAGGCACAGGCCGGCGAAGGCGAGCGACGCGGCGACCACTAGGCGCGGCGCGCCCTCCCCCGCGCGTTCCGCCGACCGGTTCAGACGGCGGGTCTCGCGGACCAGCGCGCGCAGGAACCGTCGGTAGAACACGCGGTCAGCGCCATCGAGGATCAGCGGAGAATGGCTCAGCCAGGAGATCAGCCGCCGGGCGGCGACCTCGGGCTCGCGTGCGGCCGTGTCCGGGCCGCCTTTCAGCGCGATCCACTCCTCGACCAGCGCGCGCGCATTGGCGTGGGCGAGCGTCGTGCCGGCCTCGCGCAGATGCCGCAGCCATCCGAAGCCGTGGAGCTCCGCGGCCCAATCCGCTGACGGGGGCTCGGCGAGGAAGGGCGAGGCGCCGCCGACCACGACGGTCTGGCCTGCGAAGGAGAAGCGGCCGGCGTAGATGTCGCTCGCCACCGTCGGGTCGCTCGTCCTCAGATCCTGCGGCGCGAGCAGCAGCTTGTCGACGCCGCGGCTCGGCGGCCGCACGGAAAGGAGTCCGCCGAGGCGGCGCCGGGCCGTCCTCGAACCATGCGCGAGAATCTTCGCGGCGAGGCGAAGTCGTTCGCCGAGCGCCCCCAAAGCCGAACGGTCTCCCAAAAGCGTTCCCGCGCAATCCCCGACGCGGAAAGCGAATCATCGCACACTCGCGACGCAATGTCGCGATCGGACCTGATTCTCAGCCGACGCGCAGGCGCGCGGCGAAGAAGCCGTCGACGCCAGCCAACCGTGGATCCTCGGCCGGCAAGTGAAACGGCAGGGTGCGCACGCAGCCGGCGCTGTCGATCGCGTCTTCCAGACCCGGGACCTCGGACGGGGTCACCGGCTCGATGCGAACCCGCGGGTTGCGCGCGACCAACGCGGCGATCTGGCGTTCGCCCTCCTCGGGCTCGAGCGAGCAGACGCCATAGACCAGCAGCCCGCCCGGCTTCGTCAGCCGCACGGCGGAGTCCAGCAGCTGCGCCTGCAGTCGGGCGAGGCTCGCGACGTCGCTTTCCCGCTTCATCCAGGCGACATCCGGATGGCGGCGCAGCGTGCCGGTCGCGCTGCAGGGGGCGTCGAGCAGCACGGCGTCGGCCGGCTCGAGCGCGATCGTCGCCGCGTCGCCGACCCGCGCGGCGGCGGAGAGCTTCAGACGCGACAGGTTCTGGTTGAGGCGGCTCAGCCGTTCGGCCGACTTGTCGACCGCGACGACCTCGGCGCCGGCGGCGGCGAGCTGGGAGGTCTTGCCGCCCGGCGCGGCGCAAAGGTCGATCGCGCGCTTGTCCTTCAGGTCGCCGAACAGCCGCGCCGGAAGGGCCGCCGCCGCGTCCTGCACCCACCAGGCCCCGTCGGAAAATCCCGGAAGCTCCGTCACGAGGCCGCCCGAGGCGAGGCGCACCGTCCCCGTCGGCAGGGCGACGCCGCCGAGGCGCTCGGCCCAGCCGGCCGGGTCGGACTTGACCGAGAGATCGAGCGAGGCCTCGTGGGCGAGGCTGTCCGCGATGCGCGCGGCCGCCTCCTCGCCATAGGTTTTGCGCCAGCGATCGTAGAGCCACGCGGGCAGGTCGTCTCCGGGCGCCGGTTCCGGCGCGCCGTCGCGCGCCAGCCCGCGCAGCACGGCGTTGACCAGCGCGGCGTAGCGACGGGCGTCGGGATCGGACTTGGCGGCGGCGACCGCGAGGTCGACGGCCGCGTGGGCGGGAACGTCGAGATGAAGCAGCTGCGCCGCGCCGGTGGCAAGGATCGCCTCGAGCGGTCCGGCCTTCTTGGGCATGCCGCGTTCGAGCCGCGCCGCGATCAGCGTGCGGATCGTGCCGAAGCGCCGCAATGTCGCGCCCGCGATGGCGCGGGCGAGCGCCCTGTCGCGCACGTCCAGCGCGCGGAAGCCGGTCGGGTCATGATCGGCCTCGAGCGCGCCGTCGAGCGGGCGGGCGCGAGACAGCACCCCCTCGACCAGCCGAATGGCGACGCGCCTCGGCGCGAGGCCCGGCGGCTCCGGCTGCTGACGGGACGCGGGCTGGATGCGGCGCGGACGGCCGGCGGGAGCGCTCAACCCCACGGCCCGCGGCCGGCGTCGCCGCGTCCTGGCGCGCCGGACCAGGGATCGGCGGCCGTCTCGCCGCCCCAGGGAGTCGCGGAAGGCGCGCCGCGCTGCGGGGCGGGCGTCCAGCCGGCGGGAGCGGCCCCGCGCTCGCGCGCGAACGCCATCAGCGCGGCCACCCGGTTCTCGGTGGCCGGATGGGTCGAGAACAGGCTGTCCATGCGCCGCCCCGACAGAGGGTTGATGATGAACATGTGGGCCGTCGCCGGGTTGGCCTCGGCCGAGTAGTTCTCGGTCTGGTGGGCGCGGCGCTCGATGTTCTGGAGCGCGGTCGCGAGCCATTCGGGGCGGCCGACGATCTCCGCGCCCATACGGTCGGCGGCGTATTCGCGCGTCCGGCTGATCGCCATCTGCACGATCATCGCCGCGACCGGCGCGAGGATCATCATCGCGATCGAGCCGATCAGACCGAAGGGCTGGCCGTTCTCGCGGTTGCCGCCGGAGAACATCCCGCCGAAATTGGCGAGCATCGAGATCGCGCCGGCGATGGTCGCGGTCACCGTCATGATCAGCGTGTCGTGGTTCTTGATGTGCGCGAGCTCGTGGGCCATCACGCCGGCGACCTCCTCCTTCGACAGCGCGTTGAGCAGGCCGGTGGTGGCGGCGACCGCCGCGTTCTCCGGGTTCCGGCCGGTCGCGAAGGCGTTCGGCTGGTCCTCGTGCATGACGTAGACCTTCGGCATGGGCAGCTGCGCCCTCGCCGCAAGCTCACGGATCATGCCGTAGAATTCCGGCGCGGAGCGCTCGTCCACCTCCTCGGCGCCGTGCATGGAGAGCACCATGCGGCCCGAGTTCCAGTAGCTGAACAGGTTCATGCCGGCGGCCATGACGAACGCGATCATCATGCCGCCCCGTCCGCCGACCAGATAGCCGACGCCCATGAAGAGGGCGGTGAGGCCGGCGAGAAGGATCGCCGTGCGCATGTAGTTCATCGCCGCAGTCGTCTCCGTGATCGAAGGCGTGATCGCGCGCGGTGCGCGCCTGACCTATATGTGCCTCCTCGCCCGGCCGCGCCAGCGGCCCCCGTCACGATCAAGTCAGCCGAGGCGCACGACATGACCAAGGACGCCGCCGCGGGCGAGTCGGATCCGGCCGCAAAACGCAGAAGCGAGGCGGCCGCCCGCGCGCTGGCCGAGGCGGAAGCGCGTCGCGCCGAACAGCAGCGGATCGAGGCGGAGCTCGCGAAGCGCCGCGAGATCGACGGGCGCGGCGGCCCGGATCCGGTGCGCTACGGCGACTGGGAGAAGAAGGGCGTCGCGAGCGATTTCTGAGGCGCCGACTCGCCGCCGGACCGTCGCGTCGCGGCTCCTTGGAACGGCCCTGGCGGGCGTTGCGCTCGTCTGCGGCGTCGGCGCGGCGATCGTGCTGACCGACCTCGACGGCTACCTACCGCTCGACCTCAGGCCGCCGCCGGGGGCTTTTACGGGCTGGCGCATCCGGCTCGCCGCGAAAGAGCCGGAGGTCTGCTACGCGACGCTCGTGCGCTCCGACATTCCGGCCGAGCAGTCGCCGCGGCGGCTGGTCCGCGACGGCTGCGGCTACGACGACGCCGTCGCCCTCTCAGGCGAGAGCCGTGCGGCGAGCCCGCCCATGCGCTGCGGCCTCGCGCTCGCCTATGCGGCCTGGGAGCGCCACGTGGTCGCTCCCGCCGCCCTCCGCCGGCTCGGCTCGCCCGTCGTCTCGATCCGCACGCTCGGCGCCTTCGCCTGCCGCGACATAGCGGGCTCCGCAGGACGACGCTCGCAGCACGCGACGGCGAACGCGGTCGACGTCGCCGGCTTCACCCTGAAGGACGGCCGCACGGTGTCGGTCGCCGGCGACTGGAAGGGCGACGACACGAAGGGCCTCTTCCTGCGGGAGGTCCGCGACGGCGCCTGCGGGCTGTTCTCGGCGGTGCTCTCACCGGACTCGAACGCGGCGCATCGAGACCACCTGCATCTCGATCTCGGCCCTGCGCGCGTCTGCCGGTGAGCGGCTAGGTCGTGGACTCATAAGCTCTGAGCCACAGTCTTGCTGAAGCGAGCAGGACGGCTGCGAGGAAGTTTCTCGCGAGCTTGTCGAAGCGGGTGGCGACGCGTCGGAAGTGTTTGAGCTTGCAGAAG
>JADBEO010000058.1 GCA_031316315.1 Chelatococcus sambhunathii
CCCTTACCCTCCCCTGTCCCAGGGGAGGGATTCTGGAGACCGTGAGCCTCTCGCGCCGCGCCGCGCTCGTCTATGCGGGCGCCGCCGCCGCCTTCGGGCTTTTTCCCGGAGCGGCCCGCGCACAGATCGAGGGCGTCGCGGCCGCCCCTGAAGCCGGCGCCGATCCGAAGGCCTTCGGACCCGAGCGGCACGGCCTGTCGGCCTTCGGCGAGCTGAAATACGCGCCGGACTTCAAGCATTTCGACTACGTGAACCCCGACGCGCCCAAGGCCGGCTCGTTCAGCCAGGTCCCGCCGACCACCTCTCTCAACCAGAGCCTCACCACCTTCAACACGCTGAACGCCTACATCCTGAAGGGGGACGGCGCGCAGGGCATGGGGCTGACCTTCGACACGCTGATGGCGCGCGCCTCGGACGAGCCGGACGCGCTCTACGGTCTGGTCGCGAAGTCGGTCGCTGTGTCGGGCGACGGTCTCGCCTTCCTGTTCAAGCTGCGCCCCGAGGCGCGCTTCCACGACGGCTCCCCGCTGACGGCCGACGACGTGAAGTGGTCGTTCGAGACGCTGAAGGCCAAGGGCCATCCGCTCGTGGCGCAGACCATCCGCGACCTCGAGGCGGTCGATATCGAAGCGCCGGACTCGGTCGTCCTGCGCCTGTCGAAACATCGCACCCGCGACCTGCCGCTGACGCTGGCTGCGCTGCCGATCTTCTCCAAGGCTTATTACGCCAAGAAATCCTTCGACGAAGCCACGATGGAGGCGCCGCTGGGTTCCGGCCCCTACAAGGTCGGGCGGCTCGCGCAGGGGCGCTTCATCGAGTTCGAGCGGGTTCCCGACTATTGGGCGAAGGACCTCCCCGTGAACATCGGCCAGAACAATTTCGAGCGCGTGCGCTTCGAGTTCTACCGCGACCGCGACGTCGCCTTCGAGGCCTTCAAGGGCAAGGGCTACCTGTTCCGCGAGGAGTTCACCTCTCGCGTCTGGGCGACCGGCTATGACTTTCCGGGCGTGCGCGAAGGCAAGGTCAGGCGCGAAACGCTGCCGGACCTGACGCCGTCGGGCGCGCAGGGCTGGTACTTCAACATGCGGCGCAAGAAGTTTCAGGACATCCGCGTGCGGAAGGCGCTCAACCTCGCCTTCGACTTCGAGTGGATGAACAAGAACCTGATGTTCGACGCCTACAAGCGAACCTGGTCCGTCTTCCAGGGCGCGCCCGAGATGATGGCGAGCGGCAAGCCGGAAGGCGCCGAGCTCGCGCTGTTGGAGCCGTTTCGCGGCAAGGTCCCGGACGAGGTTTTCGGCGACCCAGTGGTCCCGCCGGTCACCGACGGTTCGGGGCAGGACCGCAAACTGCTCCGCGAAGCGATCGCGCTGCTCAAGGACGCCGGCTACGCGGTGAAGGATGGCCGCGCGACGAACGCGGAGGGCGAGGCGCTGACGATCGAGTTCCTGGAGTTCGACCCCGGTCTCGACCCCCATGTCTCGAAATACATCTCCAGCCTGAAGGTGCTCGGAATCCAGGCGAACATCCGCCTCGTCGACGCCGCGCAGTACCAGCAGCGCACCAACACTTTCGACTACGACGTGATCAGCCGACGGATGTCCGGGTCCGAGACGCCCGGCGAGTCGCTTCGGCAGATCTATTCGTCGGAGTCCGCCGATCGCCCCGGCTCGCAGAACGCCTCCGGGATCGCCAATCCAGCCGTCGACGCGCTGGTGGAGAAGATCGTCGCGGCGGCCTCCCGCGACGAGTTGGAAACCGCCTGCAGGGCGCTCGACCGCGTGCTGCGCGCGCTCTGGACCTGGATTCCCGCCTGGAACAAGGGCTCCCACACCCTCGCCTACTGGGACGCCTACGGCCATCCGACCGAAAAGCCCCGCTTCGCCCGCGGCGCGCCGGAGATCTGGTGGTGGGACGAGGAGAAGGCGGCGAAGGCCGGGGTGAAGGCGTGAGCGTGAGCGCGGCGCTGACCGGATCCCTGCCCTTTGACGCCGCGTCGTCACGCTTGGCGCGACGTCTGCCGCCCCTTCTCCCGTTCACGGGAGAAGGTGAGGATGAGGGTAAGTGGCGCTGTGGCCGCAAGGAAAGATTGTCCGCTTGGGTCACGTCCTTTTCTGAACCCTCCGCGCTGAACTCCCTCACCCCTACCCTCTCCCGTGAACGGGAGAGGGGGGCGGAGCCGTATCGCCCGTTCTTCGGCGGCGGCGGAGGCTTGCGGGGCTTGGGTTTGCACTTGTGGGCGAGGAGAAAGGCGTAGTGCTCGCCTACATCTCACGCCGCGTCCTGCTGATGATCCCGACCCTGTTCGGGATCATGCTGGTCTCGTTCGTGATCATCCAGTTCGCGCCCGGCGGGCCGGTGGAGCGGGTGATCGCGCAGGTGACCGGCCAGGGCTCGGACGCCACCTCCCGCATCTCGGGCGGCTCCGGTTCGGACATCTCCCAGCAGATCCAGAACCAGCGCAACGTCTCGAACGACCCCATCGCCTCGAAATATCGCGGCGCGCAGGGGCTGGACCCGGAGTTCATTAAGCAGCTCGAGAAACAGTTCGGTTTCGACAAGCCGGCGCCCGAGCGCTTCGCGATGATGCTGTGGAACTACATCCGCTTCGATTTCGGGCGCAGCTACTTCCGCGACATCGACGTCATCGACCTCATCAAGGAGAAGCTGCCGGTCTCCATCTCGCTCGGCCTGTGGATGACGCTGATCTCCTACATGATCTCGGTGCCGCTGGGGATTTCCAAGGCGGTGGGGGACGGCTCGCGCTTCGACGTCTGGACCTCGACCGTCATCGTCGTCGGATACGCCATCCCGGGCTTCCTATTCGCGATCATGCTGGTGGTCCTGTTCGCCGGCGGCACCTTCCTCGACCTGTTTCCCCTGCGCGGCCTCACCTCGGATAACTGGGACCAGCTCTCGCTCTGGGGAAAGATCGTCGACTACGCCTGGCACATGACGCTGCCGCTGATCGCCCTCGGCATCTCGGCCTTCGCGACGACGACGCTGCTGACGAAGAACTCGTTCCTCGACGAGATCCGCAAACAGTATGTCCAGACAGCGCGGATGAAGGGGCTGACCGAGAACCAGGTGCTCTACCGCCACGTCTTCCGCAATGCGATGCTTCTGCTGATCGCAGGGTTTCCGGGCGCCTTCATCGGCGCCTTCTTTTCCGGCGCGCTGCTGATCGAGACGATCTTCTCGCTCGACGGGCTCGGGCTGCTCGGCTTCGAATCGATCGTCAACCGCGACTACGCCGTGGTGTTCGCGACGCTCTACATCTTCTCGCTGCTCGGCCTCGTCGTGACGCTGATCTCGGACCTCACCTACATGTGGGTCGACCCGCGCATCGACTTCGAGGCGCGCGAGGTGTGATGACCGACGCCTTCGCCGCTCCGCCCGCCCCCGAAGAGCGCCAGCCGATCGCCGTTCCGACGACGCCGGGCGGCCCGCCCGCTCCCGCGCCGCGCGGAAAACTCTCGCCGCTGAACCGGCGTCGCTTCGCGAATTTTCGGGCGAACCGGCGCGGCTGGTGGTCGTTCTGGCTCTTCGCGGCGGTCTTCGTCGTCAGCCTGTTCGCGGAGTTCATTGCGAACGACAAGCCGTTCCTCGTGAAATACGACGGCGCCTTCTATTTCCCGGCGGTCCGGACATACACCGAGACGACCTTCGGCGGCGACTTCGAGACCGAGGCGGACTATCGCGACCCCTATCTCCAGAACCTCATCAAGAAGTCCGGCGGCTACATGGTCTGGCCGCCGGTTCGCTATTCCTACGACACGATCAACCGGAACCTGCCGACCCCCGCCCCCTCGGCTCCGACCTGGATGCTGACCGACGAACAGTGCTCAAAAGCGGCGGCGGACCGGACGCCGGAGGGGGACGCCGCCGCCGCCGATGTCAGCGCGCCGCGGGCGAAAAGCTGCGGCGACATCGAGTGGAACTGGCTCGGCACGGACGATCAGGGGCGCGACGTCCTCGCCCGGCTGATCTACGGGTTCCGAATTTCGGTGGTGTTCGGCCTCGTGCTGACGCTGCTGTCCTCGGTCATCGGCGTCGCGGCGGGCGCCGTTCAGGGGTATTTCGGCGGCTGGACAGACCTCCTCTTCCAGCGCTTCATCGAGATCTGGACCTCGGTGCCGACGCTCTACCTGCTGATCATCCTCTCGGCCGTGCTGGCGCCGAGCTTCTGGGTGCTGCTCGGCATCCTGCTGCTGTTCTCGTGGACGGCGCTGGTAGGGGTGGTCAGGGCCGAGTTCCTGCGCGGGCGAAACTTCGAATATGTCCGCGCCGCCCGCGCGCTCGGCGTGTCGAACGGGGCGATCATGTTCCGCCACCTGCTGCCGAACGCGATGGTGGCCACCCTGACCTTCATGCCGTTCATCCTGTCGGGGTCTATCTCGACCCTTACCGCCTTGGATTTCTTAGGGTTTGGCCTGCCGCCCGGCTCGCCTTCGCTGGGTGAACTGTTGGCGCAAGGGAAGGCCAACCTGCAAGCGCCCTGGCTCGGCGTCTCCGGCTTCATGGTCATCGCAGTGACGCTGTCCCTGCTGATCTTCGTCGGCGAGGCGGTCCGCGACGCCTTCGACCCGCGGAAGACATTCCGTTGACCGCCCCCCTTCTCTCCGTCCGCGACCTCTCCGTCGCGTTCCAGGTCGAGGGCGGGACGTCGCTCGCGGTCGACCGGGTCTCGTTCGAACTCGCCAGGGGCGAGACGCTGGCGCTCGTCGGGGAGAGCGGCTCGGGCAAGTCCGTCACCGCGCTCGCGGTCGTGCGGCTGCTGCCCTATCCGGCCGCCAGCCACCCGTCCGGAGAAATCCTGTTCGACGGCAAGGACCTGCTGAAGGCGTCCGACCGGGAGCTCCGGAAGGTCCGGGGCGGCGACATCTCCATGGTGTTCCAGGAGCCGATGACCTCGCTCAATCCGCTCCACACCATCGAGCGGCAGGTCGGCGAGATTCTGTCCGTCCACCGCGGCTGGTCGGCGCAGAAGTGCCGGGCGCGGACGATCGAACTCCTGACCCAGGTCGGCATTCCCGAGCCTGAGAGCCGGCTCGGCTCCTTCCCGCACCAGCTGTCCGGCGGCCAGCGCCAGCGCGTGATGATCGCGATGGCGCTCGCCAACGAGCCGGACCTCCTCATCGCCGACGAGCCCACCACGGCGCTCGACGTCACGGTTCAGGCGCAGATCCTGAAGCTGCTGAAGGAGCTTCAGGCCCGGCTCGGCATGGCGATGCTGTTCATCACCCACGACCTCGGCGTCGTGCGGAAGATCGCCGACCGGGTCTGCGTCATGACGCAAGGGAAGATCGTCGAGCAGGGCGAGACCGCCCGCGTCTTCTCCGCGCCCGAGCACGCCTACACGAAGAAGCTGCTCGCCGCCGAGCCGAAAGGGCTCCCGCCGGCCGCCGATCCGGAAGCCAGACTGGTCCTGCAAGTCGACGACCTGAAGGTCTGGTTCCCGATCAAGCGCGGCTTTCTGCGCCGGACGGTCGGGCATGTGAAGGCGGTCGACGGCGTCAGCGTGACCGTGCGCGAGGGGCAGACGGTCGGCGTGGTCGGGGAGTCGGGCTCGGGCAAGACGACGCTCGGCCTCGCCATCCTCAGGCTGATCTCGAGCGAGGGGCGCATCGCCTATCTCGGCCAGGACATCTCCGGCTTCGGTTTCGCCGCGATGCGCCCGCTTCGCCGCGACATGCAGATCGTCTTCCAGGACCCCTACGGCTCGCTGAGCCCGCGCATGTCGGTGCTCGACATCGTCACGGAGGGACTCGCGGTCCAGGGCAAGACCCTCAAAGCGCAGGAGAGGCGCGTCGCGGCCGAACGGGCGCTGCGAGACGTCGGACTCGATCCCCATTCGATGGATCGCTATCCGCACGAATTCTCCGGCGGGCAGCGGCAGCGCATCGCGATCGCGCGGGCGCTGGCGCTCGACCCCGCCTTCATCGTGCTGGACGAGCCGACCAGCGCGCTCGACATGTCGGTGCAGGCGCAGATCGTCGATCTGCTCCGGGAGGTTCAGGCGCGGCGCAAGCTCTCGTTTCTCTTCATCAGCCACGACCTCAAGGTCGTGCGCGCGCTCGCCAACGAGGTGCTCGTGATGCGCGACGGCAAGGTGGTTGAGTCCGGACCCGCCGCGCAGGTGATGAGCCGGCCCACGAGCGACTATACCCGCGCCTTGCTGGCGGCCGCCTTCGACGCCGAGGCGCGGGCGCTCCACGCGGTGGCGCAATGAGCCAGACCGACCTTGCCGCGCGGCCGGGCGAAGTGTCGCTCGAAGGGCCGGAGATCCTGCACGAGGGATATCGCCCGCTCGAGGGATGGACCGTCCGGTTCGACGCCGGCCGCCGCGGCGAGATCGTCCAGCGCCGCGAGGTGCTGCGCGCCGGCCCCTGCGTCGCGGTGATCGCCGTCGACCTCGCCCGGGAGGAACTCGTGCTGATTCGCCAGTTCCGCCTCCCCGCGCATCTCGCGACCGGCGATGGCGATCTCGTCGAGGTGGTGGCCGGCCGAGTCGAGCACGGCGAGGATCTGGAGGAAGCTGCGCGTCGCGAGCTCATGGAGGAGACCGGACTCGAGGCCAGGGCTCTCAAAAAACTGCTCGCCTTCCTGCCCTCCCCCGGCATCGCCGACGAGCACGCGACCCTGTTCCTCGCCTCCGTCGACGCCTCCGCGCTGCGATCCGAGGCCGGCGCGGAGGACGAGCACGAGCACACCCGACCCTTCGCCGTCCCGCTCGCCGACGTGCCCGGGGCGCTCGCGGACCCACGGGCGCGCAACGCCTATCTTCTCATTGCGCTTCAATGGCTTGCGCTGAACCGCGGCCGGCTCTGGGAGCTTCTTCCGGCGACAGGCTGACGTTTCGCCCGGATTGCGCTTGCGCCGTTCCCGTTTCGTGCCATAATCGAACGTATGGAGAACATCCGGCCCCAGGCGCTGATCGAGGACGACCTGCCGCGCGCCGCGGCGGCGGCGTCCTTGTCCAGCGTCGCGGCCGGGATCGCCAGAGGCGTGTGCCGGCATTTCCTGGCGGCGGGCTACGGCTGCTTGATCGAGGTCCCGCTCCGCTCCGGTCGCCGCGCCGATGTCATGGCCCTCGGCGCGGACGGCGAGGTCGTGATCGTCGAGATCAAATCCGGCGCGCAGGATTACCGGTCCGATCAGAAGTGGCGCGATTATCGCGAGTTCTGCGACCGCTTCTACTTCGCCGTCGGCGAAACCTTTCCGCAGGCGCTGATCCCTTCGGAGATCGGCCTGCTCGTCGCGGATCGCTATGGCGCCGCGGCCATCCGGGACGGGCCGGTCCATCGATTGGCCGGGGCGCGGCGCAAAGCCGTCAGTCTGCGGTTCGCGCGCCTTTCGGCGATGCGTCTGCAGGCGGTGCTCGATCCGCCCGCCCTTGGCGGATTGTGACCGGGCCGTGATGCGGCGCAAAGCTTCCGCCGCTTTCACGTCTTAATTTGTCACAATCGACCCTAAATCATTGTCGCAACGGTGATTCGTCCGTTCGGCGCTGTCTTGCGCCGTGCAGCGGAATCCCGATCGTGTTTCTCGAGCGCCGTCCGGTCCGGGCGGTGGAGCCTGACATCATGTCCAATGACGACGTCAATGCGGTCGTTCTGCGTCTCGCCCGCACCCTGCAGCGCTGCGGAGAGGACACCGGCGTGGTGTTCGCGGCCCTGATCGGGGCCGCCGCGACCGTCGCTTCCGATCTTGGCGAGCACGCCGAGACCCCGGACGGGCTCAAGAAGGCGATCGACTCGGTGATCTCCTTCGGCGACCTCCGGGGCGTGCCCACGGCCTCGGGGCGCGGAGGCGCCGCCGTCATCCCGTTTCGACCCGCCCGGGTCGCCTGAAGGCGACATGGCCGAGCGGAGATCGACGGCCGCTTCGCCGAGGAGCTTCGAAAAGACGTCCAAATAGCCGGGTTTCCGAGCGCTTCGCGGGGTTGCGCACGCGCGCCCTGACGGATTAAGTGCCGCCTCCGAAATCCACGAAGCCCCCGGTCGAGGCATGGCGGAAGACAAACGCGTCAACAAGGTCGTGCTCGCTTATTCGGGCGGCCTCGACACATCCGTCATTCTGAAGTGGCTTCAGACGACCTACAATTGCGAGGTCGTCACCTTCACGGCCGACCTCGGCCAGGGCGAGGAGCTCGAGCCGGCGCGCAAGAAGGCCGAGCTGCTCGGCGTCAAGCCGGACAACATCTTCGTCGACGACCTGCGCGAGGAGTTCGTGCGGGACTTCGTCTTCCCGATGTTCCGCGCCAACGCCGTCTACGAGGGCCAGTACCTGCTGGGCACCTCGATCGCCCGGCCGCTGATCGCCAAGCGCCAGATCGAAATTCTCCGGGCCACGGGCGCCGACGCCGTCTGCCACGGCGCGACCGGCAAGGGCAACGACCAGGTGCGCTTCGAGCTCGCCTATTACGCCCTGGAGCCGGACGTGACCGTGATCGCGCCGTGGCGCGAATGGGACCTGACCTCCCGCACCCGGCTGATCGAGTTCGCCGAGAATCACCAGATCCCGATCGCCAAGGACAAGCGCGGCGAAGCGCCCTTCTCGGTCGACGCCAACCTCCTGCACTCCTCCTCGGAGGGGAAGGTGCTGGAGGATCCGAACCTTGCGGCGCCCGAGGACGTCCACATGCGGACGATCTCGCCGGAAGACGCTCCCGACCGGCCGACGCTCGTCCAGATTGAGTTCGAGAAGGGCGACGCCGTCGCGATCGACGGCGAGCGCCTGTCGCCTGCGGAGCTGCTCACGAAGCTGAACGCGCTCGGCAAGGCGAACGGCGTCGGACGGCTCGACCTCGTGGAGAACCGCTTCGTCGGGATGAAGTCCCGCGGCGTCTACGAGACGCCCGGCGGCACGATCCTGCTCGCAGCCCATCGCGCGATCGAATCGATCACGCTCGATCGCGGCGCCGCCCATCTCAAGGACGAGCTCATGCCGCGCTACGCCGAGCTCATCTACAACGGCTTCTGGTTCTCGCCGGAGCGTGAGATGCTGCAGGCCGCGATCGACCACAGTCAGGCCGAGGTGTCGGGCGTCGTGCGGCTCAAGCTCTACAAGGGCAATGTCGTCGTGCAGGGCCGATCGAGCCCGAATTCGCTTTACGACCAGGAACTCGTGACCTTCGAGGACGGAGCCGTGGCTTACGACCATCGCGACGCGGCCGGCTTCATCAAACTGAACGCCCTGCGGCTGCGCACACTTGCGGCGCGCCGCAACCGGGCCCATTGATCAGTCTATGACGGCGGTAGAAAATAGCGGTCTCTCGGGCGGCGGCGCGCCGCGCCGGACCTGTTTCCTCCACATCGGGCCGCACAAGACCGGCACGACGTCGATCCAGGACGCGCTGTTCGACAACGCGGAGCGGCTCGCCGCCATCGGCGTGTTCTACCCGACCGTCAGCGGCGACCGCGGCGGACGCCAGCGCCGCAATCACACGCCGCTCGCGCGCGCCTCGAACTTCAAAGCCGACGACCTGATGGCGTCGCCGTTCTGGGAAGAGCTCTCCCTCAAGATCGCCGACATCGACGGCTCGATCGTCATCTCGACCGAGCATTTCGCCGAGCGGCTGCGAGAGGCGGAGAACTTCGAGCGGGTGGTGGCGTTCTTCGAGCGGCACGGGTTCCGGGTCACGGCGGTCGCCTATGTGCGCGACCAGCCCGGCTGGCTGAACTCCTGGTACACCCAGGATCAGCGGAACTTCATCTCCCGCGACAGCTTCAGCGAGTTCCTGGCGCGCGCGCTTGAATTCGGCCTCGTCGATCCGTGGGGCTATCTTGGCCGCTTCATCGACGATCCCCGCACGGACGTGCGCGTCGTCTCGTTCGAACGGGCGATCAAGACGGGTCTCGCCCGCAGCTTCCTCGACGCTATCGGCGCTCCGGAAGACTTCGAGATCGCCGAGCCCAACCCGTCGAACCCCAATCTCGGCGTGAAGGGGATGTACGCCGCGCAGGAGATCATGCGCCGCGTCAACGGCCGGGTCCGTTCGCTGCCGAACTACAACCAGCTCTACGAGCGGTTCAAGAAGCTGATGCGCGGGCGTGATTGGGAGAAGACGGCCTATATCGGCTTCACACCCGAAGAGGAAAAGCGCATCCGCGACCGCTACGCCGCGTCGAACGACGCCTTCGCGCAACGGTTCTTCGGCGTCGACTGGGCGACCATCTGCCCGCCGCGCTCGGCGTCGCTGCGCGAATTCGACTTCGCATCCGCGCCGGACGAGGACAAGCGCGACGTGCTCGAGGTAATCGACCAGATGGTCGACGCCATCGAAGCCTCCCGGGCGGACGCGGACATCGTGCTGCCGCCGCTCAAGGGCAAGAAGGGCAAAGGCAAGAAGGGCAAGGGTCAGGGCCGCGGCCAGGGCGAGGCGGCGCGCATGGCCGAGGCGGACGCCAGCAAGGCCGGCGCCTGAGCCCCACAGCGGCCCGTTCGGCTTGCCTTTCCGCGCCGTCTGACGCATCTGTGCGCCGCACAATCCTAACTTGAGATCGACCGCCCGCGCGAGCGCGCGGGCTGAAAGCGCGCGCAACCCATGAAACTCCGCAACATCGCGATCATCGCGCATGTCGACCACGGCAAGACCACGCTCGTCGACAAGCTGCTCCAGCAGTCCGGCTCGTTCCGCGAGAACCAGCGCGTCGCCGAGCGCGTGATGGATTCGAACGATCTCGAGAAGGAGCGCGGCATCACCATCCTCGCCAAGGCGACCTCGGTCGTCTGGAAGGACACCCGCATCAACATCGTCGACACGCCGGGCCACGCCGATTTCGGCGGCGAGGTCGAGCGCATCCTGTCGATGGTCGACGGCGTCGTGGTGCTGGTGGACGCCGCGGAAGGGCCGATGCCGCAGACCAAGTTCGTGGTGTCGAAGGCGCTGAAGATCGGCCTGAAGCCGATCGTCGCCGTCAACAAGGTCGACCGGCCGGACGCGCGCTCGTCCGAAGTCATCAACGACGTCTTCGACCTGTTCGCCGCGCTCGACGCCACCGACGAGCAGCTCGACTTCCCGATCCTCTACGGCTCGGGCCGCGACGGCTGGATGAACACCACGGCCGAGGGCGACAAGTCCGAGGGGCTCGCGCCGATGTTCGACCTGATCCTTTCCCACGTGCCCGAGGCGAAGGTCGAGGAAGGCCCGTTCCGCATGCTCGGCACGCTGCTCGAGGCGAACCCCTTCCTCGGCCGCATCATCACCGGCCGCATCGCGTCCGGCACGGTGAAGCCGAACCAGACCGTCAAGGTTCTGGACCGTCACGGCAACCTGGTCGAGAACGGCCGCGTCTCCAAGATCCTCGCCTTCCGCGGCATCGAGCGGCAGCCGATCGAGCTCGGCGAGGCCGGCGACATCGTCTCGATCGCGGGCCTGTCCAAGGCGACGGTCGCCGACACCTTCTGCGACCCGCAGGTCACCGAGCCGATCCAGGCCCAGCCGATCGATCCGCCGACCGTCTCGATGTCCTTCCTCGTCAACGACAGCCCGCTCGCCGGCACCGAAGGCGACAAGGTGACGAGCCGCGTCATCCGCGACCGCCTGCTCAAGGAGGCCGAGGGCAACGTCGCGCTCAAGGTCGAGGAGGCCGCCGACAAGGACAGCTTCATCGTCTCCGGCCGCGGCGAGCTTCAGCTCGCGATCCTGATCGAGACGATGCGCCGCGAGGGCTTCGAGATCGGCGTGTCGCGCCCGCGCGTCGTGCTGCAGAAGAACGAGGCCGGCGAGATCATCGAGCCCTTCGAAGAGGTCATGATCGACGTCGACGAGGAGCACTCCGGCATCGTCGTGCAGAAGATGTCGGAGCGCAAAGCCGACATGCTCGAGATGAAGCCGTCCGGCGGCAACCGCCTGCGCCTCGTCTTCACCGCGCCGACCCGCGGCCTGATCGGCTATCAGGGCGAGCTCCTGACCGACACCAAGGGCACCGCGATCATGAACCGGGTGTTCGACAGCTACGGGCCGTTCAAGGGCGAGATCACCGGCCGCAACAACGGCGTGCTGATCGCCAACGAGCCGGGCGAGGCGGTCGCCTACGCGCTCTGGAACCTCGAGGACCGCGGCCCGATGATGATCGAGCCGGGCTGGAAGGTCTATCAGGGCATGATCGTCGGCGTGCATACGCGCGACAACGACCTCGAGGTCAACGTTCTCAAGGGCAAGAAGCTCACCAATATCCGCACCCAGTCCAAGGACGAGGCGGTGCGCCTCACCCCGCCGATCCGCATGACCCTCGAAAGGGCTCTGGCGTGGATCCAGGACGACGAGCTCGTCGAGGTGACGCCGAAGTCGATCCGTCTGCGCAAGCGCCTGCTCGACCCGAACGACCGCAAGCGCGAGGAGCGCAAGCGCGAAGCCGAGCTCGCCTGACGAGGCGGGGGCGGCGCGCTGCGGCTGAAGCGCGGGATTCGCGGTCTTGCGCGGCCGTCATCGCCGCGCTTGACCCCGCGATCCGTCAGGCGCGTCCGCGCCTGCGAAGCCGGATGCTTGCGACTTCGCCATTTGGGCGGGAACTCGGAAACTTCCGAGTTCCCGATGATGGATGCCCGGATCAAGTCCGGGCATGACGCCTGATCCGTTCCGACTCCGGAAAGCGCCTCAGAACCTGCCGAACAGGTCCTTCAGGAAGCCGATCGGTCCATCCTCGCGGCGGCGCTCGACGCGGCGTTCGCGCGGATAGTCCTCCTCGATCCGCGCTGTGCTCGGATAGGGATCGTCCTCGACGGGAGGCCCGGCGGGCCCGCGCCCGGTCTGGTACACGTCGCCGGGCTGCTCGCCCGTGTCGGCGACGGGCGGCGGCGCCGGCGACCAGTCGCCCGGAAGCGCGACGGGCTGCGCGCCCTGAAGCGCCGCCGTCATGAAACGGCTCCAGATCGAGACCGGAAGGCCGCCGCCCGAAGCGTGCTTGGTCGGCGAGTTGTCGTCGTTGCCGACCCACACCGCCGTCACCAGCTCGGACGTGTAGCCGATGAACCAGGCGTCTCGGAAATCCTGGCTCGTGCCGGTCTTGCCGGCCGCCTGCCATCCCGGCAGCGAGGCCGAACGGGCCGTGCCCGAGCGCAGCGTCTCCTGCAGCATGTAGTTCATCATGCCGACGCGTGTCGCGTCGATCACGTGGTTCGGCGGCTCGGGCTTGCGCTTGTAGAGCATCTCGCCCTGCGCGGTTTTGACCTGCCGCACGATGTAGGGCTTGGCGAGCTGCCCGCCGTTGGCGAAGGCGGCGTAGGCGCCGGCGAGCTCGAGCGGCGTCACCTCGGAGGTGCCGAGGGCGATCGAGGGGTTCGGCACCAGCGGCGAGGCGACGCCGAGCCGTTCCGCCGTGCGCGTGACATTGACGGGACCGGCCTCGATGCCGAGGCGGACAGCGACCGTGTTCACGGACTGCGACAGCGCGTAGGTGAGCGTCATTGGCCCGCCGTAGCGGCGCGTGTAGTTCTCCGGGGTCCAGCCGGAGATCTTGAGCGGCGCATCCGTGCGCACCGTCTCAGGGTCCAGCCCCTCCTCCAGCGCCGCGAGATAAACGAAAGGCTTGAAGGCCGAGCCCGGCTGGCGCTTGGCGGCGACCGCTCGGTTGAACTGGCTCTCCGCATAGGACTTGCCGCCGACCAGCGCCTTCACCGCCCCGTCCGGCGCGAGCGAGACGACGACGCCCTGCGTCACGCCGAGTTTGCCGCCGCGCTTGGCGACGCCGTCGGCAAGCGCCTTCTCGGCCTCGGACTCGAGCCTCGGATCGATCGTGGTCTCGACCACGAGATCCTCGTCATAGAGGCCGACGAGGCCGTCGAGCTGCTCCATCACCCAATCCGCCGCATAACCGACGGCTCCCTGCGGCTTCGGCGCGGGGGACGGAGGCGTGACGCGGAAGGCGACGTTGGCCTGGTCGCGGGTGAGGTAGTTCTCGTCCGCCATCGCCTGCAGCACGAGGTCGGCTCGGCGGCGCGCGGCCTCCGGGTCGTTCATCGGCGACAGCCGCGACGGCGCCTTCACGAGGCCCGCAAGGATCGCGGCTTCGGTGACGTTCACCTTGCGGATCGACTTGCCGAAATAGCGCTGGGCGGCGGCCTCCACGCCATAGGCGCCCGCGCCGAAATAGACGCGGTTGAGGTACATCTCGAGGATCTTGTCCTTGCCGAACTTGCGCTCGAGCCAGAAGGCGAGCACCGCCTCCTGCACCTTGCGCTCCAGCGAGCGAGCCGGCGTCAGGAACAGGTTCTTGGCGAGCTGCTGCGTCAGCGTCGAGCCGCCCTGTGTCAGGCGGCCCTTCATCACGTTGGTCGCGACCGCGCGGGCGAGGCCGACGACGTCGACGCCCCAATGGTCGCGGAAGCGCCGGTCCTCGATCGCGATGAAGGCCTGCGGCACGAACTTCGGCATCTCCTTCAGCGGCACCTCGGCGCCGCCGGTCTCGCCGCGATTGGCGATCGGCTTGCCGTCGTAGCCGGCGATCACGACGTTCGGCGGCCGCTTCGGAATCTCGAGGTTCTCGATCGGCGGCAGGCGCGAGGCGTAATAGAGGACGACGCCTCCGGCGGCGGCCCCGCCGAGCAGGAACAGGACGAAGAACAGCGAGACGAGCCGCCCGAGGAAGCTGCGCTTGCGGCGCGCGGGCGCGCGGCCGCGGGAGGACGACGAAGAGCGCGCCGGGCGGCTGCGTCCCATCACCCAGGACCAGTAGGAGCTCTTGCGGCGCTCAGCCATGTCCGGCGCGCCGTCGTCGCGCGGCGCGCCGAAGTTGGGCTCGCGGCGATCCTCGTCGAGGTCGGGCTCCCGGTCGGCGCCTAGATCGAAGTTCGGCTCGCGGCGATCCTGCCTGTCGCGCCCGAAGAACGACTTGCGTTCGGACGGCCCCGGCTCGTCGAACGAGGCGGCGCCCGTCGGCCGGTCGGCCGCCGTGAGGCGCATGTCGCCCTTGTCCGATCCTGCGCCGAAGTTCGGCTCGCGCCGCTCCTCGCGCCCGGACGCTCGTCCGAAACCCATTCCCGCCGAACCCTCGCACGCCGCACGCTCGGCCGGACCGCAAGGGCCTGACCGTCCTCAAGGATATCCGGGTGGACTTTGATTGCGGCAGGTTTAAGGGCCGTTACGGCCCGAGCCGCGCCGCGGAGCCGCCGGCTTCGAGCCGCCGGGCCTCCTCGGCCGATATCCGCTTGTGCAGATGGACGAAGAAAGCGGTCGCGAACAAGGGCGTGAGCAGATTCGCGAAGGGCAGCGCCGCAAGGCCCGCCACCAGCGCACCCGCCGCCATGATCCTCAGCCTGTTGCGCCTTCGCAACGCCGTCGCCTCCGCCTCGGGCCGGAACCGGAGCGCGGCGAGGGAGAAGTACTCGCGGCTCAGCAGATAGCCGTTGGCGACGACCCAGGCGACCACGTTGACCACCGGCACGAAAATTAGCGGCAGCAGGAGGATATTGAGGCCGAGCACCACGAGGAAGAAACGCGCCGAGATCCACAGCGACCGAACGATCGGCAGCTCCTGGCCGGGAGGGTCCTGCGGGTAGTGGGTGCGCTCCACCAGAGCCGCGACGTCGTCGAGGAACAGGCCCGCGACCGCCGCGGTGATGGGCGTGACGAGAAACAGCAGGCCGAGCGCCGTCCCAAGGCCGAGAACGATGTGCGCGATCCAGTTGGCCGTCTGGTTCGGGATGACGAGCAGGCGCTCGGCGAGCTCCTGCAGCCCGATCCAGCCGACGACGAGCAGCAGCACGGTGATGCCGAGCGATTTCAGCAGCACCGTGCGGAACGGCGGCGACAGCGTCTGGCGCGCGGCGAGGAGGGCGTCGGAGAGCATGCGTCAGCGATCGTGAGCGAAGGCCGCGAGCGCGCGATCGACCGCCTCGGGCTCCCGATCGATCACGATCAGCAGGCTTCGGGCGGCGGGGTCCGGCGTTCGCCGACGCTGTTCCCAATCCCGGACGGCGGAGGCCGTGAAACCGTACCGCTTGGCGAACCGATCCTGGGAAAGCCCAGTCTTCTTCCGCACGGCGGCGACGTCGACCGCAGGCGGCGTGAAGACGCGCGGCGGCTCGATTTCGCCGCGCGCGATCGCCCGCGCCTCCTGCGCGCTCCGAATGAGCCGTTCGCCGAGCTTCGACATCATCGCCTCCGCTTCATGAGGGCCACGCGGGCGGCGACGCCCTCGCGATAATCGGACGCAAGACCCGCAAGCTCTTTCGAGAGCAGGTTCCTTTCACGTTGAGACAGGTCCGCGCGCCCGCCTTTGTCGACAAGCGCCAACAGGAAGATCGGCACGTCATCGCCCGCAAAGAAGTGGATGGTGCGGTATCCGCCGCTCTTTCCCTTGCCTCGCCCCGCGAAGCGCAGCTTGCGGGCGCCGCCGGTCCCCGGGATCACGTCGCCCGCCTGCGGGTTCTCCGACAGGTAAACAACCATCTCCATGATCTCGTCTTCGCCCAGCCCGGCCGCCTTGGCGTCGGCTTCGAACACCGGCGTGGTCAGGACAGCGTGCATAAATTATACGGCACTGCCGTATATTACAAGCTCGACCCTAATCATGCCGCCTCTGGCGGCATCGCCGACCAGTTCACGCCGTCGCCGGTTCGTTCCGCCTCCTGCGCCTTCACGTCGTCGGGCGTACGGCCGAGCAGCGCGTTGGTCGTCAGGCGGCGCACTTCGCGCTCGGCGACGGCGGCCAGGCGCTTGCGGTCGGTCGCGGCGTCGGCGCGCATGACCTCGCCGAAGGTCACCGTGGCGTCGATCGCGCCGTCGCGCAGGATCGACCAGAGGTGCGAGCCGAAGGTCATGTCACCGTACCAGGCGACGAAGGGACGGCCGAGCCGCCCGAGCGGCAGGCCGTTGCGGTGGGTGTAGGCGACCGAGACCGGCTGGACCGCGACGCTGTCGCCGCCGCTCGCCGCGATCGCGGCCCGCGCCGCGCCGAGCAGCGAGGTGCGGAAGGCGAGCACGCGGTTGCCGTCGCTCGACGTGCCCTCGGCGAACAGCACCACAGGGGACCCGGCGATCATCCGCTCGGCCATCTCCTGGTTCACGTTCGCGGTGTGGGTGCGGCGCGCGCGGTCGACGAAGATGGTGCGCTGTAGCCGCGCGAGCCAGCCGAACACGGGCCATCCCGCGATCTCGGACTTCGCGACAAAGGACATGCGACAGACCGAGCCGAGCACCGGGATGTCGAGCCAGGAGGCGTGGTTGGAGGCGATCAGCAGCGGCCGCTCCTCGGACGGCGCGCCGATCACCTTCACCTTCACGCCCACCACCCGCATCGCGAAGCGGTGGAACCAGAGCGGCAGGTCCTGCGCCTTGGGCGAGCCGCGCCACATCAGGAACAGCTGGATCGGGGCCAGCGCGAGCACGACCGGGATCAGGGTCGCGGCCGAGGCCACGGCGCGGAAGGGACGGCGGACCAAGCGGGTCAGCCCTCGCGGTCGTCGAGCGGCACGGCGTAGAGCTCGAGCCGGTGATCGACCAGGCGGTAGCCGAGACGCCGCGCGATCGCAGCCTGCAAAGCCTCGATCTCTTCGTCGCGGAACTCGAGGATCTCGCCGGAGCGCAGGTCGATCAGATGATCGTGATGCTCGTCCGGCTGCGGCTCGTAGCGCGAGCGCCCGTCGCGCAGGTCGAGCTTGGCGATGATGCCCGCGTCCTCGAACAGCTTGACCGTCCGGTAGACGGTCGAGATCGAGATCCGCGCGTCGACGGCGGCCGCGCGGCGATGCAGCTCCTCGACGTCCGGATGGTCGTCGGCGTCGGCGACCACGCGCGCGATGACGCGGCGCTGCTCGGTCATCCGCATGCCCTTTCGGGCGCAGACCGCCTCGATCGATTCGTGCTTGTGGGGTTCGGGTTTCGGCGTGGACACGAGGGACGCGTTCCCTGATCTCGCGGGCGCTTGGTTCGCTCTTCGTCCCGTCGGCCGCTTATAGGATCGGCGGGCCGCGCCGTAAACCGCGCGGGCGCCGCGAGCGCTCAGCGCATCTCGAGCGCCATCACCTTGGCCGTCCCGCGCTTGCCGTCCTTCTTCGCGTAATAGGCCTTGCGCCTGCCGACCTCGGCGAAGCCGAAGCGCCGGTAGAGCGCGATGGCGGCCTCGTTCTCCTCGTCGACCTCCAGCACGACGCGGCGCACGCCATGGCCGGCGAGCCGGCCGAGATGACGCGCCATGAGGACCTGCCCGCCGCCGGAGCCCCGGCGCGCCTCCGCGACGGCGACGGACAGCACCTCCGCCTCGTCCCCCGCGACGCGCGAGATGGCGAAGCCGAAGGGTTTTGAACGGCCCTCGCGCATCAGCTTGCACGCGATCACCGCCCGGTCGCGCAAAAGCTCCTCCATTTCGGAGACGTCCCAGCCGCGCGCGAAGGATGCGACATGGATGGCGGCGAGCTCGTCTGCGTCGCCGGCGTCGGCTTCCGCCGCCGCCCAATCGGCGGAACGGTCGAACCAGGCCTCCCAGAACCAGAGCCAGAACATCGGCCGAGCCTCAGCGACGGGCGATCCGGCCGCGCTCCTGCGGATGCGCGTCGGCGGCCTTGAGGTAGAGCGGCTTCGGCGGTGAGGCCTCGGGCTCGGAGGCGCCGCCGAGCCGGGCGACCCATGCCGGCGCGGGGGCGTCGAGCGCCGGATCCGCCCGCCGGATGGTCGCGTCCTGCGCGGCGGCGACGACCGCGTCGGCGCCCGAGCCGACCACGAGCGCCGGCCCGCCGCCGATCGCCCGCGCGGCGTCGCGCGCCTCGACCAGGCGCGCCGAGACCAGCGGCCGTCCGTCCGGCGCGAAGGCCTGGAAGAAGACCCGCCCGTGCCGCGCGTCGATCGCCGCGGCGACCGGCAGCGCTCCGCTGTCGACGACGAGCAGCGGCGCGACGAGCGCGGACAGGGTGGTCACGCCCACGACAGGTATTCCCGCGCCGAGACCGAGCGCGCGGGCGCAGGCGAGGCCGACGCGAAGCCCGGTAAAGCTGCCCGGCCCGACGGTGACGGCGATGCGGTCGATCGTCTTCAGGCCACCTGCGGCCTCCAGGACCCGTGCGACCTCCGGCATCAGCGCCTCGGCGTGGCCGCGCTCCATGGCGAGCGAAGCGACATAAGCGGGCGCGTCGTCGTCCGCCGTGTCGATGACGGCGGCGGAGCATGCGCCAAGCGCGGTATCGATCGCGAGGACCCGCATGGGTCGGGTGCGTAGCAGGTTCGCGGAGGGAGGGACATGGGGTTGGCGAAGACCCGCCTCAAAGCGCCGCTCATTCCTCCCCTTGCAAGGGGAGGGCAG
>JADBEO010000059.1 GCA_031316315.1 Chelatococcus sambhunathii
ACCCAACCCTCCCCTCGCAAGTCGGATGTTTCCGACTTGCGCTTTCTCTTGGCGCACAAAGCCGCAACAGCGGCGTTGTGTGGAGGGGAGGGATCCGGAGGCGTGGCGAGTTCAGGCCTCGGCGGCTTCCAGCGACCTGCTCGCGGCCTGCGGGGCCGGCAGCGCCCTCAGCGCGATCTCGGCGACGCGATAAAGCTCCTCGCGGGTCGCGCCGGAGGCGGCGCGGACCGCCATGCCGAGACCGACGGACATGACGTAGCGCGCCCAGTCGGCCGGGTCCTCGCCGGCGCCGAGCTCGCCCTCGGCCGAGGCGCGCTCCAGACGCTTGCGCAGCGTCTCCTCGCTGAGGGAACGGCGGGCGATCAGCTCCTGCCGGATGGGCTCGCTCTCGGCGCCGCCGCAGACGGCGCTGTTCAGCCCGAGGCAGCCCGGCGGGTGCAGCGGATTGGTGAGGACGTCGGCGTAGCCCTTCAGCAGGCGGTCGATCGTGTCGCGCGCCGTCGGCTCCTCGAGCGCCTCGGCCACGAAGCACAGGTGGCTCTGCTCGTAGCGGTCGAGCACCTTGCGGAACAGGTCTTCCTTGTTGCCATAGGTGGCGTAGAGGCTCGGGCGCGTGATGCCCATCGCCTCGGTCAGGTCGGTCATCGACGCGCCGTCGAAGCCGCGCTTCCAGAACACCTGAAGCGCCGCGCACAGCGCCTCGTCGGGGTCGAACTCTTTGGGCCTGCCCATGGCTACGCCAGTCTCGATAATTTCATACCGATCGATATAGTGCGTCCGCCCCGGCGCGTCGAGCCCTGAAGGCTACGCTTTTGCGGCGGCGGCAAGTTTTTCACGCGCTTTCGCCCCGCTACGCGTAAGAATTGACGATCGCGCGAGCGCCTCTGGTCCAAGTCTTGGCGTTGGATTATTCTCCTGCATCGGAGATTTCGCCATGGACGCATCGCATACGCGTTTGTTGGTGCGGCGCCTGTGCTACGGGGCCTTCCCCGTCGCGGCCGTCCTGATCGTGCCGAGCTTCGCGCTGATGCCGAACCGCAAGCACGACATTCCGCTCGCGGAGGCCGATCCGGCTTTCCTGATCGGCTTCGGCATGGCGCTGATCGGCGTCGTGCTCGCGGCGACCGCGCTGCTCATCCTGGTGCTGGCCGTCGAGGACTAGAACAGATCGCCTTTAACCCGGACCAGATGATCCGAGTTAAAGACGTAAACTGCTCGGCTTCTTTATGCTGGAGCAAGTTCGCGGCAGGCGGACTTGCTCTAGGACGCGCCCTCTTCGCGGGACGCCCCGGCGAGCTGAAAGCGCGAGAAGCGCTCCAGCTCCTGCTCGATCATGCGGGTCAGTTCCTCGCTCGCCTCGGCGAGCCATGTCCACTTGCGGATCACGAGCCGGCCGGCCTGCCTGTCGGCCTTGAGGTCGAGCGCCGCCACGAAGCGGTCGCCGACGAGCACGGGGAGCGCGAAGTAGCCGAGCCGCCGCTGCGCCTCCGGCAGGTAGGCCTCGAAGCGATGCGCATAGCCGAAGAACGCCTCGGTGCGACCGCGCTGGATCACCAGCGGGTCGAAGGGCGACAGGATATGGACCCGCGCTCCGGTCTCCCCGGCTGCGGCCTCCAGCGCCTCCGGCGTGGCCCAGAGCCGCTTCCGCTCGAGGCCGGCGAGCGCAAGCGGGACGAGACGCTTGCGCCTGACCGCCCTATCGATCAGTTCGGCGACGGCGGGCTTGGCCTTGGCGTCGCCGCGGCAGGCCGACTCCAGGCTGAAGATCGCCTGCGAGCGCATCGCGCGGGCGAGCAGATAGGCGGCGTGATCGGCGTCGCTCGCCGGCGCCGGGCGCCGCTTCCAGCCGAAGTGGCGGCTCGCGAGCTCGTAGGTCTTCAGCATGCCGTCGCGACGGCTGACGACCAGGTCGCCGACGAAGAAGCCGTAGCGCAGCGCGGCCTTCGAGGGCTTGCGGCTGCCCCAGGGATGGGTCTTCTCCACCCGGTCCTCGTCGTCGAAGTCGCGGATGGTGACGGGGCCGTCGCGCCGGATGCGGGCGATGAGCTTCGCATAGGCGCCCGGTTCGGTCTCCGCCGCGAACAGGCGGCTCGGATCGGCGCGCGCCGCCGCCATGCCGCGGGCGAAGATGCGGTAATCCGCGCTCGGAACATAGGCCAGCGCATGGGTCCAGTATTCCAGCACGGACCTGTCGTCCGACTGCGCCTGCGCGAGGTCCTCGCGGCGATAGGCCGGCATGCGGTTGAACAGGATGTGGTGGTGGCTGCGCTCGACCACGTGGATGGTGTCGATCTGCACATAGCCGAGATGGTCGACGGCCCGGCGCACCGCGTCGGGACCCTCGCCGAACGGCGCCGCCTCGTCGAGCCGCTGCGCGCGCAGCCATGCGGCGCGGGCAACGCCGGGATCGATCGTGACAGGCTCTTTCGCCATGGGCGGACTTCGGCGACTCGTCGTGGCGGGCCGCAGATGAGGCCGCAGCGGCGCGCCCGAGCGCAAGCCCCCAATGGCTTAACTCGCGGCCGGGAGGTCCACGGTCGCCGCCAGTCCCGGCGGGTCTGAGGCGTTGTCGAGGCGCACCTGCATCCCGGAGCGCGCGGCGGCCGCCTTCACGATGGCGAGGCCGAGCCCGGCGCCGCCCGAGGGCGAGCGGGCGCCGCGCGCGAAACGATCGAACATCCGCTCGAGCTCCGAAGGCTCGACGCCCGGTCCCGTGTCGCGCACCACGACGCGGACGCCGTCTCCGGTCCGCTCGCTCGAGACGTCGACACGGCCGCCAGCGGGGCTGTAGCGCACCGCGTTGTCGACGAGGTTCATCAGCGCGGCGGCGAGGTCCTGTTCGCGGCAGGCGACGCGCGCCTCGACCTGCGTCGTCACGCCGAGGTCGATCCCGCGCTGCTCGGCGAGCGGCAGCAGCGTCTCGATGGTCTGCCTGAGGATCGGGCCGAGCTCAGCGGCGGGCGGCGCCCCGGCCTCGTCCGGCGCCTCCGCGCGGGCGAGGGCGAGCAGCTGGGTCGTCAGGCGCGCCATCCGCGCCACGCCGCGGCGAATTTCGGCGATCTCGGCGGAGACGCCGCCGGCGCCCGGCGCGCGCGCGAGGTCGCCGATCTGGAGCTGGAGCGCGGTCAGCGGGGTGCGGAGCTGGTGGGCCGCGTCCGAGACGAAGCGCTTGCGCATCTCGAGCAGGTCGTTCTGCCGCTTCAGCAGCGCGTTGACCTCCGCGACCAGCGGCGCGACCTCGCTCGGCAGGCCCTCGGTCGACAGCGGCCGGGCGCGCTCCGCCGGCGTCGCCCTCAGCTCCTCGGTCAGCCGGTCGAGCGGCCGGAACAGGCGCGTGATCACGACGCCGAGCACTATCCAGGACAGCGGAATCAGGATCGCGATCGGGACGACCGCTTCGAGCGCGGCCCCGGCGGCAAGTTCGTCGCGCGTGTGCTGGCGCTGGGCGGCCTGGATCAGCCGGTCCGGCGTGACGATCGCGTAGGAGCGCCACTGCTCGCCCTTCACGACCGGATCGCTGAACCCTGTCGCCTTGGCGGGCGGCAGGTCGACCGTGTCGTCCGAGCGCCGGATGATCGCGCCGGAGGCGTCGCGGATGACGATCAGGATCGCGTCCTCGGCCTCGATCGGCGGATCGGGCGGTGGCAGGCTGCGCTCGTGGTCGCCGACGTTCATCGCGATCTGGCGCAACTGGTCGTCGAGCAGCTCGTCCGGCTCGCCCTCGACGACGAAATAGGCGCCGACGACGGCCGCGATCCCGACCGCGCCGAGGAGCAGGAACAGCGCGGTCGCGATCCGCGCGCGGAGAGAGCGCATCGACCCGAGACGAGGCGGCGCGCGCCTCCGCGGACGCCTCACCATCGCGCCGCGTCCTCGGGAGCGCTCGCCGCGAGTTCGGAGGCTCGCTCGCGCAGCGCCTTCGGCAGCGACTGCAGCGCCGGGTCGTCGAACCGGAGCGCGGGCAGATGCGCGGCGACGAGATCGGCGACCGCCTTCGCCTGGGCGCGGTCGCGGCGACGCCTCACGGGCTCGCGATCCTCAAGCCCCGACAGCCAGAGCTTGTGAATGGCGTAGAACCGAGGATCGACGCAGATCAGGGGAACCGGCAGGCCGCGCATGTCGATGGCCATGGCTCGGACCTTCGGACCGTTCACAAGCCATTGGAGCCCACGAATTTCGGCGGCGACGAGATCGTCTCCGGCGCCCATCAGGCTCTGGGGCCTCGAACGCGCGACGTCCTTTGGGGCCGGAGCGATGAGGTCGACGAGGTAGTTGTCGCGGTTCACCATGCGGAAGCCGCCGGACAGCTTTTGGAAGGAGCCGTCGACCGACTGGAGGAGGCCGGCGAGGCCGGACGTCGAAAGCGCCTCTGAAGCGATCTGCAGTCGCGCGCGCGAGTCGAACAGGAGGTCGATGTCCTCCGTCGAGGCGAGTTCCGTCGCGAAATGGCCGCCGGCCATCGCCTCGTAGCAGTAAAGCGAGTTGGTTCCGACGATCGTCACGGCGCCGCCGAGCAGTCTCTGGTCATCGAGCTTGCGGATGATCCGGGCCGCGATGTGGGGCACGCGTGCGAGGCCTAGGGCGCGATTGACCGGGGCCATCTCCTCGATCCGCCGTTTGGCGCTCTCATGAAGCGCCTGCGACCGCGCCTTGCCTTCGTCAAAGGCAGCCTTGGCTGTCTCCGTCTCCGCCGAGCGAGGCCCAAGAGAAGAGTCCTTCGCGCCGACCCGACGATAAAGGTAGCTACGGTCCTTGATCGTCTTCCAACGCATCGTGCCGCGGTAGTGGCCCAGCCGGTCGCGAGCCTCGCGCAGGACGCCGAAAAGCTGCTCGAGGTCGGCGGTCTGGCGCGACTGGTCGATCCGTAAGGGTCTGAAAGACAATGCGTTACCCCAACAAACTGAAAAAATCATTCGAATTGGGGTAACACATCCTGGCCAAGCCGGAAATCGTCAGACGGACAACGGTCTCATCAATCCGGCCGCGCAGGCGTTTTCGGGATCACCCAGCCGACGCCGCGCACGTTGCGGACGATGTCCTTGTCGAACTTGCGACGGACATAGTGGATCAGCACGTCGACCGCGTTGCTCTCGACCTCCTCGCCCCAGCCATAGATCCGGTCCTCGATCTGGGAGCGGGACAGGATCGCTCCCGGCCTCTCGGCGAGCACCTGGATCAGCGCGAACTCGCGCGCGGAAAGCGCGTGTCTGGCGCCGCGATACGACACCTCGCGGGTCGCGGGGTCGAGCGTGAGCTCGCCGCATTCGACCAGCGCCGAGGCGCGGCCGCCGCTGCGGCGGACGGCGGCGCGGATGCGCGCCTTCAGCTCGTCGAGATCGAACGGCTTCACCAGAAAATCGTCGGCGCCGCGGTCGAGCCCGTCGACACGGCTCTCGACGTCGTCGCGCGCCGTCAGGATGACGATCGGCGTTCCGTCCTCGCGGCGGCGCAGGCGGTCGAGCAGTTCGAGGCCGTCGCCGTCGGGCAGCCCGAGGTCGAGCAGGATCACCGCATAGCTCGCGGTGTCGAGCGCGGCGAGGCCGGACGCGCCGTCCTCCGCCCAGTCCACGGTGACGCCGGCGTCGCCGAGCCCGCGCTTCAGGCTCGGTCCGATCATCGGGTCGTCTTCGATCAGCAGCGCGCGCATGGCCTTCCGGGCTGGGGACACGCCCGCCACGAGACGAGCGCGCGTCTTCCTCGCCAGTCAAGAATTAGCTGTCGCTTAGGGCGCGGGCCCGGCCGGCCGCGCCTGATAGAACTGCGTGCTTCGAGGCGCCCGCTGGGGCGGGCTCCTCAGCATGAGGATCGTGGAGATCGAAGGCGCGGTCAGATTTTCCGCAATCCTCCACCCTCCTCATGCTGAGGAGGCCGAAGGCCGTCTCGAAGCACGCAGAACGCCGGTGCAATGACGCCGAGGGCGCTAACGGGCGCGATGACGTCCGGCTTCTAATTCAGACCTAATTCACCGGGGCCACGGTCCAGGAGTCGAAGCAAGGACACGGCGCCCGGAATGCATCGAAGCGTGAGCGTGAAGTCTTCCTGGATCCGGGGCCTGTGCGCCGCGGTCTGCGCCTTCGCCCTCGCGGCGATCTTCGGATTGATCGTCGGCCACAGCCTCGCCTCGGCGGAACGCGGCGCCGGCCGCGCCCTGCAGAACCCGTTCGAGCATTCGAGGATCGGTCAGTGAAGGACTTCGCAAATCAGGTCAGCAGCGCGGCCAGCACGCTGCTGCATTCCGGCTACGCCGTGATCCGGACCGGCCCGCTCCTGAAGATGGTTCTGGATGATGTGTTCGACGGGGCCGACGCCTTCTTCGCGCGCGGCCTGGCCGAAAAGACGCGCTACGCGCGGCCCGAGATTCTGGAGGGCTATCGCGGCTACGGCGCGGAGTTCTCCGGCTCCGTCGACCGGCCCGACCTCAACGAGACCTTCTCGCTCGTCCTGCGCAACATGATCCGGCCGGAAGTCGCCGACTGGGCGCGGACGAATCCGCTGCGCCGGGCGCTGGCCGCGGCCGCGCCGATCTACGCGGAGCTCGCCGACGCCATCCTCGACGACCTGCGCCGCCATTTCGCCCCCGAAGGCGACCGCATCGCCTCGGCGAAGTTCTCCTATCTCCAGCTGAACTACTACCGGCCGGGGCGCGAGGAGCGCGAGCTGCTGCAGGACGCGCATGAGGACGGCCATCTGCTGACCTTCGTGACCTCGCGCCAGCCGGGGCTGGAGTTCGAGGTGGACGGCCGCTTCGAGCCCGCGCGGCTCGCGCCCGACGAGATCCTCGTGATGCCGGGCGGGATCCTGTCGCTGATGACCGGCGGCGCGATGGCGCCGCTGGTCCACCGGGTTCGGAAGGCTCCCGATCTGCCGCGGCGCGCCTCGCTGATGTTCTTCGTCAACGCCGACGTCATGGCGCCGCCGCGCCCCTGGCGGCCGATGGCGGACGGCTCCTGTCCGGACATCCGGCAGGCGACGATCGAGAGCTCGCAGATGTTCGGCCTCGCCTCGATCGGGGCGCTCGCCGAATGATCGCGGCCCGCCAAAATCGTCTCGCGCAGGTTGGGCCGTTCGTCCTCGCCTTCGGCCTTGCGATCCCGCTCGCGATCCTCGCGGGCCGCGTCGCGCCGATCCGGCACTCCAGCATCGAGATCGGCAACGCCTTCGTCGCGACTGTCGGGATGAGCTGGGCGCTGGTTCAGCTGGTCGCAAACCATCGCTCGGAGATTCTGCGCCGCGCCTGGGCGCTGGGCGCGCTCTCCTGTCTGCTGATCCTCGCCGAGGACCATCTGGAGCCTTGGCTCGTCTCCGCGGCGCCGCGACTGGTCGAGACGGGTCTGTCGGCTGCGCTCTGGATTTCGGCCGCCGCGGCGCTGCTCGCTTGCGGGCGAGCCTTCGCCACGCGCCGCTTCGTGATGGTCGCGATGCGCAGCGCCGCCGCGGTCGCGGTCGCGGCCGCCGGTCTCAACCTTGCGCTCGGCCTGTCCGGCGCCGGGGAGGGGCGCCACGGGCTCGGCAAGGTCGAGGACGTCGCCGAGCTGATCGCGAGCCTGATGTTCCTCGCCGGACTGGTCCTCGCCAGGATCGCGCCGATGAAGGCCTACGTCTTCAAGCCGGAGGAGATCGGCCGGCGCGCCCGCGCCCTGTTCTACGACTTGGGCCTCGAGACCCGCCGCCGCTATCCCACCCCGTTCCCGATCCTCGCGGCGCCGGTCTTCCGGCACGTGCTGACGCTGGCCATCGCGCTCTACTACCTGCCGCGCGCCGCGGGCGCCGTGCGCCGCGCGACTGGGCGCGGGGCGATCCGGCAGTTCGCGGACCTGATGTGGGTCGGTTACGTCCACGGGATCGACGGCAAGAGCTATTACGTCCACGACCTCTATCGCGACCCGGCCCTTGTCGCCGGCACGATGACGCGGGTCGAGACCAAGAACGGGCTCAACAAGGCCCTGCAGGACCTGCGCGCGCACCGGCCGGGCGTGCGCGACATGAACGACAAGCTGGAGTTCTGGCGCGCCTGCGAGGCGAACGGCGTTCCGTCGGCGCCGATCCTCGCGACCGTCGAGGACGGCGCGGTGGTGCGGCTGGACGCGCGCGAGGCGTTCGACCGCGACCTGTTCGTCAAGGAGCGCAAGGGGCGGGGAGGCCGCCTCACGCGCAACTTCGAGCGCATCGGCCCGCAGCTTTATCGCGACGACGCTGGCGCGATCGTCAATCTCGACGAGGTCCTGCGCGACCTTCAGGCGCTGTCGGAAGGGCGGCGGCTGATCGTCCAGCCGAAGCTGAAGAACCATCCGGCGATCGCCTCGCTCGCCGACAAGGCGCTCGTGGTGTTCCGCGTCATGACGTGCCTCGACCTGCGCGGCGACCCGCACGTCACCCACGGCGTGCTGCGGCTGCTGCGCCGGTTCGAGCCGGACTGGACGAAGACCGCCGACGCCGACTGGGGCTGCGCGATCGACGTCGCGACCGGCGAATTCGGCCTGATGACGGGCGACGCCCCCGAAACCTGCACGCTCTGGTTCGCGGACCATCCGATGACCGGCGAGCGCGTGGCCGGCCGCGTGCTGGAGGGCTGGCCGGAAATCGCCGAGGCGGCGCTTGCGGCGCACCGCGTCTTCTCGGCGCGCACGCTGGTCGGCTGGGATATCGGCTGGACGGAGGCGGGACCCGTGATCCTCGAGGGCAACTCGAACCCCGACTTCTCCTACTTCCAGCGCGTCGCCCGCACCCCCGTCGGCCGCTCGCCGCTCGGCCCGCTGCTCAACGCCCATCTCGACATGCTGACAGCGAAGTTGCTGGCGCAGCGGGCGGGGTGAGGGGGCGCATGGGTGTGGTGGGCCCGGCAGGACTTGAACCTGCAACCAGACCGTTATGAGCGGTCGGCTCTAACCATTGAGCTACAGGCCCGAGCTCGCAAGGGTTGAGGCGAAGCCATACGACGGGAAGGGGCGCCGTGTCATCGGCCCTTCGCAGCGTTTCGGACGCGCCGGCTTGACGGGCGGGCGCGCCGCCCGATCTCGGCGTGCACATGCGCCCGCCGATCGCCGTTCCATGACCGCCATATCCGCCGACCGCCGCCGCGAGATCGAGCGCGGGTTTCTGGTCGAGCTCGGGCGGGCGGCCGGCGGCGCGGTGATCTTCTCCCTGCCGGTCATGATGACCATGGAGACCTGGGCGCTCGGCGCCGGCATGGACCGCGCGCGGCTGCTCGCGCTGTTCGCCGCGTTCGTGCCGATGCTCGTCGGCCTGTCGCATTATGTCGGCTTCGAGGAGACCCAGACCTGGCTGGATGACCTCCGCGACGCCTTCGTCGCGATCGCGGTCGGCTTCGTCGTGTCGGCTCTCGTCCTTTCAGCGTTCGGCGTGCTGCATCCCGGTCTCTCTCTCGGCGAAATCACAGGCGCCGTCGCGCTCCAGACCATCTCGGCGAGCTTCGGCGCGGTGATCGCCCAGGGGCAGTTCGGCCAGCGCGACGACGAGTGCGACGCCCGCGCGCGCGGCGCAGGCTATGGCGGGCAGCTGCTGTTCATGGCGAGCGGGGCGGTGTTCCTGTCGCTCAACATCGCGCCGACGGAGGAGGTCGAGCTGATCTCGGCGTCGATGACGCCGCTCCACGCGCTGCTGCTCGCGGCCTTCGCCGTGCTGGCGATGCACGCCATCGTCTATCGGGTGAACTTCGTCGGCCAGAGCCTGCGCCGTCCCGAGGGGCGCGGCTTCGTCGAGCTCCTGCTGGGCTACACGGCGGTGGGCTACGCGATCGCGCTCGCGGTCTCCGCCGGCCTGCTCTGGAGTTTTGGATCGCTCGAGGAGCTCGCGCCGGCGACCGCGCTGCGCCACGTCGTGACGCTCGGCTTTCCGGCGGGGATCGGCGCCGCCTTCGCGCGCATTCTGGTCGGGGGAGGAGACTGATGGCGGCGCGAGAGCACGAGGAGCCGGCGGTCGGACGGCTCGAATGGGGCGTCGCCGCGCTCGGGGCGGCGATCACGATCGCCGTCTTCGCCGTGCTCGGCTACGAGGCCGCGACCTTCGAGGAGGGACCGCCCGTCCTCGTCGCCCGCGTCCTCACCGTCTCCAAGCTGGAGGGCGGCCATGTCGTCCAGTTCGAGGCGCAGAACCTCGGAGACTCGACAGCGGCTGAAGTCGTGGTCCGCGCGACGCTGAAAGAGGGCGAAAAGACGATCGAGGAGGCTGAAGCGACGCTGGACTATGTCGCGCGCAAGTCCCGGCGGAAGGGCGGGCTGATCTTCCGCCGCGACCCGGGCTCCGCGACGCTCGAGATCGCCGCCGTCTCCTACAGGGAGCCCTGACGTCGAGGAGCAAGGACATGGACAAGGTCGTCCTCAAGGATCTGTCGATCTTCGCCCGTCACGGGCTGTTCGAGGAGGAGGCCGAGCTCGGCCAGCGCTTCTTCATCGACGTCGAGATTTCGGCCGATCTTTCGCACGCGGAGGCGCAGGATACGCCGGAAGGAACTGTGAATTGGGCCGATCTCGTCGAGACGGTCACGGCCGCGTTCACCGAGACGCGCTACAAGATGGTGGAAGCGGCTGCCGATTCGATCGCCGCCGCCATCTTCAGGAGGTTCCCGATCGCGCGCAGGACGCGGGTCGAGATCCGCAAGCCGTCGGCGCCGATCGAGGCCATCTTCGCCTACACGGCGGTCATCGTCGAAAGGGAGCGCCCGTGAACGATCCAACGGACAAGATCGGCGCCGCCGCGCGGCTGCTCACGGCGGCCCGCACGCCGGGCGCCGCGATCGAGACGCCGCCGGCCGATCTCGCGCCGGCGGACGCGGCCGAAGCATGGGCGATGCACCAGGCTGGCGTCGCCGCGATCGGGCCGGTCGTCGGCTGGAAGATCGGAGCGCCGACGCCGACCGCGGACATCATCCGCGGCGAGATCACCGCCTCCACCATCTTCGCGAGCCCCGCGACGGTGCCTGCGACGGCGCTCAGGCTCTGGGCCGTCGAAGCCGAGATCGCGGTCACCTTCGGGCGCGATCTCGTCGGCGGTCCCTTCGACGCCGAGGCCGTGGTCGCGGCGATCGCGACCTGGCACGCGGCGATCGAGGTGCTGGACACCGCCTTCGCGGACTGGCAGGCGACGCCGCCGCTCTGGAAGCTCGCCGACCGCCAGAGCCACGGCCTGCTGGTCGTGGGAGAGGGAACCTCCCAGATGCCGGTCGGGCCGCTCGACCAGCTGCCGGTCCGCATGCTGATCGGCGACGAGACGGCCTATGCCCACGAGGGCGGCAACACCGGCGGCGATCCGATCCGGTTGCTGGTCGCGCTCGCGAACCTGCTTGCGACGTCGGACCGGCCGATCCGGGCCGGCGACGTCGTGACGACCGGCTCCGCCACGCCGTTCCGACAGGTCGGGGCCGGTCAGCGCCTGCTTGTGGAGTTCGACGGGCTCGCGCCGGCCGAGCTCGCCGTCGCGGCCTGAGCGGGCGACTGCGAGGCCTGCGCGCGTCGCCGGGCGCCGAGGTCGAGCGAGCCGGCCGCGTCGCCGAAGCCCGAGCCGATCTGGTCGAACTGCTCGCCATAGCTGCGCCGCGTGCGCGGATCGACGATGGCGAGCGGCGCCGACACCACCGCGCCGGCCGCGGCTCCCGCGCCCGCCGCGACGCCGCCGGCCAATTGCCCGACGCGCTGTCCGAGGCTGAGCTGGTCGTCGGTGATCTTCTGGCCGGCGACGAGCCGCTGGCCGATCGCCGACACGACGGTCGCGCTGGCGTAGCGGCCGTGACGGAGCTGATCGGGCGTGTCGATCGCGGTGAGGTCGAAGGCGTCGATGTTTCCCTCCCTGAACTCGGAGGCGTAGGGCTCCGCCTTGGGGTCGACGGCGCCGAGGCGCGGCACCTTGCCGGCGATGCGGCTCGAGACCAGCAGCGCGCGGTCGTCGGTCGAGGTGAAGATCGTGAAGTGGGGCCGCTTGTCGGGCGGGCCCATCTCGCCGAGCTGGCGGCGGAACACGTCGACGTCGACGTCCGGCGCGGCGAGGATGACGTTGCGGATCTTGGGGGCGATGCGGCCGTTGCGGATCGCCATCTGGCGCAGCGACTCGAGCGTCAGGAACGAACCCATCGAGTGGGCGAGCACCGAGACGTCGTCGACGGACGGCTCCTTGGCGAGCGCCTGCAACGTCTGCTCCAGCGCGTCGCGCGAATAGACGGTGCTCTCGCGGTCATAGGCGTAAGCGAGCACGCTGCCGCGCGAGGGCCAGGTGAACAGGATCGGCACCGCCTCGGCGCGACTGTCATGGACGATCTGCGCGAAGCGGTAGACCGCGTCCTCGTAGGTGTTGTTGAAGCCGTGCACGAACAGCAGCACATGGCGGCGGCCCTTCGCTCGCGCCCGGAACCAGTTGCGCGCCTGGTCGAGCGTCAGCTCGTCCGCCGAGATGGTGGCGAAGTCGGTCGCCGGGTTCGGCGGAAGCTTCTTCGGCCACTGCACCTCGCCGATCTGGCGGGCGCCGTCCGGCGGAATCGAGATCCGGATGTCGGTGAGCGACACGTTGGAGTCGCGCTCGCCCGAAAACAGCACGCCGGGCTGCGACGTCGGCCTGCGGGTCGTGACCGCGAGCAGGTCGACGCGGTTCGTCGAGGTCGCCGCCAAGGGCGTCGGCGTCAGAACGCCTTCCGGGCGGCCGCCGCAGCCGGCCAGCACGAGGCAGACGAGCAGCGTGGCGAAACGCGATGCGGTCACGGCTCGATTTGCCCCCGGCCGGCGCTACATGCCCCGCCGGCTCGAGCGGCTTCGATGTCCGGCGAGACTCCATAGACGGGACCACGCGCGCCGTCGAGCGCGCGAAAGGCGGCTCGCGGTTTAAAATACCTCCCAAGTCGTTCCGCCGTGACGTGACGTCCTGCGACTAATGTTTAAGCGTGACAGAAGTCGTCGCGTCGTTCGTTCATCCTGCAGTCAAGAAAGAAGGGCTACGACGTCATTGACGGATCGTGATTCGTCGCCAGGTAGCGACCGGGGTTGGAACGGCGGTCGTGGTCCTGACCACGAAAAAGCCTGAAACGCGACAAGGTTGATCATGCGAAAGACAAAATTACTCCTTCTTGCGGGGACCGTCGTGCCGGCCATCGCGCTGGCCGCCCCGACATTCGCCGAGGTTGCGAGCCCCAGCGCAGACGCCCCGATCGTGCTCGCCCAGCGCGCCGACGATGAAGGCGGCGGCGGCGGCAAGCGCGAGCGCGGCGAGCGTCCCGAGCGGGCCGAACGCCCCGAGAGAGCGGAACGTCCCGAGCGGGCCGAGCGTCCCGAAAGGGCCGAGCGTCCGGAGCGCGCTGAACGTCCCGAGCGCGCCGAGCGTCCGGACCGCGCCGAGCGTCCCGAGCGCACGGAGCGTCCCGAGCGCGCCGAACGACCTGAGCGTCAGGAGCGGCCGGCTGATTCCCCGCGCGGCGGAGGCGGCGCGCTCGACAACGGCGCGAGCGGCGGCGGTCGCGCGGAGCGTCCTGAGCGTCAGGAGCGTCCGGATCGCGCCGAGCGTCCTGATCGCGGCGAGCGCCCGGACACCCGCGGCGGCGGCGGCGGCGGAGCGCTGGACAACGGCGCCAGCGGCGGCGCGCGCGAGCGGCCTGACCGCCAGGAGCGTCCCGATCGCGGCGAGCGTCAGCAGCCCCCGCGCAGCGGCGGCGGCGCGCTCGACAGTGGCGCAAGCGGCGGCGGTCGTGACGCCGAGAAGCCCGGCCGCGAAGGCGGTTCGCTGCGCGACAAGATGGATCGTGACGCCGCAGGCAAAGACCGCGGCGACAAGGACCGGGGAGACAAGGATCGCGGCGACAAGAGCCGCGACGACGCCTCGCCCCGCGGCGGCGGCGGCGCGCTGGACAACGGCGCGAGCGGCGGCGCCAATCGCGACGCGGATAAGCCGGGCCGCGAGGGCGGCTCGCTGAAGGACCGGATGGACCGCGACCGGGACGGCGGCAAGGGGCGCGGCGACGACGCGGCCTCTCCGCGCGGCGGGGGCGGCGCGCTCGACAACGGCGCGAGCGGCGGCACGAACCGTGACGCCGACAGGCCGGACCGCGATCGTGACGGCGGGTCGCTGCGCGACCGGATGAAGGGCGGCGATAAGGCCGACGACCGTCAGGATCGCCAGGATCGCCGCGACGACGCCCGCGAGGAGCGTCGCGACGATCGCCAGCAGGAGAAGATCGACCGGCTGCGCGACAAGAACCAGAGCCTCCAGGACCGGATCCGCGAAAACCGCAAGGACGGCGGAGACCGCGACCGCAACGGCGGGATCGACGTCAACATCCGGCTCGACGCCCTCAAGAACCAGCGGCGCGAGCGCCGCGACGGCGATCGGGTCATCATCACCGAGCCCGGCGGCCGCACGATCATTCGCGAAGGCGGCCGGACCATTATCCGACGCGACGAGACCGCCCGGTTCCGGATCGACGCCCGCGACGTCCGCGAGGAGCGCCGCGGCGGCGAGATCCGCACGGTCGTGACGCGGCCGGACGGGTCGCGCGTGATCACCATCACGGATGAGGACGGCCGGCTGCTTCGCCGCATCAGGGAGTCGGGGGGCCGGGAATATGTCCTGATCGACAACTCTCCGCGCGGCGGCCGAGGGCGTGACGGGTACTTCGTCGATCTCGACATCGCGCCACCGCGGATCTCGATCCCGCGGGAGCGCTACATCGTCGACGCCGACCGCGCGTCCGAAGAGGACATCTACGAAGCGTTCGACGCCGAACCGGTGGCGCGTCCCGAGCGGAGCTACTCGCTCGACGAGATCCGGCAGAGCGAGCCGCTGCGCCAGTACGTCCGCTCGGTCGATCTCGACGCCATCACCTTCGACACCGGCTCGTGGGAGGTCCGCGACGACCAGATCGGCAAGCTCGAGAAGGTCGGCAAGGCGATGGAGCAGGCGATCAAGAAGAACCCGCGCACGGTCTTCATGATCGAGGGCCACACCGACGCCGTCGGGTCCGACGAGGACAATCTGTCCCTGTCCGACCGCCGCGCGGAATCGGTCGCCGAGGTCATCACCAAGTACTTCGACGTGCCCGCCGAAAACCTGACGACCCAGGGCTACGGCGAGAAGTACCTCAAGGTGCAGACCGATGGTCCGGAGGAGCGCAACCGTCGCGTGACGATGCGCAACATCACCTCGCTGCTCTCGAGCGAGAACCGGTAAAGAGCGACCCCGTCGCCCCCGGGCTTGACCCGGGGGCCCATCGGCGCGGATGCGCCAGCGAAGTCGGATGCTTCCGACTTCGCCACTTTGGTAAGGAACTCGGAAACATCCGAGTTCCTGATGATGGATGCCCGGGTCAAGCCCGGGCATGACGGCGGAGAAGCAAATCCAGGCGGCGCGCGGATCCCCTCGCGCGCCGTTTTATGTTCCGTTCACGAAAACTTGCGCAGGGGCGGCGCCCCATTCTGGCCGTAAACCGGCAAGGTAGGCGGATGATGACGAGCGCGTGAATGGAGGGCGACGGGCGATGGCGACTGAGGCAGGAGCGGGCGGCGAACCCAAACTCGAACGATCGGTGACTCTCTGGCAGATTACGCTCTACGGCCTCGGCTCCATGCTCGGCGCCGGCATCTACGGCCTGATCGGGCAGGCCGCCGGCCAGCTCGGCTCGGCCGTCTGGATGGCCTTCATCGTCTCGATGATCGCGGCGATGCTCACCGGCCTCAGCTACGCCAACATCGTCTCGCGCTACCCGAAGGCTGGCGGCGCGGCCTATGTCACGCAACGCGCCTACATGATCCCGCTGCTGTCCTACGTGGTCGGCCTCACCGTTGTCTGTTCCGGCCTCACCTCGATCGCGACGCAGTCCAACGTGGTCGCCGAGAGCATCATCAAGCTGTTCGGCCTGACCATCCCGGTCTGGGTTTTGGCGATCGGCTTCCTGATGTTCATCGGCGGCATCCTGCTGCGCGGCATCAAGGAGTGCATGTGGTTCAACGCGCTCTGCACGATCGTCGAGGCGTCGGGCCTGCTGATCGTGATCGCGTCGGGCGTGTCCTACTGGGGGTCGCAGAACCTGCTCGAGTTCCCGCCCGAGGCCAGCCACAACGGCGAGCTCGGGACGATCGCGATCCTCGTCATGCAGGGCGCGGTGCTGACCTTCTTCTCCTTCATCGGCTTCGAGGACATGCTGAACGTCGCCGAAGAGGTAAAGGAGCCGAAGCGCAACATGCCGCTCGCGATCATCCTCGCGATGGTCGCGGCGACGGTGATCTACATGGCGGTCGCCATCACCGCGGTCTCGGTGATGCACTATTCCGAGCTGCCCAAGGCGCTCGCCCTGGTCGCCGTGGTCGAGAAGGCGTGGCCCTGGTTCCCGACCATCATCCTGTCGGTGATCACCATCTTCGCGGTGTCGAACACCGCGCTGGTCAACTGGGTGATGGGCTCGCGGCTGCTCTACGGCATGTCGAAGCAGGGCTTGATGCCCGAGGCGCTCGGCAAGGTGAACCCGTCCCGGCGCACGCCGCACGTCGCGATCTTCACCATCTTCGCGATCGTCGTGATCCTTGCTCTGATCGGCGACATCAAGGCGCTCGCCTCCTCGACCGTGCTGCTGCTGCTCACCGTCTTCACGGTGGTGAACCTCGCCCTCGTCGTGCTGAAGAACCGCGAGGAGACGCCGGAAGGCACCTTCGAGGTGCCGGTGATCGTGCCGATCCTCGGCGCCGCGGTGTGTTCGGCGCTGATCGTGGTGCGGCTGTTCCAAGGCGGCGACTTCACCGCTCCCGCCATCGCCATCGGCCTGATCGCGCTGATCACCGTCCTCTACTTCGTGACCGGCGCGGGGCGCGACCAGGCGCGGCTGAAGCGCTTCATCGAGCAGGAAGACGCTGCCGCCGGCTGACGCCTGCCGACCGAAGGCGAGTGGCGACCCCTCGGCTCCCGCGCCATATGAGGCGTGGGAGCCAATAGGGAGCCAAGCGTCAAAGCGTTGCGTGTCGCGCTCGTCGTCAACCGATCCTCGGGCGCTCTGCTCGGCAAGGCCGACGCCGCCGGCGAGCTCGAGCGCAAGCTGCTCGCCGCCGGGCTCGACGTCGGCTCGGTGCTCGACGGCGACTCCACCGACCTCGTCGCGCGCATGGCCCATGCGCGGGACCTTCCGATCGACGCCGTCGTCACGGCTGGCGGCGACGGCACGATCGGCGCCGCGGCGGAGGCGCTGATGGGATCGGGCAAGGCGCTGGCGCCGCTCCCGCTCGGCACGATGAACCTGCTCGCCAAGGATCTCGGCATCCCGCTCGATCTCGACCTCGCGGCGGCCTCGTTCGCGACTGCGGAGACGATCGCCATCGACGTCGGCGAGGTGAACGGGCGCAAGTTCCTGTGCAACTCGATGCTGGGCGTTCCGGCTCGGCTCGCCGAGCGGCGGGAACGGAACCGCAAGCATATGGGTTTGGTCGGGTGGTGGCGGCACGGCTTCGCCTCGCTGAAGGCCATGTACCGCTACCCGCCGATGCGCGTCGGGCTCGATTTCGGGGACGGCGCTCCGCCCGCGACGCTCAGGTCCAAGGCGATCGTCGTCGCCAACAACGCCTATGACGAGGGTTTCGGCCAGGTGTTGACCCGCTCCCGCCTTGATCGCGGCGAACTCACCGTCTACGCCACGAGGCGCCTCAGCCTCTGGCCGCTGGTGCGCCTGTCCACCCGCATGGCGCTCGGCAGCTGGACCCACGATCCCGACCTCGAGACCCACAATGTCCGGGAGCTCATCGTGACCAGCCGACGCAAGCTCATCCGCGTTATGCTCGACGGCGAGACGCGCCTCATTCCGCCACCGCTGCGCTATCGCGTCCTGCCGAAGGCGCTGCTCGTCCTGCGCCCGCGCCGTGAGGCGCCGGAGACGCTGGCGTGAGCGTCGTCGTCGCGCCAGCGTCGCGTGCCAGCTGCGATGGCGCCGCGCCCCTCTCCCGCTTGCGAGAGTTCTGCAAAAGGCCGCTGTTCCCCTCCCCCTTGCGGGGAGGGGTTAGGGGTGGGGGTCCCTCAGGATCTGGCGCCGGCATCCACCGTAGAGCGACTTGGGCGTCCACGTTTCATTCGGCGCC
>JADBEO010000005.1 GCA_031316315.1 Chelatococcus sambhunathii
CCCTTACCCTCCCCTTTGCAAGGGGAGGGATCGCGACCAACCGTCGCCGCTACCCCCGCATCACCGCCGGCAGCAGCGCGGCGACGCCGAGGCCGATCGCGGCGGCGATCCCGAAGCACCAGGCGAAGCCGAGGGCGTCGCCGAAGACGCCGACCAGCTGCCAGCCGATCAGGGAGACCACGCCGTCGGCGCACTGGAACAGGGTGAAGTCGACGCCGGCCTGGTCGAGCGAGGCGCGGCCCATCAGCTCGGCGTAGAGCGCGACAAAGCCCGCAGCCATGACGCCGGAGCTCGCGATGGCGAGCGCGCCGAGGCCGGCGTCGGATTTCCATGTGGCGTAGGCGGCGACGGAGAGGGCCGCCGTGACAGCGACCTGCGCGAGCAGCGAGGCCATCATGACCGGCAGGGTCCCATGGCGCTTCGTCGCCCAGCCGCCGAGCAGCGCCCCGACGATCCCGACGCCAGCGCCCACGAATCCGTTGAGGATCCCGATCAGCGACAGGCTCATGCCGGCGTCGACCAGATAGGGCTGGATCAGCACCATCGCCCATTTCTGGCCGAGCACGTAGAGCCCGACGAGCGCGATGCCGAACCACACCTCCCGGCGGCGGAAAGCGGCCTTCAGCGACGGCCGCTCGGCGTCAGAGCGATGAGGGCGGAGCGGATTGCGGCTCAGGAGAAAGGGCAGGCCGAGCGCGGCGAGGACGCCGGCCATGATCAGCGTGGCGTCGCGCCAGCCGAGCTGGTCGATCAGGATGAGGAAGGCGCCGCCGCCGATCGCCGAGCCGAGATAGGCGCCGCCGACCTGCGCCGCGTTGCCCCAGCCGCGATGTTTTTCGGCGAGGCTCTCGACCGCGTAGCCGTCGCAGGCGATGTCGACGGTGGCGGAGGCGAAGGCGCCGACGACGAGCGCGGCCGTCACCGCGCCGAGCATGCTCGGGCCCGTCAGGGCCGCGGCGACGAGGGCCGCGACGCCGATCGCCCCGATGACGCCGACCACCGGCCGAGAGCGGTTGCCGCCGGCAGCCGGCAGCCGGATGCGCTCGATCGCCGGCGCCCAGAGGAACTTGAACGACCAGGGCAGGACGGTCAGCAGGACGAAGGCGATCTCGTTGAGCGAGGCGCCGTCCTTGCGCAGCACCGCCGGGAGGCCCTGGAACGTCACGCCGCCGATGACCGACTGCGCGACATAGAGCCCGCCGACGCCCAGCACGACGGCGGCCGGCGAGGGCAGGGGGGGCTCCGCGCTCCGCGCCGCGGCGGCGTCGCTCACCAGCGGTACTTGACGCTGGCGATGACCTTGCGGCCCTCGTCGTAGTAGCAGTAGCCCGAGGTGCAGACCTGCTTGACGGTGTCGAACAGGTTCGACGCGTTGACCTGCAGGCTGACGCCCTTCAGCTTCGGCGCGACATACTCGAAATCGTAGCTCGCCTTGGCGTCGACGAAGGCCCGCGCCTCATTGGAGATCACCGAGCGATTCAGGTTGTCGCCGAAGTTCTGCCCGGTGTAGCGCACCCCGGCGCCGAGGCTCAGCCCTCTGGCCGGCCCGGACTTGAAATCATAGCCGGCCCACACCGCAAAGGCGTGCTTCGGGATGCCGCTGATCTCGTTGCCTTCGGTGAACTGCGACAGCTTCAGGATCTTCGTGTCCGTGTAGGAGTAGGACGCGATCAGGTTCAGGCCATTGGCGAGCGAAGCGGTCGCGTCAAGCTCGAAGCCGCGGGAGCGGAAGTCGAGCTGGATCTGTCGGTTGAGGCCGGTAGAATCGACGTCGAAGATGACGCCGTCGACCTGCTTCAGCCAGAAGACCGAGCCGTTGATCGAGGCGTTGTAGCCCGGGACGTCGTATTTCAGCCCGGCCTCAGCGGTCTCGCCCTTGGTCGGCTTGGCGACCGAGGCGTTGACCACAGTGCCCGAGTTCGCGTTGAACGAGGTGCCGTAGCTCGCATAGGGCGTGAAGCCGTTCGGCGCGACGTAGCTGAGCGCAGCGCGGCCGGTGAACTGGCCCTCGTCCTCGTAGAGGGTGCTCTTGGCGACCTTCGGATCGCCGTTCTTTTTCACGTCGGCGAACTCCTGCCCGAACTTGCTCTCGAGCCAGTCGTGACGGCCGCCGATGACCAGACGCCACCGGTCGAGCTTGATCTCGTCCTGCGCATAGACGCCGGTGATGGTCTGGGTCTGACGATTGAAGGTGGTCAGCGCGGGATCCATGAACAGCGGCTCGGCCGGCGGGGCGAGGTAAGGCCCGACGCCCTGTTGCGAGTTGTAAGTCAGATGGCCGACGTCGACGCCGGTGAGCAGAGTGTGTGAGGCAGGCCCTGTGTCGAACCTGGTCTTCAGGTAGCTGTCGACGCCAAACGCCCGGTTCCGCTCCTTCACCAGCCCGTTCGAGAACCCGCCGAAGTCGTCGAAGAAGGAGTATTCCTGGTCGGTGTTGAGGCCGGAGTAGCGAAGGTTCTGGCGGACCGAGACGCGGTCGTTGAACTCGTGCTCGAACTCGTAGCCGATGCGGCCCTGCTTCTGGTTGAAGTCGTTGTAGCGCGCGTCCGCGCCGAAATGTCGGTTCGCCCCGTAGGACCCGGTCAGCTGATCGGGGTTGCCGTCGCCGTCCACGTCAGGACCGAAGATCGGCTTGCCGTGCTTGTCGAACAGCAGGCCGTAATTGTTGTTGTAGGCCGCCGAGCCGCCGGTGGTCGCGTCCATGAATTCCGCAAGCACCGTGAGCTTTGTCTTGTCGCTCGGCTTGAAGGTGATCGAGGGCGCGATGAAAGCGCGGTCGTCCTTCACCGCCTTGCCGAGCCCGGTCTCCGCGTCGCGGAACAGGGCGGTGATACGGTAGGACACGCCGCCTTCTTCGTTGAGGGGGCCGCCAAAGTCGAAATTGCCCTGCTTTCGCTCGAACGAGCCGCCCTGGACCTCGACCTCGCCGAACTTGTAGTCGGTGGGCCGCTTCGAGATCAGGTCGATGATGCCGGCGGACGCGCTGGCGCCGTAGATCGCGGAGGCCGGGCCCTTCAGGATCGAGATCGACTCAAGGCCATAGGGCTCCAGCCGGAACAGGCCGTTCGGACTGTTGAACTGGCGCAACCCGTCGCGGAAGACGCCGGTGTAGGTGATGTCGACGCCGCGCACGAAGAACGAATCGTAGCGCGGGTCGAAGCCGAAGGCGCCGCCGCGCACGCCCGGCGTGTAGGCGAGCGCCTCCTGAAGGTTCTGTGGATTGCGGTCCTGTAGCTGCTTCGCCGTGACCGTGTTGATGGTCGCAGGCGTCTCGTGGACGGGAAGGTCCGTCTTCGTCGCCGTGCGCGTGGTCTTCGCCACATAGCCGTCCGAGGTGGCGACGCCGGGCGTGCCGCTCGTTCCGTTTCCGCCCCGGCCCTCGACGTTGATCGTGTCGAGCTGGGTGACCCCCGCCTCCTGGGATTTCGCCGCGAGGGGCAGGATCGAGACGGTCGCAGCCAGAGCGAAACGCAGACAGGTCGCCACGGGGAGGGCCTCCAGACGAAACACGGTTTCGCCGCGGATAGGCCACGTTCTCCCGCTCGCGCAACAAGATCAGAAAAGATTAGAATTCCTCAATGTAAGGAATGTAATTATAATAATTCCAGCATACAAGTTTAGGAAGAAATCGATCGTGTATTCAGTCGAGGGTAGACGTATTCCCAAGTCGACCCGGGCGTCGTTGCGCGGGAGCAACATTTCGACGCGAACATGAGATTGCGCCGTTTGACAGTCGCCGCGCTCGCGATCAGTCCGGCAGGCCGAAGGCGATCACCGCGCCGCCCTGACGGAATCCCCAGATCTGGCTTCCGCCGGCGGCGACCGCCACATAGTCCTTGTCGTCCAGGCGGTAGGCGATCGGCGGGGCGTTGACGCCGGCGCCCGTGTTGAAGCTCCAGACCTTCTGGCCGTTCTTCACGTCGAAGGCCGAGAAGTCGCCATTGCCTTCTCCGGTGAAGACCACGCCGCCCTTCATGGCGAGCACGCCGCCGATCAGCGGCTCCGGCGTCTTCGTCTGCCACTTCAGCCGGCCGCCTTTGGCCAGGTCGATCGCGCTGAGAAGCCCGTACGTTCCCGAGGTCGCCGGCTCGATGTTGAAGTAGCGCACCTCCGGCTTGCCGTCGGCGGCCGGGATGACCTGCGAGCGGTAGGTCGCCGGCCAGTGCATGGCCGCGACATAGGCGACGCCTCCGGCGGCGTCGACGGAGGCCGGCGACCAGTTCGAGCCGCCCGCGACGCCGGGCGCGATGACGACGCCCTCGGGCGTCGGCGGCATGAACAGGTTGGACTGCGGCACGAAGGGCTCGGATTTGAACAGAAGCTCGCCGGTCTCTCGATCGTGGACGAAGTACCAGCCGAGCTTCGACGCCTGCCCGACCGCGGCGCGCTTCTTGCCGTCGACCACGACGTCGAACAGGCTCGGCGGGCTCGCCACGTCGTAGCCCCACAGGTCGTGCGGCGTTTGCTGGTAGCTCCAGCGCACCCGGCCGGTCTTTGCGTCGAGCGCGACCAGCGACGAGGTGTAGAGATTGTCGCCGGGCCGGCTTTCGCCCGCGACCTGCGGCGACGGATTGCCGACGCCGAAGAACAGCAGGCCGCGCTCCGGATCGAGCGCCGGCGCGTGCCAGATCGAGCCGCCGCCATATTTCCAGGCGTCCTTGTGATCGGGCGCGGCGGCCTTCTCGGCAGCGACGTCGCGATGCATCGGCACGCCATAGGCGGTCGCGACGCGGAATTCGCCCTCCCAGTCCGGCTTGGTCGTGTCGAAGCGCCAGAGCTGTTCGCCGGTCTTGGCGTCATAGGCTGCGAGAAAGCCGGGCCGGCCATAGCGGCCGGCGACGCCGACCACGGCGCCGAGCGGCGCGCCCGGCCGCGGGCCGTCGAGGTGCAGGCCGTAGCCGACGCCGGTGATGCCGGCGAAGACCTTGCCGTCATAGACGAGCGGCGCGGAATTCGAGCCGACGCCGGTCGCCCCCGAAACCTGGCCCTTCATCACCGGATCGTTCTGATCGAGCGTCCTGGCGTCCTCGCTGGTCAGGACGTCGTCGGCGTCGACCAGCGGCTTGTCCCAGACCGGCTTGCCGGTCTTGACGTCCAGCGCGACCAGCCGGGCGTCGACGGTCGCAACGAAGACCAGCCCGTAGCCGAGCGCGACGCCGCGGTTCGCGGGCCCGCAGCACAGCTTCTTCGCAGTGGATTTGTGCTCGTAGCGCCAGATCTCCCGGCCGGTTTTCGCGTCGATCGCCATGACATGGGAGAAGGGCGCCGAGAGGTACATGACGCCGTCGGCGACGAGCGGCGACGTCTGGAAGGTCGCCGCGTAGCCGGTCTGGTAGATCCACTTGGGGACGAGGCGCTTGACCGTCTCGGGCGTGATGCGGTCCAGCGGCGAGAAGCGCTGGCCGCCATAGTCCCGCCCCGGCAGTATCCAGTCGACGCGATCGGGGTCGCCCGCCGCGCGCAGCCGGGCGTCGTCGATCTGATCGGCGGCCGCCGCGCCGGCGAGAAGCGCGAGGGCGGCGAGCGTCGCGGCCGGCCGGCGCAAGGAGAAAGCAGGTTTCATGAAGCGTCTCTCCTTGCGGCCGTGTGATCTTTTAGAACGCGTGGCGAAAGGCGAAGCTGCGAATTGGGCTACTCGCCAAAAGTAGAACGTCTCTACATGGAAACGAGCGCCTTGAGCGTCCGCTCCGAGCGATCACTTTGGCGATGACGCGTTAAAACAGTCAAACGCGCCTAAGCATTTAATAATAATGTTGTAAAACAGCATCTTAGCCGATCCAATAGTTCCCGCCACACTCATGGCGGATTGATGGCCGGGCGGTCTCTCCCTTACACAATTCCGGCGACGGTCTGCGGCGCAGCGCGCGTGATTTGCGTTCGGGGGATGCTCCAAATGAAAAACAAAATAGGCGTCGGGCTCCTGATCGGGACCGCGAGCATTCTGGCGCTCGCGCCCCGCGCGGCTTTCGCGCAGGAAGGCGGAACGACCCAGCTCGAGGACATCGACGTCATCGGCACCACCCCGATCGGCGGCGACGGGCTGAACATCGACAAGATCCCCGGCAACGTCCGCAGCATCAAGGGCGACGCGCTCCGTTCGTCCGACTACGCCACGGTGCAGGAGGGCGTGGCGCAGCAGTCGCCCAGTCTTCACTCGAGCGACGTCACAGGCAATCCCTTCAACAAGGAGATCTTCTTCCGCGGCTTCCAGTCCTCGCCGACGGTCGGCGTGCCGCAGGGCCTTGCGGTCTATCAGAACGGCGTGCGCATCAACGAGGCGCTCGGCGACTCGGTCAACTACGACCTGATCCCCTCGGTCGCGATCGACCGCACCGACATCTGGACCAACAATCCGGTCTTCGGCCTGAACGCGCTCGGCGGCGCCATCAGCTTCCAGACCAAGAACGGCTTCACCTATCAGGGGCTCGAATTCGAGACCCAGATGGGGTCGTTCGGCCGCTATCAGGGCTCGGCCCAGTGGGGCGTCCAGAAGGGGCCGTGGGCGGGCTACATCGCGATCGAGGGCGCGCGGGACGGCGGCTGGCGGGACTTCTCGGAGTCGAACAACAAGAAGGTGTTCGGCGACGTCGGCTACAAGTCCGACAAGGCCGAGATCCACCTCAACGTCACCTACGCCGACAGCAAGCTGGGCGTGGTCGGCCCGACGCCCTTCCAGCTTCTCGATCAGCGCCGCCGCGCGGTCTATACCGGCGACCAGATCAACGAAAACGAGATGGGCATGGTGAACTTGCAGGGCAAGTTCGAGGTGACGGACGCCTGGTCGATCCAGGCCAACGCCTATTACCGCAAGTTCAATCGTGACGGCGTCGACGGCAACGACACCGACGTCGGGCCGTGCGAGAACAATCCGAAGTTCCTTTGCCTCGAGGCCGAGGAGTTTCCGGGCGTCGACGACGACGATCGTCGCCTCTGGGTTCGCGATCCGGTGACCGGCAAGCGCGTCAGGAACCGCTGGTTCCCTAACGACGAGAGCAAATTCGGCCCTGGCTCCACGCCCGGCTCGATCGAGCGCTCGCGCGTCCGCGCCGACCAGGCCGGCGGCACCTTCCAGGCGACCAACGAGTCCGAGTTCTTCGGCCGGAAGAACCACTTTGTGTTCGGCGTCAGCTACGACTACGGCAAGACCGACTTCAAGGGATGGAGCGAGATCTGCATCATCCCCGGCAACCTGCAGTGCATCGGCACGGGCCAGCAGTACTACACCCAGATTCCGGGCGGCATCACGCCGGTCGACATCACCGGCACCAACCATTACGTCGGCCTCTACGCGACGGATACGCTGGATCTCACCGACCGGCTGTCCGCCACGCTCGGCGCGCGCTGGAACTACGCGCAGATCCAGATCGCCGACCACGGCGAGCTGTTCCCGATCAAGCCGAACGGCCAGCGCGCCGGTCCGGGCCTCGACGGCACGCATGAGTTCAACCGCTTCAACCCGATGGGCGGCCTGACCTACAAGATCACGCCGGACATCACCGCGTTCGGCTCCTACTCCGAATCGAACCGCGCCCCGACGCCGCTCGAGCTCGGCTGCGCCAATCCGAACGTGCCGTGCCCGCTCGAGGCGACGCTGGTCTCCGACCCGCCGCTCAAGCAGGTCGTCACCCGGACCGGCGAAGCCGGCTTCCGCGGCAAGCACGAATTCTCCGGCGCGCTGGTGAACTGGAGCGCGGCGGTCTACCGCGCCGAGAACAAGAACGATATCGTCAACGTCCCGAGCGCCATCACCGGCCGCGGCTACTTCGTCGACGGCGGCAAGACCCGCCGCCAGGGCGTCGAACTGTCCGGCCAGCTCTCGGCCGAGCGCTGGGCGATCTACGCCAACTACTCCTATATCGACGCGACTTTCCGGAAGGGCGTCCGTCTCAACTCGAACAGCCCGGCCGCGAAGGGCGGCGTCATTCAGGTAAGCAGAGGCGACAAGCTGACCGGCATCCCGGATCACCAGCTCAAGTTCGGCGGCGCCTTCAAAGTGACTCCGAAGTGGAGCGTGGGCGCGGACGTGCTCGTCATGAGCGGCCAGCGCTATGTCGGCGACGAGAGCAACCAGTTCCCGAAGCTGCCGGGCTACGGCATCGTCAACGTCAACACCTCGTTCCAGGCGACGGAGCAGCTCAGGGTGTTCGGCGGGATTAAGAACCTGTTCGACAAGAAGTACGCCACCTACGGCACCTTCTTCGAGACCGACGACATCGGCTTCCTCAACCTAACCGACCCGCGCTCCATCACGCCGGCCCGGCCGATCACTTTCTATGGCGGGATCAACATGAAGTTCGCCGCCGAGGCCGCGCCGGTCCTCGTCACCAAGTACTGACTTCGGGCTTCCTGCCGGACGTCACTGGCCGGCTCCCGCGCGGGGCCGGCCTTTTTTCATGCGACGCCACAAGGGCTTCCGCCGGGCCGAAGCGATCGCGCGACCGCGGCGCCCTCTTTTTGGGCGCCGTGCGGCGTCTGCAGGCTGACGTCCACATGGGGACAAGGGACGATCGCTGCGGCGCAGCACGCTCGACGCACGATTTCAATTTCGCGCCTCGCCGGCCGTTTGGATCAGATGCAAATTACGATCGCTTCTGACGAAGAAATTCGTCGTCGCCGTTCTGCATATCTGGCGCGTGACCAGTGACCAGGTATCATCGATACGTCACACTTCGCCGGAATTAGGCGAATTTTAGTAAATACGACGCACCAACGATGGCGCCGCTAGGGGTTACAGTTCTCTTTGAACTCTGTTCAATACAAACTGTGGCAAAAAAGCATCTTCCAAGAACGTTGAGTTGAAAGCCCAAAAATCGGGCTCGACTTTCTACCCCCTCGATCCGACTCTTCCGGCCAACCGCTGTCGTTTTCTGAATCGGGGAATACAAATGAACGGACTTGCCGGACTTGCTCTCAAGACGCTGACGGGCGTCGCGCTGGGAGCCATGCTCGTCGGCTCCGCCTCGGCCGCCGATCTCGCCGCTCCGGAGCCCGCCGTCGTGGCCGAGGTGCCGTCCATGATCGACGTCGCCTTCGGCGTCGCCGGCGTCACCGACTACCGCTTCCGCGGCATCACCAACTCCAAGAAGGATCCGGCGATCCAGGGCTACGCCGAGCTGCAGGTCGCCGACTGGTTCTACGCCGGCGTCTGGGGTTCGAGCGTCAACTTCCCGCGCCCGCTGAGCGATCCCTCCATGGAGATCGATTTCTACGGCGGCATCCGCCACTCGTTCGACTTCTTCTCGATCGACATCGGCGGCCTGTACTACTACTACCCGGGCGAGGCCAAGTTCGCGCGTGAGACCGACTACTGGGAGCTCTACGCCAAGCCGGCCGTCTCGTTCGGCGATTTCGGCTCGATCACCGGCAACATCTACTGGACCTCGGACTTCGTGAACCTCGGCAACGACGCGCTCTACCTCTCGGTCATCCCGAAGGTGAACGTGCCGCTCGCCGCATTCCCGGACCTGTCCTTCTACGTCTCGGGCGAGCTCGGCAAGCAGTGGTTCGACAAGTCCCGCTTGGCCAATCCGCGTGACTACGTCACCTGGAACATCGGCGCCGGCGTGACCTACAAGGCCATGACCCTCGACGTGCGCTACAGCGACACCGACCTGACCAAGCGCGAATGCGCGCTCAACACCGGCGTCCGCGGCTGGTGCGGCGACGCCGTCGTCGGCAAGATCTCCTTCGACACCTCGCTCAGCAAGCTGAAGTGATCGAACGGGCCTGACGGCCCGTCCCAGATGAAACGCCGCGCTCGAAGGAGCGCGGCGTTTTTCATTTGAAAGCTCGATCGGCGCCGGACGTCACGACGCCGCGCGAAGAAACCTCAGTCGCCGCCCTTGAGCTTGGCGTTGCACTGCGAATAGTAGCCGCCGCCCTTCTCGATCCACTTGGGCTGATCGACGCCGGCCTCCTTGTTCGACCGGTATTGGTCGAGGCAGGTGTGCATCCGCGCCTTGCCCGGCGTCTCACTGGCGTATTTCGGCGAAACGTCGCTCGGGAAGGACGCCTTTCCGGAGGCGGTCTTCTTCGGCGCGGCGGTCTTCTCGGTCGCCGGCTTGTCCGTGGCGGTCTTGGTCGCTGCGGACGGCTTCGGAGCGGTCTTGTCGGCCTCCTGCTCCGCCGCGGCGGCCTCGGCCTCGGAGGCGTCTTCGTCGGAACATTCCGCCTTGCGGAAGTCGTTCCATTTCATGCCCTTCAGCGTGTCGGCCTGTTTCGCGGCCTGATACTTCGCGCTGCATTCCTTCATTGTCAGCGCCATGGCGGGCGCCGGCATGGACAGGGCCGCCGCGAGCGCGGCCGCCGAACACAAGCTCAAGAGTCGCAGCATGGGATCGTTTCCTTCAAGCGGCGGCTGGACAGCCGCGCGAGCGCCCCGGCGATTACACCGCCGCAGCATGGTATAGGGCACGCCCGCCGAGCGTCGCCCCTGCGCGACTCCGACGAAAGATCAGTCGGCGTTCAGGCCGGCGGCGTCTTGAGCTCGCCCTCGGGGCTGGCCTGGTCGACCGCTTCCGGCAGACGCCCGGCGAGCACCTCCAAGGCCTGGTCGACCGGCAGGCCGAGACGCTCGGCGACGGCGCGGACCTGCTCGTTGCTGAGCGCGTTGCGCAGGTCCTCGACCGTGATCGGCTGGTTCGAGCCGCGCCCGAGCCACGAATTGACCTGCTGGCCGAGGCCCGAACTCGACAGCTGATCGAGCACGCTCTGCAGGCCGCCCGGCAGCAGTTTTTCGATGAGGCCCGGGAGCGCCGCCCGCCCCGCCTCCCCGAGCGGGCCGCCGAGGCCGCCCTTCGCCTGATCCAGCCAGCTCATCCCAGATCTCCCTGTTCGTCGTCGCGCGGCCGTTTCGACCATCGGGCGACCCCGCCGACGAGCATAACGCCTGGAGCTTCAGCGCCCAGCGCCAGGACGCATGGGATCAGCGCGTCGCCTGCACGCTGCGCATCCGGTCCTCGAAGATCACGAGCCCGGTGAGCAGGCCGGTCCGGAACGCGCCGGTGTCGAGATTGACGCGGTGCGGATGGTTCAGGTCGAGCGGGATCGTCGGCGTATGTCCGTGGATCACGGCGACCTTCTCCGGATAAGGGCCGGCGCTGTCGAGCCACGGCCATCGCGTCCACATCAGGGTATGGTCGCTCTGATGGTCGAGCGGGACGTCGGGATCGATGCCGGCATGGGCGAACAGGAGATCGCCGAGCCGGACCTTGCGCGGCAGGGCCGCGAGCCAGCCGATCAGGTCGGGCCCGAGGGCGTCGGCGAAACGTTCGGGCCAGTCTCGGTCGTCGGCGTCGACGCCGGACGAGGCGAGCGTCTCGACGCCGCCGAAGCCGAGCCAGGCTTCGCGTTCGTGCGGATCGCGTCCGAAGATTGCGCGAAGCATGCGGTCCTCGTGGTTGCCCATGACGGCGATGGTCGGCGTTCCGGCGAGGCCCGCGCGCGCCCGCTTCAGGGCGGAAAGACTCGCAGGGCCCCTGTCGACCAGATCGCCGAGCTGCACGATGCGCGCCGATGCGGCGCCGGCGAGATCTTCGGCGACGGCGTCGCCAACCGCCGCGAACAGGTCGTCATGGCCGTGGACGTCGCCGATCGCAGCGACCGCCTGGCCGGGCGCGAGCGGGCGGATGGCGGGCCGCCACGGTCCGCGACGGATGGCGATGGCGCTCATGAGGCGAGACCTATGGCGCTCACGCGCCGCGCGCCAAGAAAAAAGCCCGCGCCTTGCGGCGCGGGCCGAACGGGACCGAAGTCCGGATTACTTGACGATCATCAGGATGACGGCCTGGCCGGCCGGCGTGTCCAGCTCGGCGGCGTCGAGCGAGCCGTCCTTGTCGGGATTCGCCTTGGCGAAGCGTTTGCGCAGGATCGAGAGCCACTCGTCCATCTCCAGCGTCTTGTCGCCGTCCTTGTTGGCCTGCTTCCACTCCTTCTCGGTGATGCGGCCGGCGGTCTCGTTGCTCTCGAGGGTCGTGTCGCCGTCCGGATTGATCTCCGCGAACAGTTTCACGCCGAGGTTGATCACCTCCGCGAGCTCGAGCGTCTGATCGTTGTCCTTGTTGTATTTCTTGATGACGTCAGCGCCGGACATCTTGGACTGGGCGAAGGCCGGCGCGGCGGTCAGGGCAACGGCGGCGAGGGCGGCGCCGGCGGCGAGGCGGAAGTTCATGAGAGGCTCCTCTTAATAATAAGAACGGACTGGCGACATTGTGGTTACGTCAGCCGCGGATACAGCGAGTCGATCTGTGCTGCGGCGCGCACATACGCAAGGTGAACTTGATAAGAAACAAATAAAGTCAAGACGGCAGTCTTCAAGCGCGTGACGCGGCGAACGGACGCAAACTTTGCGCGGCGTGGCGCGGCGCTCGACCATGCGACCGTTGTTGGAGCCGTTCCAAAAAGATCAAGGGGTGAGGCGGACCCGCCGACGCGCGCGGCAGCGATGCGCGCCCAAATACGCGCGCGAGCAAGCCGAACCGGACGTCGGCGCCCCAGCGCGCGCTTCTGGTCCGCTCCGCCCTGATCCCTCGCGGGGACGCTTCAGTCGACGGCTTCGCTTTGCGGCGTCTGCGCGCCCGCTCGTCTTGATGCGGCCTTCCGCTTCGGAGCCGGATCGGGGCTCTCGGGGGCGTCCCCCGAAACGAGCGGGGCGATCGGCGGAACGTCCTCACCCGCGGAGACGCCCTCCGTCTCGGCCGGGCGCGGCGTCGGCCCCGGCTTCGCGGCGGCGCGCGGTTCGTTCGACAGGATGAAGTCGCCGATGCGCGGCGCGATCTCCGCGCGGAAGCGCGAGCCGTTGAACACGCCGTAATGGCCGACGCGCTCCTGGAGGTAGTGGACCTTCTTGTCCTCGGGCAGGCTGGAGCAGAGCGTCTGCGCGGCTTGCGTCTGGCCGACGCCGGAGATGTCGTCCCGCTCGCCCTCGACGGTCATCAGCGCGCAGCGGCGGATCTTCGAGCAATCGACGAGCTTGCCGCGATGGGTCATCTCGCCCTTCGGCAGCGCATGGCGCACGAAGACGGTCTCGACGGTCTGAAGGTAGAACTCGGCCGTCAGGTCCATCACCGCGAGATACTCGTCGTAGAACTCGCGGTGCTTCTCGGCCGAGTCGCCGTCGCCGTCGACGAGATGGTTGAAGAAGTCGTAGTGCGCCGACATGTGGCGGTCGAGGTTCATCGACACGAAGCCGGTGAGCTGCAGAAAGCCCGGATAGACCTGCCGCATCATGCCCGGATGGGGCCAGGGCACGACGGTGACGACGTTGCGCGCGAACCAAGCGGTGCCGCGCTCGATCGCCAGCTGGTTCACGGCGGTCGGGTTGGCGCGCGTGTCGATCGGGCCGCCCATCAGCGTCATCGACCGCGGCACGAAGGGATCGTCCTCGGCCTCCATCCGGGCGACGGCCGCGAGCACCGGCACGGCGGGCTGGCAGACCGCCATGACGTGGATCTCGCCCTTCAGGAAGCGGAACATCGAGATCAGGTAGTCGATGTAGTCGTCGAGGTCGAAGGCGCCCTCGGTGAGCGGCACAAGCCGGGCGTCGGTCCAGTCGGTGACGTAGACGTCGTGGTCGGGCAGCATCGCCTCGACCGTGCCGCGCAGCAGCGTGGCGTAGTGGCCGGACATGGGCGCCACGATCAGCAGCTTCGGCTGCTTGCGGGAGCGCTCCCCGAGCCCCCGCTCGAAGCGGATGAGATCGCAGAACGGCCTGCTCCAGACGACGCGCTCGGTGACCGGCACGCGCTCGCCGCGCACGGACGTCTCCCTGATGCCGAACTCGGGCTTGCCGTAGCGGCGGGTCGCGCGCTCGAACACTTCGCACATCGCGCCGATCTTGCGGCCCCATTCGGTGTGGGCGGCGGGATTGATCGGGTTCTTGAAATACAGGCGGCCGGCGTCGGCCATGGCGCGCGCCGGCCCGAGCGAGGCCTGCGCGGCCTCGAACATCCAGTAGAGCGGCATCGATGTCGCCGAGCCGCCCCACTCCGTCTGGATCGGGGCCCCGCCGAACTCGCCGATCCCGCCTCTCTTGCCGTCCCGAGCCATGCTCGCCCCTCTGGTCTTGCTGCGCTGCGGTAGGCGCCGACGTTCGGCCGGAAGCCGCGGTCGGTCAATGGGCCCTTGGTCTTGACGCCAATGGCCGACGTCGGAGCGTCGCATTCAGCGCGGTCCGGCGCTCATATATGGTCGCGCGATGGCCCTCGACCTCACCACCGCCTCGGTCCAGCTGCGCGCGCAGAGGGACTTGCGCCTCGACACGCTGATCCGCCTCAGATGGCTCGCCGTCGCGGGCCAGACCGCGGCGCTGCTCGGCGTGCACTTCGTTCTCGGCTTCCGCCTGCCCCTGCTCGCGGGCCTGCTGGTGATCGCGCTCTCCGCCGCCCTGAACGTCGCCCTGCGGATCGCCTATCCGGTCAGCCAACGTCTCTCCGGCGTCGCCGCCGGCGCGCTGCTCGCCTACGACGTGCTCCAGCTGGCCGCGCTGCTCTACCTGACCGGGGGCCTCGAAAATCCCTTCAGCATCCTGTTCCTTGCGCCGGTGATGATCTCAGCGACGGCGCTCTCGCCCGGGATCACCCTGCTCCTCGGCGCGCTGGTCGCGGTCTGTGCGAGCGTGCTCGCCCTCAGCCGGTTTCCGCTGCCCTGGCCCTCGGTCGGTTCATTGGAGCTGCCTCTGCTCTATGTCGCCGGCATCTGGTGCGCGCTGATGCTCGCGCTCGCCTTCATCGGCGTCTACGCCTGGCGCGTCTCCGAGGAGGGACGCGAAATCGCCCAGGCGCTCGCCGCGACGGAACTCGTGCTCGCCCGCGAGCAGCATCTGTCGGCGCTGGACGGGCTCGCCGCAGCCGCCGCCCACGAGCTCGGCACGCCGCTCGCCACCATCGCGCTGGTCGCGAAAGAGCTCGAGCGTGCGCTCGTCCCCGGCCCGCACGACGACGACATGGCGCTGCTGCGCGAACAGGTGTCGCGCTGTCGAGACATCCTGAAGAAGCTGACCTCGCTCGACGAACAGGGCGCGCCTTTCGAGACCATGCCCGTCGGCCATCTGCTGGACGACATCGTCGAGCCGCACCGCAATTTCGGGGTCGCGCTCGACATCCGGGGCGAGGGGCCCCGGCCGGAGCCGCGCTGCCTGCGCAATCCAAGCGTGCTTTATGGACTCGGCAACATCGTCGAAAACGCGGTCGACTTCGCCGCCTCGCGCGTCGAAGTCTCCGCCCGCTGGGACGCCGACAAGGTCGAGATCGAGGTTCTCGACGACGGTCCGGGCTTCGCGCCGGAAATCCTGACGCGTCTCGGCGAGCCTTATGTGTCGAGCCGGTCGGCCGACCGCGAGGCGACGAGCGAGGGCGGCGGGCTGGGGCTGGGTTTCTTCATCGCCAAGACCCTGCTGGAACGCTCGGGCGCCCGGCTGACCCTCGGCAACCGCGCCGGAGGAGGGAGCGGCGCACGCGTCAGGATCGTCTGGCCGCGTCTGCGCTTCGAGGCCCAGCCGCGCCAGGCCGCCGAATAGAACCGGCGCCGCCGCGAGAGCATTGACGCTGCGCCGCTCTGTTGCTACGAGACCGCGCATTCGCGGCGGGCTCGAAGTCCGCCGCTTGTCGTTTCGCGCACGCCCGGCCGGTCCGTGGCGAGCCGTCCGGCCCGGAGCCGGGCAAGACCGTTTAAGGACTGACACCGCTATGGCCAATACGCCGTCGGCCAAGAAGGCCGCTCGCAAGATCCTCCGCCGCACCACGGTCAACGGCGCCCGCCGCAGCCGCGTCCGCACCTTCCTGCGCAAGGTCGAGGAGGCGATCGCCTCCGGCAAGGCGGAGGACGCCAAGACGGCGCTCCGCGCGGCCGAGCCCGAAATCATGCGCGCCGCCCAGAAGGGCGTGCTGCACAAGAACACCGCCTCGCGAAAGGTGTCGCGCCTCGCGGCGCGGGTGAAGGCGCTCAGCGCCTGAAATCACGACGATTTTGCGACGTCCTAAAGCCCGGCCCTGCGCCGGGCTTTTCGTTTCTGCGCGCCCGGCCTTCGCCGATATATGTGTTCTTACGTACGCAGATTCGGGCTTGACTCGACGAAGTTGATCACGCGCGCGCCATCTCGACGGACGGAGAGTCTAGCCTCCTGAAACGCTCAAAAAAACCCCTTAAATGTCAGACATTTGAGGGCAGGTGGCGGAGAGGGACCTAGAATCTCGCGTTCATCGAACCGTCACGACCGAGACCAGCGCTAACCGTTGAAAAAAGAATCGGAACGCCCCGTCGCGGCGGCTCCGTAAAGGATTTGCTGGCTATAGAGGGTCTTCCCGTCAGCCGCCGGCCGGTCTGGGGAGCGCGAATCGCGGCGCCCGACCGATTCGCCGATGGAGGGCCATTGCGCCTCCGGAGCGCCCCGTTGTATCTTGCCTCGCATGGACGGAGTTGAACTAAATCACATAAAGCGGGCTTAGTAAGACTTCGATCTCTCAATAATCAACAGAAATGCTCTGCAGACCGAAAGTTGTGCGATGACGCAATATTCGGAACAGTGGGGTTCGACAAGCGGGATGTAGACCCTTCCCTCGGGTTCTTTGGGCGAGAGGGATCTTTCATCTAAAATTTGCGGGTAAGGAGCGCCGAATGCGGATTCGGCGATAGCGGGCGCATGTCTTCTTCGAACAGGCCTTACGCTGGAGACGTCACGCCGAAAGAGGCGTGGGCGACGCTTGGCGCCGAGCCTTCCGCGGCGCTTGTCGACGTCCGGACGGTGGCCGAGTGGTCCTTCGTCGGCGTCCCGGATCTGGGTGGGCTCGGGAAAAGCCCGCTGTTCCAGGAGTGGCAGAGCTATCCGACCATGCAGGTCGACCCGTCCTTCGCGGACCGCGTCGCCGACGCGCTGGGCGCCGCCGGCGCGACCGGCGATACGCCAGTGTTCTTCCTGTGCCGGAGCGGCGCGCGCAGCCAGGCCGCCGCGGCGGCGCTGACGGCGCGGGGCTTCGCTCAATGCTTCAACGTCGTCGGCGGCTTCGAAGGTCCGCTCGACGCGTCTCGCCATCGCGGCGGCTCGGCCGGCTGGAAAGCCGACGGCCTGCCGTGGATGCAATCCTGATCCGCGGCGTCCGCCGCTCAAAATCGTCAATCACCGGGACCGCCGGTCGTTCGGGGAGGTCTGATGTTGTCTGCGCAGTCCGTGGCGTTCGCTAAGAACCCGCTCCCGTCGGAAACCTCCGGCCCTGTCGAAGGCGCGGCCTGGCGGCAGGTCTCGGGCCGCCTTCGGGCCGAGTTCGGCGAGGACGTCTTCACGAGCTGGTTCCAGGGCCTCATGCTCGATCGCGTGGAAGGCGGCGTCGCGCACCTCACCGTGCCGACCCGGTTCCTGAAGACCTGGATCCAGACCCATTACGCCGAGCGAATCGCGGCCCTGTTCGCCGATGAGAGCGCCGAGGTCGAGCGGGTTTCGATCGGCGTCAGGACGGCGGCGGCGAAGCTCGCCGTGCAGAGCCGCGACGTGGTGTCCGCGCCGGTTCCGGCCGAGCGCGTCGAGCCGCGTCCGGCGCCGCAGCTCGCGACCGTGCAGCGCCTCGAGCCGAACCGGCTGACCGGCTCGCCGCTCGACCGGCGGCTGACCTTCGACACCTTCCTCGTCGGCCGCTCCAACCAGCTCGCCTACGCCGCCGCGCGTCAGATCGCCGAAGCGCGTCCGGGCGACGCCGTCCGCTTCAATCCGCTCGTGATCCACGCCGCGGTCGGGCTCGGCAAGACCCATCTGCTGCAGGCGACCGCCCATGCGGTGGAGGCCGTAGGCCGGCGCGTGCTGTACTTGACCGCCGAGCGCTTCATGTTCGATTTCGTCGCGGCGCTGAAGGCGCAGACGGCGCTCGCCTTCAAGGACAAGCTTCGCCAGATCGACCTGCTCGTCATCGACGACCTGCAGTTCCTGCAGGGCAAGACCGTGCAGCAGGAGTTCGGCCACACGCTGAACGCGCTGCTCGACGGCGGCCAGCAGGTGCTGATCGCCGGCGACCGCCCGCCCTCCGAGCTCGAGGGGGTCGATGAGCGGCTGCGCTCGCGTCTCGCCGGCGGCCTGACGCTCGAGCTCGGGGCGCTGGACGAGGAGTTGCGCGCCAAGATCCTCGGCGTCCGCATCGCCGCCGCCAAGGCCGTGCATCCGAAGTTCGAGGTTCCGGAAGAGGTCGTCGCCTACACCGCGCGCGTCATCACCGCGAACGGCCGCGATCTCGACGGCGCCGTGAACCGGCTGCTTGCGCACAACACGCTGACCAACGCCCCGATCACGGTGGAGATGGCGGAGGCCGCGCTGCGCGACCTCGTCCGCCAGGTCGAGCCGAAGCGCGTCAAGATCGAGGACATACAGCGCATCGTCGCCAAGCATTATCAGGTGAGCCGCGCCGACGTTCTCTCCTCCCGCCGCACCCAGAACGTCGTGCGCCCGCGGCAGGTCGCGATGTTCCTGTCGAAGCAGCTCACCTTGCGTTCGCTGCCGGAGATCGGCCGGCGCTTCGGCGGCCGCGACCACACCACGGTGCTGCACGCGGTCCGCAAGATCGACGAGCTGGTGAAGACCGATCAGGCCCTGTTCGACGAGGTCGAACTGCTGAAGCGCATGCTGCTGGAGTGAGGCCAGTCAGGGAGAGTCGTCGGGCGTGACGCGGACCCTCCCCTCTCCCGTTCACGAGGCCCCTGCGAAAGCGCCCGGGATCTCTTGTTCCCCTCCCGCAAGAGGGAGGGGGACACGGACAGCGGCCATCCCAGAGGCTTCGCGAGCGGGAGAGGGGGCGGAAACGTCGCGCCGCTGCGATCTTCACTCCGCCGGCTGAAGAGAGCGTCGGCCCTGCCTGCGCTCGGCGACATAGCGGCCGAGCTCGACCTTCAGCGCGTCGGTCTGGCGCACGGGGGCCCAGGCCTTGACGGCGAGCTCGACGCCGCCCTCCGCATAGGCCGCCGGTTTCACGTCCGGCGCCGGATCGTCCAGCGCGTTCGGATTGTCGCGCAGGAAGGCCTTGATGTCGCGGGCGACGGCCTCGGGATCCTCGTCCGGCGCGGCGGTCACCGAGGCCTCGACGCGGCGCGTCGGATAGGCCGAGTAGTTGATCAGCGCCTGCCCCCAGACCGCGGCGTTCGGGATCAGGATCTGGACGTTGTCGCCGCCGGCGAGCTCGGTGACGAAGAAGTTCAGGTCCCTGACCACACCGTTCTTGCCGCCGACCTCGATGTGGTCGCCGATTCGGAACGGGCGGAACAGCAGCAGCATCACGCCGGCCGCCATGTTGGACAGCGTGCCCTGCAGAGCGAGGCCGATGGCCAGCGAGGCGGCGCCGAGCACCGCGATGAGGCTCGTGGCCTGGATGCCGACAAGCTGCAGGATCGCGACCAGCGTGACCGCCAGCAGCCCGTACTTCACGAGGCTGGCCAGGAACCCCGCGACAGTGAGGTCCATGCGCTTGGACGCATGCAGCGCGCGGCTCACCGTCCGCTCCGCGGCGCCCGCGATCCAGAAGCCGATGATCGCGAGCAGCGTCGCTCCGATCAGGTTCATCCCGTAGACGACGACGAGATTGGTCAGAAAGGTGAGGTCGACGGGGACGTGCGGCATGGGCGATCTCCTTGCGCGGAGCGGCTCGCGCGAAGGACGCGCTTGAGGCCGGCGGGCGCCTGGGGTGATGGCCTCCACTTAGGCGGGGATCGCCGGGATGACACCCCATCGGCGGCTTGAATCCCCGGTTTCGCTGGGGCAATGTCCGCAGTCCCTAAGCGGGACCTCCCGCCAAAACCCAGAACGGCCCGCGACGCCCGAAGGCGAGGCGCGGCCGCAACGCCCCACCGGACGGAGCGGGACGAAAATGCGAGCGACCCTCGAGCGAGCGGCCCTGCTGAAGGCACTCGCCCATGTCCACCGCGTCGTCGAGCGGCGGAACACGATCCCGATCCTCGCCAACGTGCTGCTGAAGGCGGCCGACGGCGCGCTGAAGCTGCAGGCCACCGATCTCGACCTCGAGATCGTCGAGACCACGCCGGCCGAGGTTGCGCAAGCCGGCGCGACCACTGTTCCCGCGCACACGCTCTACGACATTGTCCGCAAGCTGCCCGACGGCAGCCAGGTGGCTCTGGAGATGGCCGGGGAGCGCGGCCAGCTGACCATCCGCGCCGGCCGCTCGCGCTTTACGCTGCAGACCCTGCCGGACAGCGATTTCCCGGATCTCGCCGCGGGGGAGCTTCCGGTCCGCTTCGAGATCGGAGCGGCTGAGCTCCGCCGCCTGATCGACAAGACGCAGTTTGCGATCTCCAACGAGGAGACCCGCTACTACCTCAACGGCATCTATCTCCACGTCGCCGAGGCCGGCGGCGCGTCGCTGCTCAGGGCCGTCGCGACCGACGGTCACCGCCTCGCGCGGGTCGAGCTGCCGGCGCCGGCGGGCGCCAAGGGCATGCCGGGCGTCATCGTGCCGCGCAAGACGGTCGCCGAGATCCAGCGCCTGCTGGAGGATCCGGACGGCCAGGTCGCCGTCGAGCTGTCCGCGACCAAGATCCGCGTCTCCTTCGGCCAGGCGGTGCTGACCTCCAAGCTGATCGATGGCACCTTCCCGGACTACAACCGCGTCATTCCGACCGGTAACGACAAGCGCCTCACCGTCGACCGCGCCGAGTTCGCGTCGGCCGTAGACCGCGTCTCGACGATTTCCTCCGAGCGCGGCCGCGCGGTGAAGCTCTCGCTCGCCGACCGCCGGCTGGTGCTCACCGTCACCAACCCGGACTCGGGGAACGCCACCGAGGAGATCGAGGTCGACTACGAGTCGGAACCGCTCGATATCGGCTTCAACTCCCGCTACCTGCTCGACATCGCGGGCCAGCTGGAAGGCGACACGGCGCTGATCCGCCTCGCTGACCCGGGCTCTCCGACCCTCGTCCAGGACCGCGACGACGCGCCGGCGCTCTACGTGCTGATGCCGATGCGGGTGTGAGGGACGGACTCTTCAGGTTCACGTCGAAGCCAGGCGCCTCGGCTTTCGGCCGAGCCTTGACGCCGCCGTCCCCCTCTCCCCTCGCGGGAGAGGGTAAGGGTGAGGGGGCGCCCCAAGATGCGGCGCTGACGTGGGCGTCGAGCTCAATTCTGCGCCGCCCCCTCGTCCGACCGCCGGCTCGCGCCGCCGGCCACCTTCCCCCGCAAGGGGAGAAGGAAAGGTGACGTCCCGCCGCGCCGCCGTCACGCGGCTGAAGCTGTCCAACTTCCGCTCCTACGCCGCGCTCGATCTCGCCTGCGGCGCGGCGTCGGTCGCGCTGGTCGGGCCTAACGGCGCGGGCAAGACCAACATCCTTGAGGCGATCTCGTTGCTGGCGCCCGGCCGGGGCCTGAGGCGCGCGCCGCACGCCGAGTTCGCGCGCGTCGATCGCGATGGCGTCTCGTCCGGGGCCTGGGCGATCGCCGCCGAGGTCGACGGCGCGAGCGGACCGGCGCGGCTCGGAACCGGCGTCGAGCCAGGCTCAGGGGAGGGCGCCCGCCGCTGCCGGATCAACGGCGCGAATGTCGGCTCGGCCGGCGCCTTCTCCGAACATCTCCGGCTGGTCTGGCTGACGCCCGATCTCGACGGCCTGTTCCGAGGCTCGGCGAGCGAGCGGCGTCGCTTCCTCGACCGGCTGGTGGTGGCGGCCGATCCGGAGCACGCCGCGCGCGTCTCCGGCCTCGAGAGGGCGTTGCGCGACCGCAACCGGCTGCTCGAGGATCCGTCCGCCGACGCCCGCTGGCTCGACGCCGTCGAGCATGAGGTCGCGGAACTGGGCGTCGCCGTCGCCGCCGCACGCGCGGAGACGGTCCGGCGCCTCGCCGCGCTGATCGCCGAGACGGCGGACCCCGACGACCATTTCCCCGCCGCCAGGCTCGCCATGGAAGGCGCGCTGGAGGCTGAACTCGACGCCTCCCCGGCCTCCGCCGTGGAAGACGCCTATCGGGCCCGCCTCGCCCGTATGCGGCCGCGCGACCGGGCGGCGGGCCGCACGTTGGAAGGGCCGCACCTCAGCGACCTCGTCGTGCGCCACCGAGCCAAGGAGATGCCGGCCGAAAAATGCTCGACCGGCGAGCAGAAGGCGCTGCTGGTCGGCCTCGTGCTCGCCCATGTCCGCCTAATCTCGCGCTTCGACGGGTTCGCGCCCGTGGTGCTGCTCGACGAGGTCGCCGCGCATCTCGATCCGGACCGGCGCGAGGCGCTGTTTCAGACGCTCGACGGCCTCTCCGCGCAGTCCTGGATGACGGGCGCCGACCCGCAGGCCTTCGCCGGGATCGGCGATCGGGCGCGGCGATTCGCGGTTTCGGACGGGGCGGTCCGCGAGATCGTGTGACGGGGCCGAGACGGCTGCCGCGCGTCTCTGGCGAAGCGCCGGAAAATTCTTATATGACAATGGCTTGCCGGCGGCGGAATTTGTCCCCGGAGAACCTCGCTCGAAACGCCCGAAAATTCGCTTTTCAGGCGCGGGCGGGGTAGAACTCGGCAGCCGAAAACATCTGAATCCTGCGCGCTTTGCGCGGGCGCCGGATAGGCGGGCCGGACCCGCCCGACCGGCGCAGCAACCAAGAGCTCTGAATGACCGAAGAGACCCCGAACGGCGCCGGCGAATACGGCGCGGACTCGATCCGCGTGCTGAAGGGCCTCGACGCCGTCCGAAAGCGCCCCGGCATGTATATCGGCGACACCGACGACGGCTCGGGCCTCCACCACATGGTCTACGAGGTCATCGACAACGGCATCGACGAGGCGCTCGCCGGCTGGGCGGACGAGGTCACCGTCACGCTGAACCCCGACGGCTCCTGCACCGTGACCGACAACGGCCGCGGCATCCCGACCGGCATCCACAAGGAGGAGGGGATTTCGGCGGCCGAGGTCATCATGACCCAGCTCCACGCCGGCGGTAAGTTCGACCAGAACTCCTACAAGGTCTCCGGCGGCCTGCACGGCGTCGGCGTCTCGGTCGTGAACGCGCTCTCGGTCAAGCTGAAGCTGCGCATCTGGCAGAACGACCAGACCTACGAGATGTCCTTCACCCACGGCGACTCGGACGGGCCGCTGACGGTGACCGGCCCGGCCAACGGCAAGCGCGGCACGGAAGTCACTTTCACGCCGAGCCTCGACACCTTCAAGGGCGTCACGGAGTTCGACTACGCCACGCTCGAGCATCGGCTGCGCGAACTCGCCTTCCTGAACTCGGGCGTGCGCATCGTGCTGACCGACGCGCGGCACGCCGACGTGAAGCGTGAGGAGCTGTTCTACGAGGGCGGGGTGGAGGCCTTCGTGCGCTACCTCGACCGCGCCAAGCAGCCGCTGATCGACGCGCCCATCGTGCTGCGCGCCGAGAAGGAGGGCATCGGCGTCGAGGTCGCGATGTGGTGGAACGACAGCTACCACGAGAACGTGCTCTGCTTCACCAACAACATCCCGCAGCGCGACGGCGGCACCCATCTGGCTGGCTTCCGCGCCGCGCTCACGCGGCAGGTCAACGGCTACGCGGAGACGTCGGGCGTCGCCAAGAAGGAGAAGGTCGCGCTCACCGGCGACGACGCCCGCGAGGGGCTGACCTGCGTGCTCTCGGTCAAGGTGCCGGACCCGAAGTTCTCGTCCCAGACCAAGGACAAGCTGGTCTCCTCAGAGGTCCGCCCGGCGGTCGAGAACCTCGTCAACGAGGCGCTGAACCGCTGGTTCGAGGAGCACCCCGCCGAGGCGAAGACCGTTGTCCAGAAGGTCGTCGAGGCCGCCGCCGCCCGCGAGGCGGCGAGGAAGGCGCGCGAGCTCACCCGCCGCAAGGGCGCGCTCGACATCGCCTCGCTGCCCGGCAAGCTCGCCGACTGCCAGGAGCGCGATCCGGCGAAGTCCGAGCTGTTCATCGTCGAGGGCGACTCGGCCGGCGGCTCCGCCAAGCAGGGCCGCGCGCGCGAGTTCCAGGCCGTGCTCCCCTTGCGCGGCAAGATCCTGAACGTCGAGCGCGCGCGCTTCGACAAGATGCTGTCGAGCCAGGAGATCGGCACGCTGATCACGGCGCTCGGCACCGGCATCGGACGGGACGAGTTCAATCCCGACAAGCTGCGCTACCACAAGATCATCATCATGACGGACGCGGACGTGGACGGCAGCCACATCCGCACCCTGCTGCTCACCTTCTTCTACCGGCAGATGCCGGAGCTGCTCGAGCGCGGCCACGTCTTCATCGCGCAGCCGCCGCTCTACAAGGTCGTGCGCTCGCGCTCCGAGCAGTATCTGAAGGACGAGCGCGCGCTCGAGGACTACCTCGTCGACGCGGGCCTCGACGGCGTGACGCTCAGGCTCGCGAGCGGCGAGGAGCGCTCGGGCCTCGATCTTCGGCAGGTCGTCGAGCAGGCGCGGCAGGTGCGGGCGATCCTCGGCCAGCTGCATTCGCGCTACCGCCGCCCGGTGATCGAGCAGGCGGCGATCGCCGGCGCGCTCAACGCAGAGGTGTTGAACGATCTCAGCCAGGCCGAGCAGGCGGCCCAGTATATCGCGCGGCGCCTCGACGCCATTTCCGAGGAGACCGAACGCGGCTGGGAGGGCGCCGCGAGCGCCGAGGGCTTCACCTTCATGCGCACCGTGCGCGGCGTGCGCGAGGCGGCGGCGATTGACGCGGCCTTCCTCGCGAGCGCCGACGCCCGCAAGCTCGACGAGCGCGCCGCCGGCCTGCAGGAGATCTTCGAGAAAACCCCAAAGCTGCTGCGCAGGGACGAGGAGCGGGCGGTCCACGGCCCCTCGGAGCTGGTCGACGGCGTGCTCGCCGCCGGCCGCAAGGGCATCTCGAACCTGCAGCGCTACAAGGGCCTCGGCGAGATGAACCCCGAGCAGCTCTGGGAGACGACGCTCGACGTCAACGCCCGCACGCTCCTGCAGGTGAAGGTGAAGGAGGTCGACGAGGCTGACGACATCTTCACCAAGCTCATGGGCGACATCGTCGAGCCGCGCCGCGAGTTCATCCAGGAGAATGCGCTCTCGGTCGCCAATCTCGACGTGTGACGGTCGGCGCCTCCATGACCGAACCAGTCCTCGAACGCTTCGCCCTGGGCGAGGGCGACGCCGCTCGCGAGATCGCTGTCCTGCGGCGCGAGGGCGACGGGCCGACGATCGTGTGGCTCGGCGGCTTCCTGTCGGAGATGACGGCGACCAAGGCGACCGCGCTCGACGACTGGGCGGCCTCGGCCGGACGCGCCATGCTGCGCTTCGACTATTCCGGCCATGGCGCCTCCTCCGGCCGCTTCGAGGACGGCACGATCGGCCAGTGGCTGGAGGACGCGCTCGCCGCCATCGAACGCTACGCCGGCGAGGCGCCGGTGCTCGTCGGCTCCTCGATGGGCGGCTGGATGGCGCTGCTCGCGGCTCGCGCCATGGCGACGCCGCCCGCCGGCATCGTGCTGATCGCGCCCGCGCCGGACTTCACCGAGGACCTGATGTGGGCGCGCTTCTCCGAGGAGGCGCGCAGGGCGATCCTCGATGAGGGCGTCTATCGCAAGCCGTCGCAATATTCGGCCGAGCCGACGCCGATCACGCGGGCCCTCATCGAGGAAGGCCGTCGCCACCTGCTGCTCGGCGCGCCGATCCGCACTCGGGCGCCGGTCCATATCCTGCAGGGAATGGACGACCCGGACGTGCCCTGGGAGCACGCCATGCGGCTGGTCGAACGCCTCGCCGAGGACGACGTCGTCGTGACGCTGATCAAGGACGGCGATCACAGGCTGTCCCGCGATGAGGATCTTGCCCGCATCATCGAAGCCGTGGACGGGATCGCGCCGCGCCGCTGAGGGGGCTCGCCTTCGCCGAATCGGCATGTCTAAAGTCGGCCGCGCCGTCGATTCGTGACGGTGATTTGGGGGCTTGTCCGGGCGATCCATGTCGTTGCTGCGTGCGTTTCGTGCCCGAATCTCGCCACGGTCGCCCGACGAGCGGACGACGGATGACTCGCTGACCGTCGCGACCCGCTTCGGCAAGATCCGGGTCGCCGTCCGGCGGTCCGCGCAGGCCCGCCGCATGACGTTGAGGGTCCGCTCCGCGGCGCGGGACGTGACCCTGACGCTCCCGGCGCGCACGGCGCCGGCGGCGGCGCACGATTTCGTCCAGCGCCATGTCGGCTGGATCGAGCAGCGGCTGGCGCGCCTGCCGGAGCGCATCCCCTTCCTGCCGGGGGAGGTCATCCCCCTGCGGGGCGTCGCCCATCGCATCGAGCTGCGCCCCGGCATGCGCGGCCTTGTGCGCATCGAGCCGGGCCTCCGCGGCGAGCCGCCGGTGATCGCCGTCCATGGGCTGCCCGAACACGCGCCGCGCCGCATCGCGGACTTCCTCAAGCGCGAAGCCCGCGCCGATCTGCTCGCGGCCGCCGCCCACCATGCCGCCGCGCTCGGCGTCACGATCGGCCGCGTCACCATCAAGGACACCACCAGCCGCTGGGGCTCCTGCTCGGCGATCGGGGACCTGTCCTTCTCGTGGCGGCTCGTTCTGGCGCCGGCTTATGTGCTCGACTATCTCGCGGCGCATGAGGTGGCGCATCGGCGCGAGATGAACCACGGCCCGCGCTACTGGGCGAATGTCGCCCGGCTGATGCCCGACTACGAGCACGCCGAGGCCTGGTTGAAGGCCCACGGCGCGACGCTGCACCGCTACGGGTGAGCCGGCCGATGCGCGTCCTGGTCTTCCAGCATCTCGCCGTCGAGCATCCGGGCTCCTTCCGCGACTTTTGGGCGGAGCGCGGCGTGGAATGGACGGCCGTCGAGCTCGACGCCGGCGAGCCGATTCCGCTGCTCGAGGGTTTCGACCTGCTCGCCGTCATGGGCGGGCCGATGGACGTCTGGGAGGAGGACGAGCATCCTTGGCTCGTCGCGGAGAAGACCGCGATCCGTCGCTGGGTGACGGAGCTTGGTAGGCCCTATTTCGGAATCTGCCTCGGCCATCAGTTGCTCGCCGTCGCTTGCGGCGGCGAGGCCGCGCGCATGGCGCGGCCGGAGGTTGGCCTTGGAGCGGTCGAGCTCACCGAGGAGGGGGGCGCCGATCCGCTGTTCGCCGATCTGCCGCGCAAGCTCGAGACCTTCCAGTGGCATGGCGTCGAGGTGACGAAGCTCCCCGAGAGGGGCGTCGCGCTTGCGCGCAACGGCGCCTGCGCGGTGCAAGCGATGCGCGTCGGCCGGCATGCCTATGGCGTGCAGTTCCATCCCGAGATCGTCGCCGAAACGGTCGCCGACTGGGAGCGCATCCCGGAATATATGGCGAGCCTGGTCAAGGCGCTCGGCGCGGAGGCGGCCGGCGCGCTGGCCGCAGTCGTGACGCCGCGCCTGCCGGCCTTCGCCGAAACGGCGCGGCGGCTTGAGCGCAATCTCGTCGCAGTGATCGAGAACGCGAAGACGTCCTGACGGCGGTCCGTCTCACCAGACTTTGGTGACGGCGTAGCCTTGGCCGCGCAGCAGCTCTACGAGGCCGTTACGCCCCGGCAGGTGCAGCGCGCCGACCGCGACGAAGGCCGAGCCCTTGTCGATCAGCGCCTTGGAGCGTTCGAGCATCAGCCGGTTGCGCCGGTCAACGATGTCCTCGACGAAGTCCTTGTAGGCGTCCAGATCGAACGCCTCTCCGAACGTGTCAGCCTTCGTGGCGAAGTACCAGCCGACGCGGCGGGCGCGGTAGAGCGCGAGCGTCGTGGCTTGCATGTCGTCGCTCATCGTCTCGGTGGAGACGGCGTCGCGGATCATCCGCCGGGCGGTCTCCGGAGCGATCTTCGAGATCGCGCCGAGCTGTTCTTCGACCGTCTCGAGCCCGACGACGTCGGCGCCGGCCTCGCGGCCGATCTTCTCGACCGTCCCGTCGACCGTCAGCTTGCCCGAGGCCATCTGGCGGAGTTCGCAGGCGGAGGTCGACAGCGTGACGCCCAGGAACCAGGGCTTGAGCATCGGCGCGATCTCGGCCGGCAGGCCGGACGCCTGGAGCCGCTTGCGGACCGCCGCGGCCTGGGCCTCGGTCAGACCGTCGAGGCCCTTGCCGGTCGTGTCGATCGCGTTCTGGCTGACATAGGCGACGATCTTGGCCTGGGTGTCGGCGGCGTCGCCGCGGACGATCTCGACGGCGACCGACCTCGCCTGGCCGAGGGCCTCGCGCACCGGTCCGGCGAGATCGACCAGGTCGGCCTCGGTGGAATGCATGGTGCCGAACAGGTAGGAGGCCGGCGCCCCCTTGGTCTCGATCCGCCAGAGCAGCCCCTCCGCGTTCGGAATCTTGCGCGCCTCCGCCTCGAAGGCCGCATACTGCTCGGGCTTCTCGGCCTTGGCCTTGGCGATCACGTCCTCGCCCTTGCAGCCGGGCTCCTGCGCCTGCGCGGGGAGGGCGGGCCAGCCCATGGACAGGCCGGCGAGCAGGACGCCGGCGAGGGCTGCGCGGCGGCGGAGGATCGTCATCGGAGGCTCCGTTGAACTCGGTTCGGGTCGCATATCAGCCCCTCGCTGCGAAAGGCTTAAGCCGATCGGGGACTTCCCGTTCGATCTGGGCTAGAACGGCGCCATGCCGCTGTCGCCCGACGAAGTCGAACGTTACGCCCGCCATATCGTGCTGCGCGAGATCGGTGGTCCCGGCCAGCAGAAACTGAAGGCGGCGCGCGTGCTGCTCGTCGGCGCTGGCGGCCTCGGCAGCCCGCTCGCCCTTTATCTCGCGGCGGCCGGCGTCGGGACGATCGGCGTCGTCGACGACGACATGGTGTCGCTGTCGAACCTGCAGCGGCAGGTGCTGCATGCGACCGGCGCCGTCGGGCGGCCAAAGATAGACAGCGCCGCCGAGGCGCTGGCGCGTATCAATCCGCACGTGGTCTTCGAGGGGCATCCGCAGCGGCTGACGGCCGAGAACGCCATGGAGCTCGTGGCGGCCTACGACGTGATCGCGGACGGATCGGACAACTTCGCGACCCGCTATCTCGTGGCGGACGCCTGCGCGCTCGCGGGACGTCCGCTCGTGACGGCCTCCCTCGGGACCTTCGACGCGACGCTGACCACGATCCGGGCGCATGAGCGCCAGCCGGACGGGACGCCGAACCCCACCTGGCGCTGCCTGTTTCCGGAGCCGCCTCCCCCCGGGACCGTGCCGAGCTGCGCCGAGGCTGGGGTGCTCGGCGCGCTCGCGGGGATGATCGGTTCGATGATGGCGATCGAGGTCGTGCGCGAGATCGTCGGCTTCGGGCAGGGGCTCGTCGGACGCCTGCTCGTCGTGGACGCCCGCGACATGCGCTTCGAGACGCTCACCTACGAGTGGGATCCGGAGAATCCGGTCACCGGCCGCGCGCCGACGATCCGCGATCTCTCCGTCCACGCACGGCGAGCGCCGGCGCCGGTCGGCTGACGCCGCGTCAGCGACGCCAGGTGAAGGCGCCCGTGCGGCGAAGGACGCGGATCGAGCCGTCCTCGCCGGCGAGCGCGACATAGCAACTCTCCTGCTTCGCTTCTCCGAGCGTCATGCAGAAGCCCTCGGCGTCAAGCCGCCAGCGGCCTTCGCCGCCTGAGCCTGCGCGGCTTCCGGTGCGCGTAAGCGTGCCGTCGGATTTAAAGGAGAAGTCCGACTTGCCGCCGCGCGGGCCGACGGTGGAGACCGTCCGCCCGTCGAGCCAGTCACGTTTGAGAACCTGCGGCGGCACCAGTTCGGCCGCCGACGCGGCGACGGTCAGAAGCGCTGCGAAGGCGACGGCGAGAGCGAGAAGGAAAGGCATGATGCATGTCCATCCGTTCGAAGTATGTTCGAGTAATGTTCTTCAATAGACATCGATTGTCGAGTCCGAATTTTGCACGCGTCTCGCGTCGGCGCGGGCCGGTCGCCCTGTCGCACGAACGAAAACGGGCCCGCTCGTACGGGCCCGATGTCGTTGTCCAAGGCTTCGGTTCGCTCAGACCATGGCCGCTTCGGAGGCCGCCGAGGGATGGCGCTCGACCAAGGCGCGGCGAAGCTTTTCCAGCGCGCGGTTCTCGATCTGGCGGACGCGTTCCTTAGAGATGCCGAGCCGCTCGCCCAGCGCCTCGAGCGTCACCGCGTTCTCGGCGAGCCGGCGGGCGCGCACGATCTTGAGCTCGCGCTCGTTGAGCACGTCGAGCGCGCCGCGAAGCCAGCGCACACGCCTCTCGGTGTCGATCGAATCTCCGACCGTCTCGTCCGGCAACGGGGCGCCGTCGACGAGAAAGTCCATGCGCTCCGAAGAAGAGTTCGGGTCGCTGTCGATCATCGGCGCGTTGAGCGACATGTCAGGGCCGGACAGGCGCGAGTCCATCAGCGCGACGTCCTTGACCGACACGCCAACGGCTTCGGCGATCTTATCGTGCAGGGCGCCCGGAGCCATCGCCTCGCCGTTCCGCGACAGCCGCGCGCGAAGGCGGCGGAGGTTGAAGAACAGCGCCTTCTGGGCCGACGAGGTTCCGCCGCGCACGATCGACCAGTTGCGCAGGATATGGTCCTGGATCGCGGCGCGGATCCACCACGTGGCGTAGGTCGAGAAGCGCACCTCGCGTTCGGGCTCAAAACGGGCCGCGGCCTCCAGCAGGCCGACATGGCCTTCCTGGATCAGATCCGGCATCGGCAGTCCATAGTGACGGAAGCGAGCGGCGATGGCGATCACGAGCCGCATGTGCGCGGCGGCGAGACGATGGAGCGCCTCCTCGTCCTGGTTCTCTTTCCAGGACACCGCAAGCTGGTGTTCCTCCTCCCGTTCCAGAAAGGGCGCCTCCATGGCGGCCCGAACGAAACGACGGCGAACGCCAGACATTTGCGACATCGTGGAACTCCCCAGGTCCGCATCGCCGGCGGACGACGCTTCGGTGCAGGAACGTCCGAGCGCGGAAAAAGGCCCTCGCAAAAATGGAAATTGGCGTTCACGGTTTCGTGATCAAGTCCGGCTGACACTTGCCGAACGGCTCTAGGGATCCATGCGCACGCGGATGGCCTTAGCTTGCGCAATAAAAAAGCCCGGCCGAGGCCGGGCTTTTTTTCAACAGTGCGACAATGCGATCTCGCTCAGGCGGCCTCGTCCTGCGCGTCCTCGAGCTCGGCCTCCTCCGACTTCGGAGCGCGGCGCGGACCCTTGGCGAGCTGCGCCTCGATTAGCTTCTGGGCCTCAGAGTCGGTCAGCTTCTGCACCGCCGCGACCTCGCGCATCATGCGGTCGAGGGCGGACTCGTAGAGCTGCCGCTCACTGTACGACTGCTCCGGCTGGGTATCGGCGCGGAATAGGTCGCGGACCACCTCGGCGATCGCGATCAGGTCGCCCGAGTTGATCTTCGCCTCGTATTCCTGCGCGCGGCGGCTCCACATGGTCTTCTTCACGCGAGCGCGGCCGGTCAGCGTCTCGAGGCCCTTGGTCACGAGATCGGGCTCGGACAACTTACGCATGCCGGCGGAAGTCACCTTCGCCACGGGCACGCGCAGGGTCATCTTGTCCTTCTCGAAGGAGATGACGAACAGCTCGAGCGAATGTCCGGCGATCGACTGCTCCTCGATCGCGACGATCCGGCCCACGCCGTGGGACGGATAGACGACATGCTCGCCGGTCTTGAAACCCTGCTTGCCCTGCGACGTCTTCTTGATGGTCATTCCGATCCGCACTCCCTGTCGCCCCGGCCGAACGGGCCGAACTCCGACGAAACCGGCGGACAGCGCCGGCGCTCCAGTCGTCACGCGCAAGCGGCCTCAACAGCTGGGCTGCGAGGCCATCGCCCTTTCGACCGTCAAGACGAGCCTTACCCGCCGTGCGAACGGCGGCGCGGAAGGCGATCGTCATCAGGATGAGTGCCGAAAGTTTCCCGTCACATCACGGACGGTGCGGCGTCACATTCGACCGTGCGTCTTATGTACCACAGAGATGGGCAAAAATCAATCAATCGGGCCGCGGCGGAGCGCGCGAGGGCCGGCGCTCAGTCTCCTTCGCCGGGCTCGGGCGAAAAATACTGCTCCAGCTTGTTCGGCTTGCCGTCGAACTCCTTGGCGTCCGCCGGAGGGTCGCGCTTGATCGTGATGTTCGGCCAGCTGCGCGCATATTCGCCGTTGAGCTTGACCCAGGACTCCAGGCCCGACTCCGTGTCGGGCTTGATCGCCTCGGCCGGGCATTCCGGCTCGCACACCCCGCAGTCGATGCATTCGTCCGGATGGATGACGAGCATGTTCTCGCCCTCGTAGAAACAGTCCACGGGGCAGACCTCGACGCAGTCCATGTACTTGCAGCGGATGCAGTTGTCGGTGACCACGTAGGTCATCGCGCTCTCCTCGAATACGAGCGCTCGACGTAGCGAAGGCGCCGGGAGCGCGCAAGGCCCCGGCGCCTCTGGACTGTCATGCGTTCGTCTGGAGCGACGTTTCGGTCAGCTCCGCGTCACCCGCTGACGCCGGAAAGCGCGGCCGCGAGGCGTCGTTCGTGCGGCGTCTTGCGCCCGGCGATCTTCACGGTCGATCCCTCCGCGCGGCGCCCGGCCCATTCGGTGATGAGCTCCCGCGTCGTGTGGTCGATGTAGTCGAGCCGCTTGGTTTCGATGGTCACGCGCGTGCCCGCCGGCACCGCCGCCAGCTCTCGCTCGAGCGCGGGCAGCTGCAGGAAGGTCGCCGAGCCCGCGAGCTTGAGCGCGACCTCGCCGTCGCCGCTCTCATGGCTGCGGACGACGAGATAGCGGCGCTTGAGATGCGGCAGCACCTCGACAAGGGCGAGGCCGAGCCCGACGAGGACGCCGGTCAGCAGGTCGACCGCCACCACGACGATCAGCGTCGCCGCCCAGACCGCGGCCGGCAGCGGCCCGTGCCGGCGCAACAGCCCACGGGCGTGCTCGAATTGGATCAGGCGCCAGCCGGTGACCACGAGGATGCCGGCGAGCGCCGCCGTCGGCACGAGCTCCAGCGCGGACGGCATCGCGGCGACGAAGGCGAGCAACCAGACGCCGTGCAGGATCGCCGACCAGCGCGACGCCGCGCCGGCCTGCACGTTCGCCGAGGAGCGCACGATCACGCCCGTCATCGGCAGCGCGCCGAACATTCCGCAGACCGCGTTGCCGACGCCCTGCGCCGAGAGCTCGCGATTGTAGGCCGCACGCGGTCCGTCATGCATCTTGTCGACGGCGGCCGCCGACAGCATCGTCTCAGCGCTCGCGATCACCGCAATGACGACGACGGCGAGGAGAACGTTGAGGTCTGCGAGCCGGCCGAACTCGGCGAGGCCGGGCAGGCTGGTCACGCCGGCGAAGACGTTCTCCGGCGCCTTCACGTGCTTGATCGGCAGAGTGAGCAGGTTCGCGACCAGCGTGCCGGCCGCGACGCCCACCAGCGCGCCGGGCAGCAGCTTCAGGCGCTGCGGCCTGAGCTTCTCCCAGCCGATCATAGCGAGGATTGTGATCAGGCCGACGGGCAGCGCCAAGGCGCCGGTCGGGGTCGCGAGCTTCAACACGTCGCCGAAAGCGCCCGGAATCGCGATGAGGCTCTCAAGCGCGGTCGGCAACGGCGCGGCGTCGATCAGCACGTGGAGCTGGACCACGACGATCAGCACGCCGATGCCCGCGAGCATGCCCTGGACGACCGCGGGCGAGATGGCGCGGAACCATGCGCCGAAGCCGAGCATGCCGGCCGCGATCTGGAGCAGCCCTGCGGCGAGCACGATCGGGCCGAGCGACGCGATCCCGTGCTCGCGAACGATCTCGAACACGACGACGGCGAGGCCCGCCGCCGGCCCGCTGACCTGCAGCGGCGCGCCGCCGATCAGGCCGACGAGTATGCCTCCGACGACGCCGGAGATGATGCCGGCTTCCGCCGGAACGCCCGAGGCGAGCGCGATGCCGAGGCAGAGCGGGATCGCCACCATGAAGACGACGATGGAGACCGGCAGGTCGCGGGAGAGCGTCGCCGGCAGGGACAAGCGCGATGAAGCGGAGGAAGGTTTCATGGCGCGCTCCTCTTATTCCGCCGCCGCGATGACGGCCGGAATCGCCGCGCGCGACGCCGGGGCGATTCCGGCCGTCACCTCGAGAGCCGTCACGCCGTATTCGGCCGCGGAGGGCGCCCCGCCGGTCATCCGGGCGAAGGGCGGGACGATGTCGCCGGCGTTGCGGCGAACGAAGAGTTCGCCCGGCTGCGCCTGCGCGATCAGCTCGGGCGCGACCCGGCTGTCGGCGCAGGCGACGACGAGGGCGTTGGAGTTTTGTCCGTCCCGCGCAAGGCGCTGGTAGAGCGCCTCGTCGCGGCTCAAGGCCTCGCGCTGGAAACGTGAGGCGGCGCGGATGATGTCGGCCATTTGCGGCTCCTTCGATCCTGGGTTTCGTTGCGTATCCCGCACTGCACAAACGGAAGGCCGCAGATCGCATTTTCCCGGGCGTGGACAACCGCTCACACGCCGTCGTGACAGTTCAAAGATTGTGCGATCTGAATAAATCTTCAGCAGACGCGCGGGCGTTGTCGATTTGCCGCAGCGCCGCGAACAAATCGCCTTCTTGGATGCCAATAATTGCTAAGCCCGCCGCGTTAGACAGCGTTGAACGTCAGGTTAGAGTTCGGTGAGAAGTTTGTTGTTTGACAGCCCGACGCCGAAGCAGTTTGCGTCGATTATTATGAAAATGACAGAATGGACGATTACGGGCTCTGCTGCGGCGCAGTCGAAATCGGCGGCTGGAGCTGTCTGTAGAGCCCTTGCGCCTCCTCCGCCGGCCCGCGGCGAGCGCCGAAAGCGATCACTTCGAGGACCCGGACGGCGCTGTCGAGCGCGATGGTGAGCGTGTCGCCGACGATGAGGCCGCGCCCGGGCGACTTCTCGCGCGCGCCGTTGACGCGGACATGGCCGGACTTCACGAGCTTCGCGGCGAGCGCCCGCGTCTTGACGACCCGCGCGCGCCAGAGCCAGACGTCCAGCCGCGCGCGCGGCTGAGGGGCCTGATCCCGCTCAGCCATGCGCGCGGCTCGTCATCCGGTCATCCGTTGCGCGGCTTTCCGGAGTCGTCGCGGGTCTTGGGCGACGCCTTGTCCTGCTCGAGCTGGGCCTTCAGCGCCGCGAGCTTGGCGAAGGGGCTGTCCGGATCCGGCGCGCGCTCCTGGCGGCGCGGCTGCTGGGCGCCGCCGGCGGGCGCGTCGCGGCGCTGGCGGTCGCGGTCCCGGAACTCCTGGCGACGGTCGTCGCGGCCACGGTCGGGGCGGCCCTGACGCTGCGGGCGTCCGCCCTCGCCGCCGGCGCGCTGGCCTTCCGGCCGGGGGCCGTCCGGCCGATTGCCGTCCCGACGCGGAGGCCGTCCGCCTTGGCGCTCGCGGTTCCGCTCGCCGTCCCGGCCGCCATCCCGAGGTCCTTGGCGTTCGGAACGCTCGCCGCCGCCCTCGCGCCGGCGCTGCTGGTCCGGCCGGCGCGGCCCGCGCTCGCGGCGCTGGAAACCGCCCGGCCGCCAGATCTCGATGAATTCGGGCTCGGCCTCCGCGGCTTCCACGGTGGGAGTCTGCAACGGCTCTGCGGGCGCAGCGTCCTCGGCCGCCTCGACGACGCCTTCCGCCGCGAGTTCGGCTTCAGCCGCGTCGGTCTCGACGGGCGCTGGCTCGCTTTCGGCGATCTCTTCCGACGCCTCGGGCGCGACCTCGTCGGAGGCGGCGGGGTCGAGCAGGGCCGGCGCATCCTCGGCGACGTCGAAGACCGGGACGTCCTCGGAGGTTTCCTCCGCCGCGACTTCCTCGGCGGTCGCCTCTGCCGGATCGACGGTCTCTTCCGTTGCGACGTCGAAACCTGCGCCTTCGGTCGACGTGTCGGCCTCGGCGACGTCGGGCGCCGCGGTCTCGACCGTCTCGGCCACGTCGGCGTCGGCTGGGGTTTCGCTTGCATCGGCGGCCGGCGCTGTCGCGGCGTCGGGACCCGGAGCGGGCGCCGCGGCGGGCGGCTTCGGTTTGCGCTCCATGCGGTAGCCGAGGGCGCGCAGGATGGCGGCGAAATCCTCGCCGGAGCAGCCGGCGAGCGAGGTCATGGCGACCGTCACGGTGAAGCCGTTGCCGTCGGCGGCGCCGGCGGGCGGATTGCCCGGCGCGCCCGGCTTCCAGGCAATGGCAGGGCGGATGAGGTCGGCGAGACGCTCGAGGATGTCGACGCGGATCGCCCGCGCGCCGCAAACCCTGTAGCCGAGCGAGCGATAAAGACCCTTGTCGATCGCGGGATCGGCCGGCATCGAGGTCCGGCCGGCGTTGGCGAGATGCACGACGTCGTCCACGCCCGCCTCGCCCTCGACCTCGTGGGTCAGCGCCCAGAGTTGGGCGGCGAAGGCGCGCGGGGCCGGCTTCATCAGCGCCGGCAGATAGATGTGGTGGGCGCCGAAGCGCACGCCCTGCTTGCGCAGCGCCGCGCGGGCGGTCTGGTCGAGGCCCTTGACCTCCTCCGCGACCCGCGCTCGGTCGAGCACGCCGAGCTCTTCGACGATCTGGAAGGCGACCCCCCGTGCGACGCCGGTCACGTCCTCCGCCTGCTCCAGCGCTTGCAGGCCGCCGAGATGTTTGGTCACCAGCGCCCGGATCCACTGGTCGAGCCGCTTCTCGACCTGCTCGCGGGCAGCGCCCGTGAGCTGGTCGTCGGCGATCACGCGGATCCTCGGGGCAAGCGTCTTGTCGCCCTTGACAAGCCGACCGACCAGCTCGCCGAGCCAGCGCACGGCGCCGTCCGCGGCGAGCACGATGTCTGCGTCCGAAGAGTTGGAGAAGCGGTTCGCCCTGGCTTCGATCTCGCCGGCGAGCGCCTTGGAGGCCGCCGCACGCAGCGCCTTGCCGTCTGGCCCGTCGCCGGTCGCGTCGGGCGCGAACTGGAAGCCCGCGAGCCGGCCGACATGGTGGCCTTCCACGGAGACATCGCCGTTCTTGTCGATCTCGGCTTCGAGCATCTGATTTTCCCTGAGGCGGCGCATCAGCACGCTGGTGCGCCGGTCGACGAAGCGTTGGGCGAGCCGTTCGTGCAGGGCGTCGGAGAGTCGATCCTCGACGCCGCGCGTCGTCTCCTGCCAGTGCTCCGGGTCGTCCAGCCAGTCCGGACGGTTCGCGACGTAGGTCCAGGTCCTGATGTGCGCGATCCGGGCCGACAGCGTGTCGATGTCGCCTTCCGTGCGATCCGTCAAGGCGACGTTCTTCGCGAACCACTCGGTCGGGACCTTACCCGGCCGCGCCAGGAAGCCATAGAGCTCGCGCAGCAGGTCCGTGTGCTGCGCCGGGGCGATCTTCCGGTAGTCGGGAACCTGGCAGACGTCCCAGAGCAGTTCGACAGCTCGTTTCCCGTGGGCGAGCGACCGGACCTCGTGGTCGCGCATCAGCGCCATGAGGGCGCGGACGTCGTCGGCGTCGGGGGCGCGGGTAAGGCCGGCCTCGGCCGGCGGACGCGATAGACTGTCGAGCAACGCCCCGGCCGAGGCGAAGTCGAGCCGGGAGTTCCGCCACTGCAGCACCTTCACGCTGTCGAAGGAATGGCCCTCCAGGCGTTCGACGAGCTCCGGCTCCAAAGGCGCGCAACGGCCGGTGGTGCCGAAGGTCCCGTCCTTGAGATGCCGTCCGGCGCGCCCGGCGATCTGGGCCATTTCCGACGGGTTCAGCCTTCGGAACTGGTGTCCGTCGAACTTCCGGTCGCCGGCGAAGGCGACGTGGTCCACGTCGAGATTGAGGCCCATGCCGATCGCGTCGGTCGCGACGAGGTAGTCGACGTCGCCCGACTGGTACATCGCGACCTGCGAATTGCGGGTGCGTGGACTGAGCGCGCCGAGCACGACGGCCGCGCCGCCCCGCTGGCGGCGGATCAGCTCGGCGATGGCGTAGACCTCCTCCGCGGAGAAGGCGACGATCGCGCTCCTCGGCGGCAGGCGGGTGACCTTCTTCTCGCCCGCGAAAATAAGGTTCGAGAGCCGCGGCCGCGTCACGATGTTGGCGCCGGGCATCAGCTTCTCGATCAGCGGCCGCATCGTCGCGGCCCCGAGGGCCAGCGTCTCGTAGCGGCCGCGCAGGTTCAGCAGGCGGTCGGTAAAGACATGGCCGCGGTCGAGGTCGGCGCAGAGCTGGATCTCGTCGACGGCCACGAAGTCGACGTCGAGGCCGCGCGGCATGGCCTCCACGGTCGCGACCCAGTAACGGGCGCCCTCGGGCTTGATCTTCTCCTCGCCGGTGACCAGCGCGACCTTGGCGGCGCCGAGCTTCTCGACCAGCCGGCCGTAGACTTCGCGCGCGAGCAGGCGCAGCGGCAGGCCGATCAGGCCCGAACCGTGGCTCGCCATCCGCTCGATCGCGAGATGCGTCTTGCCGGTGTTGGTCGGGCCGAGCACCGCCGTGACGCCCCGCCCGCGTGCGGGCGCAAGGATGTCGGAGGCCGGGGCCGGCGCGAGGTCCGCGACGTCGCTCATTCAGCGATCCTTAACGGATGGTCGCGGCTAAGGCGACCCGCGGCCCCCAGCCGGCGGAGGCGGGTTTTGCGAACGGCCCCGGAACGGAGGCGGGCCGAATCGGCGACCTGCGAGGAATTCGCGATTCGTTCCAACTGGTTAGCGTCGCGCGGCGTACTCTTGATTAACCATAGCGGATGAATCGGAGACGAAGCCCGCGACGGAATGAGCGCGCCGTTCAGAGAGCCGCGCTCTTCTCGACCACGAAGGACGTCGCAGTGATGACGGCGAGGCCAAGCTCCGTACGCACGGAGATCTTCCACGGGAACAGGGTCCGCGTGCCCTCGATCGGGGCAAGCCAGACCTCCATGTCCTTGTTGTTCTCCATGAAGACGACGTTCTCGCGGCCGGGTCGATGGCCGGCGATCGCCTTGTAGCGCGCCTTGCAGACGACGACCTTGCCTTCATAGCCGGCCTTGGCGTTCGGGTCGGCGTTGTCGCTCGTATCCGGCTTGGCCGTCTCCATGCGATCGTAAGTTAACGTGACGTCGTAGCGCTGGCGGCCGTCAAACACCGGGATCGTGCGGTCGCAAGCGGCGGGCGACAGCGGGTCGCCCGAGCCGGCCACCGGCATAACGAGCGCGCTCAAGGGGTCGACGACGTTCTTCTTGTCTGCGTCGGTGACCTGGACGATGTCGCGGCGCGGCTTCGGCGGCGGCTCGACCGAGAGCTGGCGCACCGCGCCGCCGGCGAGAGCGAAGCGGACCACCTGGCCCTTGTCGTTCGCCCGGGTGTTCAGCGCATAGGCGCTCGGCAGGACGCGCGCGTCCTGATAGGCGCCGCGCGAGGTCGCCGCGCCCTTGCCGTTCGTGAAGAACTTCACGATCCCGGACATGCGCACCGACAGGTTTACGTCGTAGCGGGCCTTGTCGACGCCGGTCTGCATCGTCGCCGTGCCGATGTCGAAGCCTGCGAGGGTGAGCGCGTAGCGGGCGCGAAGCCGCGTCTCGGCGGAGGCGGCCGACGGCGCCGCGAGGGTGACGAACGCCGCCGCGGCGAAGGCCGCGCCCAGGGCGCGGGCGGCGATGCGGGGCCTTGCGGCCATCAAGGGAAGCGGCATCGGGTCTCGAACATCTCGCTCGGGCGGCAGGAGGATTTCGCGCCGCTCATCTGCGCGCCGAACCGGCGACGCAATGAGGTTAGCCGAGATTCGGCCTATTGTGAGGCCCGAACTGGAAGCGGGAAAGGCGGAACGCGCACGAATTCGCCGTGTCGCTCGCCTGCTTTCCTTGACCCGGCGGCGGGCCTCGTCTATAGCGCCGCCTTCTCATTCACGGCCCGCTTCGCGCGCGTCCGGCCTCGGACGCCGCGCTCGCTTTGGACCGGAACCTAAGGAGTTGCGCCCCATGTCGCGGCGTTGCGAACTGACCGGCAAGGCGGTCCTCACCGGCCACAAGGTCAGCCATTCGAACCACAAGACCAAGCGGACCTTCCGTCCGAACCTCCTTCAGGTCTCGCTGATCTCGGAGGCGCTGGGCCGCTCTGTGCGGCTCAAGGTGTCGGCGAACGCGCTGCGTTCGGTCGAGCATCGCGGCGGCCTCGACGCCTTCCTCGCCAAGGCTTCCGAGCTCGAGCTCAGCCAGAACGCCCGCGAGCTGAAGCGCAAGATCGCCAAGGCCGCCGCCGGCGAGGCGCAGGCCGTCGCTTCCTGACGGCCATGAGGTCCGGTCCGGCCGGAGCGCCGGCCGTCCCGCTCCGAGATCTGATCCTTCCCGCAGCCGCGATGACGACCGTCGTCGCGGCTGCGAACGTTCTGGTCCAGCATCCCGTCGAGGCTTTCGGTCTCCAGGACAAGCTGACCTGGGGCGCCTTCGCCTATCCCTTCGCCTTTCTCGTCACCGACCTGACCAACCGCCGGTTCGGCCCCTCCGCGGCGCGGCGGGCGGTCTATATCGGTTTCGCGCTCGCGGTCGCGCTGTCGGTCGCGGTCGCGACGCCGCGCATCGCGCTCGCTTCCGGAACGGCCTTCCTGCTCGGTCAACTGCTCGACGTCGCCGTGTTTTCGCGGCTGCGGCGCATGGCCTGGTGGCGCGCGCCGCTTGCGGCGAGCGTGGCGGGATCGGCGATCGACACTGCGCTGTTCTTCTCGATCGCCTTCGCCGGCGTCTCGGAGATGTCGGCGCCGGTTTACTTCGCCGGACTCGCGGTCGTTCCTCTCTGGATCAGTCTGGCGGCCTATGATTTTGCGGTGAAGCTGGCGTTCGCCGGACTTCTGCTTGCGCCCTACGGCGCTTTGATGGGCGCGGTCCGGCCGTTCGAGGGCGTTCCTACGCGTCGATGAGGCGACTTCGTCCGCGCCGAAACCCTGCTAAAGTTCCTGTCGTATCGGGGCTGCGTCTTGTTCATGGTCTGCCGCGCGCGTCGGCGTCGCCGAAAACGCTTGCGCGGAGAGGGGATTCAGGGCACGAAGCGGCAAGTCTAGATCGATTGGAAAAATCTATCTATCAATCAAAAACATGAGCCTATATTGCGCCTAACGGATTAAATACTTTTTCTTAATCGCATCAACAGAAGCACTAAAAGATAAGGTTCAATCTAGCGTGACTAGCTGTCGCATCGTGTAGACAAGCACTTCCGATATAGTGCCGAGCCAAGAAGGGTTCATGGAGGAGACAATGGCGAGACGCCCCGGCCGCAATTTTCTGTTCGTTCCTGGTCCGACCAATGTGCCGGAGCGCGTGCTCCGCGCGATGGTCGTGTCGCAGGAAGACCATCGCTCGCCGATCTTTCCGGAGCTGACCAAGCCGCTCTACGAGGGGCTGAAGAAGGTCTTCAAGACCAAGGACGGCCAGGTCTTCATCTTTCCGTCGTCGGGCACCGGCGGCTGGGAGGCGGCGCTCACCAATACTCTCGCGCCGGGAGACAAGGTTCTCACCGCTCGCTTCGGCCAGTTCTCGCATCTGTGGACCGACATGGCCCAGCGCCTCGGCCTCGACGTCGAGGTGCAGGAGGAGGAGTGGGGCACGGGCGCGCATGAGGAGAAGATCGAGGAAGCCCTCGTCGCCGACAAGGAGCACCGGATCAAGGCCGTCATGGTCGTGCACAACGAGACCGCGACCGGCGTCACCTCCAACATCGGCGCGATCCGCAAGGCGATGGACGCGGCCGGCCATCCGGCTCTGCTGTTCGTCGACTCCGTCTCCGGCCTCGCCTCGATCGACTTCCGCTTCGACGAGTGGAAGGTGGACTGCGCGGTCTCGGGCTCCCAGAAGGGCCTGATGCTGCCGGCGGGTCTCGGCTTCGTCTGCGTCAGCCAGAAGGCGCTCGGCGTGCGCAAGAACGCCGGACTGAACAAGGTCTATTTCGACTTCCAGGACCACATCAACACCAACCCTTCGGGCTACTTCCCCTACACGCCCGCGACGCCGCTGCTGCACGGCCTGCGCGAGGCGCTGCAGTGCATCGAGGACGAGGGTCTGGAGAACATCTTCCATCGCCACCACGTGCTCGCCGAGGCTACGCGCCGGGCGGTCAACGCCTGGGGGCTGAAGCTGTGCGCGAAGTCGGAGCGCTGGCACTCGGACACTGTGAGCGCGATCATGGTTCCGGAGGGGATCGACGCCGCGAAGATCATTCGCCACGCCTATGATCGCTACAACCTCGCGCTCGGCGCGGGCCTGTCCAAGGTCGCCGGCAAGGTGTTCCGCATCGGCCATATCGGCGATCTCAACGAGCTCATGCTGCTCGGCGCGATCGCGGGCGCCGAGATGTCGATGCTCGACAACGGCGTGAAGATTCAGGCTGGCTCCGGCGTCGGCGCCGCCCAGGAGTACCTGCGCGACAACCCGATCGAGCGTCAGGCCGCGACCCCGAAGGCTGCGTGACGTGATTAAGTCGTTCGCGGCGCGCTAAATAGGCGCGCCGCGGAGACTTTCCGCGCCATATTCCGCCTCTCGCCGCAGGCAGGCGCCGTTGCGCGCCGGCCCAACAACGGGGTTCAAGCCGTGACGCACAGAATCGTCTTTCTCGATCGCGAAAGCGTGGACGCGAAGGTCCGCCGTCCGAACTTCGATCACGAGTACACCGAATACGACTCGACCTGGACGCATGACGAGATCGTCGAGCGTCTCAAGGACGCCGACATCGCGCTGATCAACAAGGTGCCGATGCGGGCGGAGACGCTGAAGGCGCTGCCCAATCTCAAGCTGATCGCCGTCGCCGCGACCGGAACGGACATCATCGACAAGGCGCAGGCCAAGGCGCAGGGGATCACGATCTCCAACATCCGCGGCTACGCCTTCAACACGGTGCCCGAGCACGTCATCGGCCTGATGTTCGCCCTGCGCCGCTCGATCGTGCCCTACGCCAACTCGGTGAAGCGCGGCGACTGGAACAAGTCGAGCCAGTTCTGCTACTTCGACTATCCGATCTACGACATCGCCGGTTCGACCCTCGGCATCGTCGGCTACGGCGCGCTCGGCAAATCGATCGGCAAGCGCGCCGAGGCGCTCGGCATGAAGATCCTGCCCTTCGACGTGTTTCCGCAGGAGGGGCTGGTCGACTTCGAGACGGTGCTGCGCGAGAGCGACATCATCACAATCCACGTGCCGCTCACCCCCGACACCAAGAACATGTTCGGCGCCGAGCAGTTCAAGAAGATGAAGAACCACGCGCTGCTGATCAACACCGCGCGAGGGGGGCTCGTCGACGAGCAGGCGCTGCTCGACGCGCTGAAGTCGGGCGAGATCGGCGGCGCAGGCTTCGACGTCGTGGCGCAGGAGCCGCCGAAGAACGGCAACATCCTGTGCGATGCGGACCTGCCGAACCTGATCGTGACACCGCATGTCGCCTGGGCCTCCAAGGAGGCGATGCAGATCCTCGCCGATCAGCTGATCGACAACGTCGAGAACTACGTGGCCGGCAAACCCTCCAACGTCGTGGAGTGACGCCGCGATGACCGAGACTCCCGCACGTCCAAAAACGCTCGACAGGCTCAAGGACGCGTTCCTCAGGAACGCGATCCGGTCGGACGAGCGCGGCTGCGATCTGCGGGAGACGGTCCTCGTCCATGAACCCGACCCCGCCACGGAGACATCGGCGCTGAGCGCCGACAAGACCAAGCCCGCCGAGAGCAGGGCCTAAGGGAAGACGATGACCAAGAAACTGCTGTTCCAGTTCGACACCGATCCGACCCCGAGCGTGTTCGACGTGGTGGTCGGCTATGACGGCGGCGCCGACCACATCCATGGTTATGGCGGCGTGACGCCGGAGAACGTCGGCGCCTATGTCGACGGCACGATCTACACGCGCGGCGGCTCCGAGAAGAAGTCGACCGCGATCTTCGTCGGCGGCGGCGACATGGCGGCCGGCGAGGCGGTGTTCGACGCCGTCAAGAAGCGCTTCTTCGGTCCCTTCCGCGTCTCGACTATGCTCGACTCGAACGGCTCGAACACGACGGCCGCAGCCGGCGTCGCGCTCGCGGTCAAGGCGGCGGGCGGCGACATCAAGGGCAAGAAGGCTGTGATCCTCGCCGGCACCGGCCCGGTCGGCATGCGTTCTGCCGCGATGCTCGGCAAGGAGGGCGCGACCGTGGCCATCGTCGGCCGCGCGCTCGACAAGGCCCAGAAGTCGGCCGACGCCATTGAGAAGCGCTTCGGCATCAAGGTCGAGGCGATCGAGGCCAAGTCCGGCGAGGACCGCGCCAAGGCCGTCGCCGGCTCCAACCTCGTCTTCTCGGCCGGCGCGATCGGCCTCGAACTCCTCGCCGAGGACGTCTGGAAGTCGGAGAGCTCGATCGAGATCGTCGTCGACTACAACGCCCAGCCGCCGCTCGGCATCGGCGGCATCGACGCCATGGACAAGGGCAAGGAGCGCCACGGCAAGCTCGCGATCGGCGCGCTCGGTCTCGGCGGCCTAAAGCTCAAGCTCCACCGCACGCTGATCGGCAAGCTGTTCGAAGCGGCCGACCAGTCGTTCGACGCCGACGAGATCTACGCGCTCGCCAAGGAAATGGCGTGATGGCGGAGGCGCAAGCCCAGGCCCTCGGCGAGTTCCTCGACGACCTCGCCAGCGAGCGCCCGACGCCGGGCGGCGGCGGCGCGGCGGCGATCTCCGGCGCGATGGGCGCGGCGCTCGTCTCGATGGTCTGCAACCTCACCATCGGCAAGCCGAAATATGTCGAGGTCGAGGGCGAGCTGAAGGAGGTGCTCGTCAGGTCCGAGAGGCTCCGCGGCGAGCTGACCAAGGCGATCGGCGACGACGTAAAAGCCTTTGACGCCGTCATGGGCGCCTACGGCCTGCCGAAGGGGGAGACCGACGAGGGCAAGGCCGCCCGCACCGCCAAGATCCAGGCGGCGCTCAAGGAGGCGACGGACGTCCCGCTCGAATGCGCGCGTCTTTGCGCCGAGGTGATCAAGCTCGCCGAAGTCACCGCCGAGAAGGGCAACCTGAACGTCATCTCCGACGCCGGCGTCGCGGTGCAGTCGGCCTATGCCGGCCTGATGTCGGCCGCGCTGAACGTCCGCGTCAACGCCGCGTCGATCAAGGATCGCGAATTCGCGGACGGTCGACTGTCCGAACTGGAGGCGCTGCTCGGCGAAGCCGGATCGACCACCTTGAAGACCTATGATGTCGTGAAGTCGAAACTGGGCTGATCGATAGAATATATCGGCCGATCGCGTTCATTTATGAGGGCTTTTACCAAAGTCTGGAATGACCTCGATCGGCTTATATGTAAGAATTACTTACGGAGCTAAAAACAAAAATAAGATAAGCTGAAGAGCGGAGAGGAGGTCTGCCATGGACGTGCACGAGTACCAGGCGAAAGAGTTGCTCTCGAGCTTCGGCGTGGCTGTCGCGAAGGGCGCCGTCGCGTTCAGCCCCGACCAGGCCGTCTACGCCGCGACGGAGCTCGGAGGATCCTATTGGGCCGTGAAGGCCCAGATCCACGCCGGCGCCCGCGGCAAGGCCGGCGGGATCAAGCTCTGCCGGACATACAACGAGGTCCGCGACGCCGCGAAGAGCATGCTCGGCAAGCGGCTGGTCACCAAGCAGACCGGCCCCGAGGGCAAGCCCGTCCAGCGCGTCTATGTCGAGGTCGCCGATCCGTTCGAGCGGGAGCTCTATCTCGGCTACGTGCTCGACCGGAAGGCGGAGCGCGTGCGCGTCATTGCCTCCCAGGAAGGCGGCATGGAGATCGAGGAGATCGCGGAGAAGAACCCCGAGGCGCTGATCCAGGTCGTGGTCGAGCCGGCGGTCGGCCTGCAGCAGTTCGAGGCCCGCGAGATCGCCTTCAAGCTCGGCCTCAACATCAAGCAGGTGTCGGCGGCGGTCAAAACGATCATGAACGCCTATCGCTGCTTCCGCGACACCGACTGCCAGATGCTCGAGATCAATCCGCTCGTCGTCACCAAGGACGACCGGGTGCTCGCGCTCGACGCCAAGATGTCGTTCGACGACAATGCGCTGTTCCGGCGGAGCAACGTCGCCGACATGCACGATCCCTCGCAGTCCGACCCGCGCGAGGCGCAGGCGGCCGAGCACAGCCTCAACTATATCGGCCTCGAGGGCGAGATCGGGTGCATCGTCAATGGCGCGGGCCTCGCCATGGCCACCATGGACATGATCAAGCACGCCGGCGGCAGCCCCGCGAACTTCCTTGACGTCGGCGGCGGCGCCTCGCCGGAGCGCGTCGCGACGGCCTTCAACCTCGTCCTGTCGGACCAGAACGTGAAGGCGATCCTGGTAAACATCTTCGCCGGCATCAACCGCTGCGACTGGGTCGCCCAAGGCGTGGTCCAGGCGGCGAAGGAGGTCGACATCAAGGTCCCGCTGATCGTCCGCCTCGCCGGCACGAACGTGGAGGCCGGCCAGAAAATCCTCAAGGACAGCGGGCTCGACCTGATCACCGCCGACACGCTCTCCGAAGCCGCGCAGAAGGCCGTCGAAGCCTGCGACGGCGTCAAGAACGCGGCCTGAGACAGGGAAGGGAGGACATCGCGATGAGCATTCTGATCGACGAGAAGACCCCGATCATCGTCCAGGGCATTACGGGCGACAAAGGCACCTTCCACGCCAAGGAGATGATCGAGTACGGCACCAACGTCGTCGGCGGCGTGACGCCCGGCAAAGGCGGCCGGACCCATCTCGGCCTGCCGGTGTTCAACACCGTCAAGGACGCGGTGCGCGAGACCGGCGCGACCACCTCGATCACCTTCGTCGCGCCGCCCTTCGCGGCCGACGCGCTGATGGAGGCGGCGGACGCCGGCCTCAAGCTGGTCTGTTCGATCACCGACGGCATACCAGCGCAGGACATGATGCGCGTGAAGCGCTACTTGTTCCGCTATCCGAAGGCCCAGCGCACCATGATCGTCGGCCCGAACTGCGCCGGCATCATTTCGCCCGGCAAGGCCATGCTCGGGATCATGCCCGGCCACATCTACAAGAAGGGCAATGTCGGCGTGATCTCGCGCTCGGGCACGCTCGGCTACGAGGCGGCGAGCCAGATGAAGGCGCTCGACATCGGCATCTCGACCTCGGTCGGCATCGGCGGCGACCCGATCAACGGCTCCTCCTTCCTCGACCATCTGGCCCTCTTTGAGCAGGACCCGGAGACCGAGGCCGTGCTGATGATCGGCGAGATCGGCGGCCCGCAGGAGGCGGAGGCCTCGGCCTGGATCAAGGAGAACTTCTCCAAGCCCGTCATCGGCTTCGTCGCAGGGCTGACGGCGCCGAAGGGGCGCCGCATGGGCCACGCCGGCGCGATCATCTCCGCGACCGGAGACAGCGCCGCGGAGAAGGCCGAGATCATGCGCTCCTACGGCCTGACTGTGGCGCCGGATCCGGGCTCGTTTGGCCGCACCGTCGCCGAGGTTCTGAACCGCACGCGCAAGGCCGCCTGAGACCTCAACCGGAGACGCCCGGCTTCACTGTCCGGGCGTCTCTGCGTGATAATCCCCGCCGACGCGCCGCTCGCGCTTCCCCCCGCCGGCGCGTTGGCTTGCATGGGGCCGTCGAAGGCCCTGAATTTCCGAGTGGAGTCCCGACATGGCCCTGATCGCTGAAGTCGCGACGCCGATCGCCGACGCGAGCTTCGTGCCGCCCGCCATCACCGGGACCGAGCCGGACGTCGCGACCGAGATCCTCTATCGCGCGCTGCTGGAGATCTGCCGCCGGCACGAGCCGGACCTCGAGGCGGTGCTGAAGGGCGAGGCCGATATCGCGCGGCTCACCCCCGAGCGCATCGGCCGGGCGCTGCAGCTGCAGGCCATCTGGTTCCGGCTGCTGTCGATCGTGGAGGAGAACACCGCGATGCGCCGGCGCCGCCATGTCGAGCGTGGCCAGGGCCGCGCCGAGGTCGGCGGCACCTTCTCGCGCGTCTTCGCGGAGGCGGCGGCGGACGGGGTCAAGGCGCCGGCGATCCAGGAGCTGCTGAGGACGCTCCGCATCCGGCCGACGATCACGGCCCACCCGACCGAGGCCAAGCGCGTCACGGTGCTGGAGAAGCTGCGCAAGATCTATCTGCTGCTGCGCGAGCTGGAGCTGCCCCGTTACACCGAGCGCGAGCGCACCGCGCTGATGTCGGACCTTTCCGACCAGATCGAGCTCATTTTCCTCACCGGCGAGCTGCAGCTTGAGAAGGCCACGGTGGTTCGCGAGGTGTCCTGGGCGCTCCACTTCTTCGACGAAGCGCTGTTCGAGATGCTGCCGGAGCTGCTCTACTCGCTGGAATCCTCGCTCGCCGAATATTACCCGGACGAAAATTTCGAGGTGCCGCCCTTCTTCCAGTTCGGTTCCTGGGTCGGCGGCGACCGTGACGGCAACCCCTTCGTCACCGCCGACGTCACCCGCACCACGCTGAAGCGCAATGCCCGCGCCAGCATGCGGCGCTTCCGCACCCGCATCAACGACCTCGGCAAGCTGCTCTCGATCACCGAGCGTGTGCTGCCGACGCCGCCCGGCTTCCGCCGCGAGCTGAAGGCGCTGCTCGACGCCAGCGGCGACGGCACGGCGATCGCCGAGCGCAATCCGGGCGAGCACTTCCGCCAGTTCCTGACCTGCATCCTGCGCAAGCTCGACGCCACGATCGAACGCAACAAGGAGGAGCCGGTCGAACTGCCCGGACCCTACTACAGCGACGCCGACCAGTTGATTCAGGATCTCAAGACGCTGGAGCAGGGTCTGATCCAGGGCGGCTGCCGGTCGCTCGCGGTCAATCAGGTCCGGCCGGTGCGGCGCATGGTCGAGCTGTTCCGGTTCTCGACCGTGCATCTCGACCTGCGCGAGAATTCCGGCCGTACCACCAAGGCGCTGCGCGAGATCTGGGCGTCGGTCGAGGGTCGGGAGCCCGACGAGGCGCCGGAGCTCGAAACCATCGAATGGCGCGCCTGGCTCACCTCCGAGCTGACGAAGCCGCGGACCAAGCCCCGCGACCTGCCGAAGCTGTCGGATGAGGCGAGGGAGACGCTCGCGACCTTCGCGCTGGTTGGGGAGATGCGCGCCGAGCTCGATCGCGAGGCGGTCGGCTCCTTCATCCTGTCGATGACGCGCTCGGTGGACGACATTCTCGGCGTCTACCTGCTCGCCAAGGAGGCGCGGATCTATCTCGACGCGCCGGGCGTCGAGATCTGCCAGCTGCCGATCATCCCGCTGTTCGAGACGATCGAGGACCTGCGCGCCGCGCCCGCCATCATGAAGGAGCTGCTCTCCATCCCCCTCATCCGGCGCTCGGTGCGCTGGCAGGGCGGGCTGCAGGAGGTGATGGTCGGCTATTCGGACTCGAACAAGGACGGCGGCTACTTCGCCTCCAACTGGGAGCTCTACAAGGCTCAGGCGAAGCTCACCGAAGTCGGAAACCAGGCTGGCGTGCCGATCGCCTTCTTCCACGGCCGCGGCGGCTCGGTCTCGCGCGGCGGCGCTCCGACGGCGCGAGCCATCGAGGCGCTGCCGCCGGGCTCGATCAACCGCCAGTACCGCGTCACCGACCAGGGGGAGGTCGTCTCGTTCAAATATTCGAACCGTGGGACGGCGGCCTACCAGATGGAGCTGACGGCCGCCTCGGTGATCCAGCACGCGCTGAATTCGACCCGATCCGTCTCGCCGGCGCGCAGCGAATTCGAGGACGCCATGGAGGCGCTCTCCGGCGCCTCGCGCGCGGTCTACACCCAGCTCATCGGCCATGACGGCTTCGTGGAGTATTTTCAAAACGCCAGCCCGCTCGACGAGCTGACGCTCCTGAACATCGGCTCGCGTCCGGCGCGCCGAACCGGGGCGAGGACGCTGTCGGACCTGCGGGCCATCCCCTGGGTGTTCGCCTGGGCGCAGAACCGGCACATCATCACCGGCTGGTACGGCATCGGCTCGGGCCTCAAGAACTTCATCGAGGTGCGTGGCGAGCCTGGCGAGCAGCTGCTGAAGCGCATGTTCGAGAACTTCAAGCCGTTCAGGCTCATCCTCGACGAGGTCGAGAAGACGCTGCGGATGGTCGATCTCTCCATCGCGCGGGAATACTCGCTGCTCGCGCCCAACGCGGAGACGCGCGATCAGATCTTCAAGCTGATCGAGGACGAGTACGCGCTCACCTGCGAGATGTGCCTGCGCGTCTCGGGCGGCGGCGAGATCGCCTTCCGCTACCCGGCCTTCCGCGAGCGGCTGGCCGAGCGCCTGCCCGTCATCAATCAGGTCAGCCGCGAACAGGTCGAGCTGCTGCGCAGCTACCGGGCCGAGACCGACGAGTTCAAGCGCGAGGAAGCCAAGTCCGCGCTGCTTCTGTCCATCAACTGCATATCGGTCGGCTTCGGCGCGACCGGCTGAAACAACATAGGAGGAAACCCCCGATGAGCTTCACCCTGATCCAGCAGGCGACGCCACGCCTGCATCGTTCCGAGCTGGCCGTGCCCGGCTCGAACCCGACCTTCATGGAGAAGTCGGCCAAGTCGAACGCCGACGTCATCTTCCTCGACCTCGAGGACGCCGTCGCGCCCGACGACAAGGAGCAGGCGCGCAAGAACATCATCCAGGCCCTGAACGACATCGACTGGGGCACGAAGACCATGATGATCCGCATCAATGGTCTCGACACGCACTACATGTACCGGGACGTCATCGACATCGTCGAGAAGTGCCCGCGCCTCGACATGATCCTGATCCCGAAGGTCGGCGTGCCGGCCGACGTCTATGCGGTCGACATGCTGACCACGCAGGTGGAGCAGTCGATCAAGCGCGAGAAGAAGATCGGCTTCGAGGTCCTGATCGAGACGGCGCTCGGCATGGCGAACGTCGAGGCGATCGCGCAGTCCTCCAAGCGCCTCGAGGCGATGTCGTTCGGCGTCGCCGACTACGCGGCCTCCTGCCGGACTCGTTCGACCATCATCGGCGGCGTGAACCCGGACTATTCGGTGCTCACCGACAAGGACGACGCGGGCGCCCGCGAGACCCACTGGCAGGACCCGTGGCTTTTCGCCCAGCAGCGCATGCTCGTCGCCTGCCGCGCCTATGGCCTTCGCCCCGTCGACGGGCCGTTCGGCGATTTCTCCGATCCTGACGGCTACCTCTCCGCCGCCCGCCGCTGCGCCGCGGCCGGCTATGAGGGCAAGTGGGCGATCCACCCCTCCCAGATCGATCTCGCCAACGACGTGTTCACGCCCTCCGAGGCCGAGGTGACCAAGGCGCGCCGCATCCTCGAGGCGATGGAAGAGGCCGCCAAGGCCGGCAAGGGCGCCGTCTCGCTCGACGGCCGCCTGATCGACATCGCCTCGATCCGCATGGCCGAGGCGCTGATCAACAAGGCCGACGCGATGAAGGCGGCGGCCTGAGGAATTGCCGTCATCCCGGGAGAAGCCCGGGATGACGGCGGCGCATCGTGCGCCAGCCAAACAAAAACGGCGGCCTCTCGGCCGCCGTTTCGCATTTCTTCGCCTGATCGTCAGGCGCGCGCTTCGATCGCCGCCACATTCTTGCGGACGGCGGCCTGCACCTTTTCGAAGGCGCGCACCTCGATCTGGCGCACCCGCTCGCGGCTGACGTTGAACTCGCCGGACAGCTCCTCCAGCGTCAGCGGATCGTCGGCGAGGCGCCGCGCCTCGAAGATGCGGCGCTCGCGGTCATTCAGCACCTTGAGCGCGCCGGCCAGCGCCGTGCGCCGGTTGTCGAGCTCTTCCGTGTCGGCGAGCCTCGTCTCCTGGCTTTCGCTCTCGTCGACCAGCCAGTCCTGCCACTCGGACGAGCCCTCGTCCTCGCGCAATGGCGAGTTGAGCGAGGCGTCGCCGCCGAGGCGCCGGTTCATGTCGATCACGTCGGTCTCGGTGACGCCGAGCTTGGTCGCGATCTGCTTGACCTGATCGGGCCTCAGGTCGCCCTCGTCGAGCGCCGAGATCTGGCTCTTCGCCTTGCGCAAGTTGAAGAACAGCTTCTTCTGGTTCGCGGTGGTGCCCATCTTCACGAGCGACCAGGAGCGGAGAATGTACTCCTGGATCGACGCGCGGATCCACCACATCGCGTAGGTCGCGAGCCGGAAGCCCTTTTCGGGCTCGAAGCGCTTGACGGCCTGCATCAGGCCGACATTGCCCTCGCTCACGACCTCGCCGATCGGCAGGCCGTAGCCACGATATCCCATCGCGATCTTCGCCACGAGGCGGAGATGGCTGGTCACGAGCTTGTGCGCCGCGTCCTTGTCGCCATGCTCCCGCCAGCGCTTGGCGAGCATGTACTCCTGCTGCGGCTCCAGCATCGGAAATTTGCGGATCTCGTCCAGGTAGCGGCTGAGGCCGCCGTCTGAGACGAGCACCGGAAGTGCGGCTGACGCCATGTCATGCGCCTCCTCTGGAAGGACCCCCGCGAACCGCGGCGGGTCCGGGTCGCGACCGCCACAAGGCCGATCGCTTCGATAGACTTATACCCCAATTCGGATCGGAATTGGGCATCGTTACACGCGTGGCGGCTGTGCAAATTTGCATGAGGGCTTCGTGATCGATCCCCCGATCTCTTGCACGAGCGCTAACTCCGCTCCCCGCGCTCGGTTCCGAGCGCCGAGATCAATTCGGCGAAAGCTTCCGGAAGCGGGCTCTTGAAGATCATCGTCGCGGCTGTGCGGGGATGGGCGAAGCCGAGCGTCTCCGCGTGGAGCGCTTGCCGGCCGAGCGCGCGAAGGGCTGCGTCCGCGCGCGCATCGAGGCGCGCGGCCTTGGTTCGATGACCCGAGCCGTAGACCTCGTCGCCGAGCAGCGGGCTGCCGATCGACGCCAGATGGACGCGGATCTGGTGCGTGCGCCCGGTCTCCAGCCGGCACTCGATCAGCCCGGCGTCGGCGCTGGGGTATCGCTCCAGCACCTGCCAATGGGTGATCGCCTCGCGCCCGTCGGAGCGGATCGCGATCTTCTCGCGGTTCTTCTCGGAGCGGCCGAGGGGGGCGTTCACCACGCCGCGCGGCCGGTCCGGCGGGCTCCAGGCGAGCGCCAGATAGGATCTGACCAGCGGACCGGTGCGGCCGTGATCCGCGAACTGCGCGCTCAGGGCATGATGCGCCACGTCGGTTTTGGCGACGACCATCAACCCGCTGGTGTCCTTGTCGAGACGGTGGACGATGCCCGGCCGCGCGACGCCGCCGACGCCTGACAGGCTTTTTCCGCAATGCGCGATCAGGGCGTTGACCAGCGTGCCGTCGGCATGGCCCGCCGCCGGATGGACGACGAGGCCCGCCGGCTTGTCGATGACGATGAGGTCGTCGTCCTCATAAACCACCGCCAGCGGGATCTTTTGCCCGACCGGCTCGGCCGGTTCCGGCGGCGGAGGGACCACGACGATCTCCGCCGCCCCCGGGCCGAGCGCGTTGATTTTGGCGGAGGGGTCTTCTAGCGTCCGGCCGCCCGCGCTGACCGCGCCCTGACGCATCAGCGCCTGGATGCGGGCGCGCGACAGCTCCGGCAGCTTCGCGGCGAGAAACCGGTCGATCCGCTCGGGCGCGTCCTCGGGCGAGACCGCAACGACGAGTCTCAGCGTCGGCTCGTCGTCATTGGATGGAACGGACATGGCGGCCCTTGGGCGGATTGAAAAGGACGACGAGGTCCCCGGCCTCGCCGAGGACGAGGACCCGCGCATCCGCCGCGTCTATCAGAGGCTGCGCACGCTCACCATCATCGCGGCGCTGACCATGGGCCTCGGCTTCATCGCGGTGATGTCGGTGATCGCCTACCGGCTGGTCAAGGGTCCCTCGACGGGCGCGAACCTCGTCCCCAGGACGCTCGCACTGCCGGCCGGCGCCCGCGTCGTCTCGACCCAGGCCGACGGGGGCCGCCTCGCGGTGACGGTCGAGGAGCACGGACGCACGGTGGTGCACGTCTTCGATCTCGGCTCGCTTGCGCCGACCGGCCGCCTCGAGATCGGCCCCGCCGCCCCGGACGCCCCGCCGCTGCGCTGATCGGGCGTGTTAGAGTTTCGGGGCGCCGCACTTTCGCAGCCCCGGCGGCTTGATGCGCGGCCCCGACGCCGCTATAGCAACGCCTCCCGCCAGCGGCTCCCATCGTCTAGCGGTCTAGGACGTCGCCCTCTCACGGCGAAAACAGGGGTTCGAGTCCCCTTGGGAGCGCCACGGAAATTCTAATAACATCAGAGACTTCGCCTTCGCCGCGCCCGGCGGGGCGATTTTCGCTGTCGTTTTCGTTGTCGGCAAAACCGCGTGATAGTGGCAGCACGCCTTCACGGAAGCGTGATTGTTTGTTTGGCCGGTGCATCAAGCGGCTTTTCGGAGGTCGCACGCTTAGGCAAGTACCCTTGCCGTCTCGTCTTTCGGGCGCATGATCAGACATACAAAACAGACATACAGTTTAGACATACAGGCACATCGGCGTAGAATTCCATAAGTCGGCACGGGTAGACATGTAGCGGATTAGCAAGTCGTCGGCGATAATGTGCTCCATGGTCAAACACGTGGAGCACACATGAGCGCTTCAACGAACGTAACGGCGGGTCAGGGCAATGCCGCCGCGGTCTTTACGGTTCCGGAGGCCGCGGTCTACCTGCGGATTTCCCGAGCCAGCGTCTACCGACTGTTCGACAAGGGCGAACTCCGCGCCGCCAGGATCGGAGGCCGAACGCTTGTCCGGCGCATCGACGCCGACGCGCTGCTCGAGCGAGCGGTCTCCGGAAGCTGATGGCGAGCACGACCACAGGGGCCCGGCCGCACCCGGCGAGCTTCCTGGCCTTCGGCTGTAGCGCGCTGGCGTACGACGAGGCGCTGAGAGAGCTCGTCGGCGCGGATCCCGAACCGGGAGACGTCGAGCGCGTCCGGAAACAGTGGATCGCCGACGTCGAGCGCCAGGACTGCGCCGAGCGCTACTCGGCGCGTGTGGCGTTGAGCACGTTCCTCGGCATCGGAAACCGAAATCCAATTGACACCGCGGCGGTGCTGAACCGCGGCGTTCCGGCAAGCGAAGCTCACGCCGTGTTTGCGCCGGAAGACGTGCTTCCCGCGATCGAGCAGGCCGTGGGGGGCATCATCGAACCCACCAGTTGCAGCCGTCTCCTGGGCAAGGAAGTTCTGCTCCGTACGTTCGGGCAGTGGAATGTCTGGCAAGGGGCCGCACTTGAAATTCTGTGGCGGGAGGCCTCGACGCGGCCCGACTTCCGACGCCGAAAGCTCTCGTCGAGCGCGCGAGCGAGAGAGCTCATCCGCGAAACCTCGCTGCTGCCGTTACCGGATGGGATCCCGGAGAACGCCGTCCTTGAAGCTCACGTGGAGCTTCTCCGGCTGGTGCAGCGGATCTTAGCCAAGCCGCCCACTCGGGCAGCCGCCTGAAGGAGTGATCAATAGAAGGAGCCGAAGGCGCGGCCGATGCTGCGCTTAAACGTAGAAACGCCAGCCCAGGTGGCGCTGAGCTGGCGTTAAGGGGCATTCGAATTATGGTAGCTGAAAATATACGCCTAGCAGACCGTGAAAGTCAATCAGCAAACGGCGTCAAGGAATGGTTGATTGGGTCTGCGACTGTCGGGCGTCACTCGACATTTCAGTTCTTCTTTGACGGCGGTTACGACGGGCTCGTTCCTGTCATACCGGCAAGCGCAGGCATTCGGGCGGCGGGGAAGTGTCCGGGCCTCAAGGGCCGGGACGGCTGGTATCCCGTCAAGGTCACGACGCTGGCCACGACGCCCCAGACGATTGCGGCCTGGACCGAGATGGGCGCCGGCGTCGGGATCCGTTGCGACAAGGACGTGATCGCGATCGACATCGACACGCTCTCAGGCGGACACGCCGAGCGGGCCCATCAGCTCGCGGTGCAGCTTCTTGGGCCGTCATGGCCGCGCATCGGCCGCGCCCCGAAAGTCCTGCTCCCCTACCGGGTCAAAGAGGAGCTCGCCTATCGGCAATACCGCTTCGAAGACGGTGTGAAGCACGACGCGCCCGGCCTGATCGAGCTGCTCGCTGGGCCGACCCGCTGGTTCGTCGCGGACAATGTGCATCCGAAGACGGGCAAGCCCTACCACTGGCCGCAGGGCGTGCCCCCGAAGGCCGAGCTCACCGAGATCACCCGCGCGCAGCTCGACGCCTACTTCGCCGCCATCACGGCCGAGTTCAAAGCTGCAAAGGGTTCGTCCGGCTCGACCGTCGACCGTTCGAAGGTGAACCAGGAGACGCTGAAGGGCGACCCGGCGCTCATCCGCGAGGCGATGGAGGCGCTCCCGAACGACGCCTCTGAGTTCCGCTACCCGGAATGGTCTAGGGTCGCGGCCGCGCTCCGCGGGGCGTGCCAGGACTTCCCCGACCTCGGCCGCGACCTGTTCGAGGAGTGGTCCGACAAGGTTGATCCGTCGGCCTTCGGTAGGGATTCAGAGCCGCAGGATCCGGGGCGGATATACGACTCCTTCACGCCCCCGTTCGGCCTAGGCGCCGGCTACCTCTACGCGCTCGCGGAAACGCACTCCGGCGGGAAGTTCTCGCGTGCCGAGGCGTGGTTCGACCACGAGGCGGCCGCAGCGGCGGAATTAAGCCAAGTCCCGTCCGGCGAGGACGCCGCAAACCGCTTTCGCTTTGAGACTATGGACGATCTCGCCGTCGCCGCGCTCCACGACGGCCCTATCCCGCTGATCAAAGGATTCCTCGACCAAGGCGCCATGTCGGTCCTTTACGGCGAGTCCAACGTCGGCAAGACCTTTGTCGCCTTGGACATCGCTTGCCATATCGCGCTGGGGAAGGGATGGGGCGGCCTCAAGGTCACGCAGGGCGCCGTCGTCTATGTCGCCGCGGAGGGCGGCCGCGGCGTCGCGAAACGCGTGGCCGCGCTATGCGCGAAGCTAGGCCACTCGCCAAATTTCATCGTTCTGCGCCTGAGTGTCGATCTGCTTCACGAGGGGGCCGACCTCCAACCCCTTATCGCGGCCATTAAAGCGTTGGGTCGGCCTGTCTCGCTCGTGGTCATCGACACGCTCTCGAGAGCTATGGCGGGCGGCGACGAGAACGCCAGCACCGACATGGGCGCGATGGTTAAGAACCTGGACGCTATCCGCCAGGCGACCTCGGCTCACCTGATGGTCGTGCATCACAGCGGAAAGGATCGGGCGAAGGGCGCTCGCGGACACTCGCTGCTGCGCGCGGCGACCGATACCGAGATTGAGGTTTCCGAGGGCAAGTTCCGGGCGACGAAACAACGCGATCTGGACCGCAACGTCTCTTTCGCCTTCGGCCTGGAGCCGATCACGCTCGGCGTCGACAGCGATGGAGATCCGATCTCGTCCTGCACGGTGCGGCTACTGCCGCCAAACGACGAAGCGGCGGCTGGCTCGGCAGTCGACAGCGAACGGCAGCGGAGGGTCGCCCTAGCGGCACTCAGGTCGCTCGACGGCAAGTCACGCGCGAAGCAGAACGATTTGATGGGCCGCTTGGTCGAAGAGCTCGCGAAGGTCGGCGCTCTAGGCGGCGCTTCGTCTCCCACGGTCAGAAAGACACTTTTCGAAGCCCTGGGGGCGTCGGGCGCCGAAGTCGAAGACGACGGGCTAACTTTCCGTCTCTTTTTTGAGAAGGACGGTCAGCACGAAAAGGCTCCGTATGTCTTGACCGCGCTGCGCGTTCCGACGGACGGCGGACAGGAGAGTTCTGACATACAGGGCGATGCTGGAAAGCTAGAAAGCTCTGAAAACGCGGAGCTGTTTTCATGAGTTACAAGATTGAAAAAACTAAAGAATTTGGCGGTGAAAGCTCCCTAGAAAAGCTAGAAAAGGGGGTTCATTTTTCTAGGCCGAAAAACGTCAATGAAATCAACGATGTAAGCTGGAAAAGCTTGAAAGCACCCTATGGGCGGGGACGCCGCTTTCTAGGCGGCGGCCTCCGCCTCGGGAGGTGGGCCGAGAATGATCGGCCGAGCTCCCTCGGACAGACATACAGACTGGCGGCCGAGTACCAGACATACAGGCCCGGACGGACGATAACCCAAGGCGGCACATCTCAGAGGGGCTTCCTGTGAGAGGGCGCCGAATAGCAACGCCGGCCCAACTCGCGTGGCGCCGCAGCGCCCGCTTCCGTGCAATGGGCCTCGCGCAGATGGCCAAGATCAACGCGCGGCGAGCGCAGGCGCCCAAATGCGGCGCCCATGCGAGATCCTCGGGACAGCCGTGCCGGCAACTCCCGGTCGCTGGCGGTAACGGGCGATGCCGGTTTCACGGCGGCCTCGTTCCGAAAGGCGATCAGTGGCACGTTCGGCAGTTCAGAAGCGGCCGCTCCCCGGCCGCCGCCGAGCGCCGGATTGCGCGCAAGCTGAAGGACCGTGAGCTTGCCGAGCATCATCGCCGGCTGCGGCTCGCGGGGCTCTCAGAGGAGGAACGGGCAGCCCATGAGCTCTGGTCAGCCACGCATAAGCCTGGCCCGGCCGCCGACCGCCATCGGGCGCGCAGGGCCCGTGTCGACGCGGCTTGGATGCAGGAGTTGATGGCGCAGGAGACCACGCCGAGCGCCGAGCTCCAAGCCCTGGAACGGCTGCTCGAGCAGGCCAAGGGCCGTCTCAACCGCCTCGCTGAAACCGAAGCTCAATCCGGGGCTTCCGACGACCCTATTCCCGACGACGATGATGAAGGGGCTCTATCATGAAAAATGAACGCCAATCCGTATTCGCCCTCGTCGAGGATCAGGGCCTGCGCGCGGCCGTCACCGCTGCGATAGAGGTCTGCGCCGACCGGGATGCTCCCGCACCGGCGCGCGCGACTGCTGCCGGCTTACTCCTCAGAGCCGGGGCTTTTGGAGGCTTCGGCGCCAACGGCGCAGACGAGCGCGGCACGGACAATAAAGACCTCGACGACATGACGCCGGAAGAGCTCAACGCGGCCGTTGTGAAGGCGCTGGCGTACCTGGAAGGCCGGGGTTCCCAAGCGGCGGCCGAGGGCGCAGAGCCCGACATTTTCGACTGAGGCGAGGAGGCAAGAGCTGTCCGCGAGGCTCGTGCCTCGCGGACAGCTGAGTTACTCGCGCCCGCCAGGCTCTTGGGTTCAGCACCGTTCGACGGCAAGCATTTCCGGCGAGTTCTGACGCGCTTCGTGCAAGAGCAGCTTCCACTCTTGCTCGGGGAGCCTCACCTTTCCCTCGACAACGCCACGAGCAGGAAGATCGGCAGCCGGGCCGTCGCAGTACAAAGGGGCGGCCAAGTCGAAAAGAAGCTCGTACTCGGCCTGCAACATAGTGATGCGCCCATCGCTATCCGGCGTGCGCTCGCTCACAGCACTCCTCTCCAGCGCTCTTTGTCGTTCATTGAATTTTTTCGACCATTTAGCGAAGTCGTACTCAGATAGAGTTCGACCAATGGAATCGCGCAGATCTCTATCAGACGCATCTGGTGAAATATTCTCCAGCAAGCATCCCAGCTCTACGACTAGGAACATCAAATCATCTTCTCTCTTGGTCAGCTTCGCCTTGTCGAGATCAGTTACAAGCTGGGCGTATCGCAGCCAGTAGCGCTCAAGCTGAGAGTATCCCTTTGTCACGGTTTCACCTCTTGGGTCATTTTTCACTGAAGGCAACCGTCATGCACAAGCTTATGATCGTAAATATGTAACAAGGTCCAAATTGACGTCTGGACAAAATCGAATATTATGTAAATCGAAGCGTCTCAAAGCTCCTATTTATACTTAACATCCGCACTGACAAACAGGACAAACGAGAGCGTTGATGCTCTCGAGTGAGCACAAATACGCTGCCGTTCACTTGATGGATGCCTATAGGCCGCGATGGTGAACAAGGACCGAGAGCCCTGCGGTATCGGCTGCGATCAAGAGCCGCTATAGGTGGGTAGCTTGCGACTGGCCGGCGGACGTCTCTTTGACGATGCGGTGGATCGAGGTCCGGCCAATGTTAAGGCGCCGGGCGATCTCCACGGGACCAACGCCTTCGGCGAGCAGCGCCCGGACTTCATCCGCTTTCGCTCGAGCCGTTGGCTTGCGGCCCTTGTACTTCCCTTCGTCCCTGGCCTTAGCGATGCCCTCGCGCTGACGCTCCAGCATCATTTCGCGCTCGAATTGCGCGACGCTGCCGAGCACGTTCAGCATGAGCCGGCCGGTAGGCGTGGCCGTGTCCAGGTTCATGGCGAGGATACGAAGCGCCGCGCCCTTGGCTTCGATGCGGTCGACGATCGAGATCAGGTCCCGCATCGACCGCGCCAGGCGATCGAGCTTCGTGACCGCGAGCGTGTCGCCGTCGCGCAGATAATCCAAGGCGACGTCGAGCTGTTCGCGATGAGCGACGGATGAGACCTGTTCGGAAAAGGTGCGCTTGCAGCCGAGAGCGTTGAGCTCGCGCTTCTGCGCTTCAAGCCCCGCTTCCTGCTCGACGGTCGATGTGCGGGCGTAGCCAATGAGGACGGACATCAGTTCGTTCCGGGGTTTGAGAGCGTCTGTTCCAATGAAGTTATAGACGTCATACCCGGTGCGTTCCAAAATGTCAAAATAATTCTATTGGAACATCACCCTTTGGGGGACTGTTCCGCACCGCGGTGGTCCGCAGGGGCTTGGTCTATTGGAACGGGCGGGCCGACGTGGGGAGCGCGCGCTTGGCGTGCGAGCTGGCCCGGCGCGTCACGCGCAGCAAGCCGCTGCGGCAGCCAAGGCGAGCGACGCGCCCGCCTCCCGGTCCGGCCCCTGGCCCACCCCGTGGGGGCACTCGGAACGTGCGAGCCGAAGCGGCCGGAACCGGCGACAGAAAAATTCGCCCGCGCCGAACTCGGGCCGCGAAGCCGATCCGCCTGGAGCGTCAGCTAAAGCAGGTCACTCCTCCGGCTTCTTCGAAATCGCCGGCGCCTCGATCACGACGAAATGTAGGGCGAACAGGATCAGCCCCGACTCGTCGGTGACCTCCATCCGCCATTCCGGGCCAAGGCCCTCCCGTCGGCCGGCGTCCTCCAGCAACTCGCCAGAATACCGGATCGCTTCGCGCCGGGCGAAGACGAGGTCGGGCAGTTCTGTGCCGGCTTCGTCGATGCTGGTCTCGCCGTCATAGACGTTGAAGTGAAAGCGCGGCATGGCGGCTCCCCCTCCGGTAGCGAGCGGGAGCAAGTGCACTCTCAGCCGCCGACGCTCTGGGGCAGGCCCTTTGCCGACGATGATGGAAGCATACACGCATTCGCCGCGCCTGTCCGAACAGATCGGAGCGAGCGGCTTTCGTCGGCTTTTTGCCGATCGCTTAAGGTAGCAAAAACGTCTGGAAACTGAGCGCTCTGCGGCATCCGTCGCACCATAGCCGGGCCGCTGAACCCGATGGTATTCTTGGCCCGAGCTGAAGCAGGGCCGCGACGTGAAAACATCCGCCGACTCCGAACAGGAATCCGAGCACGACCCGGCCTTCGGCCTTGGGCTCGCAGTGCAGCTCCTGGAACAGGCCGCGACGCGCGAAGCGTTCGAAGACGCCGCGTTTTCCATCGGTTTGGCGCTCAAGCTGCTGCGGCTGCGCGAGAACCAGCGCAATCCGCGGGATCTGAGCGACCGGGAAGCGGCCGAACTCACCAGCGCCGTTCACGAACTCAGAATGGCCGCGCGCTGGTGGGATCATCATGAAGCCGCAGACGCCCTGCTCGAGGGCATCCCCGCGATCCTGGGAATGATTGAACTGAGGGCCGGCAAGGTCGCCGACGCGGACCGGCCGGAGGTGCTTCAAAAATTCCATGCTGTCCGGGAAGCGCTAGCGACGTACGTCCGCAGCCCGGAGTCCGTCGAGCACGACCGCGTCCGCGCTGAAAAGTGCCGTGAGCAAGCAAGGCTCGCGAAGGAAACGCCCCCCGCCGCTGAGCCGCGACCGCAGTCGGATTTCGCGAAGCTGCGCACCCTGCCATTCGCGGCCTACTACAACCTCCCGGCCACAGCGCCAGGCCGATCGCAGATCGACGCGGCCGAAGAGAACGTCGCCCTGGCCGCGAGCGGCGAATTTCCGGTCGCCCGCATGTCGCTCGCGCTCAGGCATTTCGTGCTGTCGGCCATAAATGGCGAGCATGAGCTGGTCGGCTATGACCCGGAGCGGTTTACCAAAAGACTTCCCTGGATCGCGGTGGAAATCATCCAGGCGGCTCCCGACCTTCTCAAGACGCGCGTCTTCGAGGTTCTGGCGCTCGTGGATGGGTTGGCTTGGGCGCTCTACCACAAGCGACCTGTTCCGTTCCTCGTCGACCAGCTCGACCAAATCGCCCTGTTCGCCAGCGAGCTCGACGTCGTCGCACGGCGCCAAGCGATCAGCCTCCGCGGCGCGCCGCTCGCTCGAGCGTCCCTAATCGTCCACGCGCTCGACGCCCCTCAGGGCGACGCGGCGCTTAATTAGGCCTGACCCAATGCCGATCCGACCCAACCCGGCCAACGGCGATCCGTACATCGCCCAAGCGATGGACAACCTCGCCAAGGCGTTCGCGCCGCTGAGCGGATCGGACGTCGCCGGTTATGCGAACGCCAAGGCCACGCGAGAGGAAGCAGCCCGTCTTGCCGACGCCTGGCGGATCATGAACGACCCGAACGCGACCTGGGATCAGCGCGACCGCGCCGCGGCCGGCGCCAAGCTCTACGCCCCGAGCCAGAGCCGGTACGCGGTCGATCAGGATATCGTCGCCAGGCACTTCGCGGCCGAGCGCGCTGCGAAGGCGGCCGAGTACGGTTCCGATCGGACCTATGCGGCCTCGACGGAGAACAACGTCCGGGACAACGCCCGTGCGCTGCAGACGAACGCCGCCGATAACGATCGGGCGGTAGCGACGAACAGGCTCGACAATCAGCGCCAGGCCGTCACGAGCCTCTATCAGCCGTTAAACCCTGGCCAGGTCGCTCCGGCGGTGCCTGTCGAGATGATGACGGCTATGGGCCTGCCCGGCATCGGGGAGCGTCGCGGCGCCGAGCCGATCCTGTCGAAGGATCAGGCCGAAGCCCAGGCGTTCAGAACGCTCCCGCCGGAGCAGCAGCGTGCCGTCGCCTTCGGGAACACGCCGATCGACCCCGTGCTCGACCACTTCACGGGCAAGCCGATCTACGCGACGCGGCCGGACGCGATTGGCAGGCAGCCCGCGGCCGACTTCACCAAGCAGGGCGAGGCGGCGGGCAAGATCCGCGGCGAGATTGCCCAGCTGCCGAGCTACAAGAACTACGCGCAGGCCGCTCCGGTTTACCGCTCGATGATGGAGACGGCGGATCGGGACACGAAGGCGAGCGACCTGAACCTGATTTACGGGCTCGCGAAGATCCTCGATCCCGGCTCCGTGGTCCGCGAGAGCGAGATCGTCATGGCGCAGGACACCCAGGGGACCGCCGACCGCCTGAACGGCATGGTGAACGCCGTGATCGGCGGCTCGCGATTGATGCCCGAAGCGCGCGTCGCCTTGATGCGCGAGGCGCAATCCAGAATGGCAGCCTACGAAGACATCTATGGCGCCGACCTGGATCGTTACGGCGGCATTGTCGACCGGGCCGGGCTCAGCCGCGCCGACGTCCTGCCGCAGCTCGAGCGGTCGAAGCCTTTCGAGCTTCCGCAGAACCCCGACGCCGCCAAGTCCGCGGCGCCAGCCGCGGCCGCATCGACCGCGGCTCCCGTGAAGGTGGCGACGCCGGCGGAAGCGATGAAGCTCGCGCCGGGAACGCCGATCGAGCTTCCGGACGGTTCGCAGGGCGTTGTGCCGCCGCCGGCGAAGGCCCAGCCGGCGCCGCGCGCGGCCGGCGCGTCGGGAGGCTGGTGATGGCCGACGAATGGGCCGCGTTCCGAACGCAACCGGTCACCGCGCCTGCGGATGACGAGTGGGCGGCGTTCCGTACGTCGCCGTTGCGGAGCCCCGGCAGCTCAGCGACGCCGTCGCCTGCGCGAGACGCGGCCTTGGCCTTCCCGAGCGGCATCGCACGCGGCGCGGCCGAGCTCGCCATGTTCCCCGTGACCGCCAACAGGCTCCTTCAGTCCGGCGTCGATTATCTGTGGGATAGGGCGGACCCGGTGGTTCGGCATTTCCTCGGCGCGCGGCCGCTCCCGGAAGGCGAGCTGCAGCGCCGTCGAGACGCTGCGCCGAGCCTCGATCGAGACGTGTTCGGGGCCCAGGACGTCGCCCGCGGTGCGATGAACAGCGTCCTCTATGAGCCGAAGACGACGGCCGGCGAGTATGCTCGCACGATCGGTGAGTTCGCGCCGTCGGCCGCGATCGGCCCCGGCAGCGCCGCCTTCAAAGCCGCCGGGAACGCGTTGATTCCGGCGATCACGTCCGAGACGGCCGGACAACTCACGGAAGGCACGAAGGCCGAGCCGTGGGCGCGAATGGCCGGCGGGCTCGCCGGCAACGTCGCCGCAACCGGCGTACGAGCCTACACGCAAGCCGACAACGCGATGGCGGCCGCGGCGGCGCGGGGTGTGAGCGACGCCGAATACGAAGCGGCGCGCCGCCTGCAGGAGACCGGCGCCCGCATTGGCGTCCCGCTGTCCGGGCCCGAGGCGATCCAGGAAGCCACCAGTGGGGCGACGAAGCTCGCGGACCTGCAGCGCGTCGTGGAAGGCTCGCCGACCGGCGGTCAGGTTACGGCCCGGTTCTACAGCGAGCGCCCGCAACAGGTCGCCACGGCGGCGAACTCGGCGTTCGACGCCATCGCGCCCGCGTCGCCGGCACCCTCGACGCTCGGCCCGCGCGCCGCGGCCGCTGCGCAGGACGCGCTGGACGAGACGCGGCGCCGGATCAACGACACGACGCGGCCCTTCTATCGGGCGGCCGAAAGCCACCTGCTTGCCGACGCGGACTTCGACCCGATCGCCCGCGATCCGGCGTTCCAGGCGTCGCTGCGCCGGCTGCGGTCTGACGAGGTGCTCGGCCCGACCTATCGCGCCATGCCGGACAACTCGATCGCCGTCGTCGACGCGGTCACGAAGGACATGCGGGACCGAGGCGTCGCGCTCGGCAATTCCGCCAATCCGGGCTTCAGCAGCCAGACGGCCGGCATGTACGGCTCCGGCGCTGCCGAGGCGCGGGACATCGCCCGAACGCCAGCCCGTGGCGGATCGCAGGCCTACGACGACGCCCTCACGATGCAGGAACAGGCTCGGCGGCAGAACCTCGAGCCGCTCGAGCAGGGCCCGCTCGGCCGGATCGCCGCGGCCAACAGCACGCAGTCCGCCTACAGCGAGCTTCTGCCCCGAAACCCCCTCACGGGCGGGACCGATGAGGTGCTGAACGCCATCCTGCGCATCCGCGAGCAGGAAGCTGGGCTTCCGGCCAGTCTGGTCCGTCAGAGCCTCGCGGACAGCTTTGACGCGGCCGGCAGGCGCATCGCGACGGGCGAAAACCAGTCTGTCGGCGGGCGCTTCGCAAACGACGTCGCCGGCACGCCGCAACAGCGCACGAACCTCGACGCCGTGCTCGGCGCCATCGGAAGGCCCGAGGCTCAGCCTCGGATCAACGATCTGTTGGACGTGTTTCGGGCGACGTCGCAGCGCCGGCCGATGGGCAGCCCGACCGAGCCGAACCGGGCGATCAATGAACGCCTCGACCGCGTCACGGCCCCGGTCGCGATGGCCGCGGCGCCGGCGAGCGCCGGTTCGACCCTGTTCGGCGAGATCCGCAACCGCGTCCGGCTCGCCGCACGCGACCGGGCGCACAATCAGCTCGCAGAGCTCTTCACGGCGCCGGACAGCGTCGAGCGGATTCGCCAGCTCGGCTTGCGGGAGGCCGAAGCACCGTGGGCGGCCATGCTGGCGCGGCAAGGGTTGCAGTTTCCCGCTATTTACGGCCACTGAATCGGGCTGTTCTGCGGCAGAGCAGGGGGCGGGGTGGGCGAGGGTAAACCAGGGGTCCTTCTAAGGGAGAACTAGATCTGGCGCGGCCCGCCGTACCCGCCGGTCCTAAAGGTCCGTGCAAGGATCAGCGACGGTGGGGCGCTTCAAGTCGCTGAACGCCGATAATCCGCTGTGGCGATTATGTCGTACGAACACTACTTCGCGCGGCTTGTCTGTGCCCTAACGATGGAGGCGGCATAAGTCGTGGGAGGCGCTTCCGATCAACGCAAGTGGGCGCAATGCGGCGAGGCGGATCCTGGTTATGATCATGTCGGCTCAAGAAGCCGCGCAGATGCGCGAAGGGCTGATCAGCACACGGAAGATGCTGGACGCTACCTACAAGTCAATTCGCGAGACGAGAGCCATGATCGCCGTAACTCGAGAGATCCTTAGTCGGCCGATCCCGGATCATCATCCTTGGCCGCCGAGAGAGCCGCTTTTTCTCCCGCGCAAGAGGGCTTCCCTCTAGCCTCCGCCTCTGTTCTCTGCTGCGACGTCATACGTGGGCGAACATGCGCAAGGACGGACGCGGACACGGCGAACACGACAAAGGTCCATTCGACTGGAAGGCGACGGTATTTTGTGTCGCCGTGCCGATCGCGCTGGCGCTGCTGTGGGCGTGGCCGCGGTAGAGGAGAAGCGCGATCGGCCTCACCTAGCGCCCCGCTCGGTTCCGGCCGGCGGGGCGCTTTTTTGCGCTTTAGCGCATCTTCAGCGATCTGCGGATGATAGCTTGCCTGAGGGATTGGCCGCCGGTTCCACGGCAGCCACTGCCAATCACAGGACGCGTTCAGCGAGTAAGCTCTTGCTCATCGCACCCGAATTGACAAACCCGGCCTCGGACCGCGGTGCCAACGCCGATCCCGGTAAACGCGCTTGCCGCGGTAGAAGCCGCGGTCGCAAACGCGGCTTTTCGTGACCCGCAGCGAGCCATTCGGGCGACGGACACGCTTTGTCACCACGCGACACGCAACGTTTTCAGCCAAACCGGGCGCCTTGAATTGCTGAACCGGCATCGGAGCGGCGCCGGCGGATCCAAATGCAGCAAAGCCAAGGCCGAGGGCCAAGGTGCTGGAGAGCAACATCGTCTTCATGAGATTTCTCCTCAAACGTAAGCGTTTAACGGGCAAGGCGAGAACAGCGTTCAATCCGCCGTCGCTCTGCCCTTGGCGTCACCGCCGACGAGAGTGATGGCCGTCGCAGTGGCGGCGAAAGGGCCGAATCCCGGTACGCATGCGGATCTCCCCATCGACGCCCAGCCTCCTCGGCCCATTCGGGTTGGGAACACCTGAAGCGGGTGTTCGTTCGATATCCTTCGACCACGACTTGTTGAAATCACCCGCCGGGCGCGTCTGGCACCGCGGCGATCCACTGGTACCGTATCAACGCCCCCAGCGTCGTCAGCACGAACACGGCGATCCCAGCCATGGTGGCTGCGACCAAGATGCTGACGCACACGACGAGGAGCCGGTAGCGGACCGAACGCTCGGGTCTTGCAGAGGGCTCCACGGGCCCGCCACTGCCCTCTTGTTCCATTTTTGTTCTCATGGAATCCATTCCTCGGATGAGGAGTGCGAGACATGGCGGAGCCGGCGGAGACACCCTTTGAGGACGAAAGCGTAGCGGGCGACGAGGCGGCGGTCGACGCCGCGATTCGCGCCGCCGGCGGAGCGCGCGAGGCGGTTCGGGCGCTGCTCGTCGACCTGGCCGAGGCGCGCGCCTTGGCCGTCTCCCTCAGTTCCCTCGGCTATCGGCGCGGGCGACAGCCGCTGCGGCGCCTGCCGTGAGGACGAAGCGGTCGTTCAACGAGACGAAGCGGGAGGAGCTGGTTTTGCTCGGCCGCGACGTGCGGCGGCGCGCCGTCGGTCATCTCGCCGAGCTGCCGATCGCCAGCGATCCCTACCGCGCAACCAGCGACCTGCTCGACGCGGCGAACCGCCTGCTGGAGCTTCTGGACGCCGAGAACTGGCGCGGCCGGAACAGCATCGGCCGCCGATGAGGCTGTTCGAGTACCCCATGTCGTGCTGCGGATTGAGAGTTGACTAGCGACCGGACGCGGCGATCGCCGCAGCTTCAACGTCATCGCGCCTGACGCGCTGGGGCTCGATCAGGGCCGAGATTTCAGCGCCAGAAACGGGCATCGACATCAGATAGCCTTGGAGTTCGGAGCAGTTGTCCATCCTCAGAAGCATCAGCTGCTCAGGCGTCTCCACCCCTTCCGCCGTGACGGAGAGGCCGAGCGCGCGCCCCAGTCCAAGAACCGCCTGCACGATCGCGCGCGCGTCGCCCGTCGGCTGAAGATCGGCGATGAAGCGCTGGTCGATCTTGATCGCATCGAACGGAAAGTTCTTCAGGTAGCCGAGGGAGGAGTAGCCGGTCCCGAAATCGTCCATGGAAAGCAGGACGCCGAGCTCCTTCAGTCCGTGGAGAATGCGTCCCGCTCGATCCGTGTCCTCCAAGAGGACGCCCTCCGTCAGCTCAAGCTCCAAGCGGTGCGGCGAAAGGCCGGACGCAGCGAGCACGTCGCGGACGGTCGCGACGAAGTCGGCGCCGCGGAACTGCGCGGGCGATACGTTGACCGAGACCCCGATGTCGTCCCAGTTCGTTGCCGCCTGGCAGGCGGTGCGGAGCACCCAGGCCCCGAGCGGGATGATGAGGCCGGTCTCCTCGGCGAGAGAAATGAATTCGGCTGGGCTCACCAAACCTCGGGTCGGATGCCGCCAACGCAGCAGCGCCTCTACGCCCTTGATGCGCATCGTGTGCGTGTCGTAGCGCGGCTGATAGAGCAGGAAGAACTCTTCGGCGGCGATCCCGGCCCGGATCTCGGCTTCGAGCCGCGTCCTGACGACGACCTCGTCGTTCATCGCCGACGCGAAGAACCGGTATGTCTCGCGGCCGGCGTTCTTGGCCTCGTAGAGCGCCAGATCCGCGCTCCGCAAGAGTTCGTCGGCCGACGTGGCGTCTTCGGGCGCCAGCGCGATGCCCGCGGAGGCGCCGACATGCACGACGTTCTCGTCCACCATGATCGGAACCGCGACCGCTTCCAGCAAGCGACGACAGAGCGTCTCGACGTCGAACGCGCTGCGCCTGACGAGGATGACGAACTCGTCTCCTCCGAGGCGGGCAACCAGATCGTCTTCGCGAACTCCCTTTTTCAGCCGGGCGGCGATCTCCACCAGAACCTGATCGCCTGCTCCATGGCCCAGAGCGTCGTTCACGGGCTTGAAGCGGTCCAGATCGAGATACAGCACGGCCAGACGCGCGTCCTTCGATGCGAGCGCTTTGTCGAGGGACCGGGCGAGAAGCACGCGGTTGGGGAGGCCCGTCAGCGGATCGTGCAGCGCCTGGTGTTCCGCGTCCCGGTAGGCGTCTGCCAAGCGCAGCGTGCTGACCCGAACGACGCCCGCCGCCTCGGCGGCGTAGCGGAAGGTCAGGGCGACGAAGCTCGTCAGGACCACGGCGGCCAAGGCGAGCCAAGGCAAGACATGGCCGAGCAACTCGGAGCCAGGCCTCTCCGGATCCCAGCGCAGCGTGAACGGAGCGCCCGTCGAGGTTCCGATGACCATCCGAGGAGTTTGCCGTGCGTCGGCGTCGTCGCGGGCGACCCGAAGCGCGGGCACGAACAGCTCGCGGCCGAGCCTCTCCAACGCCGACGGCGTCATGCGGCGGCCGAACACGAGGACCGATGGCGGCCCTGGCACAGGTTCGACCGAAGCATCTTCGGCCGTCGATATGGCGGCGGCGGATACGAGCACAGGCGAGCCTTCAACGTTGAGCACGCCCGAGACTGTCTCGGTGGTATTGGGCGGCGCGGCGCGCGCCTGGCGGAGCACCGAGGGCAACTCGCCTTTCATCACCTCCTCGGCCTGCGCCTCGCTCAGCTCGCCCCCGACGACTGCATAGGTCGTCCGGTCGGCTGCATTGATGACGAACGCGTAGTCGACGCCATACCGGGTGAACATGGATCCACCGAGGTTGTCCTCCGTGAAGGCCCATTCGCGGCTCGGGTCGACATGCAGGTTCTTGTAGGCCGCCCCCCAGGATGCGTAGTCCTCCACGAGCGTCGCCTGATCCTTCTGCTGCTTCGACCAGGCTATCTCCGTCAGAGCGATCGTGCGGTCCCTTGCGGCGGCGTCCTGATCACGGGCGATCTGCAGAAGCAGCGCGAACACTAGGACGAATGCGACGGCGAGCATCGCCGCCAGTGGAATGATGACGCGACGGCCGAACGAGCGACTGAGCGCAAGGGTGGTATGTGGCATGTTCGCCTTCGCTGAAGCTTGCGCCATGCTGCGAGGGGGTAGTTAAGGACCGCCTTACGGCAGGCGCCGCTCTGGCGCCGGAAGCGGCGCTCTCTTGTCGGCAGGGTTGCGTTTTCGTTGACGCCAAACCCCTGCGCCACGACGAGCCGATGCCAAAAGGCCCGAACTCAATCGCCCGAGACGACCGAACTAGAACCGCCGCCGCCAGCTTAGCGGGGAGGGGGCTATTCAGTCGACGTTGGCGCGCAGCTTCAGGTCTCGCCACACCTTTGCTGCTCCCTCGGCGTCGGGGATGGTGCACCCGCCGATCTGAGAGTCGCGGGATGTCTCGTCCAGCAGAGCGCGGGTCTCTTCGTCGCCGTAGCCCCAGCCGTCTGCAATCCGACGCATAACGAGGCTGGCGACTTCCGGCGGATCGAGCCGGCAGATCACGGCTTGGCCGGCGACGAAGCCGAGCTGCCGAAGAAGCGCTCGATCATCATAAGGCTGCGCTGTGGCCGCGCCAGCGAGGATCGTGGCGGCGATCAGGCTGGCGCCGACGGGCCGTCCGGATATCCTGCGCGCCGTCATGTGCAACCTCTACAGCCTCACCAAGGGTCAAGCGGCGATCATCGCCCTGACGAAGGCGCTCGTCGACCGGACCGGGAACCTGCCGCCGATGCCGGGGATCTTCCCCGACTATCCCGCGCCTATCGTCCGAAATGGCGCGGAGGGGCGCGAGCTCACGCTGGCCCGCTGGGGTATGCCGAGCTCGCAGAAGGCGCTCCTCGACGCGACGTCCAAGCGAGCCGACAAGCTGCGCGCCAAGGGCAAGGAGGTCGACTTCCAGGCGCTGCTCAAGATGGAGCCGGACAGCGGGACCACGAACATCCGCAACGTCTCCTCGAGGCACTGGCAGCGCTGGCTCGGGCCCGAGAACCGATGCGTCGTGCCGCTGACGTCGTTCTCCGAATATGAGCGCGGGCCCGACGGCAAGTTCAGCCCGACCTGGTCCTGCGTCCGGAAGGCGTCGAAGGGATGGGAAGAGGGGATCGACCTCTACGGCTTCCTCACGACCGAGCCCAACGCGGTGGTGGCGCCGATCCACCCGAAGGCGATGCCGGCGATCCTCACGACAGCCGAGGAGATCGACGTCTGGATGCGCGCGCCCTGGGACGAGGCGAAGGCGCTGCAGCGGCCGTTGCCGGACGACACGCTGATCGTCGTGGCGAGGGGCGAGAAGGAGGATGGCGGTCGACCCCCATGAATCTACGCCACCGAAGGGCTCTCGGTGACAGGTGCGGTCGATGCAAGCTCCGCAATTCGATGGCGAGTAATATTTCGGCCGAGTAGATAGCAGTAAAGTGCGCTCGGGCGAATTTCTAGCGGCCGCTCCTCCAAGGTGGCCTTCTTTTCGAACGTGCGAGTTGTGAAAACTGCAGATCCAATTTTAGGGTTCTTGCGAATAAAAAATGCCATACTCGACGTGGCATCGCTCCATTTCTTCGCAATTTCGTCAGACCATTTAATCTCGACTACCCATCGCGGCTTTTGGTCAAAAGTATCGATATAAACGATGTCTACTTCTCCCTCATTGCGCCAACGGGCGTACCGCAGTTGACCCATGCCACGGGAGTCATGTTGCCACTGAGAAAATATCGCTGACTCGGTTAGATGACCTATTGAAGTCGTGTCGTCTTGCGACACAGGCGCAAACAGCGCGGCTCGCATAGACGGGTTGTTGAGGTATATTTTGAAATTCCTTTCCCGCTGTAGGCTCTTACACGTGTCATCGACAGTCGAGATTTTTATGATGAGGAACGCACTTTCGAGGTATTCAATATATCTCTTTATTGTCGGCTTCGTCAGACCTGACTCTCGACTTATTTTCTCGAGGCTCGCCTCTTGGCCAGCGTTATAAGCCAGGAATGAAAAGAGCCTATTTAGCTCTTGTATGTCATTAATACCATATAAGCTTGGCAAATCCTTCAGCAATACTTTATCAATGATGTCATTTCGGATAAATTGATCCGTGTTTTTGCGGATATGTTCGTTTAGTACGGCCTCTGGGTAGCCTCCGTAGTTTAGATAATTGACAAACTCAAAATTCAGACGACCAATGTCCTTAACTTCGTAATCAATATACTCGTAGCCACCGCGGTCATGTGATGTTTCTTTAATGAGTTCCTCTCGAAGATGCTGAAAGTCAAGAAATTCGAAGAAAGTCAGTGGAGGGAGCATGAACTCGCTGAAACGTCCCGCCCCTGACTCTTTGCTTTTCAGGCGCAATGCGGCAGCCGCGCTCCCCGTTGCAACAAATTTCACATTCGGATAAGAGTCAATCAAATCCTTGAGGTGTACTTCCCAGTCCTTTAAGTACTGTATTTCATCAAAAAGAACGAGATATCGCTCATCTCTTTTGTATTCCTTGAATGCCGACAAATACCGCTCCAACGGGAATCCTGCATAAACAGGCGCATCGATACTTACGTACAGTATGTTGGCCGCTTGGTATCCAGTAGTAATTGCCTCAGCAACAAGTTGCTTAATCATCACGGTCTTGCCGACGCGGCGCGGGCCCAGCAGAACGGCAGCACGGCGTATGCGTTCGTCGAGCGCTAGATCGGCGAAAGGACGGAAATAGACTCGTCTGGGCAGGCGCTCTTCTGGAATTGCATTTACGCCTACCTCCCACCAAGGGTTGTCTCGCTGTAACCTGACTTGAATGTCTGCTTCAGAGATGGAGCGCATCGGTCCGCCCTGTTAATGATAGCGCCCTTTCTCTATCGCATTCTCTTGAGGAATTTCAAACCGTATCAACGGGTTAAGCGCAACAATTAGTGGTGCGCTGTTGTCGTCCATATTATCCCTACCGGTGCGTCGCTCTCACAGGCGTTCGACGCAGCCGCCGCTTTGCCCGCCACTCCCACGGAACCTCGAAATCCCCGGCCCATAGCCCTGCTTGCGCATCCCGCGCCGCTTCCTCCTGAGCCTCGTACCGCCCGCGCGAGTAGCGGATAGTCGAGCGCCCAGCCGCGGCGCACCATCTCGGCGCCAATGTCGAGCTCGCCGAGCCGGCAGATCGCGATCACCCGGCGCCAGCGATCCCAGCCGGTCTGATGGCAGCTGACGCGCGGGTTTCGCCCAAGGATCGCGTCGAGCTCGTCAGCAGCGCGCGAGCCGCACAGGAAGCGCTTGTCAGCAGCGTCGGTGCAGACCTGGCCGCGCTCGGGAGCGTCGATCCCGAATAGCCTAATCCGAGCCGGCGCGCCTTCCACGTCGATCGTGTCGGCGTCCACGATGGTAGCGCGGCCGGTGAAAGTTTGGGCGACCGCGGGCGCGGCAATCAGAGCGGTGAGCAGCAAAGCGACGCGCGTCGACCTCAACGCGGCTCCTTCCCCTCGTCGTCGCCCTGATCTTCAGCTTCGTCTGCTTCGGAAGCCGCTGCGGCGGAAGAGCAGGTCCGTTTGGATTTGCTCAGGGTGCCGTTGCGGCACAAAAACTTTTCACCCTGGCAGCCGACGACGCCGCCCTTCTTCCCGGAGCACGGCGTGTTTCTAGCCTCTGCGGCTCCAGCCGTCAGCATTGTTGCGATCGCTGAAGCGATCACGAGAGTAACGCCGAACTTCATTGCAGGGTGCTCACGCAAGAGCCTGGAAACGTGCGACCGTCGATGCTCAGGCTCGTCGGCTCTCTGAGGCTGAACGTGTAATCCTTCCCGCCTACTACGGCGCTCGAAAGGCTAGAGCCGCTGTGCAGCTGGACCGGCTTCTTTCCAGCGATATGCAGCGTGTTGTTTTCGGCGCCCATGCCGCCGCGGTACATCAGGACCATAAGGGGCTGACCCTTGAAGTTGCATGCGACTGCTACTGGTTCAGCTTGCGTTGCCGATGAAGCGATCAGCAGCGTGGAGGCTAGCAAGGCACGCATGGGCATTCGCTTTATGGCTTTGGCGCCGAGGTGAGTTCGAAGATGCCGCTGTGCTCGGTTCCGTCCTGAGAGGTGGCGCGACAGCTCACCGTCCGGAAGCCCTTGTAGAAGTTGCCGTAAGTGCAGCGGCCGAACGCGGCGAACTCGTCGCTCTTTCCGCTCCTCTTATTGGCGACGATGATCTTGTCGATCGCCATGAGGTCAGTATCCGGCGTCGGATTGGGGCGGTCGTACCCGCTGAAGGTCACGATCGAGCCGTCCGTCATCACGAAGTAGAAGCCGACTCGGCCATCGGGATAGGTGGTGTTGAGCATCTTCCCGGCGCATCCACGCGTCAGGTCGTGGCCGGCCATCTTGAAGGATTTGCAACGTCCTTCCGCGCCCATAATGCCTTGGCTCATTGCCGCGTCGAACGGTGCTGATGAGATCGACAAGGCGAGAGCGATTGAAGCGGTTACACGCATTTCGCGAGATTACCGGAGCGGCAGGCCCGCGCAATGTCTGGCTCAGTCGGCCGTTCGTCCGATGAAGCGCAAGAACGCGTCGCCGACGTCTGTAGTGCGCTTAGTGAGAAACGCGCTCTGCCTGGTCATCCCGGCCAGGCTGCCAGTGTCGGCAAGGCCCGCGTTTGCAAGGTCGGCAAGAACCCGGCTTACGGCGGCTCCGTCCTCTCCTTGCAGCGCGGCGTTCAGCACGTGCCGTGGCGCCCCCATTGATATTTCGGCCGCCGCTTGGACCATCTCGATAGAGTCTTCCGGAGAGGACAGAAGGCGCAGCACGCGAATGTGGAGCGCCGAGTACTCGGCAATGTGCCGGAGAAAAACGTTCCTCAGCACGTCATCGAGCTTCATGCCGGTCGCGGTGTTCACTGCGGCATTGACCAGGGCCTCCCGCTTTTCCTCCCGGTGCGTCCGCGTCGCCGCAACAGTCGCCTCCGCGACCACACTGATGAACTCCTCGTTCGATCGCAGGTCTTCCAGCTTGAGATGCCCGGCCTGCTCGACGGCGCTCAGGCGGTCGGCGACCCGCCGGAAAAACTCGTCACGACGAGCCTGGAGTGGTTCGGCGATGAAGTGGGATATGATCGCGTTCGCGGTCGCGCCGGCGAGCGGAACCGCCATATCCAAGGCCCCGGCGGCGACCTGAAGCGCCTTGTAGGGCCCCGAGGCTGCGTCCTTCTCAGGATACTTGTCGAGGTCATCTGTGCTCATGCCAGGAGCCTAAAGGCCGCGAGCGTGCACACAAGAGTATGCGGCCTTCCTGCGCACGTCGAAATCACTCGCCATGTTGCGATCGCGAGTTAGCCGACCCGCGCTTCCGTTTCGATGCGAAAATTTAGTATATATTCGGCTTTATTCGAGAGACTACCACGCGCCTTCGTAGAAAATATAATTGGAGCCGTGCGACGCGATGATTGTCGTAGTGGACAGCAATTTCCTACAGAACCCCATGCTTGAGACGTACTTCAACGAGAGTGCAACCAATAAGGTTGTCATCATAGATTATGCAGCAATGGAAGCATTCAAAGGCGATACGCTGACTTCGGTGGTCAAATCGACTGCCATACTTCGCCGATTTCCGCGGCAGGTTCTGATCGCTCACGGCACGAAAACCGTCGGTCGACTGACCGGCACCCGAGAAGAAATCGCCAAAGCAATGATAAACGATGAAGGGACGGCAGAATTTCGGGAGTTCTCTGCACACCTTGATCGCTACGAGCGAGGGGTGAGACCGGATGGCGTTGAACGACAGCTACTTGATACAGGTCGCTGGGCCACCGACCATCTGAATGCGGCCCAAGCTGAGAATGCAAATCTGCTTGATGTATTTAAGGAGCTTACCGACGGGATTTTTACAAAAGAGGAAATCTCGAAAATCCGACGTGGAGAACAAGAGGAAGGTTGGGTCGCTAAGGGGTTCGGCTTGGTTCGCGACTTAGCGTCTGACCTCCTATCGCGACATCCGGATGGCTCCGTAAAACTCGACCCCAAGGATTACTACAATAATTTCATTTTCCGGATGTCGTTATGCGTCTTCGTTCAACTTATGGACTGGATCAGGGTCGGAAGCCCCTCAGCACTGAAGCCCGCGCGGTTGCTCAACGATCGCGTCGACGCGATGTTCGCCACATACGGGACTTATTTCGATGACGTGCTGTCGCTCGACAAGCAAATGCTCCGCACCTTTTGGGAAACGGATGCTATTTTGCGTTTTGTCTACGCTCGAGAGCACGAAAAGTAGCTTGAAGACGTTGCATCCGGTCGTGGCGCTAGATCGGCAGGTAGATGCACGGCCCCACCCATGTGAAGCGCTCGATAATCCATGAGTCCGCGGTCCCGCTCGCGTCCCTCGCCCTCGCGTGGATCAGCATCTTGCACGCCGGAGCGCGATAATCTCCGGAGACGACGAAGACCTTCCCCTCCGATGTCGGATAGGCGTCGGAGGGCGTGACGGTCGTGCGGGATATGAACTGCGCGATCGTTCCGCCCTTGTAGCCCTGCAGGCGCGTGGAGAAGTCCTGCTCGACCGCTGCGGTGGTACGGCAAGCGGTGAGGCCGACCGCGGCGAGTATCCCGACCGCGACGAGGCTGACGCGAAAGCGCATGTGATCCCCCGATCTGTTCGCTAGGCGACTTTGAGATCCGGCGCCGTCCGGCGGATCGTCTCCGCGACGTAGGACGGCGCCAGGTGCGCATAGTGCTTCTCGCACATGCGCGTGTCCGAGTGGCCGAGCGCGTGGGCGACGACGAGCAGCGGCGCGCCGGCCTTCACCATGGCGCTGGCGTACGAGTGCCGGAGCTCGTGGAGCGTCAGGTTCTCGATCTTCGCCCGGTCCAGCGCGGCCTTGAACGGCCGCTGGTAAGTCGCCGGCTTCCACGTCTCGCCGCTGTCCTGTCGTAGCAGCGGCTCGAGCGGCGCCCGGCCGAGCGCGAGGCGTTCGAACAACGTCACGCCGCCCGCGGTCAGCGGGACGTGGCGCGCCTTCCCGCTCTTGCTCTCCGCGATGAACACCGTCTCGTTCGCCGCGTCGAAGTCCCGGACCTGCAGCCGCGCGAGCTCGCCGAAGCGTGCGCCGGTCATGAGCGCGGCGGCCACCAGATCGCGCAACGCCCCGCCTGACGTGTTCAGCAGCCGCTGCTGTTCGGGCAGCGTCAGGAAGCGCACGCGAGCCGCGGTCGTGCCGCGGAACGGCTTCACCTTCCGCCAGGCGCGATCGTCGTCGACGAGCTGATGCTCATGCGCCCAATTGAGCGCCGCCTTCAAAGTCGTCAGCGTCCGGTTCGCCGTGTCGCGGCGGCGACGCTTTCCGTCGACGTCATCCGGCGCGATCTCCCGCACATTCGGTTTGTCGGCGAACCGGCTGGTGCGGACCCGCTTCGGCGCCTGGGCCATATCGTTGCGCCAGCGCTCGAGCCTCTCGCGCGTCAAGTCCGTGAGCCGGATCTTCCCGAGCTTCGGCCGGATATGCGTCTTGGAGCGGGAGCGCGCGTCATAGACCGACTTCATGCCCTCCGCCTCACGCGCCTCGAGGTAGCGGTCCAGCGCTTCGCCGACCGTCAGGGCAGGGGAGGCGCCGTCGCCAGCGCGTACGGCCTTGGCCCAGGCGCGAGCCGCTTCCTTGGCCTGCTCGTGCGACAGCACGCCGGCGCCGTCGGCGGTCGCGACGTCATCCGCGAGCGCCAGCCGAGCTTGAACTCGTTGACCGTTCGGCCGGCGTGTCGCGACGAGCCACGTCCCGCCGCGCCCGATCGTGCCGCGGCCGCGCCGGTAGCCAAGCCGAACGCCCGGATTGATCTCTTCCCATTCGGGAGCGTCCGAGAGCGGGAGCTTCGACCGGCTCGCTCGGGAGGCGAAGTCGCTCTTGCGGCGGGGCATGGCATCCGATTTTCGTTGTCAAAATCGTTGTCGAGTTTGCCCTGAAACGACGACGGACGCCAGTGGACGGAATGAGATAAGTAGCTGATTACAATACAGTATCAGCGTGTCTCAGAGTGTGCCGGAATGTGCCAAACCGCGCCCTCTCACGGCGAAAACAGGGGTTCGAGTCCCCTTGGGAGCGCCATCCCTGCGGAAACCGGCGATAAGATCAAGTATTTGGCTCCGTGGGACCCGCTGGAATGTCCCACGTGGGACGTTCTTCGCTTCAGTTTGGTCCCGATCAAGCCGCGCCATCGCGCTTGTCGGGAGGCGGGCGGCTGGCGGCGCGGGTGTCGCGCTCCGCTGGCCAACCTTCGTCGTGCTCGCGTGGCGCGCCTTCGTCGTCGGCAGCCGTTCGGCCGGAGGACGGCCAGCAGCCGCATGCGCTTCCGGCGCGCCGGGCGGAACCGGCGGCGGAAGACCTCTTGATACGGATTCCTTGCAACAAAACAGGGCGCCTCGCTATTCGGAGGCGCCCTGCTCAATGGTGCGGAGCGGCGTGCGTCAGAGGGCGCCGGCGTGTCCGCTGCCCGCGCGCTTCGTCTCGGTCAGGAGCGGGCCGAAGCTGATCAGGGCCGCCAGACCGACGAGCACATAGACGACCCGCGCCAGCAGCGAGCCCGCGCCGAAGATGGCGGCGACCAGATCGAACTGAAAAAGGCCGACCAAGCCCCAGTTGAGGCCGCCGACGATCAAGAGCACCAGTGCGATAGCTCGGATGACATGCATGTGCAGTCCTCGTGTTAGGATCCATCGTTTCGCTTTGTGAGGCTTACGACTTCGCCTAACGGCTGGATCACGATCCTGAAGGCCGCGCGGAACGACCCGCGCCGCCCTTTCCGCGGCGAGGCGGGCGGCGATTCAGCGAAGCGCTGATCGTCAGTCGCCCCGCCTGTGCTCTTCGCGGTCCGCTTCGATTTCCTCGGGCTCTTCGTCGTCGATCCGGGTCAAGCCGCTATCGGCTCCGCTCTGCGTATGCAGCAGCTCGTCGAGCTTGGCGTGGATCGCCTGTGTGTCGCGATGCTCGGATCGCTGGATGAACAGCGTCATGAGCCAGGTCGCGAGGGTCGCTACGGCGTGCCAGTCGAACGTCTCTCGCTCAAGGGCGAACCAAAACGTCGCGTAGATCGGGACGATCAGGAAGACCCAAGGCCGCGAACTGAGGGATCCAAGGTCGGTGACCTTGCTGCTGACTTGCTTTGCCACAGTGCATCAATGGCTCGAACGAGCCGGATGTTCCCACGCTCAGCTCTTCAAATCCCCGACCTCGATCAAAATGGCGCCGTCCGGTTCACGGTCGCCGCGGTCGAACTTCTCGTTCGCCGCGTCGATCAGCACCGCGTCGAACTCCCTTTCGGCTCCCGCCGTGGCGATCGCTTTCACCACCGCGTCACGCGCGACGAACACCTTCACGATGTCGCCGCTCGCTTCGTCGAGTAGGTCGAACTTGTAGCCGGCGCCGCTCGGATTTGGGTCGATGACCTCGACTAGGGGCATGTCTGGTCCTTTCATCTCGTGATCGGCGCATCGAGCGTCGGCCGTCGCGGCCTTGCTCAATCGCCGCCGCCGGCCTTGCGCGAGCTGCGCGCTCCCCGCACGCGGAATAGCAGCCGCTGTTCGGCGAACTCCTGCTCGGCTCGGACTTCCGCCATTTCTTCCTCCAGCAGCTTCATACGCTCATCGGAGGCCGCCGTTCCGCAACCGGCGCGCTCGAGCAGAGCGCGGTGGAACATCAATTCGAGCGCGCGTCGCTGGCAGATCTGGACACGATCGCGAGCTTGCGCCGCGGCCGCCCTCAAGCTCTCGACCATATCGGCCGCACGCCCCCGCGGCATCAGGAGGGATGTCCTTCCGGCTCCTGCTTGTCTTCGTCGCCGACCAGCTTCTCACGCACGCGATTGACCTCGGCCTCGTCGACCTGCACTGGGCTGCCGCTGTCGTCGGGGATGCCTCCGCCCGTCTGGCCGATAGGCGCGTCCTTAGGCCGATCGTTGGCGCCGGTGGTGCTCTTCTTCGGGTCCATGGTCTTCTCCCGCGTGGGTGTCGAAGGAGAACGCCGAGGGAGCAAGGAAGGTCCAGACGCGTCGAACACACTCGATGGGGTGACGCAGAGGTCTCGCGCGTCTTATGGAACGGCAATGCAGGTTCGCGCTTGCCCTGACGACCTCGTCGCCCCGTCCATGTCCAGCCCGATCAGCTGCGGTATCTCGAGCGACAGATCGAAGGCGGCGAGCGCAGCCCTCACCGGGCAGGCCGGTCGACCTGCCGCGCAGGCGCCCTCGACGCCGACGTCAACCTCCCCGCGCCGAGCGATCAAGCGTCACGTCACCATCGGCCTTCCGGCCGATATTCTCCGGCTCATTTTGGAGAGAAGATCACCTGCAGGCCCGTATTGAACAGAGTGCAGAACGCGTTCGTGTCTACGCGGAGCGGCGTGATCTTATAGTTGAACACGTTCTTGCCGCGCTTAACGCTAAAAATCCGCGTGGCCGCGAGATTGACTGCATTTGAATACAGCACGGACGCAGTCGTAGGAAGGCCGGTCGGCACGAGCCTCATCGGGTAACGGGAGCCGCCCGGCCCATCCGAAAGAGGCGCATCGTCGTCTTTCACAATCTGCGCCGCTAGATCGACCACGCCGGCCGCGTTGCTCTCGACGCCATTATTGTTGCCGCACTGCATCGTGCCGTTGACCGTCACCGCAACCGTCCCGGCGCTAGGGGCGTCGTACTTGATCGAGCTGAGGGTTTGGGTCGTCCCTCCTGGAGCGAAGGTGAAACAGACGCCACCGGTGCTGCCGCCGCATCGAGGTCCGGCTTTCATGTTTCCGTCGGAAGCGAATGCTCCGCCGCCGGCCCAAAAGGATGCGACCAGCACAAGCGCGACACGTTGGATCGACATAGACCAATACCCTGCCAAAGATGAGACGAAAGCAACCTTCGGCCGGTTTTCGCCTTTTGGCAACGGGGCGAGATCGTCTACGCGACGGGCCATACACCGCCGCAGGCGCAGTGTGTAAAATCCTGTCGCACTCTTCGAAGGGCCGTCGCTGATTAAGCCGCTCCAGCCTTGATCGTGCGGGCTGTGGGGCCGTCCCCGGGCAGAAGCGGTCGCCCCTCGGGGCGCCCTCGCGCCGCATAGTGCTGATAGCCGCTGTCCCACAGGCCGGCGTGCACTTCGCTTTCGACGTCCGGATTGGCGGCAAGATAGCCGAGCTCCGTGAATCCCTGCGGCGCAGCCGATGTGGGAGCGCCGTAAGTTTCCAGGAAACGGTCCATCACGACAGACACGACGCCGTCCCGAACATGCCTGAAGTCCGGCGCATACGCGGCTGTTCTTGGAGCATGCATGATCATTTCGTAGCTCAGGAAGTAATCGACGTTGGCTCGCGACGTCAGCCGCTCGGCGCAGTATCGGAACGTGGATTCCGACAGGGTGTTGGCGACTACCGGGCCTGGGCGCGGACCGCGGCCTGAAGATCAGGCTTCGCCGCGCGCCCGCCGGGCGCGCTCGGCCTTGCGACTGTAGAGGGCGACGGCGTCCTTTTCCGAGCCGCGGCGCTTGACGCGCGTCTGCTCGAGGTCGAGCGCGGTCGCGATGAGCTGGGCGACGAGCGGGGCGTGCGGCTTGGAGGCCGACCGGGTCGCGGGCTCCGCCTCGGCGGAGGGGTCGCGGTCGGTCTTGCGCCGGCCCGCCCCGCGTCCGCGCGCGCGGAACGCCGCGCCGTCGATCGGCTCGACCGGGTTTGCGCTGAAGCGCGGCGCGGCGGGACCTTCCGGCTCCGGCAGGTCGGCGCCGGACGCCTTGGCGGCGCGTCGGCGGTCCGAGACGCGGCGGTCGCGGACGCGGCGTTCCGGACGGGGCGCTCCTTCGGGCGGCGGCAGAGTCACCATTTCAAGTCGACGCCCTTCACGTGGCGCGCTTCATCTGGCGCGGGACAGAGTTTAAATCCATTAACCAAGTAAGATCACCTGCTTAGTGGCGGCGACCATACGATGAAGTGTAGAAGGATTTGTCTTAGAGTCTAGGCGAACGATTCGTGCGTCCCCGGACGGGACGAGCCACGGGAGCGGAGCGCAAAGGATGACGCCGCCGTCTCTGCCAACAGCCGCCACGTCCGAGCGTGGGCGGGCGGGCGCGCTCGATCTTCCGGAGCTGCTCGCAGCCGTCGGCGAGGCGGCCTATGTCTGGGACGTGCCCAGCGACCGGATCGACTGGACGGGCGCGGCGCATGACGTCCTCGGCCTGGCGCCGACTATCGACGTCGGTTCAGCCACCGCCTTCGCCGCCCTGCTCGATCCCGAGGCCCTGACCAGCCGGCGCGAGGCGGTGTTCGGCGCGCAGCGAACCGACGACGGCGAAGGCGTGCCGTTCGAGGTCGAATATCCGCTGCTGCGCGGCGCGCGGACCCTCAGGCTCTGGATGCAGGATCGCGGACGGTGGTACGCTGGCCCGGATGGACGGCCGCTGCGCGTGGTCGGCGTGATGCGGCGGCTCGGCGCGCGTTATGAAGCGGCGGAGCAGGCGGCGAGCCTCGCCCGCTTCGACCCGCTGACCGGGCAGCTCTCCCGCGCCCGGCTCCTGGAGATCGCCGGAGCCGCGCTCGCGGCCGGGGCGCGCATGCACTCGGCCTCGAGCTTCGTGCTCGCGAGTCTCACCAATCTCGGACCGATCAACGAAGCCTACGGTTTCGACGTCGGCGATCTCGCCATCCTCGAGGTTTCGCGCCGGCTGAGGAGCGCGATGCGCGGCGGCGATACGCTCGGCCGGTTCTCGACCTCCACCTTCGGTATGGTGCTGCAGGAGTGCGACCGCTCGGATCTCGAGGTTGCGACGCGGCGCCTCGTCGGCTCGGTGCACGACCAGCCGGTGCTGACGCCCGGCGGACCGATCTCGGTCCGGGTGGCGATCGGCGCCGTGGTCGCCCCAAGGCATGCGCGCGACACGGACGAGATGGTGCTGCGGGCGCGCAGCGCGCTGGGACGCGCGATGGAGACGGCGGCGGCGGTCTGCATCTATTCGCCGGATCAGAGCCGCAACGGCGCCGTGCGCGCCAAGATGCGCCTGGCCGACGAACTGATCAGCGCGCTGAACGAGCACCGCGTGCGCCTCGCGCTCCAGCCGGTCGTACGTGCGGGAAGCCGGGAGACATGCTGGAGCGAGGCCCTGCTCAGGGTCGCAGACGTCTCCGGCGAGATCGCGTCCGGCGGCCACCTCGCGGCGGCCGCGGAGGAGGTTGGCGTCGTCAACATGCTCGACCGGCGCATGCTCGACCTCGCCGTCGTCTATCTCGCCGAGCACCCCGAGGTCCGGCTCGCCATCAACGTCTCCTCGGCGACCACAGCGGACCTCAGCTGGATGGAGTCGCTGTCCGCCTGGCTCGCGATGCGCCCGGACATCGCCGACCGTCTGATGGTCGAGATCACCGAAACCGCGCTGATCGCCGATCTCGACATCGCGGCCGGTTTCGTCCGCGAGCTCAAGCGGCAGGGGGTCAAGGTCGCGATCGACGACTTCGGTTCCGGCCACTCCTCCTTCAAGGCGCTGCGCGAGCTCGCGGTCGACGTCGTCAAGATCGACGGATCCTTCGTCGTCGACATCGAGACGTCCGAGGACGGCGGCGCGTTCGTGCGCGCCCTGATCGCTCTCGCCCGTGAACTCGGGCTGGAGACCGTGGCCGAGCACGTCGAGACGGAAGCCGCGGCAAGCCTCCTCGCCGGCTGGGGCGCGACCTATCTCCAGGGCGAGCTGCTCGGGGCTCCCAAGCTGGCGCCGTCGTCGGCTTGACTCTCTCGCCGTCGAAGCGCCGCGCTACTCGGCCGCGTCGCGTTCTCCCGCGCCGAAGCGCCGCGCGACATAGTCCTCGACCATCGCCTTGAAGTCGTCGACCAAGGTGGGGCCACGCAGCGTCGCGACCTTCTTGCCGTCGACGAACACCGGCGCGGTCGGCGCCTCGCCGGTTCCGGGCAGCGAGATGCCGATGTCGGCGTGCTTGGACTCGCCCGGTCCGTTCACGATGCAGCCCATCACCGCGACGTTGAGCGTCTCGACGCCGGGATAGAGCTTCTTCCATTCGGGCATGCGCGCGCCGATGTGGGTCTGGACGTCGCGCGCGAGCTCCTGGAATACGGTCGAGGTGGTGCGCCCGCAGCCGGGGCAGGCGGCGACCAGCGGCACGAACGTGCGGAAGCCCATCGTCTGCAGGATCTCCTGCGCGACCTTGACCTCGGTAGTCCGGTCGCCACCCGGCTCGGGCGTCAGCGAGACGCGGATCGTGTCGCCGACGCCCTGCTGCAGCAGCACGCCGAGCGCCGCGGACGACGCCACGATGCCCTTCGATCCCATGCCGGCCTCGGTCAGCCCGAGATGGAGCGCATAGTCGGCGCGGCGGCCGAGTTCGGCGTAGACCGCGATCAGATCCTGAACCGCGGAGACCTTCGCCGAGAGGATGATCTTCTCGCGCGGCAGGCCGAGTTCCTCCGCGCGCGCGGCCGACAGCAGGACGGAACGGATCAGCGCCTCGCGCGTGACCTCCCGCGCGTCCCTCGGGGCAGACGAGTTTGCATTCTCGTCCATGAGGCGAGTCAGCAGCTCGCCGTCGAGCGAACCCCAGTTGCCGCCGATCCGGACCGCCTTGCCGTTCCTCGCCGCGATCTCGATGATCTGCGCGAACTGGCGGTCCTTCTTGGCGCCGAAGCCGACATTGCCGGGGTTGATGCGGTACTTGGCCAGCGCCTCGGCGCAGGCGGGATGCTCGCTGAGCAGGGTATGGCCGATATAGTGGAAGTCGCCGATCAGCGGCACGTTCACGCCGCGCGCGGCGAGCTGGTCCCGGATATGCGGAACGGCGGCGGCGGCCTCGGCGCGATCGACCGTGATCCGGACGAGTTCGGAGCCGGCGCGGGCCAGCGCAGCGACCTGGGCGACGGTTCCGGCGATGTCGGCCGTGTCCGTGTTCGTCATCGATTGGACGACGATCGGCGCCGCACCGCCGACGGCGACACCTCCGACATTGACCTCTCGGGACGCCCGGCGCGGCGCGAGCGCGGTGGGACAGGAAACGGCGTCAGCCATGCAAGGCGCGTGGTTCACGAAACGCTCGTCCCCGTTCGATGGTCAGGCCTCTCGGCGTGGCCGTGGGCGGCTCGACAATGGGCGCATTCGCCTGTCACTTCGATGACAGGCGCGCGGGGCGTAAAGCCCGAGGACCGGGCGAGCGCCGCGAGCGCCGCGCCGAAGTCGCCGGCTTCCGCTTCGCCGACCGCGCCGCAATGCTCGCAGATCAGGAAGACCGTCGGCGCGCCGTCCTCGTCGTCATGCTCCCGGCTGCAGGCGACATAGGCGTTGCGGCTCTCGATCCGGTGGGCGAGGCCATGCGCGAGCAGGAAGTCGAGGGCGCGATAGACCGTGATGGGCGCCGGAGGCCGCCCGCCGGGCTCCGCCAGCCGTTCGATCACGTCGTACGCGCCGGCCGGCGCATGGCTCTGTGCGAGCGCCGACAGGACACGGCGACGGATGTCCGTGAGGCGCGCCCCGCGGGCGGCGCAGATCGCTTCGGCGCGCGCCAGCGTCGAGCGGGCGCAGAGGCGATGGTCGTGATCCGGCGCGGCGAAGGCGGCGTTGGATGCTGCGGCAGGCGTCATGGCGGCCGTCATAGCACGATGCGCGACGCTTCGCGCGCGCACAAAAAGGGGCGGCGGACCCGAAGGTCCGCCGCCCTCAGATAGGTCGCCTAGACGGCGCTTACATCGCCTTCTTGGACGACTTCGTCTTCTTCGACGACATCTTGCTCTTTTTGGAGCTCTTCATCGCCTTGTCCGATCCGGCGCTCTTGTCCGCCGGCTTGGCGTCGGGGTTCATCGGATTGGCGGGATCGGCGAGGTTGCCGGCGTTGCCGCTGTTGGCGGCGGACTGGGCGTTCGCCCCGGCCAGCGGCGCAAGCGCCAGAGCGGCCGAAATGGCGGCGACAGAAAGCATACGACGGTCCACGATCGTTCCTCCGCGATTATTTTTCTGTGTGTGGAACAACGTAATGTATTCGCGATCGTTCCCCTGGGCGCATTCGGCGCCGGGGAGCATCGGCATCCCGGCGTTACTCCCCGGCGAGCAGGCGGCGCGCCTGCGCGGCGCAGCCGAGCAGGCCGGCCACCGGCGACACCACGACCGTCGTCGCCATGCGCCGCATCAGCGCCTCATGGGGCGCCTTGGCCTCGAAGGCGGCGCGAAACGCGTCAGGGTCGATCAGATCCAGCATCTTCGGCGCGACGCCGCCGCAGACATAGACGCCGCCCTCCGCCGCATAGGTCAGAGCGAGGTCGCCGCAGAAGCGGGCCAGCATGTCCAGGAACAGCCCGACCGTCTCCAGCGCGCGGGTCTCGCCGCGGCGGGCCGCAAGCACGATCGCCGCGGCGTCCGCCTCTTTCGCTTCGCGGCCGTCCAACTGCGCCAGCGCGCGATGCAGTCGCAGGAGGCCGGGGCCAGAAATGACGGCTTCCGCCTCGACCCGCCCGAGCTCCGCCCGGATGAGCTCGAACGCCGCCCATTCGCGGCCGGTGACGGCGGCCAGTTCGACATGGCCGCCTTCGCCTGGCAGCGGACGCCAGCCCGGCCCTTCGGGGGCGAGCGCGGCGACGCCAAGGCCCGTGCCGGGACCGACCGCGACCTTCATGCCTCCGATCTGACGGGGCGCCGGGCCGATGGGCGCAATCTCGTCCACCGTGAGATGCGGCAGCGCCGCCGCCTGCGCCACGAAGTCGTTCATGACGATGACCCGCGAAAGCCCGAAGCGGCGCTTCAGCGACTCGACGTCGAACGCCCAGTTCCGGCGGTTGGTGACGCGGGCGGTCTCGCCCGCCGTCACCGGCCCGGCAACGGCGAAGGCGGCGGTATCAGCCTTGACGTCATATTTGCCGAGATAGGCCGCGAGCGCCGACTCAAAGTCCGGATGGGCGTCGCCCTCCTCGACGCCGATCCGCTCGGGCCGGAGGTCGGCCCGCGCCAGCGCGAAGCGGCCATGCGTGCCGCCGATGTCCCCGACGAGAAGGCGCGTCCCGGCCATGCGCCGTCAGCCCAGCTCGACGAAGCGCACGAGCCTGTGCTTGACGATCGGGCGCACGGTCTCCTCAAAGATGCGCCCGGCTTCCTCGGCTTCCGGGGAGGAGGCCACGTCGTCATTGGCGTAGAGCGCGGAGGTCAGGAAGAAGCCCGGCGCCTCCGGGTCCTCGGCGATCGCCACGCCCCGGCAGGCCGGATCGGCGCGCTCCACCGCGAAGGCGTTTGCGAGCGCGGCCGCGCGGAACGCCGCGGCGTGCTTCGGCTCGACCTCGAAAACGGTGGAGACAAGCTTCATGTCCGCGAGATAGTGCGTCGGTTTCGCCCGCCCATGTCTTGAATTTTCGATGGCCCGCCTATGGCTTCCGACCTTCCGCTAAGCCCCGACGACCTCGCGGCGCGCCTGCTCCATCGCGACGGCCTGATGCTGATCCTCGACAAGCCCGCCGGACTGCCGGTTCACGCCGGACCGAAGGGCGGCCCCAATCTCGAGGCGCTGTTCGGCGGCCTGCGGTTCGGGCTGCCGCGGGACCCCGCGCTCGCCCACCGGCTCGACAAGGACACCAGCGGCTGCCTCGTGCTCGGCCGTCATCGCAAGGCGCTGGCGAAGCTCGGCAAGCTGTTCTCGAACGGTCGCGTGGGGAAAACCTACTGGGCCGTCGTGAAAGGCTCGCCGACGGATGAGGCGGGTCGGATCGAGGCGCCGCTCTCCAAGCGCAGTCCCGACCGCGGCTGGTGGATGGCCGTCGACCCGAACGGGTTGCCATCCGTTACGGAGTGGCGGGTGAAGGCGAGGGGAGACAGCCTGAGTTGGATCGAGTTCACGCCGCTTACCGGCCGGACCCACCAGATCCGCGCCCACGCAGCCCATATCGGCCTGCCGTTGCTGGGCGATCCGATCTACGGTTCGACTCCTGCGGGAGGGCCCCGGCTTCACCTGCATGCGCGCGCCATATCGGTGCCGATGCGAGACGGCCACCCGCCGATCGTCGCCGAGGCTCCACTGCCGGCGCACATCGCCGAGACTTTCGCCGCGATGGGCTGGAGCGCGGAGCCCATCAACACGCCGTGAGGTTCCGCTGAGCGCTCGTCGCGCTATATCGGGCGACGCGTCCTTAGGCCCGGGAGCCTCCGCCTTCATGGCGAAATGCCTTGTGCTGCTCAATCCCCGCGCCGGGACGCTGAAGGACCTTCGTGAGGAGGCGGGCTCCAAGGATCCCGCCGACCTGGTCGGGCAGGCCTTTCGCAGGGCCGGTAAGGAGGTCGACGTCCGGATGGCTCCGCCGCGCGATCTCGGGGCGGTGCTCGATGAACTGGGGCGCGGCGACGACCACGAGGAGATCATCGTCGGCGGCGGAGACGGATCGCTGTCGCGTTCGCTGGGACGGCTGCTCGCGACCGGAAAGGTGTTCGGCGTACTGCCCTTCGGCACCATGAACCTGCTCGCGCGCGACCTCGGCGTGCCGGCCGAGATGGACGAGGCGATCCGGGCGCTGAGCCGGGCGGAGCCGACGCGGATCGACCTCGCGGCGATCAACGGGCGGCCGTTCCACTCGATATCGGGCCTCGGCTTCTTCACGCAGATGGCGCGCGCCCGCGAGGCCGCACGCGGCCTCCAGGGCCTCGGACGCTACGCCGCCTTCGGCTACGCGGCGTTCCGGGCCTTCTTCCGCTCCGGGCGCTCACGCTACCAGCTTGTCATCGACGGGGCGCCGGTGAAGGTCGAGGCGACGGCCGTGCTCGTCACCAACAACGCCTTCGGCGACGGCTCCTGGAGGCGCGAGCGGCTCGATCGCGGCGAGATCGAGGTGATCGTCGCCCATGCCGGCGGCTGGCGCGATCGCTTCCGCCTCGGCGCGCAGGTGCTGACCGGAGGCTGGCGGTCGAACCGGCTGATCGAAATCTTCGAGGCGAGAACGGCGGTCGTCGAGAAGACGCGCCGCACGCGGGTCTGGGTCGCCACGGACGGAGAGCTGACGCGGGAGCGGTGCCCCGTCGTCTACGAGACGATGCCGGGCGCGGCGCGGATGCTGAGGCCAGCGCCGGAAGCGTCTATGTCCCGGCCTTGAGCCGGGACCCAGACCCAAAACGATGGTATTTGTTCGCAGCCGAACGGATTTCTCTAAGGGCGCCGCGGCTCTGGGTCCCGACTCAAGGCCGGGACAAGAGCGCCGGGTCAGTCCTTCTTCGAGATCCGCCAGATCGCGCCGCCGAGATCGTCCGAGACCAGCAGCGAGCCATCGAGCGCGATCGCGACGTCGACCGGGCGGCCGAGATAACGGCCGGTCTTCTCGTCGAGCCAGCCGTCGGCGAAGACCTCCGGCTTGTCGGCCGTCCCGTCCGCCTTGAGCTTGACGAACATCACGCGGGCACCGACCGGCTTGGTCCGGTTCCAGGAGCCGTGCTCCGCGACGAAGATCCCGCCCTGGTACTTCTCCGGGAACTGCGAGCCGGTGTAGAATCTCATGCCGAGATCGGCGGCGTGCGCGGTGAACTCGACCTCGGGAGCGACGACGCCCGCCGGCGGCTGCTCGTCCTCATATTCCTTGGTGCGGATCTTGCCGCCGCCATACCAGGGAAAGCCGAAGTTCTGCCCGGCCTTGGTCGCGCGATTCAGCTCGCCGGGCGGAATGTCGTCGCCCATGCCGTCGACCTGGTTGTCGGTGAACCAGAGCTCGGACGTACCCGGCTTGAACGCCATGCCGACGGAGTTGCGGACGCCGAGGGCGAAGACCTCGCGGTTCTTGCCGTCGCGGTCCATCCGGATGATGCCGCTGAGCCCGACCTTGTCGTAGAGCGGGCGCTTCTCCTTCGGCGTCACGTTGAAGGGCTGGCCGAGCGTTATGTAGAGCTTGTTATCCGGCCCGACGACGCAGGTCCGGGCGCCGTGATTGAAGCTCTCCTCCTCCTTCGGGACGATCTCGTTCGAGATCACCTCCACGGCGACGTCCGGATTCTCGTAGAAGAACTCGGCGGCGGGGAAGAGCAGGATCCGGTTGTGCTCAACGACGTAGAGGAAGCCGTCAGGCGTGAAGCACACGCCGTTCGGGTTGCGCTTGGCGATGGTCGGCGCGAACTCCTTGACCTCGTCGGCGATGTTGTCGCCGTCACGGTCGGTGACGGCGTAGGACTTGGTCTTGCGGGTTCCGACGAACACCACGCCGACATTGTTGCCGACAGCCATGTGGCGCGCGTCCGGCACGACCGCGTAGAGCTCGACCTTGAACCCGTCCGGGACCTTGATCTTGCTCGCGAGGGCCTTGAGGTTCTCGGCCTTCTTGCCGCTCTGGTCGACCTGCGGGATGACGGGATCGCCGCCCGTCGACTGGAACCCTTGCAGCTTCTTCAGGGCTTCGTCATCGGCGAGGGCGGTCGCGGCGGTCGCGCAGAGGGCGAGCAGCGTCGCGGCGGCGAGACGCGATTTCGGCATTTCGATCCTCCCATGCGTCAGGCTCTTTGGCCCGTTGGGAGGAGAGTGCCGCCGCGGCTGGTGGGGTACAAGCCCGAAGCCGAGAGGCTGCGATTGCAGCCGCGCAGGGTCAGGCGGCGCAGTGCGCGATGAGAGCGCGCACGAAGCTCTCGCATTTCGCGAGCTGCTCCTCCGCGACGAACTCGTCCGGCTTGTGGGCTTCTGCGATCGATCCGGGCCCGCAGACGACCGTCGGAATGCGGCCGACCTCGACGAACAGGCCGGCCTCGGTCCCGTAGGCCACCTTGCCGTGGTCGTTGCGGCCGGCGAAACGTTTGGCGAGCGCGACCATGTCGTCCTCCGGCGCCATGGCGAGACCGGGGATCTCCGAAATCTGCTCCATCGTGACCCCGGAAGAGGCGTCCAGGGCCCGCATCTCCTGCGACAGCGCGTCGGCGGCGGCGCGGATCTCCGCGACCATGGCGTCGAGGTCGTCCTCGGGGAGCGTGCGGAACTCGAGATCGACGGTCGCCTCGGCCGGCACGACGTTCACCGTCGAGCCGCCCTGGAAGACGCCGACATGGGCGGTCGAATGCGGGATGTCGTAGAGCGCGTCCCGCGGGCCGGAGGCGGCGAGACGCCTGCCGATGTCGCTGGTCGCGACCACGAGGCGCGCAGCGTATTCGACGGCGTTGACGCATTCCGGCGCGCGCGAGGAGTGGCCGCCGAGCCCGTGCGCGCAGATGCGCAGCGATCGCTTGGCCTTGTGCCCGATGACCACCTGCATGCTGGTCGGCTCACCCACGATGCAGCCGAGGGGACGAACCGGCCGCTTCACCAGTTCCGCCAGCAGGTCGCGAACGCCGATGCAGCCGACCTCCTCGTCATAGGAGAAGGCGAGATGGATCGGCGCCTTGAGTTCGGTCTCGACCATCTCCGGAACAAGCGCGAGGCAGACCGCCAAGAACCCCTTCATGTCGCAGGCGCCGCGCCCATAGAGCCGGCCGTTGTGGCGGGCCATGAGGAACGGATCGGTCGTCCAGTTCTGGCCGTCGACCGGCACCACGTCGGTATGGCCCGACAGCACGTAGCCCTGGCGGTCCGCTGGGCCGATCGTGGCGAACAGGTTCGACTTCGCGCCGCTGGCGTCCGGCGTGCGCTCGGACGCGATCCCGAAGCGCGCAAGATACCCTTCGACGTAGTCGATCAGGTCGAGGTTCGAGTTTCGGCTCGTGGTGTCGAAGCCGATGAGGCGTCCGAGCAGGTCGATCGTCGCGTCTGACGCCATGGGGTCCGGAACGGTGGCGAGGAGAATGCGCGGCGACCCTAGAGCAGTCGCCGATCGATCTGAACCCCCGGCCGGCGTCGTAAGGGAACGAAGCCGCGCGCCGGCGGTTGGCGGCGAGAACCGCAAAGGGAGATCGAGATGTCGCAACCCTACTCCGTCGGCTCGACTGTCAGCTGGTCCTGGGGAAAGGGCACGGCGAAGGGCAAGGTCGCCGAGGTGTTCAAGCGCCGCGTCCAGCGCACCATCAAGGGGTCGAAGATCACTAGGAACGGCAGTGAGAAGAACCCGGCCTATCTCGTCGAGCAGGCCGACGGAGACCGGGCGCTGAAATCGCATTCCGAACTGGAGAAGAGCTGATGGCCGAGATCGACCTGAAACCCACCAAGAAGGTCGCGGAACAGGCGGCCAAGGGCCTCAAGCTGCGCGAGAAGCATGGACGCGGCGGAACTGAGGTCGGCCTGGAGCGCGCCAGGCAACTGTCGGAGCGACGCGAGCTGACCCCCGATATCGTCAAGAAGATGCGGGCCTATTTCGCCCGCCATGCGGTCGACAAGGACGCCCCCAGGTTCGGCGACGCCGAGCAGCCCTCCGCCGGCTACATCGCCTGGTGGCTCTGGGGAGGCGATCCCGGCCAGGCGTGGGTGGAACGCACGATGAAGCGGTTGGAAAAGGCGGGCTGAGTCCAACGGCGGGTGGCGGAGAGCCTGCCCCGGCCTAGGTGTTCGAGCCGAATGCAACGACGCGTCGGTCCAGACGCCTGGTGAAGGTTCGATGCCGTCACTTCGTCATCTCGCCGTCTGCGCGCTTTTCATTCTCTGCCTGCCGTTTGCGGACGCTCGCGCGCAGGACAATCCGCGGCCGAGCGCGTCCAACCAGCCAGCCGACGTCGAAGCGCTCATCCGCATCCTTGAAGACGACAAGGCGCGCGCGGCGCTGATCGAGCGGCTGAAGTCCGCCGCCCCGACGCCTGTTCCCCAGAAGCCAGCCGAGTCGGCGAAGACCGTCGGCGACGGGCCGACCACCGCCCCAGACGAAGCCTCGGCCAACGCCGCGGCGAAGTCGGCCGAAGGCACGACCGAGCCGACGCTCGCCCGCCGCGCAGCCGAGTACACGCGCGCCGCCGCCGAGCGCGCCGCGGCCCTCGCCGCTGCGAGCTGGACTGTCGCCGGCGACCTCGCGAGCATCGTGACCGGCTCCGGCGGCGGCGAGGGTTTCGACTGGGGTCGCCTCATCGCCGTGGCGGCCACTGTCGGCGTCACCTTCGCGGCGTTCTTTGCGCTGCGGGCGCTGGGCATCCCGTTTTATCGATGGATCGGCAGGCGCGCGGCCGGCGCCGGACTCGGCGTCCGCGTCGCGCTGGTGATTGCCAGCGTCATCGTCGACGCTCTGATGATCGTGATCGCCTGGGGCGCCGGTTACGTCTTCGCCCTGCAGTTCGGCGCGAGCGGCGTCATGAACATCCAGCAGACGCTCTACCTAAACGCCTTCTTCGCGATCGAACTGGCGAAGGTCGCGCTGCGCGCGCTGTTCTCGCCGGCCCAGCCGCCGCTTCGCGCGCTCTCCATCGAGGACGAGGCGGCGGCCTACTGGTATTTCTGGCTGTCCCGCATCGTCTCGACGCTTGGATACGCCTTCCTATTCGTCGCGCCGATCGTCGCCGCGGCGGTGTCGCCGGGGGCCGCGCAGGCGTTGCGCATCGTCGTGGCCTTCGCGACGCTGATGATGTCGATCGCCATCGTCCTGCAGAACCGCGCCCGCGTGCGCGCCAAGCTGGCCCACAAGACCGAAGCGACGCACAGCGACGCGCTGTCCGGCTTCTACGCCTTCCTCGCGCGCTTCTGGCACCTCGCCGCCATCGTCTGGCTCGTCGTCGTGTTCGTCGTATGGCTCGCGAACCCGACCGAGGCGCTACCCTTCATGGCGCGCGCGACCGCCCAGACCCTCGCCGCCATGGCGCTCGGCGCGGTGGTGACGGCGCTCATCTCGCGGCTGATCTCCGGCGGATTGCATGTGCCGGAGAACATCCGCCAGCGCCTGCCGCTGCTCGAGCGCAGGCTCAACGCCTTCATCCCGGCCATCCTCAAGGTCGTCCGCGTCGCCGTGCTGCTGTTCGTGCTGCTGGTCATCGCGCAGAGCTGGGCGCTGTTCGACTTCCTCGGCTGGCTCGGCAGCGAGGTCGGCGCGCGCGTCACGACTTCGGTGCTGACGGCCGGGCTCATCGTCGTGATCGGCCTCGTGCTGTTCGTCGCCATGTCGTCCTGGGTCGAGTACCGGCTCAATCCGGAGTTCGGCACGGTCCCGACGGCCCGCGAGAAGACGCTGCTCTCGCTGTTCCGCAACGCCTTCACCGTCGGGCTCGTCGTGCTGGTCGCCATGATGGCGCTCGCCCAGCTCGGCGTGAACATCGCGCCGCTGCTCGCCGGCGCCGGCGTGCTCGGCCTCGCTATCGGCTTCGGCGCGCAGAGCCTGGTGAAGGACATCATCACCGGCCTGTTCATCCAGCTCGAGAACGCGATGAACACCGGAGACAACGTGACGGTCGCGGGCGTCACCGGCACGGTCGAAAACCTCACGATCCGCTCCGTGGGAGTCCGCTCTGTCAACGGGATCTACCACCTGATCCCGTTCTCCTCCGTCGACAGCGTCTCGAACGCCACCAAGGTCTTCAGCTATCACATGGCCGAGATCGGCGTGGCCTACCGGGAGTCCATCCCGGACGTGAAGCAGGCCATGCAGGACGCCTTCGACCGGCTCAGGGAGACCGAGCATGGGCCGTCCGTCGTCGCGCCGTTCGAGATGCAGGGCATCACCGCCTTCGGCGACAGCGCGATCACCGTGCGCGGCCGCATCAAGACGCAGCCCGGCAAGCAGTGGGCGGTGGGCCGGGCCTATAACGAGATCGTCAAGGAGATCTTCGACGAGCGGCAGATCGAGATGCCGTTCCCGCACGTTACGATCTACATGGGCGAGGACAAGCAGGGGAAAGCGCCGCCGCTGCGCGTGTCGGGGCACGGCGACGCGCCGCTCGTTGCGGTGGCCGATGGCCGCCGCGCCCTGCGACCCAGGGCGCGGCGGGAGTCGGACCGGGTGGAGACGCTCGACGGGCCAGCGCATGACGGCGACGACCCCGGCTAAGCCGCTCCCTCCGCTCCTCTTGCTGGTGCGCCGGCTCAAGTCGGGCTCGCCAACGCCGCCCGCTTTCGTGCTACCGTGCCTTGGTCGGGGCGACCTGTCCGCGCGGAGCGGGCGGGAGAGCTCGCGACGTTCTGCGGGCTTCGTTCGATGTCGGTGGCGTCACCTCGCATGTCGGGCCGATCGCTCCTCTCGGGAGAAGGCGACGACGCGCGCGATCTGTTCGCCGCGCTGGTCCAGCAGGCGCCCGTCATCGTGTGGACGGCCCGGCCGGACGGCGAAACCGAGTTCGTCAGCGAGCGCTGGCGCGCCGTCACCGGCGGCGAGCCCCTCGGTCCCTGGATCGACGCCATTCATGGCGACGACATCGCGGATCTGATCCGGGTCTGGAACCACAGCGTCTCGACCGGCGACCCCTACGAGAACGAACACCGCATCCGCATGCGGGACGGCTCCTGGCGACGCTTCCTGTGCCGGGCGCACGCCGTTCGCGACGTGTCCGGCGCGGTCGTCCGCTGGGTCGGCGCGATGACCGACATCGAGGACCTCGCGCGCGACTTCGACGCTGCGGACGCGGCGGGGGCCAAGCTCGCGAAGCTCGTCGAGCAGCGGACCGTCGACCTCGCCGACGCCAACAAGCGCGTCGCGAGCGAGGCGGAAGGCCGCCGCGACGACGAGGCCCTCTACACCGCCTATATCGACAACACCGCCGACGGCGTCTTCCTGGTGACCGTCGCGCCGGGCGATCCGATCAGGGTCGTCACGGTCAACCGGGTGATGGAGAAGGCGCTAGGCTTCTCGCGCGCGCAGATGCGAGACCTCCAGATCGCCCAGATCCTACCGACCGCGACCGCCTTGCGCCTGACGGAGAAGATCGAGGAATGCGCCGCCCTGCGCGAGTCCGTGCGGTACGAGGAAACGTTCGAGCTCGACGGCGAGGAGCGCGTCTTCGAGGTGGCGCTCGCGCCTGCCGCCACGGCCGATGGCCGGACCGTGCGGGTGGTCGGTTCGGCGCGCGATCTCACCGAGCGGCGGAAGGCCGAGCAGCAGCTCCGGCAATCCCAGAAGATGGAGGCGGTGGGCCAGCTGACGGGCGGCGTCGCGCACGACTTCAACAATCTGCTGCAGGTGGTGAAGGGCAATCTTGAGCTGCTGGTCGCCGAGATCGGCGCCGGGATGACCCCGGCGATCGAGCGGCGGCTGCGCGACGCCATGGCCGGCGCCGACAGGGGCGCGAAGCTCACGCGCCAGCTGCTCGCCTTCTCGCGACGCCAGCCTCTGACCCCGAAACCGACGGACGTCGGCGCGCTGGTCGTCTCGATGTGGGACCTGTTCGAGCGCACGCTCGGCGAGACAATCCAGGTCGAGATCACCCGCGACGAGGGTGGCTGGACCGCGCTGGTCGATCCGGCGCAGCTCGAGAACGCGGTGCTGAATCTCGCGATCAACGGCCGCGACGCCATGCCCGAAGGCGGCCGCCTGACGATCGCCGTGCTCCACCTGGCCGCGTCGGCGGGCGCCGGCGAACGGATCGAGATCGCCGTGACCGACACTGGCACAGGCATGTCGAAGGCGGTTCTCGCGCGCGTCTTCGAGCCGTTCTACTCGACCAAGCCGGAGGGACGCGGCACGGGTCTCGGATTGCCGCAGGTCCAGGGCTTCATCGAGCAGAGCCACGGCGGCATCGCCATCGAAAGCGAGGAGGGCAGCGGGACCACCGTGAGGCTCACGCTGCCTCGGAGCGCGGCGCTGGCCGCCGGCGCCGAACGGCCTGAGGAGGACGCCGACGCGCCCCCGGGCCATGGCGAGCGCGTCCTGCTGCTCGAGGACGACGAGGCGGTCCGCCGCGCGGTGACGGATCTCGTCGCCTCTCTCGGCTACAAGGTTGACGCGGTGGGCTCGACCCACGAGGCGTCGGCCCTGATCGAGCGCGGCCAGACCTACGACCTGCTGCTGTCCGACGTCGTCATGCCCGGCCTCCCGACGCCGCCGGATTTCGCGCGCCTCGCCCGCACGCTTCAGCCGGGGCTGAAGGTGCTGTTCATGTCGGGCTACGCCGAGAACGTCATCGTCCACCAAGGACGCATCGACGCCGACGTACACCTCATCCAGAAGCCCTATCGCAAGGATCAGCTGGCGAAGGAGCTGCGCCGCCTGCTGGACGAGCCGGACGGGGAGAGCGGCGCCGGAAGGGGGCCGCTCGATATCCTGCTGGTGGAAGACGACCCCCTGATCGCCATGAGCATCGCCGAGCTTCTCGGGAGTTTCGGCCACAAGGTCTCGGAGGCCCGCAGCGGGGCGCACGCCAAGGAGGCGATCGAACGCGGCGACCGTTTCGATTTGCTGCTGACCGATCTTGGCCTGCCGGACGTCGACGGCGCCGCGCTCGCCGAGTGGTGCCGGCGGGAACGGCCGGGGCTGCCGATCGTCTTCGCGACCGGCCGCGACGACTTCGCGCCGCCCGTGGCGCTGCAGGAGGGCGGCCGGATCGCCGTCGTCACCAAGCCGTTCGACGGTGAGACTCTCCGCGAGGCCCTGGCCACGGCCGCAGGTTGATCGGCGGCCTTGACGGGCCGTCGGCCGCGGGTGCATTCGACGCCCCTCAGCGGGCCATTCGGCTCCGCCTCATCTCCCCCGTGAGCCGACTGGCATGACCCTCGACACAATCGAACAGGCGATCGCGGCGATCGCGGCGGGCGAGCTCGTCGTCGTGGTGGACGACACCGACCGGGAGAACGAGGGCGACCTGATCATGGCGGCCTCCAAGGCGACGCCCGAGACGCTCGCCTTCATGATCCGCCACACCTCCGGCATCATCTGCGCGCCGATGACGGCGGACCGCGCCGACGAGCTCAACCTCGCGCCGATGGTCGCCAACAACCGGGACCCGATGCGCACGGCCTTCACGGTTTCCGTCGACTACCGGGTGGGGCTCACCACGGGCATTTCCGGTGAGGAGCGCGCCAACACCGTGCGCGCGCTCGCCTCCGACAACGTCATCGCGACCGACTTCCTGCGTCCCGGCCACGTCTTCCCGCTGATTGCGCGCGAGGGCGGCGTGCTGACCCGCTCGGGCCACACCGAGGCCGGCGTCGACCTCGCGACGCTCGCCGGCCTGCCGCCGGTCGGCGTGCTCGCGGAGGTCGTCAACGACGACGGCACGGTGAAGCGGCTGCCGGAGCTGATCGCCTTCGCCCGCGAACACGGGCTGAAGATCGTCTCGATCGAGGACCTGATCGACCACCGCTCGCGGCGCGAGACCTTCGTGAGGCGCGTGGACCGTTTCGAACGGCGGATCGGCGGGCTCGACGCCGCCATCACCATCTACGAGACGCCGTTCGAGCAGACCCAGCATCTCGCGATCACCGTCGGCGACATCGGCGGCGAGGCCGCCGTGCCGTGCCGCATCCACCGCGAGCACCTTCTCTCCGATCTGCTGCGCGGCGCGGCGACGTCTAAGGGTTGGCTCGACAACGCGCTCGCCCGCTTCGGCGAGACCAAGCGCGGCGTGTTCGTGATGATCCGCGACCCGGCCGTGCTGCGCGACGCCGCGGACGGCGAGCCCGAGCCGTCCGACCATGCCGAGGAGAAGCACATGTCCGCCCGGCAGCGCCGCGCCCGCTGGCGCGAGATCGGCGTCGGCGCCCAGATCCTGCGCGACCTCGGCGCCCGCAAGATCTCGCTGCTCGCGGGGCACGAGCGACAGTTCGTCGGCCTCGCCGGCTTCGGGATCGCGATCGAGAAGACCGAGATCGTGGATGAGTGAACCGCGTCATCCCGGACGGCCAAAGGCCGATCCGGGATCGATTTCCAGGTTAGACATTTGAAGCGCATCGACGTCCTCCGGCTTGACCGGAGGACCCACCTTCGACGCAGAGCTCGACTTCGACGTGGATGGTCCGGTCAAGCCGGACCATGACGAGCCTTATCCGGAGAACGATTCCGGATCGGCCTCCGGCCGTCCGGGATGACGGATCCCGCTACTTCGCCGCCTTCGCCTTCTCGACCTCGGCCAGCACCTTCGCCCGCGCGCTCTCGTCGAGGATCGGGCCGACCTGCTTGAAGGCGATGCGACCCTTGCCGTCGACGACGAAGGTCTCCGGCACGCCGTAGACGCCCCATTCGATCGCGGCGCGGCCGTTCGGGTCGACGCCGACGCGAGAGAACGGATTGCCGAGGCCCCCGAGGAAACGGCGGGCGTTCTCGGGCTGGTCCTTGTAGTTCAGCCCGTACATCCGGACGCCTGAACCTGCGATCGCCATCAGCTCCGGATGCTCCTCGCGGCAGGGGCCGCACCAGGAGCCGAACACGTTCACGACTGTGACCTGGCCGTCCGCCAGCTCGGCGCGGGAGAAGCCGGGAACGTCGGCGCCGTCGCGCTTCAGGCCCTCCAGCGCAGGCAGCGTCAGGTCCGGCGCGGGGCGGCCGATCAGCGCGGAGGGCAGGGTCGAGGGATTGCCGCTGAACAGCCGCCCATAGAGCAGCGCCGCAAGCACCGCGAAGGCGATCACCGGGATCGCGACGACGAGGCGCCGCCGCCAGCCGGGCGCTTGGCCACGTTCCGCCGCCTGCTCGCTCAACGGTCCTGTCCGCGCCGCGACGAGCGCGACTCGAGTTGCGCAAGCGCCTTCGACTGGGCGCGCCAGTCCGCGATCGTCCAGACGATCAGTCCCCCGATCACCGAGACGCCGATGGCGTAGGCCGTGAGGATGAAGGCGGCGTGAGGTCCGGTCATTCCGCAGGCTCCGGGGCGAGCGCCGCCGAGGCGGTGGCGATGCGCAGCGTCCTGAGGCGACGGCGGACGAGCTCCGTGCGCATGCCGGCGAGATGCAGCGTCACGAACAGCACGGTGAAGGCGATCGCGCAGACAAGCAGCGGCGTGAGAATCGACGGGTCCATCGTCGGCCTGCCGGCTCGGATCACCGAGGCTGGCTGATGAAGCGTGTTCCACCAGTCGACCGAGAACTTGATGATCGGGATGTTGACCGAACCGACCAGGGTCAGAATCGCGCAGGCCTTGGCGGCCCGGCTCGGCTCCTCCATGGCGGAGCGCAGCGCCATCAGGCCGAGATACATCAGGAACAGGATGAGGAACGAGGTCAGCCGCGCGTCCCAGACCCACCAGGTCCCCCACATCGGCTTGCCCCAGAGCGAACCGGTGGCGAGCGCGAGGAAGGTGAAGGCGGCGCCGAGCGGCGCGGCGGCCTTGGCCGAGACGTCGGCGAGGGGATGGCGCCAGACCAGCACGCCGACGCTGCCGATGGCCATGATCACATAGGCCATCATGCCGAGCCACGCCGACGGCACGTGCAGGAACATGATGCGCACCGTCTCGCCCTGCTGGTAGTCGGCGGGCGCGACGAAGAGCGCCAGATAGAAGCCGAGCGCAACCAGCGCGGCCGACAGCCCGGCGAGCCACGGCAGAACCTTCGTGGCGAAGGCCGAGAAGCGCGCGGGGTTCGCGAGCGAGGAGACGGCGGAGATCAGGCCCATTTGCTTTGGCTCGTCATCCCATACGGCCAAGCGGCCGATCCGGGATCGTTTTCCGGAACAATGCGCCAATCCTGAGGACGCAAGTCTGCGTTCCCTAGAACGGATCGGGCGCGAGGAATACCGGCCATCCGTCGCAATCGCTTGATGAGTCAATCCCTCAGCGCCCGGAGCGCCGCTGCGGCCGAAAACGGGCCCAGCACCGCGTAGCCGAGCGCAAGGCCCGCCAGCACGCTCAGCGCGCCGTTGGCCTCCGCGCCGTCGCCGCTCGCCGAGACGCCGAAGATCAGCACCGGGACCGCAAGCGGCAGGATCAGCACCGGAACCAGCAGCCCGCCGCGCCTGAGACCGATCGTGAGCGCCGCTCCGACCGCGCCGAGGCTCGCCATTGCGGGCGTGCCGAGCACGAGGGCGAGCGCGACGCGGCCGAGGGCGCTGGGCGGCAGGTCGAGCATCACCCCGAACGCCGGCGCGGCGATCACCAGCGGCAGGCCTGTCGTGACCCAGTGTGCCAGGATCTTGGTCGCGACCATGGTCTCGAGGCCAGCGGGCGCGAGAGCGATCAGGTCGAGAGAGCCGTCCTCGTGGTCGGCCTGCAGCAGCCGGTCGAGGCCGAGCAGGGTCGCGAGCAACGCGCCGAGCCACAGGATCGCAGGACCGATCCGCCTCAGCAGCGCGAGGTCCGGTCCGACCGCGAAGGGGATGAGCGTCACCACGGCCAGGAAGAACACGACGCCGAGCCCGGCGCCCCCGCCGCGGGCGAGCGCGAGGTCTCGCATCAGGAGAGCGGCGTGCGGAGAGTTCATCGCCAAGGCCCGACCATCAACCAAAGACGGCGCCTGCAAGGCGCAACAGCAGCGTCGCCCAAACGTTACGCCATCGAACAGCGCGCCGGAACGCGCGCGGCACTTCTAATGGGAGACGCATCACTATGACCATCCGACTTATCGCCCCGGCCGCCTTCGCGCTCGCTGCGGCGATCTCGACGCCGGCCTTCGCAGACGACGCCGCGGCGCAGAACGCCAAGGTCTCGATTTCGAAGGCCGTCGAAGCCGCCGAGGCGAAGGCCGGTGGGAAGGCGACCGAGGCCGAGTACGAGGACGACAATGGCGGCCGCTGGGAGGTCAAGGTGCTCGCCGACGGCGGCGCGAAGCTCACCAAATACTTCATCGATCCGAACTCCGGTCAGGTGACCGGCGAGGAGGAGCAGACTTTCGAAAAGTACTTCACGATGCTGAAGCCTGAGGATTTCGCCAAGGCGCAGACGCAGCTGAAGGACGCGATCGCCGCGGCGGAAGCCTTCGCCAAGGGCAAGGCCGTTCAGGCGGAGGTCGAGCGCGAGGGCGACTCTGTCGCCTACGAGATCGATGTCGCGACGGCGGACGGCGACAAGGACGTTAAGGTCGACGCGACGGGCAAGGCGACCGCGGACTGAGACTTCACCGGCCCAGCATGAGCGTCGCCGCGTCCTCGAAGCCGAGAGGCAGATGGGTCGCGGCGACGACGAGACCGCCTTTCGCGCGGTGCTCGGCGACCAGGTCGACGAGCAAGGCCTGACCGGCCGCGTCCAGCGCGGCGGTCGGCTCGTCCAGCAGCCAGATCGGGCGCGGCGCGGTAAGCAGACGGGCGAGCGCCAGGCGCCTGCGCTGGCCCGCCGACAGCACGCCGCCGGGAAGATCCGCCAGCGCGCTGAGCCCGACGCGGTCGAGCGCGGTCCCAAGGTCGCCGGCGCCGCCGAGCAGGTCGCGAGCGAAACGCAAGTTCTGCTCGACCGAGAGGCCATTCTTCACGGCGTCGAGATGGCCGAGCAGGTGCATGCGCTCGCGCGGCTCGAACGCGTCGTCCTCCAGCCGCACCCTGCCGGCGAGCGGATTGATTAATCCGGCGAGAACCCGCAAAAGCGTCGACTTGCCGGCGCCGTTCGGTCCGGTCACCGTCAGCGCGCCGCCGGCCGCGACGCTGAGCGATACGCCGTCGAGAACCGGCCGCCCGCCGCGCGCGACGATCAAATCTTCGGCGACAAGCCTCACGCCGCGTCGTCCGGCCGACGCGGTCGCCGTTGGCCGCAACGCGGCGAAAGCCGAGCAGTCGCAACGGTTTCAGGAGGTCTTTGGGCGGGCGCGGGCCAGCGAGCTGGAACCCGTCGAAAAAGGCGCGATTTCTGCATGACCGACTTGGGCTCAAGCCGCTTCAACGCGGCGAGGAGTTCTCCTATAACGGGCCCGAAGGCGTTTTCTATTGCAGCGCACACCGACGCACCTTCCGCCGGGCCCAACCTGCGCCGCCTGCTTCTGAGGAGCGAGCCCCAGTGTCCCATCCCGACAGCTACCGTTCGTCGAAGACCCTGTCGGTCGGCTCGAAGACCTACCGCTACTACAGCATACCCGACGCCGAGGCGAACGGCCTGTCCGGGGTCGCGCGGTTGCCCTTCTCGATGAAGGTGCTGCTCGAGAATCTTCTGCGCTTCGAGGACGGGCGCTCCGTGAAGAAGGAGGACGTCGCCGCCGTCAAGGACTGGCTCGAGAACCGCGGCAAGTCCGAATACGAGATCGCCTACCGGCCCTCGCGCGTGCTGATGCAGGACTTCACCGGCGTGCCCGCGGTGGTCGACCTCGCCGCGATGCGCGACGCCATGGTAAATCTCGGCGGCGACGCGAAGCGCATCAACCCGCTGGTTCCGGTCGACCTCGTCATCGACCACTCGGTGATCGTCAACTTCTTCGGCGACAACGCCGCCTTCGGCAAGAACGTCGACGAGGAGTACAAGCAGAACCTCGAGCGCTACCGCTTCCTGAAATGGGGCCAGTCGGCCTTCGACAATTTCCGGGTCGTGCCGCCCGGCACCGGCATCTGCCACCAGGTCAATCTCGAATATCTCGCCCAGACGGTCTGGACGAAGGACGAGGGCGGCGAGACCGTCGCCTATCCCGACACCTGCGTCGGCACCGACAGCCACACCACCATGGTGAACGGCCTCGGCGTGCTGGGCTGGGGCGTCGGCGGCATCGAGGCCGAGGCCGCGATGCTAGGCCAGCCGGTCTCCATGCTCATTCCGGAAGTCATCGGGTTCAAGCTGACGGGCAAGCTGAAGGAAGGCATCACGGCCACAGACCTCGTGCTGACCGTGACGCAGATGCTCCGCAAGAAGGGCGTCGTCGGCAAGTTCGTGGAGTTCTTCGGCCCGGGCCTCGACCATCTGTCGCTCGCCGACCGCGCCACCATCGGCAACATGGCCCCGGAATACGGCGCGACCTGCGGCTTCTTCCCCGTCGACGCCGAGACGCTCGCCTATCTTGACGAGACCGGCCGCGATCCTGAGCGTTTGGCGCTGGTCGAGGCCTATTGCAAGGCGCAGGGCATGTGGCGCGACGCCGACACGCCGGACCCGGTGTTCACCGACGTGCTGGAGCTCGACATCAGTTCCGTCGAGCCGTCGCTCGCGGGCCCGAAGCGCCCGCAGGACCGCGTGCTGCTGAAGGATACCAAGGCCGGCTTCCTGGCCGCCCTCGAGGGCGAGTTCAAGAAGCCGGGCGAGGCAGGCAAGCGCGTCCCCGTCGCCAATTCCGACTTCGACCTCGGCCATGGCGACGTGACGATCGCGGCGATCACCTCCTGCACCAACACGTCCAATCCGAGCGTGCTGATCGCCGCGGGCCTGCTCGCGCGCAATGCGGTGGCGAAGGGTCTGAAGTCCCAGCCCTGGGTGAAGACCTCGCTCGCGCCGGGCTCCCAAGTGGTCGAGGGTTATCTCAAGGCCGCGGACCTGCAGAATGATCTGGACGCGCTCGGCTTCAACCTCGTCGGCTTCGGCTGCACCACCTGCATCGGCAATTCCGGCCCGCTGCCGGAGGACATCTCCGAGGCGATCAACGCGAACGATCTCGTCGCCGGCGCGGTGATCTCGGGCAACCGCAATTTCGAGGGTCGCGTGAACCCGGACGTGAAGGCGAACTATCTCGCCTCGCCGCCGCTGGTGGTCGCCTATGCGCTCGCCGGCTCGCTGCAGATCGACCTGACGACCGAGCCGCTCGGGACGGGCTCCGACGGCCAGCCGGTCTACCTCAAGGACATCTGGCCATCGAACCAGGAGGTCGCCGACTTCATCCGGCGGAACGTCACCAAGAAGATGTTCCAGGAGAAGTACGCCGACGTCTTCAAGGGCGACGCCCACTGGCAGAAGGTCGACGCGCCGAAGGGCGAGACCTACGCCTGGGTCGACACCTCGACCTACGTTCAGAACCCGCCCTATTTCGAGGGCATGGACCGCGAGCCGAAGCCGATCACCGACATCGACGACGCGCGCATCCTCGGCCTGTTCCTCGATTCGATCACGACCGACCACATCTCGCCGGCCGGCTCGATCAAGCAGGCCTCGCCCGCCGGCGAGTATCTGCGCGACCATCAGGTCCGCCCGGCCGACTTCAACCAGTACGGCACGCGCCGCGGCAACCATCAGGTCATGATGCGCGGCACCTTCGCCAACATCCGCATCAAGAACCAGATGCTGGAGGGCGTCGAAGGCGGCGTCACCAAGCACTTCCCGGACGGCGAACAGCTGCCGATCTACGACGCCGCCATGAAGTACAAGGCCGAAGGCGTCCCGCTCGTCGTGTTCGCCGGCAAGGAGTACGGCACAGGCTCGTCGCGCGACTGGGCGGCGAAGGGCACCAACCTGCTCGGGGTGCGCGCGGTGATCGCGCAGTCCTTCGAGCGCATCCACCGCTCGAACCTCGTCGGCATGGGCGTCGTGCCGCTCACCTTCGAGGAGGGCACGAGCTGGCAGTCGCTGGGCCTCAAGGGCGACGAGACGGTGACCATCCACGGCCTCGCCGAGGGGCTCAAGCCCCGCGTGACGCTGACCGCCGAGATCGCCAAGGCGGACGGCTCGGTCCTCAAGGTCCCGCTGCTCTGCCGCATCGATACCCTGGACGAACTCGACTACTTCAAGAACGGCGGCATCCTGCACTACGTGCTGCGCAGCCTCGCCGCCTGAGCGTGGAGGGCGCCGCAGCCGGCTTGTCCGGCTGCGGCGCCCGGGCAGTCGCTCCGGGATCACGACTTGGAGCGTCACCCCCCTGTGAGTGGCGCCGGCCGCCGGCCGATCCCATAATTCAAGATGACCGCGCCGGTCCTCCCAAGCTCGGTGACAAATATCTCATGCGACGTTCAAGCCTCGTCTTCGCCGGTTGCCTGTTCGCTCTTCCTGCGGGAGCGGGAGAGGCGCCGCGCACTGTGGTCGAGCTCTTCACCAGCCAGGGCTGCTCGTCCTGTCCGCCGGCCGACAGGCTCGCCAAGGATCTGGCGGAGAGCGGGCGGGCTCTCGTCCTCACCCTGCCGGTGGACTACTGGGATTACGTCGGCTGGAAGGACACGCTGGCCAATCCGGCCAACTCGGCCCGCCAGCGCGCCTACGCCCGGGTGCGCGGCGACCGCAAGGTCCTGACGCCGCAGATCGTCGTCAACGGCAGGGAGGCGACCGTCGGCAACGACGGCGGCGCCGTCGACGCGGCTATCGGCCGAGCCGAGAAGAACGGCGTCCTGCCGGTGTCCGTCGAGCTCGAACTCGAAGACGGACGAGTCGAGGTCCAGATCGCGAAGTCGGACAGGCCGGCCGGGCAGAACGCCGAGGTCTGGGCCTTCGCGATCGAACGTGACCGGCCGGTCGCGATCGGCGGCGGCGAGAACTCTGGGCGCAGCGTCGTCTACGCCAACGTCGTGCGGCACATGACGCGCCTCGGCGCCTGGAGCGGGGGCAAGACCCATTTCGAGATCGCGGCGGACGAGGTCCTGACCAACGACGCGGACGGCGTCGCAGTTCTGGTGCAGTCCGGCAACGGTGGCCAGCCCGGTCCGATCCTCGGCGCGGCCCTCGCCCCGCTGGCCGAGAAAGCGCCTCCGAGCACGATCTCATCGCGCCTCAACACGGGTTCAGATTGATCCGCATCCCTTCGATCGTCGCGCTCGTCGCGGCGCTGGCCATGCCGTCCGCGCGCGCGGAGACGCCGTCGAACGGCGTGCATCCTGCCTATGGCGAGCGCCTCGAGGGCTTCGACTATCCGTTCGACGTCAAGACCCGGGAGTTCGTCAGCCAGGGCCGGACGATGTCGATGGCCTATCTCGACGTCGCTCCTCAGAAGCCGAACGGCCGGACAGTCCTGTTGCTGCACGGCAAGAACTTCTGCGCGGCGACCTTCGAGCATTTGATCCGTACGTTGACCGGCGCCGGCTACAGGGTCGTCGCGCCGGATCAGATCGGCTTCTGCAAGTCGAGCAAGCCGGACGGTTATCAGTTCAGCTTCCACCAACTGGCGCAGAACACCCGCGACCTGCTCGCGGCGATCGGGGTCGAGAAGGCCGTCGTGCTCGGCCATTCGATGGGCGGCATGCTCGCTGCCCGATATGCGCTGATGTTCCCCGCGGCGACCGAGACGCTGGTGATGGTGAATCCGCTCGGATTCGAGGACTGGAAGGTGGAGGGCGTGCCTTACGCGACCGTCGACGCGCTCAATGAGGCTGAGCTCAAGACCACCTACGAGACGGTCAAGGCCTATCAGCTCAAGTTCTACTACGACGGCAAGTGGAAGCCGGAGTACGACCGCTGGGCCGAGATGAACGCCGGCATGTATCACGGGGCGGGCCGCGCGCGCGTCGCGTGGATCGGCGCGCTGACGCACGAGATGATCTACACTCAGCCGGTCGTCTACGAGTTCCCGAAGATCGCCGTTGCGACAGTCCTGATGATCGGTCAGACCGACCGCACCGCGCCCGGCGCGAATCGCGCGCCGAAGGAGGTCGCCGCCCGTCTCGGCGACTATGCGGCCCTCGGCAAGAAGGCCGCGGCGGCGATCCCCGGCGCCCGGCTGATCGAATTTCCGGGGCGCGGCCACGCGCCGCACATCGAGGCGCCGGAAGAGTTCGAGCCCGCGCTTCTCAAGGCTCTCGCCGGGCCGAAGTGAGGAACGCGCCCGGCTTGCGCGACGCGGGCGACAGCGCGATCATGACGGCCCGACGACAGGAGGCGCGATGAGCGATCTCGAGCCCATACGTCTGGCGCCTCGCCTTGCCGCTGTTCCGGCGGTCGCGGCGCCCCCGCTACAGCCCGCGCCCACCCAGGTGTCCTTCGACCGGCGCGAGCTCAACGCCCTGCTCAACCTTTACGGCCGCATGGTCGCCGCCGGCGAGTGGCGCGACTACGCCATCGATTTTCTCAAGGATCAGGCGGTGTTTTCGGTGTTCCGCCGCACCAGCGAGGCGCCGCTCTACCGTATCGAGAAGACGCCGCGCCTCGCCCGCCGCCAGGGCGCCTACGCCGTGGTGTCGAGCGCCGGCCACATCCTCAAGCGCGGCCACGAACTCGGCCGCGTGCTCGCGGTGCTCGAGAAGGTCAATTTGAAGCTCGTGACGGGCTGAGGCGGCGCCTCAGTCCTCGATCGGCCGCGCCTCGTCGGGCAGCATGATCGGGATGCCGTCCCGGATGGGGTAGGCGAGCTTCGCCGGGCGCGAGATCAGTTCCTGTCGCTCGACGTCATAGCTGAGCGTGGCCTTGGTCAGCGGACAGACGAGGATTTCGAGAAGCCTCGGGTCGATGCCGCCGCTGCGGCGGGCGTCGTCGGGAGCGTTGGTCATCGCGGGCCTCGTCTCACTGCAGGGAGGAGCTCGCGTCGCCGCGGGCGCGGGCGAGGTCCATTTCCGTCACCGCGACCAGAATCTCGGCGCGGGACCTGAGATCGGGCGCCTCCAGCAGGGCCTGCTTCTCGCGCGGGCCGAAGGGGCTCATCATGGCGAGCGCGTTGACCAGCGCCTCGTTCGGCGCGCGGCGGATGCCGTCCCAGTCGGCCTCGAGGCTGTTCGCCTCGAGATAGTCCTTGAGCGTCTTGAGCAGCGCGTCGCGGTCTACGGCCTCCTGACCTTCGCCCGGAGCGAGGTCAAGCGCGAACTCGTCATAGGACGGCTTGACCTGCCGATAGGGCGTCGAGACCGTCAGCTCCTCGGCGACCCGGAAGCGCGTGACGCCGGTCAGCGTCACGAGATAGCGGCCGTCGCCGGTCTCACCGAACGCGGTCAGCCGGCCGGCGCAGCCCACCCGGACGATGTCCGGTCGCTGGTCCTCCTCGGCGGAGTCCGGTTCTGGTTGAATCATGCCGATGATGCGATCGCCACGGATCGCGTCGTCGATCATCGCGAGGTAGCGCGGCTCGAAGACATTGAGCGGCATCTCCCCGCGCGGCAGCAGAAGCGCCGCCCTCAGCGGAAAAATCGGGATGACGCGGGGGAGCTCGTCGATCTTGTGATAGGTGACGTTGGACGCCATGGCGCGACGCTATCAGGCGAACAGCAGCGACGACAGCCGCTTTCTGCCGGCGATCGTGTGCTCGTCCTTGGGTCCCCAGGCCTCGAACAGCTTCACCAGCTCCTTGCGGGCCCCGTCCTCGTTCCATGCGCGATCCCGCCGGACGATCTCCAGCAGATGGTCGAGCGCATCCTTTCGCAGGCCCGCGGCCGCGAGCCCGACGGCGAGGTCGAAGCGCGACTGATGGTCAGCCGGATCCGCCGAGACCTTAACCTCGAGCGGCGCGAGATCGCCGACCGCGGCCGCGCGCTCGGCGAGCTCGATCTGCGCGCGGGCGGCGGCCAACGCCGGGTCGTTCGCGCCCTCCGGCGCGGAAGCCAGCGTCTCCTTGGCGCTGGCGAGGTCGCCCGCGGCGATGCGGGCGCGGGCGAGGCCGGCGATCGCGGCCACGTTATCGGGCTCTTCGACGAGGAGTTCCGCGAACAGCTCGGCGGCGCCGGCCGCATCGCCGGCCTCGAGCGCCCCTTCCGCCTCGGCGATCAGGTCGCTCGCCTCGTCGGGAAGCTCTTCACCGATCATGCGCTCGACGAAGGCCTGAACCTGAGACTCGGGCAGAGCGCCCATGAAGCCGTCGATCGGCTGGCCGCGCCGGAACGCGATCACCGCGGGGATCGACTGGATGCCGAGCTGGCCCGCGATCTGCGGATGCTCGTCGATGTTCATGGTGACCAGCCGCACCTTGCCGGCGGCAGCCTTGACCACCTTCTCGAGCACCGGCGTCAGTTGCCGACAGGGGCCACACCAAGGCGCCCAGAAATCGACGAGCACCGGCGTGGCGACCGAGGCTTGGACGACGTCCGCCATGAAGGTCTGCGTCGTCGTGGCCTTGATCAGCCCGTCGGTCGCGGCGGCGTCAGCGGGCGTATCCCCGGCGGCGAGCATTGTTCGGGTTCTCCGTCAGAGAAAGGGTCTGGGCGGGGCCGTCGCCGCGCCTCGGGGCACAGATGGGTCAAGCGCGGCCCGATTGCAAACTCGGCCGCATCGCTTGGTCGCTGAGGGGACTTGCCGCGCGTCCCGGAGGGGACATCTGCTCGGAACCCGGTCGGACGAGTCGCCGGGGCAAAGACCAATTGCGCATGGCCGATCCACGTGAACGATCTATTGTGCAGTGCACAAATGGTGTAAGAGGCGCGTCAACCCTTCAGGAGAGCTTAATCGCATGGACGTCGAGACGCCGAAGCGCCCCAAGGTCGTCATCGTGGGAGCCGGATTCGCCGGACTGACGGCCGCCACCAAGCTCGCCAAGGCCGATGTCGACGTGACAGTGCTTGACCGGCACAACTACCATTGCTTCCAGCCGCTGCTCTACCAGGTCGCGACCGCCGAGCTGTCGCCCGCTGACATCGCCTGGCCGATCCGTCACGTCCTGCGCCGCCAGAAGAACGCGACCGTGCTCCTCGGGACCGTCTCCTCGATTGATCTCGAAGCAAAGAAGGTGATCGCCGACACGGCCACGCTGGACTTCGACGAGTTGGTGATCGCCACCGGCGCCACTCACTCCTATTTCGGCAATGACGAGTGGGAGAAGTCGGCGCCGGGCCTGAAGCGCATCGAGGACGCGACGGTCATCCGCCGGCGTCTCCTGATGGCGTTCGAGCGTGCCGAACTCTCGAACGATCCGGCCGAGCGCGAGGCGCTCCTCACCTTCGCGATCGTCGGCGCCGGGCCGACGGGCGTGGAGCTCGCCGGCGCCATCATCGAGGTCGCGCGACAGGTCATGCCGTCCGAGTTCCGCAAGATCGATCCGCGCACCGCGCGCGTCATCCTGATCGAGGCCGGCCCGCGCGTGCTGCCGGCCTTCCCCGATGGCTTGACCGACTACGCCCGCCGCTCGCTGGAGACGATGGGCGTCGAGGTCATGACCAACACGCGTGTCGTCAACGTCGACGCGAACGGCGTCGATCTCGAGCATGGCCGGGTCGACGCGGCCACTGTGATCTGGGCGGCCGGCGTGGTCGCCTCGGACGCGGGCCGATGGCTCGGCGCCAAGACCGACCGCGCCGGGCGCGTCATCGTCGAGCGCGATCTGACGCTGCCGGGAAACCGGAACGTGTTCGTCATCGGCGACACCGCCGCGGTCAGCCGCGAGGACGGGTCGCCCGTGCCGGGGGTCGCGCCGGCCGCGAAGCAGATGGGCGCCTATGTCGCCGACGTCATCGCCTCGCGCGCGCGGGAGGCGGTTCCGCCGCCGGCGTTCGTCTACAAGCATCAGGGCGACGTTGCGACGATCGGACGGCGCTCCGCCGTCATCAAGCTGCCGCGCGCCAATATGACCGGCTTCTCGGCGTGGCTGTTCTGGTGCTTCGCCCACATCTACTTCCTGATCGGCGCGCGCAACCGCATCGCCGTGGCGTTTAAGTGGGTGTGGGACTACATCACCTTCCATCGTGGCGCGCGGCTGATCACGGACCAGCGCGACCAGCTGTAGGGCGCGTGGCCCACCGCCGGCCCGCGGCGTAAAGCGCTCCGTCATGCCCGGACCTGGTCCGCGCGTCCATCACGCTGGGCGTCCGATGGATCGCCCGGTCAAGCCCAGCGATGATGCCGCGGTTGGAACGCGTGCGTCACGGAGAGAGCCTAGAACCGGTAGGCTGTCCGGCAGCCGCCCCAGTGGCGGTCGCGAATGCGGATCGGCGCGTCGACCTCGCGGACCATGACCACGTCGCCGCCGATCTCGCGGCGATAGGCCTGCACCGTCGCAGGCCGCGTGGAGCGCGCGGCGGTGATGCCCGTCCGATCGTCGAAGATCCGCCGGTTGCGGCAGTTCGCGCTGTTCCAGACCGGATCGCCCGGCCGCTGCGGCAGCGAATAGCGGCTGTTGTGCAGCGGCAGGAAGCCGTTCCGGTCGGTCACGATGCAGAAGATCATCGCCGGATCCTCGGCGAGTTCGGCGTCGAGCATCGGAGCGAGCAGCCGCTCGAGAGGCGGGACCGCCGGCGTCAGGTACTGCGCCGGGTCCGATCCCTCGATCGGCCTGTAGTCGGTGTCGAACAGGGCCGATTCCGTCAGCCCGCCGTCGTTGAGCGCGGATTCGATGCGCGAGGCGACCCGGCGCGCGATGTCCTGCGCGCGGGCGACGAGCGGCGCATAGCGCCCCTCGACCTCAGACAGCTTTCCGGCCAGCCGCGCGGTCGTCTCAGCCGACGGATCCTCGAAGGCGCAGTGCAGCCCCATCTGGCTAACGCCGGCGATCTTCAGCGCAAGCGCTCCGATCCCCTCTATTTCGACGCTGAGCCGGCCGCCGACGGTCGGCTGCGCGCCAGCAGGGGCGGCGATCAGCGCGCCGCCGCGGCCGAGATCGATCGTGCGAGTCTGGCGGCCGTCGCCGAGCCGGACGCCGAGCTCGACCGGATAGCGGTCGAACCTGCGCCGGTCGCCAACCTCGCTCTGGCGCATCACGGCGGTGAAGCGCCGGCCGAGGCCCTCCGCCTGATCGGCCGCATGGCCGGCGGCTCGTTCGGTCGCTGCGGCCTCGGCGTCGAGACGCAGGGTCGCGGCGGAGACCGCGCCGGCTTCTCCGCTCACCGTCGCGACGAGGCCGGACGCGCGCGCCGCCTCTTCGACGATCACGCCGACCGTCTCCGCCTGGGCGTCGGTCGCTCCCTTGACCGTCGTGAAGGCTGGCCGGACCGAGTCGATCGCAGCGGCGGCGCTCTCGATCGCGGCGGCTGAGGATTTCGCGCCCTCGCGAAGGCGCATCACGCGCGACTTCACATCGTCCGCCGCCTTCGCGGTCTGGATCGAGAGGGCCTTGACCTCCTTAGCCACGACCGCGAAGCCGAGGCCGGCCTGACCCGCGCGCGCCGCCTCGATCGTGGCGTTCAAGGCGAGCAGGCTGGTCTGGGCGGCGACGGCCGAGATGGTGTCGACGATGCCGGCGATCTCGTCGCCGGCCTGCGCCAGCGCCGCGATCAGGGTCCGGGCCTCGACGCCGCGTTCGCCGGCGTTGTCCAGGAAGTGCGTCGCTTGCGCCAGCGCCGCCTCGATCTCGGTGGAGGTAACGACAGAGCGCCGGTTTTGTCGGCGAGGCCGGTGGTCGCTTCGGCCGCCTCCCGCGCGGCGCCGGCGAGCGTGTCGGTCTGCCCGCGGACGGCCTCGAGCTGGGCCCGCATGTCGCGGACGCTTGTGCGCGCCGCCGTGATGGAGGTCCCGACCGACGTGATCGCCGACAGGACGTCCGCCTCGACAAGCTCCAGCGCGTCGCCGCGAACGTGCGTCGTCGCGACGGCTTCGACCGGAGCAGCCGCCTCCGCCGTCCGCGCGGCGATCACCGGCGCGGCCTCGACCGGCGCGCCGATCGCCGTCCGCCAGCCGAGCTCCAGAAAATTCGGTCTCATAGTCCGGAATGAGGCCATGAAATGGCTAATCGCCCGTTAAACGGACGATTACCGGAAGGTTCACGACGTCGAGCGTAAGATGTTCCGACGGCGTCAGCGTCCGGCCATCGCCGCGCGCTCCTCGCGCATGCGCGCCACCTCGGCGCGCTTGGTCGCGATGGAGGCGATGATCACGCCGGTGGTCACGATCGCGATCAGGATGGTGCAGACGGCGTTCATCTGAGGCGATACGCCCCGACGCACCGCGGAGAAAATCTCGATTGGCAGCGTCGAGGCGCCCGGCCCGGTCGCGAACTGCGAAATCACCGCGTCGTCGATCGACAGCGAGAAGGCGAGCATCCAGCCGGAGATCACCGCCGGCAGGATGATTGGCAGCGTCACCACGAAGAAGGTCTTGGCCGGGGGGCAGCCGAGATCGAGCGCGGCCTCTTCGAGGCTCCGGTCGAAGGTCAACAGTCGCGACTGCACGACGATCGCGACGTAGCACATCGAAAAGGTGATGTGCGCGAGCATCAGAGTGAACATGCCGCGGCTGAGGTCCATCGCCACGAACAGCAGCAGCATGGAGAGGCCCGTGATGATGTCCGGCATCACCAGCGGCGCGTAGATCATCCCGGAGAACAGCGTGCGGCCCGGGAACCGGCCCATCCGCACCAGCACGATCGCGGCCATGGTGCCGAGCACGGTCGCGACCGTGGCCGAGACGAGGCCGACCTGTACCGACCGCAGCGCCGCGTCGATGAGCTGCTGGTTGTTCCAGAGCTCGACATACCATTTCGTCGAGAACCCGCCCCAGACGGTGACCAGCCGCGAGGCGTTGAACGAGTAGATCACCAGGAGGACGATCGGCAGGTAGAGGAAGGCGAAGCCGAAGGTCAGCGCGGTCAGGTTGATTTTGGAGAGGCCCTTGGTCATCGCGCCGCCCTCACGCCCGCCCCTCGATCTCTTTGGTCTGCACGTTCTGGTAGATCGCGATGGGAACGACCAGCACGAGCAGCAGCAGCACGGCGATCGCGCAGGCCCCGGGCCAGTTGAGGTTGGGAAAGAACTCGGCGTAGAGCGCCTGCCCGATCATGTAGGTGCCTGAGCCACCGAGCAGTTCGGGGATCACGAACTCGCCGACGGCCGGGATGAAGACGAGGAAGCAGCCCGCGATCACGCCGGGCAGCGAAAGCGGCACCGTCACCTGCCAGAAGCTTTTCCAGGGCGGGCAGCCGAGGTCGGCGGCGGCCTCCAGCAGGGTCTCGTCGAGCTTCTCTAGGCTGGCGTAGAGCGGCAGCACCATGAAGGGCAGGTACGAGTAGACCATGCCGATATAGACGGCGATCTCGGTGTGCAGGATCTCGAGCGGCTCGTCGATGATCCCGAGCCACTGCAGCGAGGCGTTGAGCAGCCCCTCGCGATCGAGGATGCCGATCCACGCGTAGACGCGGATCAGCAGCGAGGTCCAGAACGGCAGGATCACGGCCATGACCAGCGTCGGCCGGATCGTCTTCGGCGCGCGCGCCATGGCGTAGGCCATAGGATAGGCGATCAGCAGCATCAGGATCGTCGCTGTCGCCGCGATCTTGAGGCTGGAGAAATAGGCCTCGATGTTCTCGGTGTACTCGAAGATCGCGTAATAGTTGTCGAGGCTGAGGCCGGCGAAGAAGTCCTTGACCGCCTGCCAGCCGCCGGCGAGATCGAGCTGCGGCTCGTAAGGCGGCTGGGCGACCACCTTGTTCGAGAACGAGATCTTCAGGACGATCAGGAAGGGCGTCAGGAAGAGGACGAGCAGCCAGAGATAGGGAACGGCGACGACGAGGCGCCGCCCCCAGGGGCTCGTGCCTTCCGGCTTCGAAGCGACCGTTTCGGTCATGGACGCGGCCCTTTCTGATCCCTGCCCCGCGGCAGCGGGGAGGGTGGCCGAGGCGAAGCCGAGGTCGGGTGGGGACTTGGGGGACGGAGCTCGGTCCTGCACCGCACCCCACCCTGCCCTCCCCTGTCCCAGGGGAGGGATCGCGCTCTGATCCGAGAGCGGCGAATAGCCATCCCGCGCCTCACGACGTCAGCAGCACGGCGGCGTCCGGCGCGAACCAGACGTGGACGCGGTCGTCCCAGGCGATGGGCCTCGCCTCGGTGCGGGTCATGTTGGCGCGGCTGACGCGCAGCACCTTCTCCGAGCCGTCGATCTTGATCAGCAGCACGGTCCAGTCGCCCATATAAGCGAGGTCCCAGACCTCGCCCTGCAGCACGTTGTTCGCATCAGCCGGCGGGGCGTCGAGCGAGACGCGCATCTTCTCGGGCCTGACGGCGAGCGCCACCTTGGAGCCCGGAGCGGGCCCGGCTTCAGCGGCGCAGACGAAGGCGCCCGGGGTATCCTCGCCCGTCACGCGGACCTCGCCGCCGCCAGCGCTTTCGACCACGCCCTCGATCAGGTTGATGTTGCCGATAAAGTCGGCGACGTAGCGGCAGTTCGGCTGCTCGTAGATCTCGCCGGGCGTCGCGACCTGCACGAGCTTGCCGTGGTTCATGACGCCGATGCGGTCGGAGACGGTCATCGCCTCCTCCTGGTCGTGCGTCACGATCAGGAAGGTGAGGCCGAGCTCCATCTGCAGGTCCATCAGCTCGAACTGGGTCTCCTCGCGCAGCTTCTTGTCGAGCGCGCCGAGCGGCTCGTCGAGCAGCAGCACCTTCGGGCGCTTGGCGATCGAGCGGGCGAGAGCGACGCGTTGGCGCTGGCCGCCGGAGAGCTGGTGCGGCTTTCTCTTGGCGAAGGGCTCGAGCTTCACGAGGCGGAGCATCTCGGCGACGCGCGCGGCGATCTCGGGCTTCGGCAGCCCGTCCTGCTTAAGGCCGAAGGCGACGTTCTGCTCGACCGTCATGTGCGGGAACAGCGCGTAGGACTGGAACATCATGTTGACCGGCCGCCGGTAGGGCGGAACGCCCGCAAGGTCCTCGCCGGCGAGCGTGATGCGGCCTGAGGTCGGATGTTCGAAGCCGGCGAGCATGCGCATCAGCGTGGTCTTGCCGCAGCCGGATGGGCCGAGCAGGGAGAAGAATTCCCGCTGATGGATGTCGAGCGAAACGTCGTCTACCGCGGTGAAGTCTCCGAAGCGCTTCACGATGTTCTCGAAGCGGATCAGGGGAACGGCCGACGGGTCGAGCCATGGCGCGAAGGATCGACGGATCGGCCCGAGGGCCTTCTGAGCGGGCTTCAGCGCCATGCTGCGTCCGGTTGGGAGGGAAGAGGGAAGACGTCGCTCCGGACGGCGCGCCGCGCCGTCGGGAGCGGTCAGATCGTCAGCGCCCGGACTTCGCCTTCTGGAAGGCGCGGGTCAGAGTGCGCTGGATCTTCGAGTCGGTGATCGTCTCGACGGTGAAGAGCTTCGCGAACACGTCCGGCGTCGGATAGACGTTCGGGTTGCCCTTGACGGACTCGTCGATGAACTTCTGCGACTCCAGATTGCCGTTGGCGTAGGACACGAAGTTCGAGTTCTTCGCCGCGACCTCGGGCTTCTGCATGTAGTCGATGAAGGCGTGCGCGGCGTCCGGATGCGGGGCGTCCGCCGGGATCACCATCTCGTCGAACCACAGCTGCGCGCCCTCCTTGGGCAGCATGTAGTCGACCTCGACCTTGTTCTTGGCCTCCTCGGCGCGGCTCTTGGCCTGGTAGACGTCGCCGGAATAGCCGACCGCCACGCAGATCGAGCCCTTGGCGAGGCCCGAGATGTATTCGGTCGAGTTGTACTGGGTGACGTAGGGCTTGAGCTTGGAGAGGTGGGCGGCCGCCTTGTTGATGTTGTCCTCGGTCCATTCGGGCTTCAGCCCGAGATAGGTCATGACGGACGGCAACAGGTCCTCGGCGCTGTCGAGGAACATCACGCCGCAGCTCTTCAGCTTCTTGAGGTTCTCAGGGTCGTAGACGAAGGCCCAGCTGTCCGGCGCGTCGCCGTCGAGCGCCTTCTTCACCTTGTTCACGTTGTAGCCGATGCCGGTCGTGCCCCACATGTAGTTCACGGCGTATTCGTTGCCGGGATCGTAGGTCGCGAGCCGCTGATAGATCTCCGGCCAAGCGTATTTCAGGTTCGGGATCTTGGACTTGTCGAGCTTCTGGAACACCCCGGCCTTGATCTGCCGGGCGAGGAAGGTCGCGCTCGGGACCACCACGTCGTAGCCGGACTTGCCGGCGAGCAGCTTGGTCTCGAGGATTTCGTTCTGGTCGAAGACGTCGTAGGTGACCTTGATCCCCGTCTCCGCCTCGAAGTCCTTGATCGTCTGCTCGTCGATATAGTCCGACCAGTTGTAGACCCGGACTTCCTTCGACTGCGCGAGCGCCGCGCTCGACGCCGCGGCCAGACCGAGGACGGCCAGCCAGGCGCCTGCGAACCGTTTGATCGTCATGCGAGAGTTCCCCTGACCCCCGGACCCTGCGTGGAGGCCGACGCCTGAAGGCTAGCCTTGGGCAGAGATGCGCACAACTGGGCGGCGCGCTTAATTCGACGGCAGGCCGGGTCGCCGGCGCCCTCTTTGCGGGCCGGATTGATTTGGCCCGCGGGCTCGGGCAGGCTTCGATTGTTCGGCCGTCTCGCGCGGCCGGATCGGGCGGGGTTCTTCCCCGCCGCGGGGGCCTCCGCCGCCACCTCCCTGACCCGATCCGGGAGCGCCCCCGCCACGAGCGCGCCTCCTGTTCAGGACGCGCCTCGACGCCGCATCCTGCCGGCTCGGGTCGGCGGCTTCACGGCTCCCGGCCGTCGGCCGCCGCACGATTTTGAGTGACGTATGAGCAAGAAGAAGCGGGCTGGCCTTCGGGAGTCGATCGCCGAGCGGCGTGGCGTGGGCGACCTCGAGGCCGCGCGGGAGTGGGTCGACGACCGCGGCATCGAGGAGCTCGAGTGTCTCGTCCCCGACCAAGCAGGCGTCGCGCGCGGCAAGATCATGCCGGCGCAGAAGTTCTTCCAGTCGCCGACGATGAACATGCCGTCGTCGATCTTCCACCAGACGATCTCTGGCGGCTACGCCGACGAGGACGAGCCGGGCGGCGGCGACCCGACCGACGCGGACCTGGTGCTGGAGCCGGACTGGTCGACGCTGTCGAGCGTTCCCTGGGCCAACGACCCCACCGGCCAGATCATCCACGACGCCTTCCATCGCGACGGCCGGCCTGCGGAGGTGTCGCCGCGCCAGCTGCTGAAGCGCGTCGTCGATCTCTACGCCCACAAGGGCTGGGCGCCGATCATCGCGCCGGAGATCGAGTTCTATCTGGTCAAGCCCAACACCGATCCGGACTATCCGCTGGAGCCGCCGATCGGCCGTTCGGGGCGGCCGGAGACGGGCCGGCAGTCCTACTCGATCTCTGCGGTCAACGAATTCGACCAGCTGTTCGAGGACATCTATGCCTTCTCGGAGGCGCAGGGGCTGGAGATCGACACGCTGATCCATGAGGAGGGCGCGGCGCAGATGGAGATCAACCTCCGTCACGGCGCCCCGCTCGAACTCGCCGATCAGGTCTTCCTGTTCAAGCGGACGATCCGAGAGGCCGCGCTCAAACACAACATGTACGCGACCTTCATGGCGAAGCCGATCGCGAACCAGCCCGGCTCGGCGATGCATATTCACCAGTCGGTGCGGGACCGGAAGTCGGAGAAGAACATTTTCGCCGACGAGCAGGGAAAACCGTCGGCCGAGTTCTTCTCGTTCCTCGCGGGGACGCAGAAGTATCTGCCGACCGTGATGTGCGTGCTGGCGCCTTACGTGAACTCTTACCGGCGCCTCACGCGTCAGTCCTCCGCCCCGATCAACGTCCAGTGGGGCTACGACAACCGAACCACCGGCATCCGGGTGCCGCCCTCGGGCCCGGAGGCGCGCCGGGTCGAGAACCGGGTGCCGTCATCCGACGCCAACCCCTATCTCGCCATCGCCGCCTCTTTGGCCTGCGGCTATCTCGGCATGGTCGAGGGGCTGACGCCGACCGAGCCGATCGACGGCTCGGCGCACGGCCTCGACTACGATTTGCCGCGGGGCCTGCTCGAGGCGGTGGCCGCCTTCGAAGGCTGTGAGCCGCTGCAGGACGTGTTCGGCCGGACCTTCATCGCGACTTACGGCGCGATCAAGCGCGCCGAGTTCGAGACCTTCATGCGGGTCATCAGCCCATGGGAGCGCGAGTACCTGCTGCTCAACGTGTGAGGCCGGCGGCCGGGCCCGCCCGCCGCTGCACCACGGAATGGTGGCGGCTGTAGGCGAAATAGATCGCGAGGCCGATCGCCATCCAAACAAAGAGCCGGATCCAGGTGTCGAGGGGCAGCCCGACCATCAGCGCGAGGCAGAACAGGACGCCGAGGATCGGCGTGACCGGTACGCCCGGCGCGCGGAACGGCCGGTGCGCCTCCGCCTCGCTCCGGCGCAGATACATCACTGCGGCGCAGACCAGGATGAAGGCGAACAGCGTGCCGATCGACACCATCTCGCCCAGCAGCGAGATCGGGAACAGGCCGCCGATCAACGCCACGCAGCCGCCGATCAGATACTGGCTGAGATAGGGCGTGCCGAACTTCGGGTGGACCTTGGAGAACATGGGCGGCAGCAGGCCGTCCTTCGACATGGTGTAAAAGATGCGGCTCTGGCCGTAGAGCAGGACGAGCATGACGGTGGTGAGGCCGGCGATCGCGCCGATCTTGATCGGCCAGGTGAACCAGCCCATGCCGACGGCGTCCGCGCCCTTGGCGATAGGGTCCGGCACGTTGAGCTCGGTATAGGGGATCAGCCCCGTCAGCACCGCCGCGACCAGCACGTAGAGCACCGCGCAAACCGCGAGCGAGCCGAGGATGCCGATCGGCATGTCGGTCTGGGGCTTGCGCGCCTCCTGGGCCGCGGTCGAAACGGCGTCGAAGCCGATATAGGCGAAGAACACCACGCCCGCCCCGCGCAGCACCCCTGACCAGCCGAACTCGCCGAACGCGCCCTTGTTCTCCGGGACCAGCGGCGACCAGTGCGAGGTGTCGACATAGAAGGCCCCGATGACGATGAAGCCCAGCACCACCGCAAGCTTCACCGCCACCATGACGTTGTTCACCGTCGCCGACTCCCGGGTGCCGCGCGCGAGCATGAACGTCAGCAGCAGCACGATCATCGCAGCGGGGAGGTTGAAGAGGCCGGTGACGGTCGAGCCGTCGACGAGCTTCACGGTCGAGCCCAAAGAGTTGGTGAACTGCGGCGGCAGATGGATTCCGACGTCCCTGAGGATCGAGACCAGATAGCCCGACCAGCCGACCGAGACGGTCGCGGCCCCCATTGCGTATTCCAGCACCAAGTCCCAGCCGATGATCCAGGCGAAGAACTCGCCGAGCGTGGCGTAGGTGTAGGTGTAGCTCGATCCGGCGATCGGGATCAGCGCCGAGAGCTCGGCATAGCAAAGGCCGACGAAGGCGCAAGCGACGGCGGCCAATGTGAAGGAGAGCATCACGCCGGGGCCGGCGTAGTTCGCCGCCGCCGTTCCGGTCAGCACGAAGATGCCGGCGCCGATGATGCCGCCGATGCCGATCGCCATGATCGACAGGGCGCTGAGCGACTTCGAGAGGGTGTGGCCCTCTTCGTCGCCGGTCAGGTCCTCGAGCCGCTTCCGCAACGTGAGCGCAGAGGCCATGCCGATCCCTCCTCGTCCGCAGGCTCGACGACCGTCGCAAGTTCCGGGCCGCAGGCCCGATCATGTCACCCGGTCGTCTTATGGCGCGGAAGCGCTGGGGCAACGCAGAGGAAAGTCGCGGCCGAAGCCGTCACAGGCCGCGCTTGACCCAGCCCTCGGTCATGGCGACGCCGCGGTCGAGGTCGACGGGGAAGTCGAGTTCGCTCCATTCGAGGCCCTCGATCGACCGGACGCCGACCTCGCCCTGATGGTAGCGGGCGATGCCGTCGATCGCGGAGAGGTACCAGCGCTTCAGGCCCTCCTCGCTGCGCAGCAGACGCTCGATCTCGGCGACGAAGGTCTTCGCGCCCTCGGCGGTGAAGCGCAGGAAGCCGATCGACTCGCCGGTGACGAGCTCCGACGGCAGCGTCTTGCCGATCGCCAGCAGGCGGTCGCCGTCGGCGCGGACCTTCATGTCGTCGCTGTCATATTCGGCCTTGATGTCGATCGTCACCGTGATCGGCGCGGTCGCCGGATCGGCCAAGACGCGCTTTGCGATTTCCGGCTCGATCATGGTATCGCCGTTCAGGATCACGAACGGCTGCCGCATCTCGTGACGCGCGATCCAGCAGCTCGCGAGGTTGTCGGCGAGCTCGAAGAACGGGTTGTGGGTGGCGCGGAGCGTGACGCCCGGCAGCGAGATCGCCGCGAGCGCATGATCGACCTTGCTGGCCTCGAAGCCAGTCACGACCACCACGTCGTCGACGCCGGCCGCCGCGAGGGAGCGGACCTGCCATTCGACCAGCGGCCGGCCGGCGAAGGGGATCAGGCACTTCGGGGTCTCGGCGGTGAGCGGCAGCAGGCGACGTCCCTGGCCCGCGCTCAGGATAATGGCTTTCACGTCGAAAGGGCCTTCTTCAGAAATCGAGGTCCGCGTAGTGCGGCGCGGGCGCCGTGCCGGCGACCGTCTCGCCGAGCAGCGGGCGGAAAGAGGGGCGCGACTTGACCCGCGCGTACCAGCCGCGCGCGGTCTCGTCCTCGTCCCACGGTACGTCGCCGAGATAGTCGACGACTGAAAAATGCGCGGCCGCCGCGAGGTCGGCGTAGGACAGGCGGTCGCCGGCGAGCCAGTTCCGCTGGCGGATCAGGTAGCCGACATATTTGAGATGGTAGCGGATGTTCGCCCGGCCGGCGCGGATCGCCGCCATCTCGGGCGCGCCGCCGCCGGCGTTGGTCGGCATGAAGCGCTTGTAGATCTTCTCGGTGACGAGGTGGTTCGAGACCTCGTCGAAGAACTTGCGGTTGAACCAGTCGGTCAGCCGCCGCGTCTCGACCCGCTCGCGCGGGTTCTCCGGCAGCAGGCGGCGGGGGCCGAGCGCCAAGCCGCGAGTCTCGTCGAGATACTCGGCGATCACGTCCGCGCCCGGCACCGACGGCATTGAGGCCTCCACCAGCACCGGCGTCGTGCCCGCAGGATTGAGCGCGAGGAATGGCTGCCGCCGCTCCCAGACGCGCTCCTCGACCAGTTCGGCGTCGAGCCCGTACTCGCCCATGACGAGCCGCACGAACCGCGAATGCGGGCAAAGCGGATGGTGGTAGAGGATCGCCATTGATGCCGGAACGAGCCGCGGAGCGTGCGGGAGGAGGGGTGTGGCCGTGGCGCTTCGGGCGGCGTCGGAACGCCGGCGCGTCGTGGCGCGGAGCAAGGGCTTTCGTATAGAACCGCCTCGCCCGCGCGACAACAGCGAATCGCCGCGCGCCTTCCGGGGATGAGCCGTCATGGATCTGATGCGCCTGTTCGAGGCCGCCCTGCTCGGCGTGGTCGAGGGACTGACCGAGTTCCTTCCGGTCTCCTCGACCGGGCATCTGCTGCTGCTCGGCCACTTCCTCGGCTTCGAGTCCACCGGCAAGACCTTCGAGGTGCTGATACAGCTCGGCGCGATTCTCGCGATCCTGCTGGTCTATTCGGGGCGTCTGATCAACGTCGCCGTCCGTTTGCCGGGCGATCCCGCCGCGCGGCGCTTCGTCCTCGGCGTGCTGATCGCGTTCCTGCCTGCCGCCGTCATCGGCGCGGCGATGCACGGCTTCATCAAGCAGGTTCTGTTCGAGACACCGATCGTGGTGTGCATCGCCCTGATCGTCGGCGGGCTCGTGCTGCTGTGGGTCGACATGCGCCACCAGCCGCAGGTCATCCCGGTGCGCGACACATCGGGCCCGGTCCATGGCTGGCAGGGCGAGGCGCAGCCCGACGTCGCCTATGACGACGCCATGCGCTTCCCGCTCGGCATGTGCCTCGTCATCGGCCTGTGCCAATGCCTCGCGCTGATCCCGGGCGTGTCGCGCTCCGGCTCCACCATCGTCGGCGCGCTGCTGCTGGGGGCCTCGAAGCGGGCGGCAGCGGAGTTCTCCTTCTTCCTCGCGATGCCGACCATGGCGGGCGCCTTCGCCTATGACCTCTACAAGAACCGCGCGGCGCTGAACTTCGACGACGCGGCGCTGATCGGCGTCGGCTTCGTCTGCGCGTTCCTCACGGCGTTGATCGTGGTGCGCTTCGTGCTCGACTTCATCTCCCGTCACGGTTTCGCGCCCTTCGCCTGGTGGCGCCTGATCATCGGCGCGGCGGGACTTGCGGGCGTGCTCGTCTACGGGTGAGCATGACGGCCTCCACACCGGAGCCGCTTGCAACGCACATGGCGAAAATCGTTCTCAACGACGTCTCGAAGATCCATCGCGGCGGCGTCGAGGCGCTGCGCGACGTCTCGCTCGACCTGCCGGACGGCGCGATCACGGCGGTGACCGGGCCGGCCGGCGCCGGGAAGACCACGCTGCTCCGGCTGATCGCCGCGCAGGACGCGCCAACCGCCGGGACCGTCGAGGTCGGCGACGCGGTCAGCCAGTCCTGGCGGCTCGGCCGGTCCAAGGTCGTGGAGTTCGCGGAGCGTGGCGCGCTCAAGGGATCGCGCAACGTCTACGACACGATGGCGGCCGGCCTGACGGAGCGCGGCCTGAAGCGCTCCGAGGCGGAGGCGGCCGTCCTGAAGGCGGCCGACGCGGTGGAGCTCGGCCCGTTCATGGCCCGGCGCGTTTCGAGCCTCTCGGACGGCGAACGGACCCGCGTCATCCTCGGCCGCGCCTTCGCGCACCAGCCGCGCGCGATCTTGCTGGACGATCCCTTCGCCGGCCTCGACGCCGTCCGCCGGATGGCGCTCAGGCGCGAGCTCAGGGCGCTGAAGGCGGCCGGAGCGACGATCCTCCTTGCGACCCACGACTGGACCGACGCGCTGGCGCTCGCCGACCATCTGGTCGTGCTCGATCGCGGCCATCTCGTCGCGAGCGGCCCGGCGCGCGCTCTTTACGATCGTCCGCCGACGGCGGAGGCCGCCCGGCTCATCGGCGATCCGCCGATGAACGTGTTGCCAGTGCGCGCCAACCAGACGGGCCTGTCGCTCGAGGACGGCACCCATTTCGGCGCGACCAGCGTGATGACGACGGCGACCTTCGCACTGCTCGGCGTCAGGCCCGAGGCCCTCTTCGCGGTCGACGACGAACGCGCGCCTCACGCCGCGGCGACCTTCCCGGTGCGGGTCGAGGAGATCGAGCGCGGCGCGAACGTGAACCTGGTGCATGGCTTCGTAGGCTCGCACGCGTTCGTTGGCCGCGTTGCGGGGCATGTGGAAGCGCCGGCGTCGGGCCTGCTGAAGCTCGGGGCTGCGCGGGAGGCGCTCGTCCTGTTCGACGCCGAGACGGGCGCCGCGGCCTGACCGGATGTTCGGTCATTCGGCGGAAGGTCGGGGTTTTTGGAGCGCTTCCAGGAGCGCATCCTTGGCGTCGGCGTTACGGCCAGGACGAACGATATGCCATGGGAACCGAGGCCCGAGGTCGTCGATGTGATGGCCCGTTGGCTGTTCCGGAAGGAACATCCGGACGTGCTCGACTGGGAGGCGGAGGAGAAGGCGGCAGAGCCGAACAAACCGGCCACGACCGCCAAGGAAGCCGACATCCGCTCCGAATATGAGGAGCGCGCGCGTCAGATGCTGATCATCGCCCGCAGGAACAGCGGCAGCGGCGGGTAGGACACGCCGTCGTCGCTGGGCCCGAAGAACCAGAATGTTCCGAGTTTGCCACTTTGGTGAGGAACTCGGAAACATCTGAGTTCCCTGTGATGGATGCTCGGATCAAGCCCGGGCGTGAAGCTGCGTCAGCCGAACGCGCCCACCGAGTGGCCCACCGCGGCGCTCACCTCGCGCACCAGCGCGAACAGCTCGGCCATCGGCTGGAACAGCTCGCGGTGCTCCCGCTCGTAGCCGCCCGCCGTCCGGAACCCCTTCGGCTCATGGTAGTCGAGTTCAGCCGCGCGGTCGGGCTTGGCCGGGAAGATCGCCTCGAGCATCTTCAGCGGCTCCGTGACGTCGAGACGCAGGATGCGGGCGACCGCCATGTCGTGGGTGAGGCCGCTCTTCGGCGCGAAGCTCGGGATCTCGATCGCGAGCAGCCAGATGCGTTCGACCAAAGCGAGCCGGATCGCGTGCAGCAGCAGCTCTTCGGCCGCCATCGAGGGGGCGTCGCTCCAGACGCCCTTGAGCGCGAGATGGTCCACTTGGATCTTGCGCAGCATGGCGGCGGCGGAGGACGAGATGCCAAGCCGCTCCAGCGCCGCCGAGACGCGGATCAGCGCCTCGCGCTGCTTCGGATCGGCCTCGTGCTCGGCGCGGTTGAGCCAGGAGCTCGGATCGAGCGAGGCGACGATGGCGCGCAGGACGTCGAGGTCGGAGTGCTTCAGCGCATGCGCCGCGAAGTCCATGGCGCGGCGAAAGCGCGGGCTCTTCGCCATCAGCTCGGCGAAGGACTGCGGATGGCGCGAGAGCGCGGAGCCAAGGCCCTGGATCGTGTTCGCGCACCAGCCGAGCTGCTGCAGGATCGCATTGTTCGGGATCGCCCGGAGCTCGCGGGGATGGCGGATCACCGCCGGACCACCCATGCCGTCGACCTGCCGCGCGCTTGGGCGCGACCCGGTCGGATCGAGCAGCGCCGGGCCGAAGGCGCCGAGCAGCGCGGCGTAGCCCGGGTCCTCGACGAGCTCCTCCATCGCCGCGCAGATCGCGCCAAAGAAGTCGGCGGCGAAATCAGGGTCGGCATAGACCGGATCCGGCGGCAGCCGCGACGCCTCCGGCCGCGCGTCCTCGTCGAAGACGTGCTCGGCGATGCGCGCGACAGAGGCGAGGGCGAGAGCCTCGGATCCGAACAGCAGGTAGCCGTCGCCGCCCTGAAACGCGCTCTCCTCGCGCACTGTAAGGCCCGCCCGCGCGAGCTCCTTTCGGGCGCGCGTCGGGTTCAAAAACTTCAGTCGGTCGAGCAGCGCGTCCGGATGGGCGCCGCGCCCGATGCTCTCGCCGTGCGTGTCGAAGAAGACGACCTCGACGTCGGCGACGCCGTGCCGCGTCAGCGTCTCGGCGATCTTCAGCCGCTGGCGCTCGATCATGTAGCTGGCGGCGAGCTGGCCGACGTAGCGGCCGGAATCCGAGTAGCCGAACTCGAGCGCCAGCGTGCCGGTGCGAGTCAGGTAGTCGCGGAAATGACGGCTCCTGAGCGCCTCGTCGAGCACGCGGGAGCCGCGCTCAAGCGCCTCCGCGGTCTCGAACAACGGGCTGATCTCGATCCGGTCGTCGATCCCGAACAGCCGCGCGAGCCACAGCGCGCACAGCAGGGTGTAGCCGTTCTCGGTCTCTGCGATGTGGAAGCGCACGGGCGAGTCGGCGTCGATGTGCTTTACGATCTGCGCGAGCGTCATCATCAGCCGCACCGCCGAGGAGCTCTCTGACAGCAGCGCGCCGAAATCGACGCCCGCCGGCTCCAGCCGGTCGAGCGCGCCGTTGATGCCGGCGAGCATGGCGCGCCGCCGTGCCGCGTCGCCCACCGCGTCGTCGAGGCCGGCGAGCTGCCGCAGCGCGTTGTGAAGCTGCGAGGCATTCAGCCGGAACTGCGAATGGGCGAGCGACAGGCCATGCGAGACGAGGCTCGCCCGCGCCACGACGAGGCGCATCTGCTGGTCGCCGTCAGACGCCACGATCGCCTGCTCGAACATCGGCAGGAGCGGGGCGACCGAGACCAGCGCCTCCTCGCGTCGTTCGATCAGAATTGCGGCGAAGGCGGCGACGACCTCCGGTTCGGCCGCCGCGCCTGTCGGGCAAGCGGCGCATTGCGCCTCGACGGTCCTCAGCGCGGTCTTCAGCCGGTCGTGAAGCTCGCGTGCCGCAGCGATCCCTTGGACCTGCGAGGCGAGCCGCTCGAGCTGCATCGCCTTCATCTGCAGGCGAAGACGGATCGTGTCCCACCAGTTGATGTCGGTGCGCCCGTCGGTATCGTAGCCGACCCAGCTCGCAAGCGTGACCGGCTTCGGGACGAAGCCGGTCCACTCGTCGGGAAAGCGCACGCGCGCAGCGCCAAGCAGGTGCTCGGTCAGCCGATCGATAGCGTCCCGCCCGGCCTGGATAGCGTCCACGGCCTGCTCGAACTCGTCGAGCAGCGTCGGTTTCTGCGGCCTGTGGCTCTTCCGGGAGGGTCGCGGAGGCGCGCCGCTCGCCATCAAGGCGAGCTCCCGGCCGACCTCCGCCGGCATCGAGAAGGTCGGATGGGCCGTGAACACGGCCGAGAAGCGCGTCCGCTCCGTCTCCGCCCGGAAGGTGGCCGCGTCGCCCGAGGCGAGCCGCCAGGCGATCGCCGCCATCGCACCGGTCGAGCTGGAGAGGTCGACGCCGCCGACATAGGCCGCGAGCCTGCGCGCCCGACCGGCGTATGCATCGTCGCGCAAGGTCCGGATCAGCGCGGCGAGGTCGGCGGTCGCGAGCGCGCCGTCGTCGATCATGCGCGAGATGGCCAGCGCCATATCGAGCGCGGGATTGCCGAACGGATCCTGCCGCATGCGCTCGCGGGCGGCGACCGTTCGGTCGACGAGCGCGCGGGCGAGGCCGCGGATATCGGTCGCGGCGGGTGGTTCGAAACCGTCCATGGCCCTCGTCCAGCACGTTGCATGCCAGAGCGCTCGCCGCCGCCTCAGAACTCCATGTCGAGTTCCTCGATCTCCTCGGGCTCGGCGAGCGCCGCCTCGATCCATTCCCTCATCAGCGGCCAGGAGAGGATCCGGTCGCGATAGGCGCCGCAGGGGGAGGGGACCGAGACGTCGTAGCTCGCGAACCGCGTCGCCACGGGAGCGAACATGGCGTCCGCGAGAGTCGGCGCCTCGCCGAACAGCCAGGGCCCCCCCGACGCCTCGATGCACTGCGTCCAGATCGCGACGATGCGGTTGATGTCGGAAAGGGCGCCTCCCCAGAGTTTGAAGCCAGTATGGCGCGCCTTGAGATTCATCGGCAGCGCCGAGCGCAGGTTGGCGAACCCCTGGTGCATCTCCCCGGAGATCGCGCGGCACCACGCTCGCGCCGCCTGTTCCTTGGGCAGAAGCCCGGCATATGGGCGAATCTCCTCCAGGTAGCCGGCGATGGCGAGCGTGTCCCACACGAGGATCTCGCCATGGACCAACCGCGGCACGAGGAAAGACGGCGACAGGTGCAGCAGCTCCGCCCGCGCGGCAGCGGAACCGGTGATCACCTCGACGTCGAAGTCGAGCCCGGACAGCTTGCAGATGAGCCATCCGCGCAGCGACCAGGACGAATAGTTGCGGCTGGAGATCGACAATGTGGCTTCGGCCATTGGCCTAAAGTTTCCTCTGAAGATGACTTGGCGCCCAAGAAACGATCTCGCGCTGCAAAACATATTCCACTAGCGTTCGCTGCTTCGCGGGGGAAGTCGCGTAGCCGGGGTCGAGTCGCCGATGCTCTATGAGGCGTACGAACTGGGGTCGGATCTCGCCGGCCTGGCGCGCGCGTTCGGCGGCGTCATCAGCCAGACCCTTGACCCCTGGACGGCGAATGGCCGACGGCCCCTGATGGCGATGCCGGGCGCTTTCGGCAGCATGATGAGCCGCGCCGGCTTCACCCACCAGCGGCCGGCCTATGGCATCGACGAGGTGATGGTCGGCAACCGTCTTACGCCGGTCGTCGAGGAGACGGCGTTCACCGCGCCGTTCGGCTCGCTCACCCACTTCGCCAAGGACGTCGACACGCGCCAGCCTAAGGTGCTTGTGGTCGCGCCGCTCTCCGGCCATTTCGCGACGCTGCTGCGGCACACGATCAGGACCCTGCTGCAGGACCACGACGTCTATGTGACCGACTGGACCAACGCCCGCGACGTGCCTCTGGAAGCCGGCCGCTTCGGCTTCGACGACTATGTCGACTACGTCGTCAAGTTCCTCGAAGAGATTGGGCCGGGCACGCATGTCGTCGCCGTCTGCCAGCCGGCTGTGCAGGCGCTCGCGGCCGCCGCGCTGATGGCCGAGACCGGCAACGCCGCCCATCCCGCCTCGATGACGCTGATGGCCGGCCCGGTCGACGTCAGCGTGAACCCGACCAAGGTCAACAAGCTCGCGACCGGCAAGCCGATCGACTGGTTCGAGCGCAACCTGATCGCCACCGTGCCGGCCCGTCATGCCGGACGCGGGCGCAAGGTCTATCCGGGCTTCATGCAGCTCTCCGCCTTCATGTCGATGAACGCCGGACGACACCTGACGGGCCACTCCGACCTGTTCTGGGCCTATGTCGACGGCGAGACCGAGAAGGCGCTGCAGATCGCGACCTTCTACGACGAGTATTTCGCGATCCTGGACCTTGCGGCTGAGTTCTATCTCGAGACCGTCAAGATGGTGTTCCAGGACAACGACCTCGCCAACAACCGCCTCGTCTATCGCGGCCGAAAGCTCGACATGCGCGCGATCAAGCGCACCGCGCTGATGACGGTCGAGGGCGAGCGCGACGACATCTGCGCCGTTGGCCAGACCGTGGCGGCGCAGGATCTGTGCTCCTCACTGAAGCCGTTCAGGAAGCGCCACCACCTGCAGGCCGGAGTCGGCCATTACGGCGTGTTCTCCGGCCGCAAGTGGGAAGGCCAGGTCTATCCGCGGGTGCAGAACTTCATCCTGGCGAACGACTGACCGAGCTCTCAAACAAGCTGGTTGCGCGCTCTTTGCGGTTCGCCGTCTGAGCCGCCATTTGATTGCAAGCTGAACGTCATGCCCGCGCTTTGCGCGGGTATCCACGACTTGGGCGGCGTGCTCTGCGATCCTAGAAAGTCGTGGATGCCCGGCTCGGCCGGGCATGACGGCCTCTTCGGCGTCCGCACATCTTGCTTCAAGCATACATACGGTCGTATATATTTCGGCCATGTCCGATGTTTCCGAACACGACGCTCCCACTGAAGACCGCCGCCGATCGCGCGGCGACGCGTCCCGCGCGCGGGTGCTGGAGCATGCCGCCGCGATCGCCTCCGCCGATGGGCTCGAAGGCCTGACGATCGGCCGGCTCGCCGGCGAGGCGGGCGTCGCCAAGAGCAACATCCAGGTCCTGTTCGGCGACAAGCAGTCCCTGCAGCTCGCGACCATCGATTGGGTCCTGCAGCTGGTGGAGGCCTTCAACGCGCCCGCCCTCGCGGCGGCCACGACGCCTTTCGAACGTGTGCGAGTGATGGTCGACGGCTGGTTCGCCTTCGTCGAGCGCCGCATGCTGCCCGGCGGCTGCTTCATGAACGGGGTGAGCAGCGAGTTCCGGGCCCGGCCCGGGCCGGTGCGCGACCGGCTGGCGGAGCGCCGCCGCGCCAAGCGCCGCCGCTATGTCGAGGCGCTCGCCGCCGCGCGCGACGCGGGTGAGATCTGGCCGGCGATCGACGTCGAGAATCTCGCCTTCGAGCTGCTCTCCTATCAGGCGCTCGCCAACGTCGCCTTCGCCATCGGCGACGAGGCCGAGTTCCAGCGCGCGCGGTCGATATCAGCGCGGCGTCTCGACGAGGCGAAAGCGGGCTAGACATTGCCGATCCCGGAATATATACGGTCGTACGTATTTATCTTATGGAGCGACTGATGGCTCTCTTAGAATCCGCCGTCAGGCCCGCAGCGGTGAACGACCTACCGGCGCCCGCGGCGCCGCAGCGGGTCGCCCCTGCTCCCGCCGAGGCCATGACGTCGCTTTGGGTCGTGGCGGGGCTTGCGATGGCGCCAGCCGTCGCCCAGGGCTTCGGCCGGTTCGCTTACGCGCTGGTCCTGCCTGCGATGCGGGATGATCTCGGCTGGTCTTACGCCGACGCCGGCGCGATGGGCACGGCTAACGCCATCGGCTATCTCGGCGGCGCGGTTGTCGCCGCGAGACTCGCCGAGCGGTTCGGCGCCCGGCGGATCTTCGCATGGGCGTTGGTCGCCGCGGCGCTCTCGATCGCCGCGACCGCTCTGCCCTCGGGCTGGTGGACGCAAGGCGCGCTGAGAATCTTTACGGGCCTCGCCAGCGGGATCGCCTTCGTCGTCGGCGGAGCGCTCGCCGCCGCGGCCGCTGCGGGAGGCGGAGCGGCGCGCGCGCCGACCGTCCTCGGCGTCTATGTCGCGGGCGTCGGCGCCGGCGTCGCGCTGTCGGCGCTCGCGGTGCCGCCGCTCGTCGCCGAGGCCGGCTGGCGCGGCGGATGGGTCGCGCTCGGCCTGCTGTCCATCGTAGCCGCGCTGCTCGCAGCGCCGGCGATCCGCCGCACGCCCGAACCGCGCTCGCGGCCGCACGGGTCCAGAAGCGCCTTCGCCTTGCGCCCGATCCTGTTCGAGATGATCTCCTACGGCCTGCTGGGCGCCGGCTACATCGCCTACGCAACCTTCGTGATCGCGCATCTGAAGATCGAGCTCGGCTTCACGCCGATCGAGGTTTCGGCCTTCTGGACCGTGCTCGGCCTTTCGATCGTGGCCTTCACCTTCGCCTGGGGTCCGATCCTCGGACGGCTGCGCGGCGGGTTCGGACTGGTCGCGACGAGCGGTGTCATGACTGCGGGCGTGCTGCTCGTGCTGCTCGAGCCGACGCGGCCCGGCGCCTACGCCTCCGCCATGCTGTTCGGCGCATCGGGGCTCGCCGCCGTGACCGCCGTCACGACCCTCGCGCGCCGCATCTTCCCGCCCGAGGCTTGGACCAGCGCGATCGGCGCGCTGACCGTGGCGTTCGGCGTCGGCCAGATCGTCGGCCCGGTGCTGAGCGGGATCGTCTCGGACGGCCCCCACGGCCTGGCCGCCGGCCTGTGGCTGTCGATCGGGATTCTCGCGGCGGCGATCTTCGTGGCTCTCCTGCAGCGCGAAGCGCGCGCGTGACCGGCGATCCTCGGAGAGGTCAGGGATTGGCGCGCGGCTCCGGCGGCGCCGAAGAAGGCGCCTTCGGCGGCGAGAGCCGCCCCGGCCAGGCTGCGCCGGGCGCGGGCCGGAAGACGCCGCCGAGCCGCGGCTTGATCTGCATGCTGGGGCGCGCCTCGGCCTCCGCCTGAAGCGCCGGCGCGGCGGCCTCCGGCGGGACCGGAGAGACGTTTGCGCTCGTATCGGGAATCGGAGCTGCGTCGGCTGAGGCGGCTTTCGCCTCGTCGGCCGGCTTTGTCGCAGCCGGTAGCGGCTTCCGCGCTTTCGCCATCAGGGTGACCGGCTGTTCCGCCGTCTCGTGCGGTTCGACGACGAGCCGCCGCTGGTCGTCCTCGACAGGCTCGACGTCCTCAAGCCTGACGAAACGCCATCCGGCGTCCTTCAGCGCCTGGATCCCGGCCGCGACGCCCGCCCCCGAGGGCCGGTGCGGCTGGTTGATGTGGGCGATGACGACGTCGCCGGGCTTCGCCTGCCGGATGTGGCGCTCGACGACGCCGGCGGGCAGCGACGCGCCGTTGTCGGCGTTCAGCGAATAGCCGGCGATGCGGAACTTCATGTCGGCGATCGCCTTCATCGCGTCGGCGCTGTAGCGGGCCGTCGCGCCGCGATACCAGACTGGTCGACGGCCGGTCGCGGTCTGGATCGAGCGCGAACCGCCCTCGACCTCGGCCCTAACGGCGTCGATCGTCCCGGCGGAGCGGATGCCGAAGACCTCGAGCGCGTCGGTGACCGGCGGCACGTGCTCGGCGCCGTGATTCTCGATCTGGAACAGGTCGGGGCGGGATTGGAGAAGCTTGAGATTGCCGGGGTTGTGGCGGATCCATCGGTCGGTCACGAAGATCGTCGCCTTTATGTCGCCCTGCATCAGCGCTTCGAAGATGCGGTCGTCGAAGGCTCCGGAGCAGGCGTCGAAGGTCAGCGCCACAGCGCGCTCGCCGGGCATGGTCTTGAAGCTGAGCTTGGGTTCGAACTGCGCAGCGACCGCGCTCTGGGCGAAAAGCGCCGCAAATCCGGCTGCGAACAGGAAAAGTCGGTTCACGCGATGCGGCTCCGTCGCAGCGTCGTGAACAGCCTAGCCAGGATTCGGGCCGAAGCGAGACCGTTGCGCGCGGCGGGTCGGCAAAAAAATGGGCGCATGACGCGCCCAAGGGAAGTCGGGAAGGACTTCGTCCGCAGCGCGGCCCGAGGGAGGGGGCCGCGAAGAGGGTGAAGCGGAGCGCTCCCGAGGCCGGGAGCATGGGAAGAACCTCCCGCCTTCGGGTTTCGTTCCGCAACTTTCCGAGCGCGCCCCTAGGTCGTGGACTCATAAGCTCTGAGCCACAGTCTTGCTGAAGCGAGCAGGACGGCTGCGAGGAAGTTTCTCGCGAGCTTGTCGAAGCGGGTGGCGACGCGTCGGAAGTGTTTGAGCTTGCAGAAG
>JADBEO010000060.1 GCA_031316315.1 Chelatococcus sambhunathii
CTCCTCCCCTGTGCGGAGCACGGGGGAGGGGGACCGCGAAGCGGTGGAGGGGGCCGGGCGTGGAGCGCGGCGTAGCGGAACGAGCCTCATCCTGAGACGCGCCCCCTCCACCATGCTGCGCATGGTCCCCCTCCCCCGCTTCGCAGGGGAGGAGCAAGAGGCGCCGCCGCTTCCATCGTCATGGTCCGGCTTGACCGGACCATCCACCTCGGGCGTCGAGCCCGACGCGGAACTTGGGTCCTCGGGTCAAGCCCGAGGACGACGAGGCTCCGCCGTGAATCGACGCGCGTCTGGGTCCCCGCTCTTCGGCCGGGACAAGAGCGCGTCTGCGCCGTCGCGCTCATTTCGCCGCCGTCACCTCGATCGACCCCGCGCCGGTGCGGGCGAAGCGGTCGGCGCGGTACATGTCCTCCACCGTCGCGGAGGGCTGCGCGTAGCGTCCGGGGGCGACGGCGCGGACGACATAGGCGGCGGAATAGACCGCCTCGGCGCCTTCCGAGCGATCGAAGGCCGCGACGAAGCGGTCGTCCCGGAACTCCGAATGCGCCGCATCCGACTCCTCGCCGAGCATCGAGAGCGCCGGGAGCTTGGCGGAGGTCACGAGCTCCGGATTGTCGATCTCGAAGCCGGCCGGCAGGCGGTCCACCACCAGCACGCGGCCGGGCCGCGGCTCCGGCTCGGTCACGGTCAGCACCACGACGAGCCGGGTGTTCTGCGCGACGGTAGCCGCGTCCACCTCGACGCCGGCGGTCGTGTAATAGTGGCGCTCCAGATGGAAGCCCCGCTCGCCCGGCGGCTCCGGCGTGACCGGCGCGCCGGTGACGGTGACGACCGCCTCCAGCGGCGTCTGGCCGGTATTGACGACCGTCGCCGGTCCTGCGGCGAGGCGCTCGGGCGAGAACGTCTCGTCGACGACGCCCTTGCGCGGCTGGCCGTCGACGGTCGTGGCGAGGTCGGCGCTCTGGCTCCTCAACCCGCGCGCGGCGAGCAGCAGCCAGGCGTTCTCCTGCGTCGTCAGATGCGGCCGGTCGCGCCGGGTGGTCTCCAGCCGGCGCAGCACGGCGGGCGTCACGGAGGCGCCGGCGCGGCTCTCCGAGGCGAGCGCGACGATGGCCGCCTGGTCCCGCAGGATCGAGCCGAAATCGTTGCGGTTGGCGTCGTCCGGCGGCGCGATCTCCGCCGCCGCGAAGGCCTTTGCGGCGCGTGTGAAGTCGCCCGTCTGGGCGAGCGCGGCGCCGATCTGCGCGCGGGCGAGCGGATTGGCGAAGTCCTGGATCTTCACGTCCGTGAGGTAGCGCAGGTCGCCGAGCAGCGCCCGGCCGTTTCTGGCGAGCACGTAATGGGCGTAGGCGATGTCGCCGCCGGTGGAATCGTTCTGCAGGCCGATGGCGTTCCGCAGATTGTCGAGGGCCTGAGAGAAGGCCTGGTCCGGCACCGCGTAGCCGAGCGCCCGGGCGCGGCCGAACACGTCGGTGACGAAGGCGTCGAGCCACAGGTCGCCGCCGTTCGCGTTCCAGAGGCCGAAGGAGCCGTTGGAGTCCTGCCGCGACAGGATGCGCTCGATCATGTCGCGCGCGACGGCCTTGACGTCCTCGGCGGTCTTGCCGGCGACCTGGCGCCCCATGCCGAGCTCGTCGCCATAGATGACGGCGAGCAGCCGGCTCGAGAGCTGTTCGGAGCAGGCGTAAGGGTAGCCGTCGAGCGCGAGCTTGAAGGTCGCCGCGTCGAGCTGGCCGGGCTTGCCGACGGTGAGCGCGACCGAGCCCGTGCCGGCGACGATGTCGGCCAGCATGTCCTTCGAGACCGTGACGCTGGCGCCCTTGGCGAGCGCGATGACGTTGCGGCGGCTGACCGGCGCGGTCTGCGGTTTTACGGGCAGCCCTAGAGCTTGCGCGAACACCTTGCCGTCCGGGCCCTTGATCGAGACGTCGACGCGGGCCTCGCCCACCCCGGACGCCGTCACGGGAACCTCGACGGCCGCGCGGGCCTTGGCCGCGAGTTTCACCGACTTCGGCGCCGCGCCCGCCTGAAGCGGACCCGAGGCCTTGACCTCGACCGCGTAGTCGCCGGCGGGGCCGCTGACGTTGTCGATGTCGAGCCGAAGGCGCGAGCGGTCCCCGTCGGCGAGGAAGCGCGGCAGCGAGGCCGTCACCACCACGGGATCTGCGATCGTCACGTCCCTCGAAGCGTGGCCGAGCTTCTGGCCGGACCACGCCACCGCCATCAGCTTGACCGTGCCGTTGAAGGCCGGGATCTCGAACGGGACCTGCACGAGCCCGTCCGGCCCGACCTTCACGAGGCCGGAGAACAGCGCGAGCGGCGCCTGCGTCGGCGTGTCGTTGAGGCCGCCCGAGCCAGAATCGTCGCCGCCGGATCGCAGCTTCCCGCGCGCGGCGGTCATGCCGTCGATCAGCTGGCCGTAGAGGTCGCGGATGTCGGAGGCGAGCTTGCGTTGGCCGAAGACGACCTCGTCCGGCGCCGGCGGCTTGTAGCCGGTGAGGTTGAGGATGCCGACGTCGACCGCCGCGAGCGTCACATAGGCCTGCTCGCCCTGCGCGACGTTGGACAGTTTCAGGTCGACATCCAGCGTGCGGCGCGGCTCGATCTTCTCCGGCGTCTCGATCGCGACGGCGATGGTCTTCTCGGCGGGATCGATCTGCGCATGGGCGACGCCGATGGCGCGGCCCGGCATGCGGCTCGCTTTGGCGTCGAGCGGCCTGTGGACGAAGGCGACGACATAGGCGCCGGGCCGCCAGGCGTCCGTCACGGGGAAGCTGGCGCTCGCGCCGTCGCCGGAGACGTCGAGCGTCCGGCTCTCGATCACGCCGGCGCCGACCACCATCACGGTCGCCTTGCCGGCGAAGCGGGACATGAGCTTGGCGGTCGCGGTGTCGCCCGGCTTGTAGCTCGGCTTGTCGAGCGCGACGTCGAGCGTGTCGGGCGTGTCGGCGGCGCCGGCGGCGAAGTAGCCGGCGTCGAACGCGACGCTGGTCGCCGGCCCCTGCGGATCGGCGCTCGTCACCTCCAGACGATATTGGCCGTAATCCGCCTTGGCGGCGATCTCGGCGGGCTTGTCGGCGGAGACGTCGAGCTTGCCGTCGGCGATGCGGCGGGTCTTGGAGACCGTCTCGTAGTTCCAGCGCCCGTCGGTCGCGTACCACTGATAGGTCGTCTCGACCCGCAACAGCTGCCAGACGAGGCCGGAGGCGGCGGCAGGCTTGCCGTCGCGCCCGGCGACGCGCACCTCGAACTTCGCCGTCTCGCCGGCGCCCAGATCCTTGAACGCCGGCTTGACGCCGATGCGCTCGCCCTTCGAGGCGACGGGCAGCGTGATGGTGCGCTCGAGCGTGCGGCCGGAGGGCTCGGCGACTCGCAGCGCGACATCGGCCTGCAGCGGCTTGGTCGTATCGGGAAGCTCGGGCTCGGGGATGCGCACCGTCGCCTTCCCCTGCGCGTCCGTGCGGCCGAGATTGTCGAGCGGGGTGCGGACGGGCGCGACCGTCTCATCGGAGAGGCCGAAGCGATAGCCTTCGAACCCGGGCAGGCCGCCCTCGCGGGCCTTGAGCGTCACCTCGCCCTCGATGGCGAGATCGGAGGCCGGCGCGCCATAGAGCCAGCGCGCGTCGACGGCGGCGCTCGCGCCGGCGGAGGTCAGCTCCGGCGACTTGGCTTCGAGCTTCACGTCGAGCCGCTCGGGCACGTAGTCGGCGACGAGGAAGGTCGCGGCGCCGATGGAGGAGCCCTTCGCGTCCGCGAAGGCCTCGACGCGCCATGTCCCGCCCATCGCCTGGTCGATCAGGGGAATGTCGAGCGTGCGCCCGCCGCCGCCCATATCGGTGGTGACGACGCGCCGGTCCTCGACGCCGTCCGGGCGCTGGATGACCAGCGTCAGCGGCAGGCCCTCGACGCCCGCCCCCTTGTCGTCGCGCAGCAGGGCGGTGAGATGCACCGTCTCCTTCGAGCGGTAGACGCCGCGCTCGGCGAAGACCTGCGCGTCGAGCGGGCCCGGCGCGGCGCGACCGCCGACGCCTCGGTCGGAGAGGTCGAAGCCGGGCTTGGTCAGGTCGAGGAAGCCGTAGTCGGTCCCGGAGGAGGCCATCAGCACGGCCGGCGCCTGGCCGCCGGTCCCGCGCGTCAGGCCCGGCGCGAAGGTCGCGAAGCCGTCCGCGTCGGTCTTCGTCGTCGCCAACACCTCATTGTTGCGCGCGACCAGCTTGAGCTCGACGCCGCCGAGCGGCCCGGCGCTCGCGAGCGATCGGGCGAAGGCCTTCACGCCGTCGGTTCCCGAAACCGCCGTCAGGCCGAGGTCGGAGACCACGAACCACTGCGTCGCCTGCGCGTCCCACGGCTCGGGCGCGACGGCGTTCTTCGGCCGCGCGGCCATGACGTAGACGCCCGGCGCGAGATTCGGGATCGCCTCGGAGACCGGGAAGGCGGTGACGACGTCGGCGTTCTGTTTGCGGTCGACGAGGAGCTCGCCGGAATAGACCGCCGCGGCCTGGTCGTTCTTCAGCTTCTCCAGCGTCTCGCCGTCGAGCTGCTTCTGGAAGTCGCCCGAGGTGACCGCCTGGGCGAGGCTCCGATCGTTGATGCGGTAGACGTCGACGGAGACCGCGTCGACATTGACGGTGACGACCGGCACGCCCTGCTGCCCCGTCGAGGGCAGCACGTAGTTGCGCCCCGTGAAGCGCGCCGTGGGCGCGCGGTCGCGGACATAGAGCCGAAAATCCTTCGAGGCGGGCAGCGTCTCGTCGACGTTGGACGGCAGGCCCTGCCGCACGGTGAGCTCATAGGTCTCGCCGTGCTTCAGGCCGTCCACGCAGACCTGGGACTCGCTCGCCGTCACCGCCGGGGCGTCGACGCCCTTGAGGACGACGTAGGGAGAAAAATCGATCCGGCCCTTGGCCACGGGTTCGGAGAACTGGACGCAGGCGCGCGGGGCGGCGGCGTCGCTGTCGATCGAATAGTCGAGCACGCGGAAGCCGTGCTCGGCCCGCATGGTCTCATAGGTCGAGCGGGCGTCCGGATTGTCGGCGAGCGCGAGGCTCGCCTTCAGCGCGTCGAGCGCCGGGCGCCAGCTCTCCTTGACCGCAAAGGCGTTGGCGAGCACGGCGAGCGCGCGTCCCTTGGTCTTGGCGTCTGGCGAGACCTGATAGGCCAGCCAGCCGGCGCCGAGCGCCTGATTGCGGATGGTCTCCTTTTCCGACCAGTCGTCGGTCTCGACCTTGGTGAGCGCGACCGAGAGGTTGCGCCAGGCCTGCTCGTTCTTCGGGTCCTTGCCGGCCGCGAGCGCGAAGGTGACGGAAGCTTCGCGCCAGCTTCCAGCCCGGATCTGCGCGACGCCCTGCTTGATGATCTCCGCGACGGGGCGCGAGTCGCTCTGCGCCTCGCGCTTCAGCTTCGCCTCGAGCTTCAGCGCGCTTTCCGACGCCTCGCGGTTCTGGAAGCCTGTCGCGGCCGAGGCGGCCGTCTTCTGCGGGATGGGCGTCTGCGCCCCCGCATGTCCCGTCCACCCGACGGGCGCGACCGTCGCCGCGACGAAACCCAAGGCCGCGCCGAGCGAGAGGCCCAGCGCGCGTGAAACGCCACGTGCCGCCATATCCGAAGTCCCCAAAGCCTCGTCACCCCCAAGGCTCGCCCGCCACGATACGCCCCGCAGCGCCGGAGGCAACGGCGTTGACGGCTTGGAAAGCCTCGCCGTGCGATCACGCTTGCGAGGTTTTCCCCCCGCTGGGCTCGCAAGAATGTCTTTCGCCGAAGTGAGCGCCGAACCGGCGCGCCGCGCCGAGGCCGGCGAGCGGGCGCACGACGGCCGCCAGTCGCTGATGGTCGTGCTGATGTGGGCCTGCGTCGCCGGCGGGGCCGGGATCGCGGGCTTCGCCGGCGCGATCGACGGGCTGACCACCGACGACGCGATGCGGCTCGCTGAGGTGCGCGACCTGCTCGCCGGCCAGAGCTGGTTCGACCTTGTGCAGCACAGGCTCAACCCGCTGGACGGCGTGCTGATGCACTGGTCGCGGGTCATCGACCTGCCGATCGCGCTGCTGCTCGGCCTCGCCCAGACGTTTCTTCCCGCCGACGTCGCGCTGAAGACCGTTCTCGTGCTGTGGCCCGCGCTTCTGCTGCTCGCGGCGCTGTTCGCGTGCTCCTCGGCAAGCCGCACGCTCGCCGGGCCGCTCGGCGCGACGCTCGGCCCGCTGATGATGCTGCTGTCGCCGGGCGTCACATCCCGCTTCGGGCCGTCCGCCATCGACCATCACGGCGCGCAGATCGCGCTGGCGCTGGCGATGCTCGCCTGCGCGCTGAAGGCGGACGTGTCGCGCCGGGCGGCCGCCGGCGCCGGCGTCGCGGCGGCGCTGATGCTCGCGATTGGCATGGAGACGCTGCCGCATGTGGCGGCCATCGCCGGCCTCGTCGCGCTGCGATGGGCGGTCGAGGGCGCGCCGGCCGCCGAGGGCGCCAAGACCTTCGGGCTGAGCTTCGCGATCGCGACGGTGGCGACCGCGCTCGTCACGCTGGCCCCGTCCGTCTGGAGCGCGCCGGTCTGCGACGCGCTCGGCGCCGGCCATCTCGCGGCCGCCGTCTCCGCCGGCGCGGGGCTCTGGGCCGCGGCCTCGTGGTCGCGCGGGGAGCTTCCCGCACGGCTCGTCGCGTGCGCCGGGATCAGCGTCGTCGTGCTGGCCGCCGTCGCGCTGACCGCTCCCGACTGTCTCGCCGCGCCTTACGCGGGGCTTCCCGAGCGCCTGAAGCAGGACTGGCTCGCGACTGTGCAGGAGGCGCAGCCTTTCCTGGCCTCGGCCGCGACCGACCCGACCGGGACCCTCATCATCGGCCTGCCGCTGCTGGCGCTCGCCGGCGTCGCGGCCTGGGCGGCCACCACCGCGCGCGGCGCGGCGCGCTGGCCTGTCTGGATGGCGGCCGGCGCCTTCTTCGCCGGCTGTGCGGTGACGCTCTGGCAGGTGCGCGGCGCGAGCCTGGCCTACGCCTTCGCCGCGCCCCTGCTGCCGATGGCCGTGGTCGCGATCGGCAAGGGCGGCGCCGAGCGCGCCCGGCTCGTCCTCGGCGTCATGGCGCTCTCGCCGATGTCGCTCGCTTTGCTCGGGCTCGGGATCTCCGAGGCCGTCGGCATGCCGCCTCTCGCCGCCGTGGAGCTCCGCGAAAAGCTCTGCCCGGCGGAGCAGTACCGGGCGCTCGGCCGGCTTCAGCCGGGCCTTGCGCTCAACACCATCGACACCGGCCCCTACATCCTCGCGCACACGCCGCATTCGGCGGTGGCCGCGCCCTATCACCGCAACGTCGATGGGCTGATCGCCGCGATCGACGCCTTCGACGGCGAGGAGGAGACGGCCCGCGCCGTCGCGATCTCCCGGCGCGCCGCTTACATCGTCGCCTGCACGACCGACGGCGGCGTCACGCCCGCCTCGAGGGCCAAACCCGACGGGTTTTCGGCGAAGCTGCTGTCGGGCGCCAGGATGGACTGGCTGGAGCCGGTCGACCTCGGTCCGGGCTCGCATGTGAAGGCGTGGCGCGTGACAGTCGGACGGCGGTAGGATCGCCGTATGCCCCCCGTCGACCGCAAGACGCCCCACCGCACCGAGAAGACCGTCGAGCGCGAGGCGGAGCGCAAGAAGCGGCTCGCCGAGGCGCTGCGCCAGAACCTGCGCCGCCGCAAGGCGCCGGCCGGCGACGGCAAGGCGGGCGACCAGGCGGGCGGCGGGCCGGCCGATCCTTTGTCTTAAGTTGCGCGCGCTCCGCTCGCGGGCTAGACCCGCCGCTTCGCGCGTGGCCGCCCGGCGCGCGCCCTGATCGGGCGGACTCAGCGGAGAGACCTCATGGACCGCATCCGCATCGTCGGCGGGGCCAAGCTCGACGGCCGCATCCCGATCTCCGGCGCCAAGAACGCCGCCCTGCCGCTGATGATCGCGAGCCTGCTCAGCCCTGAGACGCTGACGCTCGACAACGTGCCGCGCCTCGCCGACGTCGTGCTGCTGAACCGAATCCTCGGCAATCACGGCGTCGAGGTCTCGGTCGCCGGCAAACGCGCCGACCAGGACGAGTTCACCGGCGACACCGTGCGCCTCACCGCCGCCGAGATCGTCGACACCACGGCGCCTTACGACCTCGTCTCGCGCATGCGCGCCAGCTTCTGGGTGATCGGACCGCTGCTCGCGCGCATGGGCGAGGCCAAGGTCTCGCTGCCGGGCGGCTGCGCCATCGGCACCCGGCCGGTCGACTTCTTCCTGACGGGCCTCAAGGGCCTCGGCGCTACGATCGACATTGAGGGCGGCTACGCCCTCGCCAAGGCGCCGGCGGGCGGCCTGGTCGGCGGCCGCGTCAGCTTCCCCAAGGTCTCGGTCGGCGCGACGCATGTCATGCTGATGGCCGCCTCTCTCGCCCGCGGCGAGACGGTGATCGAGAACGCCGCGCGCGAGCCCGAGATCGTCGACCTCGCCGACTGCCTGAACAAGATGGGCGCGAAGATCGAGGGCGCCGGAACCTCGACAGTGCATATCCAGGGCGTGCCCGCGCTGCACGCTGCGCGGCATTCGGTTCTGCCGGACCGAATCGAGACCGGGACCTACGCCATCGCCGTCGCCATGACCGGCGGCGACCTCCTGCTCGAGGGCGCGCGGCGCGACCTTCTGGGCGCGGCCTTCGACGTGCTGGAGCAGGCCGGCGCCACCGTGACGGAGACCAATGAGGGCGTCCGCGTCGCCCGCAACGGCGCCGGCATCTCGCCCGTGACGGTGACGACCGAGCCTTTCCCCGGCTTCCCGACCGACCTGCAGGCGCAGCTGATGGCGCTCGCGACCAAGGCCAAGGGCGAGTCGCAGATCACCGAGACGATCTTCGAGAACCGCTTCATGCATGTCGCCGAGCTCGCGCGCTTCGGCGCCGACATCCAGATCGACGGCCACACCGCGACGGTGACGGGCGTCGACCAGCTGAAGGGCGCGCCGGTGATGGCGACGGACCTGCGCGCCTCGGTCTCGCTGGTGATCGCGGGCCTCGCCGCGGAAGGCGAGACCATCGTCAACCGCGTCTATCATCTCGACCGCGGCTTCGAGCGGCTGGAGGCCAAGCTCTCCCGCTGCGGCGCGACCATCGAGCGTCTGACGGGATGAGGGTTTTGTTCGAGGGCGAACTGCTCGCGGACTACCACCAGCTCTACGTCGCGGACGCCTTGAATGGCCTCGACGAGCTTCCTCAGGACTGGAACGACGAGATCCTCGCGCGGCGGGTCAATCTCGGCCCCGGCGTGATCGTGGTCTCGACCGCCCGCAACATGCCGGTCCCGTTTCGCGTCGAGCTGCATGAAAGCGCGCCCGAAATCGACCTCGACGCCGTCGACCACGCCGTGGAGTGCGGCATCGTGACCTCGGGCGAGATCGTCGTCGCCGGCCTGATGGACTACGCGCCCGACGCCGCGCGCGCCTCTGTCCCCGCCGGGAGGCTGCGCGCGCTGGTCGTCTCGATCGGGCTCGACACGCTGAGCGAGGACGGCCTCGACGGCGACGACGCCTATGTCGTGCGCCTGTGGCCGGGCGCGGGCGACGAGGTGCTCGTCCGCAAGCAGTGGATCGACGCTCCTACTGGTTGATCTCGGGCTCGACGAGCCGTGCGAGGTTGCTGAGAGAATCCTGCCAGCCGAGATAGCAGGCCTCGGCGGGGATGACGTCCGGCACGCCGGCTTGCGTGATCTCGATCTCGGCGCCGCACGACACCTTCCGGATCAGCACCGTCACATGCATCTCGCCGGGCAGGTTCGGATCGTCGAACCGGTCCGTGTAGACGAGCTTCTCGCCGGGAACGAGCTCGACATAGTCGCCGCCGAAGGAGTGGCTTTGGCCGGTCGTGAAGTTGCGGAACGACATCCGGTGCGAGCCGCCGACCTTCGGGTCGAGATGGTGGACCGTGCAGACGAAGCCGGACGGCGGCAGCCACTGGGCGACGGCGTCGGCTTCGAGGAAGGCGCGGTAGACCTTCTCGGGGCTGGTCGCGAGGACGCGGTGCAGGCGAATGGTGCTGGGCATCTGCAAGTCTCCCAATCAGGCGTTGGAGCGGACGACGAAGGCGCTGGGGATCGTTGCGAGCCGATTCGCGCCCTCTATGCGTCGAGGACGACCGTAGGTCGGCGCGACCGACATCCGCGACGCGAAAAAGCGACGGCCCGGAGGTCGGACCGCGAACGGCGCGCAGCGCCGGTCGCGCGGCATCCGTTGCGGTTCCATCACGGGGCGGCTACCTGTGCGGCTGACGCCGTTCGGACCGACGACCGCCCGCCTATGCCAGATCCCGCCGCCGACCAGCCGCTTCGCCTCGTCGCCCTCGACGCCGAGGATCTCGAGATCCTGTCGGCGCATCTGCAGGATTTCGTCGTGCGCGTCGCCGACCTCGCCTGGCTGCCGCGCGAGAAGCGCTTCGCCTTCGTCGGCAACCGGGTCGACCGGCGCGTCGAAGGGGAGCTGCGCCGCCGCCGCGTCGCCGGCCATTTCGACCGCGTCTCGAAGGTCGCCGCGCGCGGCGTCGACCGCTCGGCGCCCGAGACTGTGCTCAATCTGCTCGCCATGACCTTCACGGCGGACGAGGGCGAGCCGTCGGGAGAAATCCTGCTGACCTTCTCCGGCGACGCCTCGCTGCGGCTGACCGTCGAATGCGTCGAGGCGCAGGTGGCCGATCTCGGCCCGGTCTGGGCCGCGAAGGGCGCCCCCGCCCACGATCTCGAAAGCTGATCCCGATGCCGCTTCGCCTCGCCGCCTCCGACCCCGACTTCGAGGCGCGCTTCTCCGACATGCTCGCCGCCAAGCGCGAGGTCTCGGAGGACGTCGACCGCACCGTCGCCGACATCCTCGACGACGTGCGGCGGCGCGGCGACGCGGCGGTGATCGACTATTCGCAGAAGTTCGACCGGATCGACCTCGAAAAGCTCGGCATGCGGGTGAGCGAGCAGGAGATAGCCGCGGCGAAGGGGTCCTGCGACGCCGAAACCCTCAAGGCGCTCGAGCTCGCCCGGGACCGGATCGAGGCGCATCACCGCCGCCAGAAGCCTGCGGACGAGACCTATCGCGATCCGATCGGCGTCGAGCTCGGCCATCGCTGGACGCCGCTCGATTCCGTCGGCCTCTATGTGCCGGGCGGCACCGCCGCCTATCCGTCCTCGGTGCTGATGAACGCTGTGCCGGCCAAGGTCGCGGGCGTCGGCCGGCTCGCCATGGTGGTGCCGAGCCCGGGCGGGGAGCTCGCGCCGCTGGTGCTGGCTGCGGCCGAGCTCGCCGGCGTCGACGAGGTGTTCCGCATCGGCGGCGCGCAGGCGATCGGGGCGCTCGCCTACGGCACCGAGACGATCAGGCCGGTCGCGAAGATCGTCGGACCCGGCAACGCCTATGTCGCCGCCGCCAAGCGCCGCGTGTTCGGGACGGTCGGTATCGACATGATCGCGGGCCCGTCCGAGGTGCTGGTGGTCGCGGACGGGACCGCCAATCCCGACTGGATCGCCGCCGACCTACTGGCCCAGGCCGAGCATGACGTCTCCGCCCAGTCGATCCTGATCACCGACGACGCGTCCTTGGCCGACGCGGTCGAGGCGGCCGTCGAGCGCCAGCTGACCACGCTGCCGCGCAAGGACGTCGCGGGGGCAAGCTGGCGCGACTACGGCGCGGTGATCGTCGTCGCCGCGATCGACGACGCCGTCCCGCTCGCGAACCGCATCGCCGCCGAGCATCTCGAGATCATCGGCGCGGACGAGGACCGGCTCGCGCTGGCGATCCGGCACGCGGGCGCGATCTTCCTCGGCGGACACACCCCCGAGGCCATCGGCGACTATGTCGGCGGCTCGAACCATGTGCTGCCGACCGCGCGCACCGCACGCTTCGCCTCCGGGCTCGGCGTTCTCGACTTCGTCAAGCGCACCTCCATTCTGCGCTGCGGACCCGAGCAGCTGAAGGCGATCGGACCAGCCGCGATCGCGCTTGGCGAAGCAGAGGGGCTCGCCGCCCACGCCCGCTCCGTCGCGATCCGCATGAACCCCGGCGGCTGAATAGGAGCGAGGCGATGGACGCGACCGCAAACCAGCGCCTCGTCGCCGTCACGCTGGACGCCGCCTCGCTCGGCCCGGCCTCGCCTGAGGTCGAGCACGAGCGACGGGTCGCGATCTACGATCTCGTCGAGGACAACACCTTCGCGCCCGAGGGCGGCGTCGAGGGTCCGTTCAAGCTGCACATCTCGCTCGTCGACCAGAAGCTCGCGCTCAAAGTCTCGCGGGAGAGCGGCGACGAGGTCGTGGCGCATCTTCTCTCGCTCACCCCGTTCCGGCGGATCGTGAAGGACTACTTCATGATCTGCGAGAGCTACCGCTCCGCCATCCGCACCCATTCGCCCTCGCAGATCGAGGCGATCGACATGGGCCGGAGGGGCCTGCACGACGAAGGCGCCGACGTGCTGGTGGAGCGGCTGAGGGATAAGATCGCCATCGACAAGCCCACGGCGCGGCGCCTGTTCACGCTGATCTGCGCGTTGAGCTGGAAAGGCTGACGGCGAATGGCCGAGGCCGGGCCGGGCCAGTCGCGCCCCCAGTCGGTGCTCTTCATGTGCGGCCAGAACGTCATCCGCTCGGTGATGGCGGAGGTTCTCGCCAAGCACTATTTCGGCCGTTCGCTCTACGTCGCCTCCGCCGGCGTGAAGCCCGGCGAGAACGACCCCTTCGTCGCCGCGAGCCTCGACGAGATCGGTCTTTCCGCGGGCAAGCACCGGCCGCACACGCTGGACGACCTCGAGGACCTCAACTTCGACCTGATCGTGACGCTCGCGCCGGAGGCCCATCACGCCGCGCTGGACCTCACGGCGCGCTATCCCGTCGAGGTCGAATATTGGCCGATGATGGACCCGACGCTGGCCCTGGGCGGCTCGCGCGAACAGGTGATGGACGCCTACCGGTCGCTGCGCGACACGCTCGACGACCGGATCCGCGACCGTTTCCGCTTCGCAGGCAAAGCGCGCGTCTGACGCTCGGGGCTTGCGCCGCGAGCGTTGTGAAACCACCTGATTTCGAGTATCACCCCGGCTTCTCATCGTCCGCGACCCCGGTTGCGTCCGTTCTCACGGCGTGATCCGGCGCCGTCGCACAAGTCACGAGACCACATGGCCAAGGAAGAACTGCTCGAATTCCCGGGCACCGTCATCGAGCTCCTGCCGAACGCGACGTTCCGCGTGAAGCTGGAGAACGACCACGAGATCATCGCCCACACGGCCGGCCGCATGCGCAAGAACCGCATCCGCGTGCTGGCCGGCGACAAGATCCTCGTCGAGATGACGCCGTACGACCTGACCAAGGGCCGCATCACCTACCGCTTCAAGTGAGCGCGTCGCAGCCGGATCGAAGTCGTTGCGGCTGAACTGAGCCGTCTTCGCCGGGCTTGACCCGGCGATCCATCCCTCAGCAAGAAGATGGATGCCCGGACTCAAGTCCGGGCATGACGAAGCGTTTCAGGTTGATCGGGTTCCGGACGTAGAAAAGATGTCGAAGGACCGCCCGAAACTGATCCTCGCCTCGGCGAGTCCGCGTCGCCTCGCGCTGCTCGAGCAGATCGGCGTCGCCCCCGACCTGCTGCTGCCCGCCTCGATCGACGAGACCCCCAAGCGCAACGAACGCCCGCGCACGCTCGCGCTGCGCCTCGCCGAGGAGAAGGCGCAGGCCGCCTGGCGCATGGCGAGCCATGACCCTGCGCTGCTCGGCGCGTTGGTGCTGACCGCCGACACGGTCGTCTCCGTCGGCCGCCGCATCCTTCCCAAGGCCGAGACCGTCGACGAGGCGATCGGCTGCCTCGAGCTCCTGTCCGGCCGCGCGCACCGCGTCTCGACCGCGATCTGCCTCACCACGAAGAAGGGCTCCCTGCGCAGTCGCGTGGTCGAGACGAGCGTCCGCTTCAAGCGGCTCTCCGACGCGGAGATCGAGGCCTATGTCGCCGCCGGCGAATGGCGCGGCAAAGCGGGCGGCTACGCCATCCAGGGCCTCGCCGGCTGCTTCGTTTCGAAGCTGTCCGGATCCTACGGGGCCGTGGTCGGCCTGCCGCTCTACGAGACTGCGAACCTGCTGACCGGCGAGGGCGTCCCGGTGCACAGGGCCTGGGCCGCCGAGGCCAAATAGCGATGGCCGACACGCCCGAGGCCGCATCCCGTCCTGACCGGCCGCCACGGCCCTGCCCGATCTGCCAGAAGATGTCGGTCGTGGCCTACCGTCCCTTCTGCTCGAAGCGCTGCGCCGACATCGACCTGTCGCGCTGGTTCTCCGGCGTCTACGCGGCGCCCGCCGTGGAGAGCGACGAGGAGGACGAGGCGCCTGTCGCCACGGGTGGGGGCTCAGAGGGGACGTAAGGCTCCGCCGACCGCGAGAAAAAAGCGGGGGAGGCATATTGCTATTCATTATACCGTATTTATAGACTGAAGCCGTTCGGCCGGCTTCCTCTCCCGGCCCTTGCCTGGAGATGTGATGAGCTTCGCTGACGCCCGCGCAATCGACGCCGCCGCGCCGTCCGGCTCTGCCCCGACCAACACGCGCCGGCCCGCTCCGTCGGCAGCCGCCCGTCCGTCGCGCCACGCCTTGCTCGCGCTGTCCTGGACGGCGCCGATCGTCTTCCTGCTGGTGTGGGAAGCGCTCTGCTGCAGCGGCTATGTCGCGCCGCAGATCCTGCCCGCCCCGACCAAGGTCGCCGCGACCGCCTGGAAGCTCGCCTCGACGGGCAGCCTGGTCCACGACCTCGGCGTCAGCCTGCTGCGCGCTGCGACCGGCTTCGCCATCGGCGGGCTGATCGGCTTCACGCTCGGGGTTCTGGTCGGCTTCTCGAAGATCGCCGACGCCGCGATCGACCGCAGCGTCCAGATGGTCCGCGCCGTGCCGTTCCTCGCGGCGCTGCCGCTCACCATCATCTGGTTCGGCGTCGGCGAGGTCCAGAAGGTGTTTCTGGTCTCGCTCGGCGTGCTGTTCCCGATCTACGTCAACACCGTGCTCGGCATCCGGCAGGTCGACCCGAAGCTGCTCGAACTCGCGCGCGTGCAGGGGCTGTCGGCCTGGGGGACGATCCGCCGGATCGTGCTGCCGGGCGCGTTGCCGTCGGTGCTGACCGGCGTGCGCTATGCGCTCGCGGTCGCCTGGCTCGCGCTCGTCGTCGCCGAGACGGTCGGCGCGCAGGCCGGCCTCGGCTTCCTCGCCATGGACGCGCGCGAATTCCTGCGCACCGACGTGATCGTGCTGACGATCGTCATCTACGCGCTGATCGGCGCGGGCTCGGACTGGATCGCCCGGCTGCTGGAGCGCCGGCTGCTGCGCTGGCACCCGAACTTCGGAGGCGCCGGCCGATGACGCTCTCCATCGTCTCGTCCGCCCCGGCCGTCGAGGTCAGGGGCCTCGTGCGCCGCTACGGCGACCGGACCGTCATCCGCGGCCTCGACCTCGTCATCGCGCGCGGCGAGTTCGTCGCGCTGCTCGGCGAGAGCGGTTGCGGCAAGACCACCCTTTTGCGCGCGCTGTCCGGGCTCGACCCGATCGACGGCGGCTCGATCAAGGCGCCGCGCAAGCCCGCCGTCGTGTTCCAGGAGCACCGGCTGCTCCCCTGGGACAGTCTGTGGCGCAACGTCTCGCTCGGCCAGCCGCCGCAAGGCGCGCGGGAACGCGCCGCCCTCGCGCTCGCCGAGGTCGGGCTAGGCGACAGGCTCGACGACTGGCCGCGCAACCTCTCCGGCGGTCAGTCGCAGCGCGTCGCTCTCGCCCGCGCTCTGGTGCAGGAGCCTGAGCTGCTGCTGCTCGACGAGCCCTTCGCGGCGCTCGATGCGCTGACGCGGCTCAGAATGCAGGCGCTCGTCAAGGAGCTCGTCGCCCGCCACCGGCCGGGCGTGCTGCTGGTGACGCACGACGTCGACGAGGCCGTCGCGCTCGCCGACCGCGTGCTGCTGATGCGCCACGGCGCGATCGCCTTCGAGCGCCGCATGACCGGCTCGGTCTCGCCGCAGGTCGTGCGCGACGAGCTTCTCGAACAGCTGGGCGTCACGCCGTCCGCGCGGCGCCCGGCCCCCGCATCCGATCCTTCACAATCGGTCGTCTGAGGCTGAAAGAAATGTCGTCCTTCCTGAAACTGTCGCGCCGCGACGTCCTCGCCGCCTCGGCCGCCGCCTCCGGCGCTCTCGCGCTCGGCGTAAAACCCGGCGGCGCGCTCGCCCGCAACACCGACAAGGTGCGCCTCACCTTCGGTCCGTCCGGGGGCCTGACGCTGATCGCCAAGGAGCGCGGCGCGCTGGAGAAGTCGCTGAACGAGCAGGGGATCAAGGTCGAGTGGGTCGGACCGTTCCCGAACCACGCCCCGACGCTCCAGGCCGTCACCGGCGGCAGCGCCGACTTCAGCTTCGGCGGCTCGACCACGCCGGCCTTCGCCGCGATCATCGCCGGCTCGCCGCTGGTGTTCACGCAGTTCCTGATCTACCGGCCACGCACCACCGCGATCATCGCCAAGGACGGCTCCGGCATCGACAAAGTGGCCGATCTCGTCGGCAAGTCGGTCGCCGTGAACCGCTCGGGGCTCGGCGAGTTCCTGCTGGTCGCCGCGCTCGAGAAGAACGGCATCGACCGCAGCAAGGTCAACTTCGTCTATCTGAATCCGCCGGACGCCGCGCCCGCGCTCGCCTCGGGCAAGGTCGACGCCTGGTCGATGTGGAGCCCGGGCGTCGACATCGCGCGGGTCGAATACAAGGCGCACGACGTCTTCTTCGAGGAGCGCGACCTCGACTTCCAGATCGACTTCACGACCTGGCTGACCCGCAAGCAGTTCGCGAGCGAGAACGCCGACATCGTCCGACTCGTGAACAAGGCCTTCAAGGACGAGGCCGACTGGGCGAGCGCCAATCCGGAAGACGCCGAGAAGATCGCGCAAGGGTCGCCGCCGCGCTACGGCGATGCGGTGCGCGAGCGCTTCCTGTCGCTGAAGCGGCGCTACGAGATCTATCCGGTGACAGACAAGGCCTTCGTCGACCGCCTGCAGAAGGCCGCCGACTGGCTGGTCGAGCGCAAGGTTCTGCCGGAGCAGGTGACCGTCACGGAGCTGCTGGCGCAGGTTTAAAGCTCCCGCGCTCAAGAAATTCTCCGCCGTATCCGGATCCCTCCCCTCTCTGAGGGGAGGGTCGGGTCGGGAGCGCCGGGCGTGGAGCTCGACGTCGCAGGTGGCGGATGTGCCTGAACGATCCCCACCCTTACCCTCCCCTTTGCAAGGGGAGGGATAAGATCGCTGTCGCGCTT
>JADBEO010000061.1 GCA_031316315.1 Chelatococcus sambhunathii
GGTGGGGACTTGGGACGTAGAGCTCTGCCGAGACGTTCCAGCCATTTTCGGCGCCGACCCCACCCGACCTCGGCTTCGCCTCGGCCACCCTCCCCTCTCCGAGGGAGGGATCAGAGGCGGCTCTCGCGCAATGAACGCCCAGCGTCTATCTACAAGGCCGACAGTTCTTCCATCCGGCCGCCATCCCATGTCGTCCCTGATCGATCGTCCCTTCGCCAAGATGAACGGGCTCGGCAACGAGATCCTGGTCGTGGACCTGCGCGGCTCGTCCGCCCGCGCGAGCGCCGCCGACGCGCAGGCGCTGGCGCGGCGGGGCGAGACGCATTTCGACCAGCTGATGGCGATCCACGACCCGAAGACGCCGGGGACCGCCGCCTTCATGCGCATCCTCAACGCCGACGGCTCGGAGGTCTCGGCCTGCGGCAACGGCACGCGCTGCGTCGCCTGGGGGCTGATGGAGGAGGCCGGCGCGCGCGAGGTGATGCTGGAGACCGCCGCGGGCCTTCTCGAATGCACGGCGGGCGAGGCGCCCGGTCAGGTGACGGTGGACATGGGCGCGCCGAAGTTCGGCTGGGCCGACATTCCGCTCGCCGAAGAATTCGCCGATACCCGCGCGATCGAGCTCCAGCTCGGGCCGATCGAGGCGCCGCTGATCCATTCGCCGTCGGTCGTCAATGTCGGCAATCCGCACGCGATCTTCTGGGTCGACGACCTCGACGTCGTGGACCTGCGCCGCGCCGGCCCGCTGCTCGAGAACCACCCGCTGTTCCCCGAGCGCGCCAACATCTCGCTCGCGAAGGTGACGTCCAAGTCCGCCATCACGTTGAAGGTCTGGGAGCGCGGCGCCGGGCTCACCCTCGCCTGCGGCACCGCGGCCTGCGCAGCGGCGGTCTCGGCCGCCCGCACCCGGCGGACCGGACGCGACGTCGTCGTCACCCTGCCCGGCGGCCCGCTCCGGATCGTCTGGCGCGAGGGCGACGACCACATCCTGATGACGGGACCGGCCGAGTTCGAGCATGACGGACGGCTGACCGCGGAGATGTTTTCCGCCGCCGCGTGAGACGGGGAGCCCTCAGGCTCTTCCTCCCCGCCCCCGCTCCAGATAGCGTGGTCCCGGCCCTTCCGCGGCCAGCTCGTCGGAGGGGTTTCTCAGCGGGCAGTGAGTCGTCGACAGGCAGCCGCAACCGATGCAGCCTTCGAGCTCGTCGCGAAGCCGCGTGAGCTTGGCGATGCGCTCGTCGAGATCCGCCCGCCAGAGCGCGGACAGCGCGCGCCAGTCCGCGGCGCTCGGCGCGCGCTCCTTCGGCAGTTTCGCAAGCGCCTCCGCGATGCGGGCGAGCGGCAGGCCGAGCCGCTGCGCGATCCTGATCACCGCGACGCGCCGCAGCGTCTCGCGCGGGAAGCGCCGCTGGTTACCGCCGCTGCGGCGGCTCATGATCAGGCCGCGGCTCTCGTAGAAATGGATCGTCGACACGGCGATCCCGCTGCGCGCAGCGACCTCGCCGACGCTGAGCTCTCTCGGGAGCGCGCCCGAACCGGGTCTCGCCATCGCTATTGACCTCAACCGTGCTTGAGGTTCTATTCCATTGAGCTCCTGATCACGCAAGACCGGAGCGGCAGATGCGCAGACCCCTGAGACTGATCCTGATCTACGGCAGCGCGCGGCCCGGCCGGCTGTGCGACACGGTGGCCCGCTGGGTCGCCGAGCAGACGCGGGCGCATGGCGCGTTCGAGATCGACACGCTCGACCCGCTCGCCGCGGACTTCCCGCCGAACACGGCTGCGCTCGGCGCGCGCATCGGGCAGGCTGACGCCGCCATCGTCGTGACGCCCGAATACAACCACTCCTATCCGGCGCCGCTGAAGGCGCTGATCGACTCCGCGGACCGCGAGTGGTCGGCGAAGACGGTCGCCTTCGTCGCTTATGGCGGAGCTTCCGGCGGCCTGCGGGCCGTCGAGCACCTGCGCAACGTCTTCGCCGAGCTCGACGCGCACACGCTGCGCGAGACCGTCTCTTTCGCCCACGCCTGGGAGCAGTTCGGGCCGGACGGCGAGCTCCGGTCGTCTTCGCGCGCGCCGAGGGCGATGAACGGGCTGCTCGATCGCCTCGCCTGGTGGAGCGATGCGCTACGCGCGGCGCGCGACGCCGAACCGGTCGCGGAGCGCGCCGCGTGAGCGCGCTCGCCCTCGCGCCGGCGCCGGCGCGGCGCGCGCTGCTGATCGGTCGGTCGTCCGTCATCATGGAGACCGTGCTCGCCGAGCTGCGGGCGCTCGGCGTCGAGGCCGTCGGCGACGTCGATCCGGAGCACGCCGCAGACCGGGCCGACGCCGGGGACTTCGCCATCGTCGCCATCGGGCGAGGCGTCGGCGGCCCTGCCCGCTGCCGGCTGCGCGAGCGCTTTCTCGCGCGGAACCCGAGGGTCACGCTCATGGACGTCGCTCTGCACGAGACGGCCGCCCGCGTGGCCGGCGCGCTCGCCGGGCGAGACCCAGAAGGCGTCGATCTCGCGGCCTATTTCGCGAGGATCGGATATTCCGGCCCGGTCGGCCTCGATCTTGAGACGCTCCGGGCGCTGGTCGCGGCGCATATGTCGGCGATCCCGTTCGAGAACCTAGACGTGGTCGCCGGCAAGGGCGTCGACATTTCGGCGCGCTCCGTCGACGCCAAGCTGATCGGCGCGCGACGCGGCGGCTACTGCTACGAGCAGAACGGACTGTTCAAGCGCGTGCTGGCGGCGCTCGGCTTCGAGGTCGACGCGCTGATGGCGCGGGTGCTCCTCAATCAGGAGCCCGGGCGGCCTATGGGCCGCAGCCACATGACGCTGAAGGTGACGCTCGGCGACGAGGCCCATCTGGTCGACGTCGGCTTCGGCGGCTACGGACCGGCGGCGCCGCTTCGTCTCGCTGTGGAGAGCCCGCAGGAAACGCCGCACGAGCTCTACCGGCTTTCAGGCTACGGGCCGCTGCTCCGGCTCGAAGCGGAGACAGAGGGCCGCTGGACGCCGCTCTACGAGTTCTCCGGCGAGATCCAGCTGCCGGTCGACTACCTGGCGGCCAACTGGTTCACCTCGACCCACCCTTCGTCCTTCTTCACCCGGCAGATCGTCGCCGCGCGAACGACGTCCGAGGCGCGCTACGCGCTCTATGGCCGGCGTCTCACGATCCGAAGGCCGGGAGCCGAGGTCGAGCGCAGGGAGCTCACCGCCGAGGAGATCGGCCGCGCGCTACACGAGCTCTTCCTGCTGAAGGTCGAGCCGGAATGGGCCCCGCTCATCGAGCGGACGGCGCGGGAGGACGCCGGCCGCTGACCCGCCCCGTCAGCCGCAGCTCGTCGCGACGACCTGCCCGCTGGCGATCTCCAGCGTCACGCGCTCCGGACGGTAATCGAGCGTGACCGACTGGCCGGGGGCGACCCTCCGCACGGTCTTCGCCCCGGTGAGCAGACGGATCTCCTTGTCGCCCGGCGCCTGCGCGCCGACGAGCTTCAGCGCCGCGGACGCCTCGCAGCTCGCCACGGGCTTGCGCGCCGCGGCGGACGCATCCGCCGGAGGCAGACAGACAGCGAAGATCGCGAGAGCGAGCGCCCAGACCGTTTTGACCATGACTTCCGACGCCCTGCGGTCGACGGCCGTCCATGGCCGCGCAGCGGACCGCACGGGCCCCTCCTCAGTGACTTCCACCAGAAAGAAGACGATCGAACCGGCGGGACGCCGACACCCCCCGACGCCGCAGTTCGACCGAAGACGCCGTCAGATGGCGATGCGCCCGTCGGATTCTAAGGCCACGCGGCATACATCGCGCGGTTGTGACGCGCCGTCGGCTCCGCGATCGACATGTTCTTTTGAACGATTTGAGACTTAACTCCCGCTCCGAATTGCGCTCTTCTGTCGGAATGCGCCGCGAGGAGGGCCGGCAGAAGCCCCCCGCGACGAGGCGCGCCGAAGCGGGAGGACAGCGCATGAACGAGATCGCCAAGACCGAAACTTTCTACGGAGCCTGTCCGCACGACTGCCCGGATACCTGCTCGATGCTGTTCGACGTCAAGGACGGCAGGCTCGAGGGCGTGCGCGGCAATCCGGACCATCCGATGACGCGCGGCGGTCTGTGCGTGAAGGTCAAGAACTACGAGGAGCGGCACTACCATCCCGACCGCCTGCTCTATCCGATGAAGCGGGTCGGGCCGAAGGGCTCCAAGCAGTTCGAGCGCATCACCTGGGACGAGGCGCTCGACACCATCGTCTCCCGCTGGTCCGACATCATCGAAAAGTACGGCCCGCAGGCGATCGCGCCCTACTCCTATCTCGGCCATCAGGGCCTCGTCCACGGGCTGAACGGCGGCGACGCCTTCTTCAACCGGCTCGGCGCGACCGTCATGGAGCGCACCTTCTGCGGCGAAGGCTCATGCACTGCCTGGCTGCTGACGCTCGGCCCGACCGCCGGCCTCGACCCCGAGAGCTACATCCACTCGAAGTATATCGTCATCTGGGCGTGCAACTCGGTCTCGACCAACCTGCACCACTGGGCGATCGTCAAGGACGCGCAGAAGAAGGGCGCAAAGGTCGTAGTGATCGACGCCTACGCCTCGCGCACCGCCAAGGGCGCCGACTGGCACATCTGCCCGAAGCCCGGCACTGACGGCGCGCTCGCCATGGCGCTGATCAACTCGATCATCGAGCAGGGCCTCGTCGACCAGGACTACGTCGAGAAGTACACCCTCGGCTTCGAGGAGCTGAAGGAGCGCGCCTCGTCCCGCACGCCGGAATGGGCCGAAGAAATCACGGGCGTGCCGGCCGCGGACATCCGCAAGCTCGCCTATGAGCTTGCGACCGAGCAGCCCGCGGCGATCCGCATGGGCGTGGCGCTCGAGCGGCATTACGGCGGCGGCCAGACGATCCGCGCGGTCTCCTGCATCCCGGGCCTCACCGGCGCCTGGCGCCATGTCGGCGGCGGCGTCACCCAGTTCCCGGTGTGGGAGCATCCGTACAAGTTCGACGTGATCTGCCGTCCCGACCTGATCCCCGAAGGCACGCGCGTCGTCTCCAACCTCCAGATCGGCCGCGCGCTCACCGGCGAGCTCGAGCTCGACCCGCCGATCATGTCGATGATGTGCTGGAACTCGAACCCGGTGACGCAGGCCCCCGAGACTGACAAGATCGTCGAGGGGCTCATGCGCGAAGACCTGTTCATGGTCTCGGCCGAGCACTTCATCTCCGACACCGCCTCCTACGCCGACATCCTGCTGCCGGCCTCGATGGGCGCGGAGATGGAGGACATGATCCTGTCCTGGGGCCACCTCTATCTGACCTACAACACCAAATGCGCCGAGAGCCCCGGGGAGGCGATCCCGAACAACGAGATCTTCCGGCGCCTTGCGGCGCGCTTCGGCTTTGAGGAAGAGAACTTCAAGTGGTCGGACGGCGAGTGCCTCGAGCACTATGTCGACTGGTCGTCTCCCGCCTGCGAGGGCGCGGACCTGAACTATCTGCGCGAACACGGCTATTGGCGCCTCAAGGTCGGCACGCCTGACGACCGCGCCCCGCACAAGGAAGGCAATTTCCCGACCGCGACGGGCAAGTGCATGTTCATGGTCGAGGGCGCCAAGAACTTCGTCGCGCCGCCCTTCCGGCAGATGTACGAGGCCTTCCAGCCCGGCGAGGACCTCGACCCGCTGCCGGACTACATCGGCCCGCGCGAGAGCCATACCAACGACCCCGAGCTCGCCCGGCGTTTCCCGCTCAACATCGTGAGCCCGAAGAGCCACGCCTTCCTGAACAGCTGCTACGCCAACATGAAGGACAAGCAGCATGTGCAGGGCGAGCAGTTCGTGCTGATCCACCAGGCCGACGCCGAGGAGCGCGGGATCCTCGAAGGCGACCGGGTCAGGGTCGCCAACGACCGCGGCGCCTTCAAGGGCGTCGCCCGCATCTCCGAGGACGTCCGCCCCGGCGTGGTGGTGGCGACCCTCGGCTACTGGCGGCAGCTGAACGAGGGCACGGTCAACTCGATCTCGTCGCCGAAGTTCGGCGACATGGGCCACTCGCCGACCTTCTCGGACAACCTCGTCGAGGTCAGCCGGGCGAACTGAGCGGACAGGGGGCCGCGCGCCGGCTCCCTTCCTCTCCCGTCAGACGCGCGCGGCGCGCAGCCTGAGCGCGTTGCCGATCACGCTGACCGACGACAGCGCCATGGCGGCGGCCGCCACGACCGGCGACAGCAGCAGCCCGAAGGCCGGATACAGCACGCCCGCCGCGACCGGGACGCCGGCCGCGTTGTAGACGAAGGCGAAGGCGAGGTTCTGGCGGATGTTCGCCATGGTCGCCTTCGACAGCGCGCGCGCCCGCACGAGCCCGTCGAGATCGCCGCTGACGAGGGTGACGCCGGCGCTCTCGATCGCAACGTCCGCGCCGGCGCCCATCGCGATCCCGACGTCGGCCGCCGCGAGCGCGGGCGCGTCGTTCACGCCGTCGCCCGCCATGGCCACGACCCGGCCGTCGCGCTTGAGCCCCTTGACCACCTCGTGCTTGCGCTCGGGCAGGACGTCGGCGTGCACCTCGTCGATCCCGAGTTTTCGCGCGACGGCCTCGGCGGTCGTGCGGTCGTCGCCCGTCAGCATGACGACGCGGAGGCCGTCCTGCTTCAGCGTGCGGATCGCGCCCTCGGAACTCGGCTTGATCGGGTCGGCGACGGCGACCACGCCGGCCGCGCGTCCGTCGACCGCCACGAAGACGGCGGTCGCGCCGTCCCGGCGGAGCTCGTCCGCGCGTCCCTTCAGCCCGGAGATGTCGACGCCGGCGCTCTCCAGGAAGCCGGCGTTGCCGAGCGCGACGGTCCTGCCGCCGACGCGGCCGGAGACGCCCTTGCCGCTCGGCGCGTCGAAGTCCGAGACGGCGGCGAGGTCGAAGCCGCGCTCCTTGGCGGCCGTAACGATCGCCGCCCCGAGCGGGTGCTCGGATGAGCGCTCCACCGCGGCGGCGAGGCGCAGGAGCTCGTCCTCGGCGACGCCATTGACGGGAACGATCGCTGTGACGCTCGGCTTGCCCTCCGTGAGCGTTCCCGTCTTGTCGACCACCACCGTGTCGACCTTCTCGAGCCGCTCCAGCGCCTCGGCGTCGCGCACCAGCACGCCCATTCCCGCGCCCTTGCCGACGCCGACCATGATCGACATCGGGGTGGCGAGGCCAAGCGCGCAGGGGCAGGCGATGATCAGGACGGAGACCGCCGCCACGAGCCCGTAGGCATAGGACGGCGCGGGTCCGAAGGCGGCCCAGATCGCGAAGGCGAGCGCGGCGACGGCGATGACCGCCGGCACGAACCAGCCCGCCACGGCGTCCGCCAGCTTCTGGATCGGCGCGCGCGAGCGCTGCGCGGCCGAGACCATCTGCACGATCCGCGCGAGCGTCGTGTCCTTGCCGACCTCGGTCGCCCGCACCGTCAGGCCGCCGGACTGGTTGACCGTGCCGCCCGTCACCCGGTCTCCGGCGGCCTTGGCGACCGGCATGGGCTCGCCCGTGACCATGGACTCGTCGACGTTCGAGCGGCCGTCCAAAACCTCGCCGTCGACCGCGACCTTCTCTCCGGGCCGCACGCGGATCAGGTCGCCGACCTCGATGCGGTCGATCTCGACCTCCTCGTCCGATCCGTCGTCGCGGACGCGCCGGGCGGTCTTGGGCGCGAGCCCCATCAGCGCACGGATCGCGCCAGAGGTGCGGTCGCGGGCGCGCAACTCCAGCACCTGGCCGAGCAGGACGAGCACCGTGATCACCGCCGCCGCCTCGAAATAGACCGCGACCGCGCCGCCGGGGCCGCGGAAGGCGTCCGGGAACACGCCCGGCGCCAGCAGCGCCACGACGCTGTAGGCGTAGGCGACCCCGACGCCCATGGCGATCAGCGTGAACATGTTGAGGTTGCGCGTCTTCACCGAAGCCCAGCCGCGCACGAAGAACGGCCAGCCGGCCCACAGCACCACAGGCGTCGCGAACGCGAACTGGATCCAGCCCGAGACGGCCTGCGGCACGAGGTGATGGAGCGCCGGAACGAGATGCGCGCCCATCTCGAGCGCGAAGACCGGGACGGTCAGCGCGAGGCCGATCCAGAACCGCCGCGTCATGTCCGCGAGTTCGTGGTTCGGCTGCGCCTCCTCGGTGACTGTTTCAGGTTCGAGCGCCATGCCGCAGATCGGGCACGAGCCGGGCCCGACCTGCCGGATCTCCGGATGCATCGGGCAGGTGTAGACCGCGCCCTCCGCGACCGGCTCGGCCGCGGCGGGTTTCGGCGACAGATAGCGGTCGGGATCCGCCTCGAACTTCGTCTTGCAGCCGCTGCAGCAGAAATAGCGCTTTTCGCCGCCGACCTCCGACACGTGCCGCGCGGTCGCGATCTCGACTGTCATGCCGCAGACGGGATCGAAGGCGGTCGCCTGTTCGGCGGCATGGCCGCCGCAGCACGCGCCATGCCCGCCGGCGCCGTGCGAATGATGATGATGCGCGTGATCGGTCATTTGCGGCTTTCCTGCCTGATACCTATCGGGGGTATCTCGCATTCGGCATATACCCCAAGGGGGTACGCTTTCAAGCCTCTCACACCGCGCCGATCACCCAGAGCCAGCCGGAGACGGTGAGGACGGAGATGGCGGTCGAGATCGCCACGGCGGCGGAGGCCGTCGGCTCGGCGACCTTGTAGCGGGCGGCGATCAGATAGGCGTTGATGCCGCAGGGCATCGCCGCGAACAGCACCGCGACCCCCGCCCAGACCGGCGGCACGGTCAGGATGTGGAAGGCGAGCAGCCAGACCAGGAAGGGATGGGCGACGAGCTTCAGCGCCGAAATCGCCGCGACCGCGCGGATGTCGCTGACGAAGCCGAAGCGCTTCAGCGCGAGCCCCATGGCGACCAGTGCGCAAGGGCTCGCGGTCGCCGCCAGTTGGTCGATGAAGGATTTGGCGGCGCCCGACGGCTTCATCCCCAGGCGCTGGGCGATCAGGCCCGCCACCAGCGCGAGGATGATCGGGTGGGTGACGATGGTGCGCGCGAGCTTCTTCGCGATCTGGAAGCCCTTCGCGTCCGCGCTCGCCGTCTCGATCAGGATCGCCGCCGCCGACATCATGATCGGCAGGTGGATCGCGAGCAGCAGGAACAGCGGGATCGCGCCGTCGTCGCCATAGACCTCGAGGATCAGCGGGACGCCGACCAGCACCGTATTGGACTGCCCCGCCGAAAAGCCGTGGATCGCAGCCTCCCGGCGGTCGCGGCCGAAGACGCGCGTCGCCAGCAGCATCGCGGCCGTCCAGACGACGGCGACGCCTCCAAAGTAGGCGATCCAGTAGCCCCAGGGGTTGTCGGCGGGCGTCCCGCCTTCCGACAGCGTGCGGAAGATCAGAGAGGGGACCGCGAGCAGGAAGACGTAGTCCGACAGCCCGTCGCCCGCCCGATTGCCGAGCAGCTTCAGCTGCCCGGCCAGCCAGCCGAGCCCGATCAGGCCGAAGGTCGGGAGGACGATGGAGAAGAGGTCCGACATGCGCCCGTCCCGGGTAGGGCCTCATGCGCGAAGGGTCAATCGAAGCGTCGCCGTCTTTGCTCCTCCCTGTGCAGAGCACGGGTAGGGGGGGCCGCGAAGCGGCCGAGGGGCCGGGCGTCTTCACCTTCTCCCCTCACAACTCGGCTGCTGCCGAGTTGCGCACTCAGAGTGGCTGAAGTCGGAAACATCCGACTTCAGTCGGGAGAAGGTGGCCGGAGCGAAGCGGAGGTCGGATAAGGGGGGCGCCCGATGCGGAAGGGGCGCCGCCGTCACCCCTCACCCTACCCTTTCCCTCAAGGGGAGAGGGGATAGGAGATGGCGGCGCCCCTTCTTGTCCCGGCCTCGAGGCCGGGACAAGGGGCGGGCGCGCCCCATCCGCCGTGGGCTTCCGCCCCGGCCGCGTCGTCGCTCGCCCTGTCAGACAGCGCAGGATGAGAAGGCGCGGGACGTCGGGCCACCGCTCGTTCCGTATTCCGATATCCGGTCGCCCGGCGTCCCGCGCGGCGGTTTCTCGTCGTCTACCGGGGTCCGCGCTCCGGCGACGGGCCACCTGTGGGCCTCGGGGCTACCCGAGGGTCCGGACGAGTCCCGCCGCGTTACGGCCCATTCAAGGGCGGCCCCGTCGTAATGCAGGGCGGCCGGCCGATTCACGCCGGGCGATCCTCGATGAACCCGAAGATCCCCCGCGTCACATGCCCGGCGCCGCAGACCGCCGTCCCGGGACCGGAAGCTCCGGTGCTTCCGGGCGCAGGCGCCGCTCCCTCCCCGCATGGCCGGCTGGTCCGGACACGCCTTCCACGACGGGAAGGGACCTTTCCACCTGATATCAGTCCGGCGCGAATGTTAAGGAAAATATTCCGATATGTACTTCCATGCCCGCTCCGGATCCGCCGCCGTCATGCGCGGCGAAGCCGGGTATCCACGGCTTGGGCGTCGAGCTCCACGATCTCGGAAAGTCGTGAATACCCGCGCTGCCAGGCATGACGGGAGGGCGCGGTCAGGCGCTTGCGCCTCATCTTCTCCACTTCCCTCCACGCCCCTCGTGCTGAGAAGCGCGCCGATGCGCGCGTCTCGAAGCACGCACTGGCGGCTGTGCGCGGCCGTCCCGCTCTCGCCGCCGTCTTCGAGACGCCAGCCTAAGGGCCGGCTCCTCAGCATGAGGGAGGGTTGAGCGCTGAACGCCCGATCCTGCGACAACCGCACCGTCAGACCGAAACGCCTTCGGCCGTGACTTCGGCTTCGGGCTCTTCCTGGTCCTGCTTGGGCGGCTCCGCCCCGTAGATCACCGCCTCGAACCCGCGCAGACGTTTGAAGATCGACAGCAGCTCGACAATCGTCGTCCAGGAATTGACGAGGAACTGGAACGAGTCCCGCACCTGCCCGAAGGCGTTGAGGATCTGCTGGAACGGTCCGAGCGTGATCTTGCCGGCGACGATCGCGGGCACGAGCACGAAATAGGGAAAGATGTTGTCCGTCTGCAGATAGGCGCTGCGGGCGACGTTGAAGTAGGCGTAGTGGAAATAGAGCCGGAAGTAGTTCTTGCGCACCAGATCGAACAGCTCCTTGACCGTCGGCGGCTGGGCGCGGTCGGCGTGATCCTCGCCATAGACCAGTTCCTTACGATAGGCGGCCTCGACGCGCTGGTTGCGGAAGTGGAGCCCCGGCAGCTTGATGCCGACGATCGCGAGGAACCCCGTCCCGAAGATCGACCAGAGCAGTGCGATCGTCACGAGCGGGTGCGGCACGGAGCCGAGAAGCGGCACCTCGGTGATCGGCGCCGAGAGCTTCACGAGCACCGGCAGGAAGGCGATCAGCGTCATCACCGCGTCGACGAACGAGACGCCGAGCCCCTCGGTGATGGTGGCGAAACGCATCGTGTCGTCCTGCACGCGCTGCGAGGCGCCCTCGATGTGCCGGAGCCGCGGCCAATGGCTCATGTAGAAATCGTTCATCGCGGTGCGCCAGCGGAAGATGTAGTGGCTGACGAAAAACCGGACGGACACGTAGACCGCGATGTAGATCGCGAGAATGCCGCTGACCGAGATCAGATATGCGTAGAACTCCCAGGCGGTCACCGGGCGCGACTTCGCCATGGCGGTCTGGAGCAGGTCGTAGAACGGGCCGTACCAGTCATTGAGCGCGACCGAGACCTGAACCTGAAAATAAGTGACGAAGAGGATGAAGGCCGAGCCGAGGATCGACCACGCCTGCCACGGGTGCGGACGAAGGATCATCCAGGCGCTCGCGAAGATCGCGACCGCGGCGGCGTAGTAGATGTAGAACCAGACGAACAGTCCGCTGACGAAGACCTCGGGCCCGATCAGCGGCGGCGACCCCGGCTCCGGATAGACCAGTCCGATCGCGCGTCCCCACTGCGAGCCGCCTGCGTACCAGGTCCCAATCGCAATCGCGCCCCACAGCGCCACCGATCCGAAGAAGAGCTTGATCGGGTTCGGGAAGAAGGACTGGAACATCGCGCGCCGCTTTCGTGAGTTCGAGGCGCGCGAGCGTTAGACGCGCCGCGCCGCCGCCGCAAGTTACGGGCGGGTAAGGCGGGCGGACGTTCGGATTGACGCCGCGAGGAGCCGGCGGGGCGTCAGGCCTCCCCGTCGCCGCGACGGACGGCGCCGATGATCAGACGGTCAACCTTCAGCGAGCCGATATGCGCGCGCCGGACCGAGAGCCGGCCGATGGCGACCGCTCCGATCGCTGCGGCGCCGATGGCGAGAAGCCCGAGCGCGCCGAACGCGCCGGCGGCCTGCCTCACAGCGACGTCGCCCGTCCTTCGCGCGGCGGGGACGTCGCGGACCAAGGGCGTTACGCCCCGGCCTCGAGCAGCCGCCGCGCGATCACATGCGCCTGGATCTCGGCCGCGCCTTCGAAGATGTTGAGGATGCGGCTGTCGCAGAGCACGCGGGAGATCTGGTACTCGAGCGCGAAGCCGTTGCCGCCGTGGATCTGCAGCGCGTTGTCGGCGGCGGCCCACGCCACGCGGGCGGCGAGCAGCTTCGCCATGCCGGCCTCGAGGTCGCAGCGGATGTCCTGATCCTTCTCGCGGGCCGCGAAATATGTGATCTGGCGGGCGATCTGGACCTCGACCGCCATCATGGCGATCTTGTCGGCGACGCGCGGGAAGTCGGCGAGCGGCTTCTTGAACTGGATGCGCTCCTCGGCGTAGCGCAGGCCGATGTCGAGCGCCGACTGGGCGACGCCGACGGCGCGCGCCGCGGTCTGGATGCGGGCGCTCTCGAAGGTCTTCATCAGCTGCTTGAAGCCCTGCCCCTCGACCCCGCCGAGCAGGTTTTCCGCCGGGACTTCAAAACCATCGAAGGAGATCTCGTACTCCTTCATGCCGCGATAGCCCAAAACCTCGATCTCGCCGCCCGACATGCCCTTGGCAGGGAACGGATCCTCGTCGGTGCCGCGCGGCTTCTCCGCGAGCAGCATGGAGAGGCCCCGGTGGCCAGGCTCGTTCGGGTCGGTGCGCACCAGCACCGTCATCAGGTCGGCGCGCACCGGATGGGTGATCCACGTCTTGGCGCCGTTGACCTTGTAGACGTCGCCCTCGCGCGCCGCGCGGGTCTTGAGGCTGGCGAGGTCCGAGCCGGTGTTCGGCTCGGTGAAGACCGCGGTCGGCAGGATCGAGCCGTCGGCGAGCTTCGGCAGATATTTCTGCTTCTGCTCCTCGGTGCCGCCGCCGAGGATCAGCTCGGCCGCGATCTCGGAGCGGGTGCCGAGCGAACCGACGCCGATATAGGCGCGACTGAGCTCCTCGGAGACGACGCACATCGCCTCCTTGCCCATGCCGAGTCCGCCGAACTCCTCCGGAATGGTGAGGCCGAAGACGCCGAGATCGGCGAGTTTCTGGATGGTCTCGAGCGGGATGTAAGCATTGGCCTGGTGCCAGGCGTGGGCGTAGGGGGTGACCTCGTCCTCGGCGAAGCGGCGCATTTCGTCGCGGAACTGCACCAGCGTCTCGTCGAGCGCGGGGTCGCCGTAGCCGAAGCGGCCGTCCGCCTTGCGGATGAGGGCGACGAGCGTCGCCCGCGCTTCCGGAGAACCGCCGTCGGCGATGAGCTCGGCCGCGGCCTCGCCCAGGATCTCGGCCGGGCGGCCGGGCTTCAGGCCGAGGTCCTGCGCACGCACGATCTCGCCCTGGTTCATCGGCACGCCGCCGATCAGTTGCGCGAGATATTCCGCCGCGCCGACCCTGAGGATCGCCTCCTCGATCTCACCGTAGCGGCCCTCGGCCGCGAGCCGGTCTCCCCAGTGGCTGAGCTCGCGCAGCGCCATGCGATAGGTCGCGAACCAGGCGAGGCCGTGTCCAGCGCGCTGCTCGCGGTCGAGCGCCGCCGAGTCGATCTTCCCGTCCTTCACCACCTTGGCGCGCACCGCCGCGGTCGCCTCGGCGAGCAGCGTGTCGAGCGCGGGAAGCACGGCCTGAAGGCGGCCCGCCGGCGACTCAGTCGTGGCGGCGGCTGCGGCTTGGGCGGTCATGAGGATCGTCTCCGGAATGGCGCGGACGGCCACGATCCTCGTCCGGCGGGAGGAACCGCCGGGTCAGGCTGGCCGTCTGGGCGTCTTGGTTTCATCCTCCCCATCGGGCGGCCTCGCCGCAATGCACCCTTCGGCGGACGCAGCCGGCGGCGACCCGCCGCCCGCGAGAGCGACGCCGAGCGCCGCCAGCGCCATCCCGATCAGCTGCACGGTGCTCAGCGTCTCGCCGAACAACAGATAGGCCTGCACTGCGGCGACCGGCGGCACGAGGTAGATCAGCGCCGCCACTCGCGACACCTCGCCGCGCTCGATCATCACCAGCATCAGCAGGATCGCGATCACGGAGAGCACGACGACGGACCAGGCGAGCGCGCCGAAGGCCGGCAAGGTGGCGTCGAAGCGCCATTCGCCGAGCAGCGCGACGACCGGCGCGGTCACGACCAGCGCGCCGACATACTGCCCGATGGCGAGCATGCGCGGATCGGCGCCGGCGAGCGACCGCTTCTGGTGAAGAGTCGCCGCCGTCACCGCGACCATGGCGAGCACGTTGACCGCGATCGGCAGCGCCGCGCCGGCGATCGCCCCGGCGCCAGAGAGCTTCGGGGCGACCACGGCCGCGACGCCGACGAAGCCGACCGCGATGCCGAGCCAACGGCGCGCGCCGAGCCGTTCGCCCACCAGCGGCCCGGCCGCGAGCGCCGTGAACAGCGGCTGCAGCGCCGCGATGAGCGCCGAGACCCCGGCCGGAACCCCATGGGAGATCGCCCACCACACGCCGCCGAGATAAAGGCCATGCAGCAGCGCGCCATTGACGGCGGCCGCCGCCCAGTCCCGCCCGCTGCGCGGCCAGCGCGCCCCCGACAGGATCGCCATCGGCGCGAGCACGGCGACCGCCCCGACGTAGCGCAGCGTCAGGAAGGCGAGAGGATCGGCGTGCGGCGCGGCGTATTTCGCGACGATCCAGCCGGTCGACCAGATCACCACGAAGACGGCGGGCATCAGGAATGCGGACATGAAGGCGCCTTGGCGCGGAACGCGCCGGCCGCGACTAAAGGCGTCGCCGGGCCGAATTCTCAAGCCACAATCCGTGATGCCCGCTTAACCGGATGCGATCGCGCGCGGCGATTTGGCCCCGTAATACGGGCAGGCCGGGGACTCCTCCCGCGCCATTATCGCGCTACCTTTTCGCCACATGATCTCGCGTCCTCGCGACCTCGTCCGACGCCTGCTGCCGATCACCTGGGACGTTCTGCGCCGTTTCGAAGCGCATTACGGCTGGGCGATCGCGGCTCATGTCGCCATGTCCGCGCTGCTCGCGATCTTCCCGTTTCTGATCTTCGTGACGGCGCTCGCGGCGTTCCTCGGCGCGGGTCAGGCCTCCGCCTCGATCGTCCACCTCATCTTCGACACCTGGCCGCCGGGCGTCGCCGGGCCGCTCGCCGGCGAGGTCGACAAGGTACTGACGACGCCGCGCGGCGGCGTGCTGACGATCGGCGTGCTGCTGACGCTGTGGGTCACGTCCTCGGCCGTCGAATCGCTTCGGATCGCGCTCGGCCGCGCCTACGACTCTCCGACCTCGAAGCCGTTCTGGCTGGCGCGGCTGCAGAGCATGTGGTTCGTGGTTCTCGGCGCCTTCGGGCTGGTGGCGGTGGCGCTCCTCATCGTGCTCTGGCCGGTGATGTGGAAGCTCGCTCTGTCGATCGTGCCGGGGCAGGTGGCGAGCCAGCTCGCCGCCTTCGAGCTGCTGAGCGATCTCCTGCGCTACGGCCTGACCGTCGTCGTGCTCGGAGTCGCGCTGACCGCCGCGCATCTATGGCTTCCAGGCGGCCGGCGATCGATCCGGTCGGTGATGCCCGGCGTCGCCTTCACCATCGTCGTGTGGCTGCTCGGGGCGACGTTGTTCTCCGTCTATCTCTCCCATTTCGCGAACTACGCCTCCACCTATGCGGGCCTCGCCGGCGTCATGACCGCGATCGTGTTCCTCAACGCCAGCGCCGCCCTCTTCATCCTCGGCGGCGAGGTCAACGCGGCGCTCGCCGCGCGCAAGCTCGCCAAGGCGAAGGCGCTCGCCGAGGACTCGCTCGCCCATATGCGCGCCGCCCCGGAACCGGCCTGAGCCGATCGGTTCGCGCGATTCTTTGGTGCGGCGCCTGACGACGGCGCGGCCTCGCCCTATCTCGCTCACCGTCGCGGACGCCGCGCGCGGCCGCCCCCGCCTCGACCAAGGAGAGACGCCATGAAGCGCACCGGCAGCGCCGTCTGGAAGGGCCCGATCAAGGAAGGCGGCGGCACGGTCTCGACCGAGAGCGGCGCGCTCGACGCGCTGCCCTATTCGTTCTCGAAGCGCTTCGGCGACGAGAAGGGCACCAATCCGGAAGAGCTCATCGGCGCGGCGCACGCCTCGTGCTTCTCGATGGCGCTGTCGCTCATGCTCGGCCAGGAGGGCTTTACGCCGGACGAGCTCAGCGCGACCTCCATGGTCACGATCGAACAGCAGGGCGGCGGCTTCTCCATCACCACCATCGACCTCAAGGTCGTCGGACAGGTCCCGGGAATCGACGAGGCCAAGTTCAAGGAGATCGCGACCAAGGCCAAGGAAGGCTGCCCGGTCTCCAAGGTGCTGAACGCCAAGATCAACTTCGAGGCCTCGCTCGGCTGAACCGCGACTGGTCCCTTTGCAAGGGGCGGATCTGCGAGTTTGTCAGCTTGGCGCGATCCCTCTCCTTGCAAAAGGGGAGGGCAGGGT
>JADBEO010000062.1 GCA_031316315.1 Chelatococcus sambhunathii
CCTCCCCTTGCAAAGGGGAGGGTAAGGGTGGGGATCGTTCAGGAATGAGCGCCGGGATCGGCCATCGAGCCCACGGCCGGCGACCCGACCCGACCCCGGCTGCGCCGGGGCCACCCTACCCTCTTCGGGGGAGGGATCAAGCGGCTCAAGCCTTCAGCCGGTATCCCGTCTTGAAGATCCACCAGACGCCGGTGAGGCACAGCGCGAGGAACAGCGCCGTCATGGCGAGACTGACGCCGATGCTGACGTCTGACTGGCCGAAGAACGACCAGCGGAAGCCCGAGACCAGATAGACGACCGGGTTGAACAGCGAGACGCCCCGCCAGAACGGCGGCAGCATGTCGATCGAGTAGAACGCGCCGCCGAGGAAGGTGAGCGGCGTCACGATCAGCAGCGGCACCAGCTGCAGCTTCTCGAAGCCGTCGGCCCAGATGCCGATGATGAAGCCGAACAGCGAAAAGGTAATCGCCGTCAACAGCAGGAAGGCGATCATCCAGACCGGATGCTCGATGTGGAGGGGCACGAACAGCGAGGCGGTGGCCAGCATGATCAGGCCGATGAGGATCGACTTGGTCGCCGCCGCGCCGACATAGGCGACGACAATCTCGAGAAACGATACCGGCGCCGACAGCAGCTCGAAGATCGTGCCGGCGAAGCGCGGGAAGTAGATGCCGAAGGAGGCGTTCGAGATCGACTGGGTCAGCAGGGTCAGCATGATCAGGCCCGGCACGATGTAGGCGCCGTAGGTCACGCCCTCGATCGACTGGATTCGGCTGCCGATCGCGGCGCCGAACACCACGAAATAGAGCGAGGTCGAGATCACGGGCGAGATCACGCTCTGCATGACGGTGCGCCAGGCGCGCGCCATCTCGAAACGGTAGATCGCGCCGACTGCGCGGTGATTGACGATCATTTGCGCTCGCTCACCAGGCCGACGAAAATCTCTTCGAGCGAGCTCTGCTTGGTCCGGAGGTCCTTGAAGTTGACGCCGGCGGCCGAGAGGTCGGCGAGCAGGCGGGGAATGCCGGTGTCGTCGCCGTGCCCGTCATAGGCATAGACCAGTTCGTGGCCGTCATTGGCGAGAGCGAGCCTGCCGTTGAGCGAGGCCGGGATCTCGGAGAGCGGCTCCTGCAGCGACAGCGTCAGCTCCTTGCGGCCGAGCTTGGTCATCAGCTCGGCCTTCTCCTGCACGAGGATCAGCTCGCCCTTGGAGATGACGCCGATGCGGTCGGCCATCTCTTCGGCTTCCTCGATGTAATGGGTGGTCAGGATCACGGTGACGCCGGTCTCGCGCAGCGAGCGCACCATCGCCCACATGTCGCGGCGCAGCTCGACGTCGACTCCGGCGGTGGGCTCGTCGAGGAACAGCACCCGCGGCTCGTGCGCGAGCGCCTTGGCGATCAGCACGCGCCGCTTCATGCCGCCGGACAGGGTGAGAATCTTGCTGTCCCGCTTGTCCCAGAGGGACAGGTCGCGCAGCGTCTTCTCGACGAAGGCGTCGTCGCGCCTCCTGCCGAACAGGCCGCGGGAGAAGCTCACCGTGGACCACACGCTCTCGAAATGGTCGGTGGTGAGCTCCTGCGGCACCAGCCCGATCATCGCGCGCGCGGCGCGGAAGTCGCTCTGGATGTCGTGGCCGTCAACGGTGACTGTCCCGGTGCTCGGCGTGACGATGCCGCAGACGATCGAGATCAGCGTCGTCTTCCCCGCCCCGTTCGGCCCCAGCAGCGCGAAGATCTCGCCTTTCTCGATATCGAGATCGACGGTCTTCAGAGCCTGGAAGCCGGTGGCGTAGGTCTTGGAGAGATTTTTGATGGAGATGATCGGAGCCATGGCGCGGCGGACTTAGGCGCGCCGGAGGCTCGCGTCCATGGGGCGGATGCGGTCAGCCGCTTGCAGCCGCGCATCGATCGACGAAATCCGACCGATCACAGCCATTTCGACCGCCGGAAAGCGAAGAACAGCGTGGCGCAGATCATCACCATCGCGCCGAGCACGACGTAGTAGCCGTCCTCGCTCTTCAGCTCCGGCATATGCTCGAAATTCATGCCGTAGATGCCGGCGATCGCGGTCGGCACGGCCAGAATCGCCGCCCAGGCGGTGAGCTTGCGCGCGACGGCTGTCTGCTCCGCCTGCCCGGTCATCAGGCTCGCCTCGAAGATGAAGGCGAGCAGCTCGCGCAGCGAGTCGATGTCCTCCTGTACCCGCCTCAGCTTGTCGCCGACGTCGCGGAACAGCTGGCGCATCGGGGCGTCGAGCTCGATAACTTCGGCGTGCTGCAGCCGCACGCAGACGTCGGCGAGCGGCAGCGCCGCGTTCCTGAGGCGCAGCAGGTCGCGGCGCAGCATATAGAGGCGTTTGACATCGACGCCCTCGCATCGCTCGCCGAAGACCTGGTCCTCGATCTCGTCGACCTCGGCGCGCACCGCCTGGAGCACCGGAAAGTACTGGTCCACGATGAAGTCGAGGATGGCGTAGAGGATGTAGTGCTCGCCGCGCGACAGCACGACCCGGCAGCTTTCGCAGCGCTGCCGGACGGAGCCGTAGGAGGTCGACGGACCGTGCCGCACCGAGACGACGTGGCCCTTGCCGACGAACAGGTGGGTCTCGCCGAAGCCGATGCGGTCGCCGACCATCTGGGCGGTGCGGGCGACGATGAAGGCGTCCTCGCCATACTGCTCGAGCTTGGGCGCCTGATGCGCCTGCGCTGCGTCCTCGATGGCGAGGTCGTGCAGGCCGAACTGAAGCTGAACGCGGCGGAGAAGCTCCTCGCTTGGCTCCAGCAGGCCGATCCAGACGAAATGGCCGGGCTCTCGCGACCATCTCCCCGCCTCCTCGATCGCGACGCCGCTGAGCCGCTTTCCGCCGGCATAGACGCTCGCGGCGACGACGCCGCGTTCGGGCGACGGCTCCAACGGCGCGTCGGCGACGTTTTCGTCCGGTGCGTTGAGAAGCGCCGCCGTCTGCATCGCCGAGCTCCCGTTCAAGCGTCCGTGATCGCCGCCAATGACTATGTCCCCGTTTGACCGCAACGCCAATCGCGTGGCTTAACCCCGCGCCATGACACGCCTTTCGCTCGTCCAAGCCCATGAGCTCGTCGCCGGCGCGCTGATCCGAAGCGGAACGGCGCCCGAGAACGCCGCCAGCACGGCGCGCGCTCTCGTCGGCGCCGAGGCGGACGGGCTGAAGGGCCACGGCCTGACGCGCACGCCGATCTATGCCGCGCAGGTGAAAAGCGGAAAGGTGCTCGGCCACGCCCGCGCCACGATCAAGCGGAGCGCGCCGGCCGCGCTCGTGGCCGACGCCGGCCACGGCTTCGCCTATCCCGCCATTGATCTCGTGACGGACGCCCTGCCGGCCGTCGCGCGCGAAACCGGCGTCGCCGCCGCCGCCATCCGGCGCTCGCATCATTGCGGCGCGGCTGGGCGGCCGGTCGAGGCGCTGGCCGAGGCCGGGCTGGTCGCGCTGATGTTCGCCAACGCGCCGGCCTCGATGGCGCCCTGGGGCGCGAAGCGCCCGCTCTACGGGACCGACCCGATCGCCTTCGCCTGCCCCCTGCCCGGCCGCGCGCCGATCGTCATCGACATGTCGCTCTCGAAGGTCGCGCGCGGCAACATCCTGGCGGCGCGCCAGCGCGGCGAGACGATCCCGGACGACTGGGCCTTCGACGCGGGAGGGCGGCCGACCACGGATCCGGAGGCCGCGCTCGGCGGGCTGATGGCGCCGATGGGCGGCGCCAAGGGCGTCGCGCTTGCGCTGATGGTGGAGCTGCTCGCCGCGGGTCTGACCGGCGGCGGCTACGCCTTCGAGATGACGTCCTTCCTCGACGACGTCGGCGGCCCGCCCGACGCCGGCCAGTTCATCCTCGCGATCGATCCAGCCGCCTTCTCCGCGAACGGGCATGAGCGCTTCGCTGTGATGGCGGAGGCCGTCGAGGCGGAGGAAGGCGCGCGCCTTCCAGGCGCCCGCCGCCTCGCCGCCCGCGCCAAGGCCGAGGCCGAGGGGATCGAGATCGGCGACAGCCTGATCGCGGAGATCGAGGCGATCTAGGGCAGGAGCGCGGCCTCTCGTCGATCCCTGGCGCTGGAATCTCGCAAACTATGCGCTGAACAGGCTTGCAAAACATCCGCACGCCATCCAACTGACATCCAGTGGGATGGAGAAACCGGATGAGCGCAGTTCAACTGGTTCGCGAGAGAGGCGGAGAAACCGAGAAGATCACGGTCAATCTGGGCTATGTCGACCTCGGCCGCGTGGACCTGCTCGTACAGGAAGGGTTCTATTCGAACCGCGCGGATTTCATCCGAACCGCCATCCGCAACCAGCTTGGCGCACATGGCGACGTCGTCGCTCAATCGATCGCCCGGCACACGCTCGAACTCGGATTGCGCGATTATGACCGGGCTGACCTCGAAGCCGTTCGTTCGGCGGGGGAGACGCTTCACATCAAGGTCGTCGGACTTGCGCGGATTGCGTCCGACGTGACGCCGGAGCTCGCGCTCGCGACGATCGGCTCAATCACCGTCCTCGGCGCGCTCCAGGCCAGCGCCGAGATCAAGGCCGCGCTGGCCGGACGCATCCATTAGGGCGGCACGCCCACAACAAGGATCCTCTTCATGAACATCGAGTTCGCCACGGCGATGCGCCGGGCGTCGGAGCAGACGCGCGCCCAAAACCTCGTCGAGGCAACGAGGCTGATCCAACAGGCTTTGAACGGCCGTCCGGGAGCGGCGGAGGCCGGGACCGACGGGACGGCGCCGCGTCTCGATTCGCCGTCTTCGACATTACGCGACGAGGCCGCGGACGCCTCCGCGGGGGCCTCGCGTCCCCCGCGCGTGCGGCGGCCTCTCGGCGAGACCCTCCGCACGCTGAAGGAGGGCCGTCTGAACCTCGACGCGTTCGCCGGACTTCCGGGCGCTGTCTCCGGGGGACTGCAGGGCCGGGCGGCTCCCCCACCGCCCGAAGGCGCGCGTTTCGAGGCGCGGAGGTTCGACTGCGCCGCCGGCGGCCGGTCCTTCAAGCTCTACGTGCCGTCATCCGCTCCTGAGCGTCCGCGGGGACTGCTCGTGATGCTGCATGGCTGCACACAGAATCCTGACGATTTCGCGCTCGGCACGGGCATGAACGCGATCGCCGAAACGCATGGCTTTGCGGTCGCCTACCCCGCCCAGACCAGCTCCCACAACGCCTCCTCCTGCTGGAACTGGTTCAGCCCCGAAAATCAGCGCCGCGACGCCGGCGAGCCGGCGATCATCGCGGGGCTGACGCGAAAACTCGTCGCCGAGTTCGGCATCGACCCCGCCCGCGTCTTCGTGGCCGGGCTGTCGGCTGGCGGCGCGATGGCGGCGGTGATGGGCGAGACCTATCCGGACCTCTATGCGGGCGTCGGCGTCCATTCCGGCCTTCCGACCCACGCCGCGCACGACATGCCGTCCGCCTTCGCCACAATGCGAGGCCACGGAAGCGTCCCGCGCAAAAGGAGCGACGCGCCTCGAGCCATGCGGACGATCGTCTTTCACGGGACGGCCGACCGGACCGTCCACCTCTCCAACGCCGAACGGATCGTCGAGGACGCCACGCCGGACGCGGCATCGATCTCCGCCCGTTCAGTGGCGGGACAGGCCGGGCGCCGCGGATATACCCGAACGGTGGTCGCCAATCCGGAAGGCGAGGCGATGATCGAACAGTGGCTGATCGACGGAGCCGGACACGCCTGGTCGGGAGGCCGGCCCGGCGGATCCTATGTCGATCCGACCGGTCCGGACGCATCGGCAGAGATGATGCGATTTTTCATCGCCTAAGGCGCAGTCCGATCGGCTTGAACCGCCGTCATGGTCCGGCCTGACCGGACCATCCACCTCGGACGTCGGGCGTCGCAGTTGCGCGACGGCTCAGGCGCCGGGATTTTCTCTCCCGACCGCCAAGCCGGCGCGCAGATCGGCGAACGTGCGTCCTCCTCCTCCGCAACGGGGAGGGGACAGGCCGACGTCAGTCGTCGAACACGAAGTCGCCGCGCGACAGCGAGGCGGCGTCGACGCCTTCCAGCGTGATCGAGTTCGACCCGCCGCCGTCCCAGGTGATGACGGTGTCGCCGCCCTTGGAGGCGAAGTTCAGGTCCTCGAAGACCAGATTGTCGATGTCGAAGGAGATGCGGTCGCCGCCGCCGAAGTCGGTGATGACGTCCTTGCCGTCGTTGTTGTCGAAGTTGAAGACGTCGTCGCCCTTGCCGCCGGTCAGGATGTCGTTGCCGACGCCGCCGTCGAGTTCGTCGCGGCCGGCGCCGCCCTTGAGCACGTCGTTGCCGCGGTCGCCGTCGAGTTCGTCGTTGCCCTTGCCGCCCTCGAGCGTGTCGTTGCCGCCGTTGCCGTCAAGCTCGTCGTTGCCGCCCTTGCCGAGGATCAGGTCCGCGCCGTTGCGGCCCTCGAGGTCGTTGTTGAACTTGTCGCCCTTGATCGTCGCCATCTTGTCATCCTCCGGTCGCCCGCCGCATGGCGCGCCGAGCCTCTCGGGACACAACTAGATCTGGCCGTTTAGACCGGGTTGAGCGGCGGGTTAGAATTCGGAGAGAGCATTTGGGCGAAACGGCGCCGCCGCTCAACCGGCCGGGATCATGTAGCCGACGCCGCGCACGGTCTGGATGATCGAGGCGCCCTCGTCCGAAAGCTTCTTGCGCAGGTAACGAATGTAGACGTCCACGATCTTGGTCCCCGGATCGAAGCCGTATTCCCACACGCTGTTCAGGAGGCGCTGCCGGCTCACCACCTTGCCCGCGTTGGCCATGAGGTAGCGCAGCAGCTCGAACTCCCGCACCGTGAGGCTGACGTCGCGCCCTTCGCAGACGACCCGGCGCGAAGCCGGATCGAGCGAGAGCGCGCCGACGACGAGGACGCTCGGGTCTTCCTGGCTGCTGCGCCGGCGCTTGAGCGCGACCAGCCGGGCGAGCAGTTCGTCGAAGGCGAAGGGCTTGGTGAGATAGTCGTCCGCGCCGCCCTTCAGCCCCTCCACCTTGTCCTGGATGCCGTCCTTGGCGGTCAGCATCAGGATCAGCACCGGTCGTCGCTCCTCGCGGACGATGCGGCAGACCTCCAGCCCGTTCACATAAGGCAGCATGCGATCGAGGATGACGAGGTCGAAGCCGCCCTGGCGGATGTGCTCCAGCCCGTCGCGGCCATCCTCGGCGACCGTCACCTGATAGCCTTCGGCAGCGAGGCCCCGGCTGAGGAAAGACGCGATGCGGCGGTCGTCCTCGACGATCAGGATGTTCATACGGACTCCATCGGTCCGAGCGGCAGATCGATGGTGAGCACCGCGCCACCGGACCGACTGTTTTCGAGCGCGATGCTCCCGTTGTGACGCTCGACGATTTCCTTGGCTATCGCCAGTCCGATGCCGAGGCCTTGCGCGGTTCTGCCGTCCGCCTCGCCGCGATAGAATCGGTCGAAGACCCGCGCCTTGTCGGTCTCCGACACGCCGCTTCCTTCGTCCGAAATCGAGATCGACAGGCTGGATGGGTCCGCGCGGGTCGAAAGCCGGATCCTCCCTCCCGGCGGCGAATGCTTGACCGCGTTATCAAGCCCGATCACCAGCGCCTGCTTGATTCGCCGCGGATCGAGCTCCAGCTCGACGCCGCCGTCCCGGAGTTCGGTCTCGATCAGGATCTCGCGCGGCGCCGCCAGCACCTCGCCTTCCTGCGCCGCTGCGGCGACAAGTTCCCCGGCCTTGACGCGCGACAGCTCCAGCGGCTGGTCTCCGGCGTCCGAACGGGCGAATGCCAACAGGTCATCGAGGAGGGCGCCGAGTTCGGCCGCCTGGCCCTGCACGCCGCGCAACGCCTCCCGCAACGCCTCGGCGTCCGCGCGTCCGCGCAGCGCGACGTCCGCCTCGCCGCGCAGGATGGTGAGCGGCGTACGCAGTTCGTGGCTCACGTCCGCGAGGAACTGCGCGCGGCGGACGTCGACGTCGCGCAGCCGGGCGTTGGCGTCGCGCAGTTCGCGCGTGCGCGCCTCGACCTCGGAATGGAGACGGTCCTGCGCGGCGATCAGCCCGGCGCGTTGCGCCTCGATCGCCGCCGCCATCTCGTTGAACGTCCGCGACAAAGCCGCGAACTCGTCAGACCCTTTCGCGTCGAGGCGATGGCTCAGCGATCCGGTGGCGAGCGCGCGAGCGCCGCCGGCCAGCGCCTGCACGGGTCGCACGATCGAGCGATGCAGGCCGAATCCGAGTCCGGCGCCGCACAGCGCCGCAAGCAGCGCGATAGCGACCGACCAGAACAGCAGGAGGCGCTGCTGTTCGCGCACCTCCGCGAGCTCGCGGCTTACTTCGCTGCGCTCGTCCGCGAGCGCCGCCTCCAGCAGGTTCTCGAAGTCGTTCGACAGCCTGTACTCGACGTCGCGCCTGAAGAGCTCGACCGCCTGCGCCTGCTTGCCCTCTCGCTGCAGAGCGAAGACCCGCTCCGCCGCGCCGTCGATGGCCCGGTACAGCTCCTCCATGCGGCTGGTGATCTCGATGTCGGAGAGCTCGCGCCGCACCTCGTCGAGCCCCGAAAGGGTCGAGACCTCTGCGCGCGTCACCTCTCTCAGCCGGTCGAAGGCCTCCTTCATCTCCGCCCGCGCCTGCTGGAAATCCGGCATCTGCTCGGCCCCCAGCAGCAGCACTTCGGCGATCTGCTCGGCGTAGTTGTTGGCGTTGCCGTCGAGCTCGGCGATCACCTCGAAGCGGCGGTGCACGCCGTCGACGCGCGCCACGAAGTCGTCGGCGAGGCGCAGCGCCAGCGCCATCACGACGATCATCAGGCCGACGAAGATCAGGGTGACGATTTCGAAGGCGACGATGCGCCAGCGGACGGTCATCGAGACGAGACTCGGAGTTCACGGAACCGTCACATTAGACGGTTTCGTGGGCCGCGGGCGCACATCCGCGCGAGCGCGCTTCAATCCCCAAGCGAGGTGAACGACGTCGGCGACGAGGAGCCGGAGCCCTTGTTGATGTCCTTGAGAAGCTTGGTGCCCTTGGCGGCCCCGTCCGACACCCACAGCTCGAGGCCTTTCGCGCCGTCGTCAGCTGCGAAGATCGCGCGGCCGTCGCCGAGCGGCAGGAAGCGCGGCGTCGACGCCATGCCGCTGGCGGCGCCCGGCGCGATGTCCTTCACCAGCTTGGTGCCCTTCGACGTCCCATCCGTCACCCAGAGCTCGCGGCCACGCGCAGCGTCCGTCGCGGCGAACAGGAAGCGGCCCTTTCCGATCGGCGCGAAGCCTTTCGGACCGGAGCCGACCGCCGAGCCCGGATTGATGTCCTTGACCAGCTTCGTGCCTTTCCCCTTCCCGTCGGTGATCCAGAGCTCGAAGTTCTGCCCGCCGTCCGAGGCGGCGAACAGCGCCCGGCCGTCGCCCATGGCGGCGATGTTCTGGACGTCCGAGCTCGCGGGATCGCCCCACGACTCCAGCCCGTCGTCGATCTCCTTGACGAGCTTCGTGCCGTTCGCCGTGCCGTCGCTGGTCCAGAGCTCCGCGCCCTTGTCCGGCGTGAAGGCCGAGAACACGATCCGACCCTTCTTCAGCAGCCCCATCTCGCCGAAGAACAGACCTCCGACGCTGGAGCCGCCAGAGCCTGGATTGATGTCCTTGACGAGCTTGGTCCCACTGGTGGTCCCGTCGGTCACGTAGAGCTCGCCGCCATTGGCGCCGTCCGTCGCAGAGAACGTCGTGCGGCCGTCGCCGAGCGCGACGAAATCCCTCGCGCCGGACCCGCCTGTCGGGTTGATCGCTTTCAGGAGCTTCGTGCCTTCCGGCGTCCCGTCCGAGACCCAGGCTTCGGTGTCGTTCATCGCCGCCTGCGCCCGGAAGATCGCAGAGCCGCCCCCGATCGCCGTGATCTGCCAGGGCGTTCCGCTGTTCGCCCTCTCGCCGGCCAGCGGGTCGATATAGCGGCCCGGAAAGATGTCCTTGACCAGCCGCGTACCCTTCGACGTGCCGTCCGTGATCCAGAGTTCTCCGCCTTCCACGGTCGTGTCGGCCTTGAACATGGCCTTGCCGCCGCCGACCGGGGTGAGCCAGCCGATGTTCGAGCCGATCGGACCCGGCTCGATGTCCTTGAGCAGCTTGGTGCCTTTGGGCGTTCCGTCGGTGATCCAGAGTTCGTCGCCATGCGGCGCCGGCGCGTCGAAATCCTTCGCGCTGAAGATCACGACGCCTTTCTTCAACCGCGCGATCTGGTTGATGTCGGCGCGGCCCGGACCCGGATTGATGTCCGCGAGGAACTTCGTGCCGCTAGGCGTCCCGTCGGTGATCCACATCGCCGGGCCATGCACGCCGTCATCCGCGGCGAAAACGATCGAGGGCTTTTTCGGCTTCGCCTTCGCGGCCTCAGCGTCGTCCTCCGCCCGCACAGCGACAGCTCCGCAGACGAACGCGGCGAGGCTCGTCGCGCCGAGGAGTCCGCCGACCCTCGCGAAGCGGCGCCGAGACGTCCGTGTGCTGCGCATGCGCGGGATCCCGCCCGACCGAAGCTGACGCATCCGGTTTAGACGGTTCGCGCAAGCTGTTGATCCGTATGACTACCTACAGAGCGGTCACGGAACCCGGAACGCGGTCAGCTTGCCTTCCTTGTTCTGCGGCACGTAGGCGATCTCCTTCGCCGCATCCCAGCTGAGGTCCGCCGTGCCGGGCGGCAGCGGCGCGAGCGTCTCGAACGAACCGCCGGCGTCGATCCGGAGCAGGCCGCCCTTGAGATAGTCGGTCGCGAGGTACTTGCCGTTCCCGATCGGCGCGAGGCCGTCGATGGCGCCGACCGGCGAGCCGTCGCCGAGCGTGCGCGTGGAGTCGCCGGACAGCGGCGCCTCGACCAGGAAGCCCGGCACGGACTCCTGCCCGTTCGCCGGCGGCTTGCCGAAGCTGCCCACCACCATGACGTCGCCCTCGACCGCGAGGCCGTTGGGGCCGTTCAGCCGGTCGTTCTTGAGCCAGGTCTTCACCTGCCCGTCCTGCAGCACCGAAATCGTGTTGGTCGCCGTGTCGGAGACGTAGACGCGGCCGGCGCCGTCGGTCGTGACGTCGTTGAGGAACACCGCGCCGTCGACCTTGTAGCGCTGGCCGACCTTGCCCGTCGCGAGGTCGATCTCGACCAGTTCGTCGATGTCGGCGACGTAGAGCTTGCCGCCCGATATTCCGAGGCCCTTCGGCGCGTTGAGCCCGCCGCTCGCCCAGCCGGACTGAAGGATCTTGCCATCGGTCGAGACCTTGGTAATGCGGCCGTCACCGTCCTTGGCGCGCATGTCGCCGCCGACCTCGCTCACATAGATCACGTCGCCGCTCGGATCGTAGAGCGCCGACTCAGGCTGCTTCAGCCCGTCGAGCTCCCAGACCTTTTCGACCGACGCCGCGCTGACGGCGCCGCCGGAGACCATGAGCACGGAAGCCGCGATCAGGGGTTTCAGGATCCTCATGGTCGTCCTCCTCGGCGAGATTCTCGTCTCAGGCGGCGCGTTCCGGCCGGAGCCGTATATGGTCCCTCCTTCCCCATGTTCGATGCGGAGCCGCGCAATGGCGCAGGTCCGCCGCGAGGTTTTCAAAGCTCCGTCTCTGGGCAATTTGCCCGAGGCGGCGTCTAGCGTCTTGCGAAGACCTCGCGCGCCCGCGATGGTTCGGACAACAAGAACACGAGGGAGGCCAGCGCCATGCGGCTCTTGTTTCAGCTGGTGCTGCGGCTGGTCGCCGTGGTGGCGGTCTGTCTCGTCTGCGCCGTCGGCTGGGTGATGGTCGACGCCCACCGGCAGATCGAGGACCGGACGGCCGCGACCGCCGACCGCGTCGCGCGCGATCTTTCGACCGTCTACTGGCGCGAGATCCTCTGGCGCGGCTCGATGCGCAAGGAGCTGCTGATGCCCTCCCCGGAATGGCAGACGGTCGCCGTGCTGAAGGTCGTCGCGCCCGGCGTCTGCGTCACCTTCGCGCCCGGCAACGCGCCGGCCCGCACCATGTGCGGGCAGGAGGAGGGCGTCGGCCAGCCGGCGCCGGACTGGTTCGAGAAGCTGTACGGCGCTCTGTTCAGCCCCCATCAGTCGGTCTCACGGCTGCTGACCTTCCGCGAACGCGAGGCCGGGACGATCACCGCCTTCGCGGTTCCGGCCGCGGCGCTGAGGCAGGCCTGGGCGCAGATCGTGCTGATGGCCGGCGTCGCCGCCGCCATGGCGGCCGCCATCTCGCTGCTCGCGGCCATGACGATCGGCCAGGCGCTCGCGCCCGCCCGCGCCATCGTCACGGGCCTGAAGCGCATCGGGACCGGCGGCCAGCCGGCCCGGCTGCAGGCCGCCGGGGCGCTCGAGTTCCGCGACATCGCGGAGGCGGTCAACGAGCTGTCGGACCGCCTCGCCGAAGCCGCCGCGGCGCGCGCGGAGCTGACGCAGCGCCTGTTCCAGGTGCAGGAGGAGGAGCGTCGCGCCCTCGCACGCGACCTGCACGACGAGTTCGGGCAGTGCCTGACGGCGACCGCCGCGCTCGCGGCGTCGATCGAGCAGGCCGCGCCGGCCGATCGCGTCGACCTCGCCGAGGATGCGAGAGCAATCGCTCGTATCCAGAGCCGGATGATGACGACGCTGAAATCCGCGCTTGCGCGGCTCCGCAGCCAGGAGATCGAGGAGATCGGCCTCAAGGCGAGCCTCGAGCGACTGGTGTCCGGCTGGAGCCGGGCCGGCGAAGGGGCCGCGCGCACGCGCTACAGCCTCGACGTTGAGGGCGAGATCGCGGCGCTGCCGGAGCCGGTCGCGATCGGCGTCTATCGCATCGCGCAGGAGTGCCTCACCAACGCCGCCCGCCACGGCCGGCCGAGCGCGGTGCGGCTGCGCGTCGTCGGCGCCGTGGACGCAGTCTCGCTGTCGGTCGAGGACGACGGCGGCGGCGATCCGGACAATGTTTCCGCGCGAGCCGGCGGCGGCGTTCTGGGCATCCGGGAGCGGGTTCGCGCGCTCGGCGGCGACGTCGAGATCGGCCGCGCGGCCGGCGCCGCCGGGGTGCGGGTCTCGGCGCGCATACCGCTCGCGGCGGCGTCTCCCGCCCTGCCCGTCGCGGCATGACCAGCCTGGACATCCTGCTGGTCGATGACCACCCAGTCGTGCGGGAGGGCTATCGCAGGCTGCTGGAACGCCAGCCGGGCTATCGCGTCGTCGCCGAGGCGGACGACGCGGCGGCCGCCTATCGCGCCTACAAGGCCGCGCGCCCGGACGTGGTCGTGATGGACCTGTCGCTGCCCGGCGCGAGCGGCGTCGAGGCGGTCCGCCACATCCGGCAGTGGGACCGCGGCGCGCGCGTGCTCGTCTTCACCATGCATCAGGGCGCGACCTTCGCGATGAAGGCCTTCGAGGCGGGCGCGCTCGGCTACGTCACCAAGAGCTCCGCGCCGACGGAACTGGTGCGCGCCGTCGGCGAGGTGGCCCGCGGGCGGCGCGCCATGTCGGAGGACGTCGCCAGAGAACTCGCCGTCGACCGGCTGGAGAAGCCGGCCGCCGCGCTCAACGAGCTCGGCCCGCGCGAGACGGAAGTGCTGCGCCTGGTCGCCTCGGGCATGACGACGGAGCGGATCGCTGCGCTGCTGAACCTCAGCGCGAAGACCGTCCAGAACTATCACTACGCCATCAAGTCGAAGGTGGGCGCTGAGACCGACGCTCAGCTGGTCTGGCTCGCGCTCGCGACGGGACTTGTGAGCGCCGAGACGGCCGAGGAGCAGGGCGCAGCGGAGATCTAATCGATGAAAGCTCCGGAATGGATTCCAAACCACCCAGACGAAGTTAATATTACCGACCTTCATCCGCTGATGAACGACACAAAGTGGGATGAGCTTAGACTGTCTATGCATCGCATCGAGAACAGGCCGCAGTTTCGATGCAAGGACGCAAATGGATTTTACTCAGAACCCGATCGAGAATGGTTTTATCATTTTCGAGGAATCGAGTATAAAAGCCTAATTTATGTAGACATATTAGTTTCCGACCCAAGTCAGCGGGTAATCGTCAGAACTGAATTAAAGGTTATCCATGTCCCGGGCGAGGAAACGGCCGAGGGCTTTCGCGTCTACGGCTACAGCCGGCCGGGACAGACGCTCGACTACATTTAAAGCGGAGTGTCCTCATTCCGGAGCGAACTCCGGAATGAGGACCATCGCCAACAGACGTTCCTCAGAGCGCGCCGACGAGGATCGCGACGCCCGCAAGCCCGGCCGCGGCGCCCGCGACTCGGGTCACGATCGGGCCGCGGGTTTCGCTGACCTTGCCGATCAGGAAGCCGAAGCCGACGCCAGCCGCGTGGAGCAGCGCGGTGGCGAGCATGAAGCCGGCCGCGTAAGCGGCTCCCGCCGCGGTCTCCGGCGCTTCGGCGCTGTGGGCGTGGCCGTGGAAGATCGCGAACAGTCCGACCATCGCCATGGCGACGGCCGCCGGCGCTCGGACGCCGAAGGCCACCGCCGCGCCGAGCGCGATGATCGAGATCGCGATGCCGGCCTCGACGAACGGAACCTCGACGCCGGCCATGCCGAGCGCGCCGCCCGCCGCCATTACGGCGACGAAGGCGGCCGGAACGAGCCAGAGCGCGCGGCCGCCGAGCTGGAAGGCGAAGACGCCCACCAGAACCATGGCGAGCACATGGTCAAGGCCGCCCACGGGATGGCCGAAGCCTGAAACGAAGCCGACGGCGTCGGCATGGCCGGGATGGGCGAAGGCCACGGACGGAACGAGCGCCGCGGCGAGGCCGAGCGCGGGGCGGAGAAGACGGAGGGACATAGACTTGGCTCCGAAGATCATGCGTCGCGCGCGGAGGCGCGGGTTTCGAACTGGGACGCCTCGGTGCGATCGACCAGCGACCGGGCGGTAGCGAAATCAAGGCGTTGCACAGACGAGCCGTCGTGGAACACGAAGGCGAGGCGCCGCCGGCGAGACGTCATCTTGGCCGGCAGCGGATCGTAGCGCACGCCCTGCCCGCCGAGCAGCGGCGCGACCGCGCCGACGTCGACAAAGTCCTCCGTCTCGACGCGCAGCAGGTGGAAGCGCTTGCCCGAGGAGTCCTCGCCGACGAAGGGGACGCCGGCGACGCGCAGGAAGCTCGTCACGTCGCTCGCGCTCGAAAAGGCCTCCACGAAGGCCGCCTCGACGAGGTCGAGATCAGTCTTGCGCGGGTCCTCCGGCTCGTGCGCGTGGCCGTGCGGCAGGTGCGGGGTCTGCCACTGCACGGTCTTGCCCACAGGCTGGTTGTGGCCGTGCCCGTGGCTGTGACTGTGGGAGTGGCCGCCGCCGTGGTCGTGATGGTGGTCGTGTCCGTAATGCATGGTCAGAAGCTCACCGGCTTGTCGATGATCGACTTGTGCTTGCCGAGCGTGCCGTGCGCGACCATCGAGCCGAGCGCCTCGACGATGACGCGGACGCCGAACAGCGCGGTGATGTCGGAGGTGTCATAGGGCGGCGAGACCTCGACGACCTCCAGCCCGCAGATCCCCGGCGCTGTGACGAGGCCGAGGATCTTAAGCGCCTCGCGCGGCAGGAAGCCGCCCGGCTCGGGCCAGCCGGTGCCCGGCACGAAGCCGCAGTCGATCGAGTCGACGTCGAACGAGATGTAGACCGCGTCGGCGTCCTTCCAGGCGAGCTCCAGCGCGATCTCGGCGGTCTTCTCGAGGCCGAGCTTTTCGATGTCTTCGATAGTCAGCACGTTGGTGTCGCGCTTTCTCGCCTCCGAGACGCCGTAGCGCGGCACCTGCCAGCCGCCGATGCCGAGCTGGACGAGGTTCTTCGGCGAGACGTTCGGAAGGTTCGTCGCCCAGAACCACGGCGTCGTATGCATCCGCTCGTCGAGATCCTTCTCCTGGATGTCGATGTGGCGGTCGAAGTGGATGATGCCGATGCGCTTCGACGTGCATTCAGCGATCCCGCGCACGCAGGGGAAACCGATCGAGTGGTCGCCGCCGATCATGACCGGGAGCGCCCCCGACGAGGCGACGTGGGAAACGCCGCGGCTGATCTGGTCGAAGCTCTTTTCGAGGTTCGCGGGGATGGTGAAGACGTCGCCCGCGTCGCAGAGCGTCATCTGCTCGCGGAGATCGACGCCCATCTCGTAATTGTACGGCGTGTAGAGCGCCGAGATGCGGCGCACGCCCTGCGGTCCGAAGCGCGTGCCGGGACGGTAGGTGGTGCCTGAATCGAACGGGATGCCGAGCACGGCGGCGTCGTACTTGCCGACGTCCCGCACGTTCTCGACGTACGGCGCCTTCATGAAGGTGTTGATGCCGGCGAAGTGCGGGAGCTCGCCGCGCGCGAAGGTCGGGATCGTCTTGTCGGTGATCGAGTCCGCGCCGGGCAGGCCCATGTCGAGCGCCCACTGCTGCTCCTTGCGCCAGCCGGTCTCCGGCAGCCTGCCTTCGGCGTCGAGCGCCTTCCACCCTTGCGTCTCCATCTTGGAAAAGTCGGGGTGATGGCGCCGCAGCCGCTCGCGCGACGGCGCGAGGCCCGCGACGCGGCGGCGGCGGTGGGTGAGAGGAATCATTCGGCTTCTCCTTGGGTAAGGCTGGCCGTCTTCCCGAGCGAATTCGGGAACGTCATCAGCGGGAAATTCAGCAACTCGGGCGAGACGCGACGCCTACCGTCCCCCTCCCCCTTGCGGGGAGGGTAAGGGTGGGGG
>JADBEO010000063.1 GCA_031316315.1 Chelatococcus sambhunathii
CCACCCTGCCCTCCCCTGTCCCAGGGGAGGGATCCTGAGAGCGCGGCGAACAGGCGAAGGGCCACGTAACGACTTCTGCGCTAACCTCCGGCTTCCTGACCCCCGCCCGGGCCTCGTCCTCGCGTCCCATGCCTTTCGGCCCATGCCTTCCGCCCGGCTGATCTCCGCGCTCCTCGCCGGCGTCCTGCTCTCGAGCGGCGTCGCTGCGGTCGTCGTCCTGCGGCCGCCCTGGGCCTATCCGCCGGCGCCCGCCCCGAAAGCGGCGCCGAAACCGCCGGTCGACCCGCTCGGCGGGCTGCCGCGTGAGCTCGTCGTCCTGCTCACCCACGGCGCGCCCGACGCGCCCTCGCCCTTCATCCGCTTCACGCCGATGCGGCCGGAGCCGTTCTGCAAGGGGCTCTCGGCGGCTGGGCTGAAGAGCCCGCAGTTTCAGAAGCACCAGCCGCCCATGCGCGGCTGGAACTGCGTGACGGACCTGATCAAGCCGATCGACGGCGACGACGCCAAGGTGTCGAGCCTGTTCGTGTCCATGCGCGGGCTCGAGTCCGACCGGCTCGACAACATCCGCATCAAGCTCAACCTGATCGACCCGCTGACGGTCGAGCCGGCCAAGACCGTCGCGCGCGACCTGCTGTTCCAGATCTGCCGCTCGCTTGGCTGGGACCCGCCGCAGGCCATGCTCGACGCGCTGGAGACGCTGAAGGAGGGCCGCATCTACGAGCGCGGCGTCTCCTTTGACCTCCGCAAGGAGTTCGGCGACGCCCCCCGCTACAACCTCATCATCATCTTCCCCCGCACGCTCGGGACCGGCGGCGAGGACCGCTTCGTCACCGACGTGCGCCGCCAGCCGGTCTCGCGCTGAGGGAACGGCGGCGGCGAATCGGACCGGCGCATGCGTTTCGCGGGATCGGGCGATTTGCGGCGCAGGCCCTGCTTGCTTCGGGACGCCGTCCTTTTGGACGGCTCCTCAGCATGAGGTGAGTTTATGCTCCGACACGACTAACCTTCCTCGTGCTGAGGAGCCCGCGTCAGCGGGCGTCTCGAAGCACGCAGCACGCCTCTGCGACCATCCTGTCCGAACACGTTCCGAGAGCCTTGCAGAACCGCACCCCCGGAGATCGCCGATGCCCTCGCATGTCGACGTCTACTTCTCCCTGATCTCGCCCTGGGCCTATCTCGGGCACGACCCGCTGATGGCGCTGGCCGCCAAGCATCAGTTCGAGATCGGCTGGAAGCCGGTGACGCTGCCGGCGCTGTTCGGCGAAACCGGCGGCCTGCCGCTCGCCAAGCGCGCCATCCAGCGCCGGCGCTACCGCGACGTGGAGCTCATGCGCTGGGCCGACAGGCGCGGCAAGCCGCTCCGGATCCGCCCGAAGTTCTGGCCGTTCGACGCGGCGCTCGCCGACTGCGTGGTGATCGCGCTGCTCGCGGCCGGCAAGAACCCTGCGGGCTTCATCGGCGCCGGCTTCCGCGCCGCCTGGGCCGAGGACCGCGACATGGCCGCCCGCGAAACGCTCGCCGAGCTGATCGAGGCGCAGGGTTTCGACCCCGAGGCGACGCTGGAGGCCGCCCGGTCCGACGCGATCCGGCAGGCCTATGCCGCGAACGGCGAGGCGGCGATCCGGGCGGACGTGTTCGGCTCGCCCTCCTATGTGCTCGACGGCGAGGTGTTCTGGGGGCAGGATCGGCTCGACCTGCTCGATCACATGCTGACGAGCGGACGCCCGCCGTTCCGGCCGATCGAGTGATTTCGGCGCCGGCGCGGCCAACGCCGGGAGGCGCCTGATGACACGTTGTCTCCTCGCCGCCGCGGCGCTCGCCGCCGTCCTCGTCGCCGTCTTGGGCCCAGCCGGCGCCGTGCGGGCGCAGTCGCCGGCCGCGGGGGAGCGCTACGAGCTCAAGCCGATCGAGGGCGGCTTTCTGCGCCTCGATCGCGAGACCGGACTGACCGCGCTCTGCAAGCCGTCCGGCGACGGCTACGCCTGCCGTCCCTCCGCCGAGGGCAGGTCGGCGGACGCCGCGATGATCGCCGCGCTCGAGGCCCGCGTCGCCGCTCTGGAAGCGAAGGTCAAGGCGCTGTCGGGCGATCCCGCCACGGGCAAGCCGGCGGACCCGACGCTCAGCCTCCCGAGCGACGAGCAGGTTGACCGCGTCGCCGGCTTCTTGGAGCGGGCGCTGAAGCGCCTGAAGAAGATCGCCGAGGAGGCGCAGAAGGACGACGCCGGGAAGCTTTAGCCGCCGCTCTCTTGATTTCAAATTACTCGCGCCAGATCGTCATCGCCGGGCTTGACCCGGCGATCCATCGGGCGCGGACGCGCCCGGCATGATGGATGCCCGGATCAAGTCCGGGCATGACGCCCTCTCCATCTTGAACGAACTGCGCGTTAACGCACCATTCATTTTCTTTTACTTGCCGGCTGTTTCGTGCGACCCTTCAAGAGCTGATCGTTCTTGGGGGAGGACGCATCGATGCGCAGGTTTTTGCGCGCGGCCGTGGCCGCGCTGTGGGCCGGCTTCGCGGGGATCGGAGCGGCCGGCGCCGTCGAGATCGTCGGCTCGACCGGACAGGTCAATCCGAAGTCAGATCCGGACAACACCGTCTTCGATAGCGTCCTCATCGAGGACGCGAAAGGCGGCTTCGGGGTCTACTGGGGCAAGAACGGCGGCGGCCGGCTGCCGATCGTCAGCCAGCTTCTGGTGCGGTCCTACGACGCCAAGCTGAAGCCGCTGACTGGCCCGCTGCGCTTCGACGCGCCCATCGACGGCGTGACCCCGGACTTCTACTTCATCAGAAACGGGACGCCGCTCGACAAGAACCGGAGCCTTCTCGCCTATGAGGCGCGGGCCGAGGGCGCGAACCACCAGTTCGCCGGGCAGTACTTCAAGGCTGGCAAGCCGCAGAAGGGGCCGGCGCATCTCGAGGACACGCCGTTCGCCGTGCAGGGCGACGGGCTCCTTCCGCTGCTGGACGGACGCGGCCTCGCTTACGTGACCGAGAACCTGTTCGGGAACGGCTACCGGGGGCGGCTGGTCAAGCGCGACGGCACGCTCGGCCCGCTCGACATCGACCTTTCGGGAGACGACGGCGACGGATTTCATCAGGCCGCCGCGCTCGACGAGGGCTTCGCCGCCGTCCGCGTGCGCGTCGAGGACAGCAAGTTCCAGCTGCTCGCCCAGGTCTACGACAAGCAGGGCGCGCCGGAGGGCGAGCTGTTCCCGCTGACGGACTTCCTCGATCGCTTCGGGACCAACCGACTGATCGGCCTCCGCTCCGGCAAGCTGCTCTACATGCGCTTTCTCGACGACGCCGGCCGGGGAGACATCACCGGCCAGCTGTTCTCGCGCACGGGCAAGAAGATCGGCAAGACCGTCGCGCTGATGAAAGACGTCGGCTTCCAGCAGACGATCTCGGCGATCGCGCTCGACAAGGGCCTCATGATCGCAGCGTCCGACGGCGATCCCGCCTTCGAGGGAAAGAAGTTCGTGCTCTACGCCAGCTTCGACGACAAGCTGAAGCGCGTCGGCAAGATCGCAAAAACGAAGCCGGCGAAGTTCCTCGTGAGGGGTCAGATCCGCCTGCTCTCCGATGGACGCGTGGCGGCGAGCCATGTCGTCGACGCCAAGAAGCTCCTCGTCGACATTCTTGAACCCTAGGGCTGAACAGCGGCGGCTCTTGGGCGGCGCCCACCGGCTGATCGCCATCGGAGCGGACAATGCGCAAAGTGCTTTGGAGCGCGGTGGTCGCGGCGGCGTTTCTCGCCTCGCCTGCGCCGGCGGATGCGACCTCACTCAAGGGCAAGCTGATCAAGGTTCTTCCCGAGGGCGCGCGAGCCGTGCGCGGCGCGGCGCTCGGGCCGGCCGCCGGCGGCGGCTTCCTCGCGATTTGGAGCTCCAACGCCGACGCCGACATCTATTCCGACCAGCTGTTCGCCCGCGTCTTCACCGCGAAGGGCAAGCCGAACGGAAAGGCGGTGCGTTACGACAGGCCGCTGAAGGGCAAGCGGACGCGCTCGGCCGATCCGGGGACGCCGATCCTGCTCGCTGACGGCCGTCAGTTCCTGCCCTGGTCCGCCTCGTTCGATCCCTCGACGACGCTGCCGCGGATGGCCGTCGCTCAGATTCTCGACGGGTCGAAGCTCAAGGGAAAGCCCAAAACGCTGCTCACCGGCGACGACGCGAGCAGCATGAACGCCGCGGGCCTGCGCGGCGGCGGCGGCGTGCTGATCTGGACCTCCTTCGCGACCGGCTCGCAATACGGCGCCGCGGTCAAGCCGAACGGCGGCGTGGGACGGCCGGAGCTCGAATTCGAGCCCGCCAGCGCGCCGATTCCGATGAAGTCGGGCTTCGCGCGCATCCACACGACGGTCGACGCGAGTGGCGTCGACGCGATCGGCCAGCTCTTCAATCGCGAGGGCCGGCCGGCCACCGGTCCCTTCCTGCTCTTCGCAGACGTCAGCACCGTCTACGGATCGGCCTCCGCGATCGGACTGACCAACGGGCAGCTGCTCGCGATCGAGCAGACGCGGAACGGGGACGGGACGGTCAACGATTACGCTCATCGCTTCGCCGCCGACGGCAAGCGGATCGGCCAGGTCAAGCTGCTGCTGAAGAACGTGCCGACGCATGACCTCAGCGTCACGGAAACCGACGACGGCGGGTTCCTGATGAGGATCGCAGCCGTGGGCGGGACCGAAATCCGATACCTGAGCTTCGACGACGCTGCGAAACTCAAGGGCGACGTCGTCGAGAAGCGGCCGCAGATCCGGCGCGACCTGGACATGACGAGGCTCGGCGACGGTCTCGTCGCCTCTCCCTTCATCGACGAGCCGGGCCAGCTCTTCGTCCAGTTCGTCGTCCCCTGACGACCGCCCAAACGAAAAACGGGGCCGTCCCGCACCGGACGACCCCGTTTCAACTGCCGGATAGAGCGTTCGGATCAGAGGCCGAACGGCTCTTCCTTGTTGGCGCGCTGGACCGCGATCAGGGCCTCCTCGAAGAAGGCCTCCACTTCCTGGTAGGCGCGCGCGAAGAAGGCGCCGAAGGACGAGCCGGAGATGGCGGAAATCGTGGCGGAGATCATAGTTCAGATCCTTGCGTTCGAAGCCTTGGGAGGGACCGCGGCGTTGGGTTGACCGTTATTTGGCATGCCAGATGCCATGCTGCAACGCACACAGAGGCATCGCCGGCATGCGTCGAACGCAGCCCTGCAGGCTGTTGAGGCGTTAAGCCATGCCGAAAAGGATGGGGTGACGCGGCGAGCTCAGTCCGCGAGCGCGTTGCGGATCGCCTTGAGATCCCGCCAGGCGAGCGCCTTCTGCGCGGGACTGCGCAGCAGATAGGCGGGGTGGAGCGTCGCCATCGCCTTGACCGGGCGACCGCCGACGTCGAAGTCGAGCCAGCGGCCGCGCAGCTTCATGATGCCGTCCCTGGCGCGGAACAGGCTCTGCGCCGCAGCGCCCCCCAGCGCGACCACGATCTCGGGCGCGGCGAGCTCGATCTGCCGGCGCACGAAGGGCAGGCAGGTCTCCGTCTCCTGCGGGGTCGGGGTGCGGTTTCCGGGGGGGCGCCACGGGATGACGTTGGCGATGTAGGCCGACGACCGGTCGAGGCCGATCGCCGCCAGCATCCGGTCGAGCAGCTGGCCCGAGCGTCCGACGAAAGGCAGCCCCGACAGATCCTCCTCGCGACCCGGCGCCTCGCCGATCAGCATCAGCTTCGCGCCGGGCGTCCCGTCCGCGAAGACCAGCCGGTTCGCCGTCGTCTTCAGCGCGCAGCCGTCGAACGCCTCGAGGATCGCGCGGAGCTCCTCCAGCGACGCGGCGGAGGCGGCGGCCTCGCGCGCCGCGCACGCTCCTTCCGCCGGGGTCGCGAGCAGGGCCGCCGCCGAAGGTTGCGGACGCAGCGCAGGGGCCGCAGGCCGCTCGGCCTGTTCGGCGCGGGGCGGGAGCGAAGCGGGCGGCGCGGCCTTCCGCGCCGCGCTCTCGGCGTAGCGGTCCTGCGCCTCCTCCGCGATCGCGACGTCGACGCCCATCTCGACATACCAGTCGAGCGCGGCGCGGGCGTCGGCGAGGGAGAGCGGGGCAGCGGACATGCGCCGGCACTTTAGACGGGGCCAGCGGGATTGTCGCTTGCGGAGGCCGGTTGTTGCGGAGCGAGCCGCTCATCCGCCGATGTCGCCCCGGCCGAAGCGCCGGGGCCCGTTAACTCCGGGAGTCCAGAACATTGCGAAGCGTTTGCGGCCATGGGTCCCGGCGCAAGGCCGGGACGACGACGGTTCAGGCGGCTCGGACCGAATTCGTCCCGTTCTGCGCCGCTTCGCCCGCGAGCCTTGCGGCCAGCGCGTCGACGGCGGCTTCCGCCACCGCCCGCGAGCGCGCGTGCCGGTCGTCGCCGAACTCCTGATACTCGACCGCGATGGTGTGGATGTCCGCGCTCGCGACGCCGAGATAGGGCGCGATCGTCTCGATGTGGGGATCAAGATGATTGCGCGCGGCGCTCGGGCCGGCGTCGCGGAAACCGAACTCGCCGCGCGCGCTCAGCACCACGAGGCGCTTGCCCGACAGCGTCGGCTCGATCGGGGCGTCGCCGCGCGCCAGGTCGAAGCTGAAGGTCTTTCCGACCCGGATCACCTGGTCGACCCAGGCCTTGAGCGCCGCCGGCATGCCGTAATTGTACATCGGCGCGCCGAGCGCGATCACGTCGGCCGCTTCGAGCTCGGCGATCGCCGCGTCCGACCAGGCGAGCGCCGCGCCCATGGCCTCGTCGCGCTGGGCGGGCGGCGTGAAGGCGGCCGCGATCCAGGCCTCGCTCATCAGCGGCGGCGGGGTCTCGACGAGGTCGCGGCGCAGCACGCGATCCTCGGGACGGCGCGCGCGCCACGCCTCGACGAAGCGGCGCGACAGGTCCCGCGAGATCGAGCGGCTGGATCGGCCGCTGGCGTCGATGTGGAGCAGAGTCGTCATCGCGCCCTTCTCAGCTTGCGGCGATCTTGAGGCCGGCGACGCCGCCGACGATGGCCGCCGCCGAGACGAGCTTCGCCGCCGTCAGCGCCTCGCCGAGCAGGGCGAAGCCGAACAGGACGGTTCCGAGCGTGCCGACCGCGGTCCAGATCGGGTAGGCGACGCTCACTGGCAGGTCCCGGAGCGCGAGCGACAGGAAGCCGAGCCCGCCGACGATCGCGATCGCGGTCAGGATCGAGGGCGTCAGCTTGGTGAAGCCTTGCGAGTATTTCATGCCGAGGGCGAACGCGACCTCGAACGCCGCAGCGGCGGCGAGATAGAGCCAGGCCATGGTAAGCCTCCAATCATGCTGATTTCCGAACGATGTCCGGCTGTCTTCGCCGCAAGAGATGAGGGTTGCGCCGCCTCGCGACAAACGCAAAGTTCTCAGCCATGGATGAATCAGGTTCACCTCAAAGACCGTTCGTGCGGCTGCCGCCGCTCGGCGCGCTGCGCGCCTTCGAAGCGGCGGCGCGGCGGCTGAGCTTCCGGCTGGCGGCCGAAGAGCTCGGCGTCACGCCGACCGCGATCAGCCATCAGATCCGGCAGCTGGAGGAGGCGCTCGGCCGGCCGCTGTTCGTTCGCCGCCCGCGCCAGGTCGCGCTGACCGAGACCGGCGCCGCGCTCGCGCCGGCGCTGTCGCAGGCCTTCGCGGAAATGTCGGCGGCAGTCGAGGCCGCCCGCAGCAGGCCGCAGCCAAAGGTCGCGACGCTGTCGGCGACGGTCGCCTTCACAGCCAAGCTGCTGGCGCCGCGCGTGCGGCGCTTCCGGGAGATCAATCCGGGCTGGGACCTTCGCCTTCACGCCTCGGACGAGGCCGTCGACCTCCATGCGGGCGAGGCCGACGCCGCGGTCCGCTACGGCCTCGGAACCGGCGGCGGGCTCGGCCGCCTGCCGCTGATGCGCGACCGCTTCGCGCCGGTGGCGAGCCCGCGCCTCGGCCTCGCCGGCGTCGAGGATCTGGCGCGCCATCCGCTGATCCATTTCGACTGGCGGATCGCCGGCGCGGCGACGACGCCGAGCTGGTCCGTCTGGGCCGAGACGGCCGGCGTTCCGCTCGGCGACGCGCGCTCGGGCCTCACCTTCAACGACGAGAACAGCGCGATCCTCGCCGCGTCCGCCGGCCAGGGCGTCGCGCTGCTCAGCCTCGAGCTCGTCGCGGCCGAGCTCGCCTCGGGCGTGCTGGTCCAGCCCTTCGGCCCGGAGCTCGACGGCTGGCGCTACGACTTCGTCTTCCCCGAGCGCGCGGCTGACCGCCCCGCTGTCCGCGCGCTGCGCGCCTGGATCGAGGCGGAGTTCTCGCGCTCCGGGCCTTCGCAGGGCGGTTGAACGCCGCCCCGGGGGCAAGAGGTGATTACGCGACGCGCCGCTCCTCGACGATCGTCGTCTGGACGATCTTGCCTTCCTGGTAGAGCCAGCGTGTCAGGTAGCCCGCGACCATGGCGCCGAGGATCGGCGCGACCCAGAACAGCCAGAGCTGGGCGAGATACTGTCCGCCGGCGACGATCGCGGGCCCGGTGGAGCGCGCGGGATTCACGGAGGTGTTGGTCACCGGAATGGTGATCAGGTGGATCAGCACGAGCGCGAAGCCGATCGGGATTCCTGCAAAACCGCTCGCGGCGCCCTTCGAGGTCGCGCCGATGATGATGAACAGGAAGAAGAAGGTCGTGACGGCCTCGGTCACGAAGCAGGCGACCAGCGCGTATTTGCCGGGGCTGAGATCGCCATAGCCATTGGAGGCGAAGCCGCCGGGCGCGAACCCCGCCTTGCCGGAAGCGATGAGATAGAGCGCGCCAGCGGCCGCGACAGCGCCGAGCGTCTGGGCGACGATATAGGGAAGCACATGGACGTTGGCGCAGCGGCCCGCCGACCAGAGCCCGAGCGTCACGGCGGGGTTGAAGTGTCCGCCGGAAATATGGCCGACGGCGTAGGCCATCGACAGAACCGTCAGGCCGAAGGCGAGCGCGACGCCGAGGAAGCCGATGCCGAGCTCGGGATAGGCGGCGGACAGCACCGCGGCGCCGCATCCGCCGAACACAAGCCAGAACGTTCCGAAGAATTCCGCAACGATGCGGCGTGTCATGTCGTCTTGCATGGCCGATCCCCTCGAGCGAGCCACCGCGGCTCGCGCCATCTTACGCCCGACCCGTCGCGCTCCTTCGAGGCTTCGCCCAATTGATAATTCGTCGGAAGCGCCCGCCTTCCTCACGCGCCGGATCGCTCCTGTCGACCGCCGGTTCCGCGCCCGTCTAGATCACGAAGAAGTCCCGGTGACTGAGGTCGAGCCCTTCCTGGACCGTCGCGAACTTGACCGCGTTTCCGCGGCCCGAGCCGTCGAGGTCGAACCAGAGCCGGCCGGTCTCGGGGTCGTAGACGATGCGGTCGCTCGTATCGTGCGCCTCGGTCCCGATCGCGAAGTTCTTCGCGCGAAGCGGCCCATGATTGATGTTCTGGAAGATATCCGGGTCGAGCAGGAAGCTGTCGGTTCCGACCTTGAAGTCGGTGATCTCCACCACCTGTTTCGTCTTCAGGGCCGCCTCGAACAGGAAGACGTCCGCGCCGCCGTTGCCGGAGAGGATGTCCGGGCCTCCGCCGCCGCTGATGGTGTCCGCCCCGCTTCCGCCGGCGATCGTGTCGCTCCCTGTCCCGCCGGCGAGCTCGTCGTCGCCTTTGCCGCCGTCCAGGCTGTCGTTCCCGCCGCCGCCGTCGAGCGAGTCCGCGCCGGCGCCGCCAGCGACGGTGTCGCGGGCGTTCGCGCCCCAGAACGTGTCGTCGCCGTGCCCGAGGCTGACGACGCCGATGGCGACGTTCTCAACTCCGCGGAAGTCCAGCAGGTCGCCCTGCGTGGTCCCCGAGAGCGCGCCGGCGGTCACCCGCTCGATCGAGGGGTCCGAGACCTCGATGCGGTGGACCGGACCGTCGACGACGAACTGCAAGGTGTCGACGCCTTCGCCGCCCCCGATCGTCTTGAGCTCGAAATCGGAAGCCGTGATCCGCAGCAGGTCGTCGCCGTCGCCGCCCTCCACAGTGTCGGCGCCGGTCCCCGAGACGAGCGTGTCGTTCCCGGCATAGCCGAACACTTCGTCGTTTCCGTCGCCGCCGTCGAGCAGTTCGGCGCCGCCGGCGCCGTTGAACCTGTCATTGCCGGTTCCGCCCAGGACAACCGCGCCGGCGCCGGCGTAGAGGTCGTCATTGCCGGCCCCGCCATCGAGCGTGCCTGAGCCCTGCAGCGTGTCGGCGCCGTCGCCGCCGTCGAGCGAGTCGGAGCCGCCGCCGCCGTTTACGAGGTCGTTTCCGGCGCCCGCCCTGATCACGTCGTCTCCGGCGCCGCCATACAAACTGTCGGCCTCGTCGCCCGACTCAATCGTGTCGTTCCCGTCTCCGCCCTGGATGCTATTGCGGCCGGCGCCGCCGCGGATGAGGTCGTTTCCGGCGTCGCCATACAGAATGTCGACCGTGTCTCCGCCAGTCAGCGTGTCGTCGCCGTCACCACCGCCCGCGGTATTGCGGCCACCGCCGGTGTAGATGAGATCGTTTCCGAGCCCGCCGTTGAGAGTGTCGTTACTGACGCCCCCCGTCAGCGTGTCCTCGCCCGCGCCCCCGTAGAACAGGTTCCTGCCGTCTCCGCCCGACAGGAAGTCGTTCCCGTCGCCGCCGTCGAGCGTGTCGTCCTCGTCGCCCGAACGCAGCTGATCGTCGCCGGCTCCCCCGACAAGTTTGTCGCGGGCCGACCCGGAGCTCAGCGTATCGTCGCCGTTCCCGCCATCGATATAGTCGCCATTGAGCCTGTCGAAGTTGTCGCCGCCGTTCACCCAGTCGTTTCCATCCCCGGCGTCGATGTTCTCCGCCGAGCCCGAGCCCCAGACGGTGTCGTCGCCCGCCTCCATCATCACCTTGGGGAAGGAAAACGGCCCGTCCCTCAGATCGAACAGGTTGGCGTCGGCCGTGCCCCTCACAAAGGCGCCGGACACACGTTCGATCGACGCCTCGATGTCGACAGGCAGCGTCGCAGTCGTGAGGCCTAACGAGAAGTAGAGCGTGTCGTCGCCGTCGCCGCCGTCGATCGTCACCTGCAGGAGGTTGCTGGAACTTATCTGCAGGATGTCGTCGCCTGCGCCGCCGAGCAGCGTGTCGGCCCCGGTCCCGGAAATCAGCGTGTCGTCGCCGGCGCCGCCCTCGAGATGATCGTCGCCCGCGCCGCCGTCGACGGAGTCGCGTCCCGACCCGCCGTAGTAGGTGTCGGCGCCGTCGAGCAAGGAGAAACTCGAGAAGTCGAACGGGTCCCCGGTAGAAGAGATGTCGATCAGATTGTCGCCGGCCGTCCCGTACGCCACGCTACCGGTGAAAATTTTCTCGACGTTCCTCAGAACCAGCGTCTCGAAGGAGACCGGGTCGGGGTCCTCGCCATAAAAGCGCGCGTTGAAACGATCGTAGCCGTCGCCGCCTTCGATCGTCGCCGAGTAGGCCAGACGCGGTGCAAACTGGGCGAAAGTAAACGCGTCGTCGCCGTCGCCGCCGTCCAGGCTGTCGGCGCCCAACGTCAAGAAGATCGTGTCGCTGCCGCTGAGGCCGTAGATCGTGTCGTCGCCGGACGTGCCTTGCAGCGTGTCGTTCGGGTTCGCCAGATTCTGGTCGCCGTAGATGACCGCCACGGCCGCGCTCCCCGCGCCCGTCTAGATGACGAAGAAATCGCGGTGGCTGAGGTCCGTCCCCTCATCCACCGTCGCGAACTTGATCGCCTTGCCGCGGCCCGAGCCATCGAGGTCGAACCACAGCCGGCCCGTTTCCGGATCGTAGATGATCCGGTCGTCGGCATCGTGCGCCTTGGTCCCGATCTCAAACGCGCTCTTGGCGAGCGGTCCGTGATTGATGTTTACGAAGATGTCGGGGTCGAGCAGGAAGCTGTCGGTCCCGATCTTGAAGTCGGTGATGGTCGCCGCCTGGCTGGATTTGAGCGCGACGTCGAACAGGAAGACGTCCGCGCCGCCCCCGCCCGACAGCTCGTCGGCCCCGCCGCCGCCATCGATGGTGTCGGCGCCGCCGCCGCCGGCGATCGTGTCGCTCCCGGTTCCGCCGGATAGTTCGTCGGCGCCCTTGCCGCCGTCGAGGCTGTCGTTCCCAGTCCCGCCGTCGAGCGAGTCCGCGCCGCCGCCGCCGAGCAGCACGTCGCGCCCGGCGCCGCCGGCCAGCGTATCGTTTCCGCCGCCAGCCGCGAGACGGTCGTCGCCGGTCCCGCCGTCGAGGCTGTCATCTCCCACGCCGGCGTCGAGCGTGTCGTCGCCGCCGTCGCCCGCGAGCCGGTCGTCGCCGGTCCCGCCCGTCAGCTTGTCGTCGTCGAGGCCGCCGGACAAGTTGTCGTTCCCCTCGCCGCCGTCGAGCGTGTCGTCGTCGCCCCCACCGTCTACGACGTCGTTTCCGCCACCGGCCTTGACCAGGTCGTCGCCGATGCCGCCGAGCAAGCTGTCAGCCTCGTCGCCCGCCTCCAGCGTGTCGTTCCCGTCGCCGCCGTCCATGGTGTTGCGGCCGGCGCCGCCTCGAATGAGGTCGTTTCCGGCGTCGCCCGACAGGATGTCGCCCGCATCTCCGCCGGTCAACGTGTCGTCGCCTTCGCCGCCGTTGCCGGTGTTGGCGCCTCCGCCGGTGTAGATGAGGTCGTTTCCGAGCCCGCCGTTGAGCGTGTCGGCCCCGGCGCCCGCCGTCAGCGTGTCGTCGCCCGCGCCGCCAAAGAAGAGGTTTACGCCCTCGCCGCCCGACAGAAAGTCGTCGCCGTCTCCACCGTCGAGCGTGTCGTCCCCGGCGCCGGAACGCAGCTGATCGTCGCCGACGCCGCCGACCAGGCTGTCGCGGGCCGATCCCGAGCTCAGCGTGTCGTCGCCATTCCCGCCAAGGATCGTGTCGCCCGTCAGCCTGTTGCGGTTCTCGCCGCCGTTCACCCAGTCGTTGCCGTCCCCGGCGTCGATGACATCCGCCGAGACCGAGCCCCAGACGGTGTCGTCGCCCGCGCCCATGCTCAGCCTGGCGTAGCTTTCCACGACCCTCAGATCGAACAGGTCGCCGTCGGCCGTGCCGCTCACCAAACTGTCGCCCAGCCGCTCGATCGACATTTCTGGGGCGAACACCAACGTGCTCAGGGAAGGGGCGCCCAGGAAGTCGAGCGTGTCGGTCCCATCGCCGCCGTCGATCGTCTTCTGCTGGAGGTCTTCGGCGCTGATCTGGAAAACGTCGTTGCCCGCGCCGCCGAGCAGCGTGTCAAATCCGGTTCCGGCGATCAGGGTGTCGCTGCCGGCGCCGCCTTCCAGATGGTCGTCGCCAGCGCCGCCGTCGACAGAGTCGCCGCCCAACGCGCCGTAGTAGGTGTCGTCGCCGTCGAGCAAGTCGAAGGTGACGCGTTGGGCAGAGGCGACGTCGATCAGATTGTCGCCGGACGTCCCGGAACCTTGCGCATAAAAATACTCGACGTTTTTCAGGATCAGCGTTTCGAACTGCAGCGGCCTTGGGGAGTTTGTATGAATCTGGTCGCGGCCGTCGCCGCCGTCGATCGTCACGGAGTAAAATCGACTGCCAATATAGTTGAGTTCAAAACGGTCCGCGCCGTCGCCGCCGTCGAGCGAGTCATTTCCGCCGCTGCCGTAGATGATGTCGTTGCCGAGCCCGCCGTAGATCGTGTCGTCGTCGGACGTGCCGTACAGATGGTCGGCCGGAAAGTCCGGATCCTGATCGCCGTAGATGACCGCCATGACCGCGCTCCCCGCATGCCGGGCGAAGCCTACGCCAGTAGTGATTTCAGCGACAAGACGAAAGCAGCTTCAGATTGCGCAGCGGCGCGACGTTTTACGGCGTGAACCAGTACCTGGTCAGGTGGAACAGGATGGGCGCCGCGAAGATCAGGCTGTCCACCCGGTCCAGCACGCCGCCGTGGCCTTCGATGACATAGCCCCAGTCCTTGGCGCCGAGGTCGCGCTTCACCGCCGAGAGCACGAAGCCGCCGAAGAAGCCGGCGGCGACGACCGCGAGCGCCATGGCGAAGGCCTCCAATGGCGCGAAGGGCGTGAGGCCATAGAGCGCGGCCCCGATCAGCGCCGCGGAGAAGCCGCCGCCGAACAGCCCCTCCAGCGTCTTCGAGGGGCTGACGTTCGGCGAGAAGCGGGTGCGGCCGAGCGTCTTGCCGAAGACGTATTGAGCCACGTCCGACAGCTGGCAGACGACGACGAGCCACAGCAGCAGCAGCGCCGGCTCCGAACCCGTCTCCAGCATCAGGAGCGCCGGGGCGTGGCTCAGCATGTAGACGCCGAGCATCAGCCCCCATTGCGTGCGGGCGCTGCGGGCGAGGAAGTCGGTGACGTCGCCCGCGAGCGTCGCGAGCGCCGGCAGCGCGAGGAAGGCGTAGACCGGGATCAGGATGACGAACAGGCCGTACCAGCCGGTCCACAGCAGCCAGTAGTGATAGGGCAGCACGAGGAAGAAGGAGGCGAACAGCGCCCGGTGGTCGCCCGGCCGGGACGGCGCCAGCGTCCAGAACTCGCGCAGCGCCATGAAGGAGAGCCCGGCGAACAGGATGGTGGTCGCGCCCTTGCCGACCAGCAGCGCCGCGCCGAACACGACCACCATCACCCACCAGGAGCGGGTGCGCGCGTTGAGGTTCTCGATGGTGGCCCGCGCCTCGTCGGTCGTCGTGCGTCGGCTGAGTATTTTGCCGGCGACGCTTCCGGCGACCAGCGCCAGCAGGACGACGCCGAGGACCAGCGCGAGCGGGCTCATGCGCCGCCCCTCGCGCGCGCCGGCGCCAGCGCCTCGACCGCAAGCCGGGCGCGTTCGAGGAAGGCCTCGCGCGTCTCCCCGGGCTCCAGCGCGAGCGGCGCGCCAAAATGGGCTGTGCAGGTCATCGGCACGATCAGGATCGAGCCCTTCGGCATGACGCGGGCGAGGTTGTCGAGATGGACCGGCACGAGCTCGGCGCCCGGAAAGCGCCGGGCCAGCCGGTGGAGCCCGCTCTTGAACGGCGCGACGGCCTCGCCCGAGCCGCGCGTGCCCTCCGGGAAGATCAGCACGGACCGGCCGGACTGCAGCAGCGCCTCGACCGGAGCGAGCGGGTCGCCCTCGCCCTTCCGGTCGCGGTCGATCAGCACGGCGTTGAGGCAGTCGACGGCGAAGAAGCGCTTCAGCCGGCTCGCGCCCCAATAGTCGCGCGCGGCGACCGGGTGGGTCGTCGCGCGAAAGGGCCGCGGAAGGGCGGCCACCACGGCGAGCGTGTCGAAATGGCTGGCGTGGTTCGCGAAATAGATCCGCCTGCGCGGCGACGGCCGGCAGCCCGCCCAGTCCGCCCGCGCGCCGACCAGCACGCGCACGGCGACGATCAGAGCCGCACGTGCCGCCGCGACGATCATCGCTGGCGCTTTCCGGAGAAGAAAAGCTCGAGGTCTCCATCCCCCTCCCCCTTGTGGGGAGGGGTGAGGGGCGGGGGTGGCTTAGGATGAAGCTCGAAG
>JADBEO010000064.1 GCA_031316315.1 Chelatococcus sambhunathii
GCAGGGTGGGGATCGGTCAGGATCGAGCTCTGTCCTGAACGAGCCCCACCCGACCCTTGGCTCGCGCCAAGGGTCACCCTCCCCTTTGCAAGGGGAGGGATCAAGGCGGCAGTCGCCAAGTCAGATCGCCCGGTCCAGGGGATGGATGAGAGGCGATCGCGTCTTGCCAAGGCCAGGGGGGGCGCGCTCATCCGTGAGCCTCGCCGAGGCGGGCGTGCAGCGCGAGCAGCGGCTCGGTCGCGGGCCGGTCGGTGCGGTGAATCGTGAACGTCCAGCCGAACCGGCGCGCGATCTCGGCGAGCGCCGCGCGGTGCCGGGCGAGGCGCTCCTCATAGCCGGACCGCCAGTCCTCGGCCCGACCGGCGACGAGCTTCAGCGGCGCGTCGGGATCGAGGAATTCGGTGCGTCCGGTGAAGGGGAAGGTCTCCTCGATCGGATCGACGATCATGACCATATGGCCCCGTCCGCCCCGACCGGCGAGGTTCGCGACCGCAGCGGCGATCTCCTCCTCGGGCGCCAGCAGGTCGCCGATGAGCACAGCCTCGGCGAGCCGCGCGATCGGCGCGCCGGCCGGCGGCAGGTGACTGGCGTCGTCGGCCGCGAAGGCGAGCGACTGGGCGAGCTTGTCGATTGCGAGGCGGCTCGCCGTCGGCCGCGTCAGGCCGAGCAGCCCGACCCGCTCGCCGCCGCGCACGAGCACGTCGGCGAGGGCGAGCCCGAGCACGACGGCGCGGTCGAGCTTGGAGACCTCCGACAGGCTGGAGCGGTAGGCCATCGAGCGGGAGCGGTCGATCCAGAGCCAGACCGTGTGCGCCGCCTCCCACTCCTGCTCGCGGATGTAGACATGTTCGTCGCGAGCGGACTTGCGCCAGTCGATCCGGGTGGTCGGGTCGCCTTCGGTGAAGCGGCGGAACTGCCAGAAGTTTTCCCCGACGCCGGAGCGCCGACGCCCGTGCAGGCCGTGGACGACTGTGGCGGAGGCGCGCCGGGCGGCGACCAGCAGGCGTGGCAGCGCGGCCGCGAGTCCGAGCGCGGCTTCCTCGTGGCGAGAGGAGATCCGCGCGTCCTCGCGGTCGATCAGCCCTGCGCGCGCCGCCATGCGCGTTCAGCCGAGCCGCTCGACGAGCCTGGCGACGAGGCCGGACAGCGTCTCGCCGTCGGAGCGGGCGGCGAAGGTCAGCGCCATGCGGTGCTTCAGGACTGGCTCGGCGAGCGCGGCGACGTCGTCGATCGAGGGCGCGAAACGTCCGTCGAGCAGCGCGCGGGCGCGCACCGCGAGCATCAGCGCCTGGCTGGCGCGCGGGCCGGGTCCCCAGGCGATCTTCTCAGCAAAACCCTTGTCGGCGGTTTCCGGCCGGGCCGCCCGCACGAGATCAAGAATCGCCTCCACGACGCTTTCGCCGACCGGCAGGCGCCGCACGAGTCGCTGCGCGCTCAGCAGGTCGTCGGACGACAGCGCCGGCCGGGGCTTCACCTCGTCGGCGCCGGTGGTAGCGAGCAGGATGCGCCGCTCGGCCTCGCGGTCCGGATAGTCGACGTCGATCTGCAGCAGGAAGCGGTCGAGCTGCGCCTCGGGCAGCGGATAGGTGCCCTCCTGCTCGAGCGGGTTCTGGGTCGCGAGCACGTGGAACGGGCGGGGCAGGTCGTGCCGCACGCCGGCGACCGTCACGTGATACTCCTGCATCGCCTGCAGCAGGGCGGACTGCGTGCGCGGGCTGGCGCGGTTGATCTCGTCGGCCATTAAGAGCTGGGCGAAGACCGGCCCGCGCACGAAGCGGAACGAGCGCTTGCCGTGGGCGTCCTCATCCAGCACCTCCGAGCCGAGGATGTCAGAGGGCATGAGGTCCGGCGTGAACTGGACGCGCCTTGCGTCGAGGCCGAGCACCGTGCCCATCGTGTCGACGAGCTTGGTTTTAGCGAGGCCCGGCACGCCGACCAGCAGCGCGTGGCCGCCGCAGAGGACGGTGAGCAGCGCGTAGTCGACGACCTTCTGCTGGCCGAAGATGATCTCGCCGATCGCAGCGCGGGCGCCCGCGACATGGGCTCCGATCGCCTCGGCTCCTCGGACGATGGCGGCGTCGAGATCGGTCGCGCGTGCGTCCGTCGCCCCTTGAGCCTGGCTCATCAAATCGCTCCTCGCCTCTCCCGGCGCGGGTTACGCGCGGCGCCGCCCATCGGACGCCTGTCGGTCCGGCAATGCAACCCTCGGGCCGGGCGGCTGTTCCCGCGACCCCGCACGCCGCAGACCTTATCCACGGGCCGCCGACGCCTTAGGTTCAGGCAAACCAGCGAAAGGGGCGAGACCAAGGCCTCGCGATTCGCGCGGACAGGAGCGCCCGGAAACGTGACCGTCGAGGAGAAGGACCCGATCGCCGAAGGCTCGGCCCGCATGAAGGCGCTCGCGGAAGCCGCGAAGGCGGCGTCGTCGCGCGGTCCGGCGCCGGTGCATCTCTGGAATCCGGAGCATTGCGGCGAGATCGACATCGTCATCAAGGCCGACGGGAGCTGGCTCTATCGCGGGTCGCCGATCGAACGGCCGGCGCTCGTGAAGCTGTTCTCGACGGTGCTGCGGCGCGACCCCGACGGCTACGTGCTGGTCACGCCGGTCGAGAAACTGTCGATCACAGTGGAGGACGCGCCGTTTCTCGCCGTCGAGTTGGCGAGCGAAGGGGAGGGGCCTGACCGCCTGATCCGCTTCCGCACCAATGTCGACGAGACGCTCGACGCCGGACCGGACAATCCGCTGAAGTTCGAAGAGGGTGAGGGCGGCGCGTTCAAGCCCTACGTAAAGGTGCGCGGGGATCTCTGGGCGCTGCTGGCGCGGTCGGCGGTCTACGATCTCGTCGATCTCGCGGAGGAGGTCGACGGCCGGCTCGGCGTCTGGTCGCGCGGGGCTTTCTTCCCGATGCGCGAGGCGGTCGCGTGACCCTTCTCGCCGAGACGTTCTCGCTCGAGGATTTCCGCGCCCGCGCCGCCGAGCGCCTGCTGCCGGCGCCGCCGGATCCCGACGATCCGGAGACCGTGCCGATCGGCGAGCATTTCCTGCTGCCGCCGGACAAGATTCCGCGCGCCGCCGCCGTGCTGGTCGGGCTGGTGGCGCGCGAAGAGCCGCAGATGCTGCTCACGCTGCGCGCGAGGCATCTGCCGGTGCATGCGGGTCAGGTCGCCTTTCCCGGCGGAAAGCGGGAGCCCGACGACGCCTCGCCGCTCGCGACCGCGATCCGCGAAGCGCAGGAGGAGATCGGGCTCGATCCCGCGCTTGTGACGCCGCTCGGCTATCTCGACCTCTATGTCACCAATTCAGGCTTCGGCGTCGTGGGCGTGGTCGCCGAGATCGATCCGTCCTACCGCCTGACGCTCGATCCGAACGAGGTCGAGGACGTGTTCGAGGCGCCGCTCGCCTTTCTGATGAACGCCGAGAACCATAAGGTCGAGACGCGCGAGTGGCGGGGCGGGCTGCGCGAGGTGCATCTCATGCCGTGGGAGAACCGCAACATCTGGGGCGTAACGGCCGGCGTGCTCAAGAACCTCTACGATCGGCTTTACGCGCCATGAGACCCGCTTCCCGATGAGCCGCATCGCCTTCCAACTGCTGTTGTTCCTGCTGCCTTTCGCGGCCTATGCGGTGTGGCTCCACTTCACCGACCGCGGCTGGCGCGCGCCCGAGCGCTGGAAAGGCGTGCCGCTGGTCTGGCTGATCGCCGCTGGGACGGCGCTGACGCTCGGCAGCCTGTTCGTGCTCGCGCTGACGAGCGGCGGGTCGACCCGCGCGATCTACGTCCCGGCGCATATGGAGAACGGCGTCTTCGTGCCGGGCAAGATCATCGAGCCCGACCAGAAATGACCGAGGCGACGACCCGCCTCGCCGACGCGTCCTGGCTCGAGCGGCCGCCGCTCGCCCGGCTGCTCGCCGCGCTCGACGCGGACGGCGAGGAAGCCCGCGTCAACGGCGGCGCGGTGCGCGATGCGCTGCTCGGCCTCAAGATCGGCGAGGTCGACATCGCGACGACCGCGCTTCCCGAGGAGGTGACCCGCCGCGCCAAGGCCGCCGGGTGGAAGGTCGCGCCGACCGGGATCGATCACGGCACGGTCACCGTGGTCGTAGCGGGCGAGCCTTTCGAAGTGACGACCCTTCGCCGCGACGTCGCGACCGACGGGCGCCGCGCCGTCGTCGCCTTCACGCGCGATTGGGCGGAGGACGCGCGGCGGCGCGACCTCACCATCAACGGCCTCTATCTCGACCGTCGGGGCGTCGTGCACGACACGGTCGGCGGGCTCGCCGACCTTCAGGCGCGCCGCGTGCGGTTCATCGGCTCCGCGCGCGAAAGAATCCGCGAAGATTTCTTGCGCACGCTGCGCTTCTTCCGCTTTCACGCGCGCTTCGCGGAGGGCGAGCCTGACAAGGACGGGTTCTCCGCCGCCATCGCCGAGCGCGAGGGGCTGCGGCGGCTGTCGGGCGAGCGGGTCCGGGCGGAACTGCTGAAATTGCTGGTCGCCCGGAGGGCGCCCGAGACCGTCGCCGTCATGGCCGGCGCCGGCCTGTTCGCCCCGCTGCTCGGCGGCGCGCCGAGGCCGTCGCGCCTACGGCGTCTGTCGGCCCTTGACGCGGACACGCCGGACGGCCTGCTGCGACTCTGCGCGCTGATGCAGTTCGTCGTCGAGGACGCCGCGCGGCTGCGGGCGCGGCTGAAACTCTCCAACGCCGAGGGCGCTAGGCTCGACGCCGTCGGCGATCTAACCCCGCGGCCCGATCCGGCCGCGGGCGATCAGGCGGCGAAGGCCGCGCTCTATCGGCAGGGCGCGCCTGCGTTCCGCGACCGGGTCCGGCTGGCATGGGCCGACGCAGGCGCTCCCGCCGGGGACGAAGCGTGGGCGGCGCTCCTTGCTTTGCCCGGACGATGGGCGGCGCCCGTCATGCCCGTCGCGGCCGCCGACCTGATGGGCCGCGGCGTGACGAAGGGGCCAGCGCTCGGCCGAGCGCTGAAAGCGGTCGAGGCCTCCTGGATCGCGGCCGGATTTCCGGAGGATCCAGAGGCGGTCCAGAAAATCGTCAACGGAGCTCTGACGAAGGCCGCGGCATCCCCGGCAGCGCGAGAGTGGAAGGGATGAGGTCCTGCGGGGGTGTAGCGCATCGTCATGCCCGGGCTTGACCCGGGCATCCATCAGTCCGGCCGCGTCCGTGGCCGATGAATCGCCGGGTCAAGCCCGGCGATGACGGGGAGGACCTGGGACCTGTTCGAGACGATTCCGAATCGCGGCTGCGCCGCGTCCGGAGTGACGGCCATTCCTTACGGCCAAGCCGCATGCGGGGGCAGCGAGGACAGGATCGAGGCGACGTTGCCGCCGGTCTTCAGACCGAAGATCGTGCCGCGGTCGTAGAGCAGGTTGAACTCGACGTAGCGGCCGCGGCGCACAAGCTGTTCGCTGCGATCCGCCTCGGTCCAGTCCTTCAAGAGATTCGCGCGCACGATCTTCGGGTAGATGTCGAGAAAAGCCTCTCCGACGGCCCGGGTGAAGGCGAAGTCCGCGTCGAAGTCGCCGCTGTCCAGCCAGTCGTAGAAGATGCCGCCGATCCCGCGCGGCTCGCCGCGGTGCTTCAGGAAGAAGTAGTCGTCGCACCACGCCTTGTACTTGGCGTAGTCGGCGACCGGGTGCGCTTCGCAGGCTGCGCGGAAGGCGGCGTGGAAGGCGACAGAATCGGGATCCTCCTGCGTGCGGCGGCGGTCGAGCACCGGCGTCAGGTCGCCGCCGCCGCCGAACCACGCCTTGGAGGTGACGACGTAGCGCGTGTTCATGTGCACGGTCGGCACGTTCGGATTCCAGGGATGGACGATCACCGAGACGCCCGAGGCCCAGAAGCCGGGCGCCTCCATCGCGCCCGGAATGTCCTTGCGGAACTCGGGCGCGAATTCGCCATGGACGGTGGAGACATGCACCCCGGCCTTCTCGAAGACGCGGCCCTTCAGCAGTCCCATCACGCCGCCGCCGCCCGGCGCGCCGGAGTGGTCGGCGCGCTCCCACGTCGTGCGCTCGAAGCGCCCGGCCGGCGCGTCGCCGCCGGCCTCGTCCTCGATCTTCTCGAGCGCCGCGTGGATCTGGTCCCGCAGCGTTTCGAACCAGGCGCGGGCCGCGGACTTGCGGGCTTCGAGGTCGGGGATCGGCAGGGACATCGGGGGCTCCGCGCGTTGCAGCCGTGGTCTAGCCTTCGACGGAGCCGGAGGGAAAGCCGGAAGTCTGCCTGAGCGCCTCGCCGAGAACGATCGCGCCCGCCACCGCGACGTCGAGCGAGCGCAGGTCCGGACGCATCGGAATCCGGACCCTGACGTCCGCGGCCGCGTGGACGTCCTCCGGGACGCCCGCCGACTCGCGGCCGAGCATCAGCACGTCGAGCTCCTCAAACACGACGTCATGATGCGCCCTCGATCCGCGTGTCGTGAGCAGCACGAGCCGTCGTCCGGCCGCGCGTCGATCCGAATTGAACGCGGCGAAGGAGACGTGCCGCGTGATCTCGACGTGGTCGAGGTAGTCCAGCCCGGCCCGCCGGAACGCGCGGTCCGAGACCGGAAAGCCCGCCGGCTGTACGATGTCGACGGCGACGCCCATGCAGGCCGCGAGCCGAATCAAGGTCCCGGCGTTCTGAGGGATGTCCGGCTGGTAGAGCGCTAGTCGCATTGCACAATGCTTTTGTTGCAGCGCAACAATCATCGGTCCATAGAGATCGCCGTGCGACAAGGTGTCGTGGCGCGCCAGCGGGGGTTGGCCATGCTCTTGCCGCATGGCACATAGCGCCGGTCCTGAGAGCCATTCCAACTCGAATGTGCGCAGGGCGCGGCTGTGCGGATCGACGATCCGTTCGCAGCCACCTCACGTAGCTGCGGACGGGAGATGCGACGAGTGACCGCGACTGACGACGCGCACGACCCGGGTCGACGCGACTTTCTGTTCCTCGCCACGGGCGCCTGGGCGGCTGCGGGCGCCGGCTTCCTCGCCTGGCCTTTCATCTCGCAGATGAACCCGGACGCGGCCTCGCTGGCGCTCGGGTCGACCGAGGTGGACCTCGGCCAGATCTCCGAGGGCCAGGTCGTCTCGATAAAGTGGCGCGGCAAGCCGGTCTTCATCTGGAACCGGACCAAGGCGCAGGTCGAGGAGGCCAAGAAGGTCGATCTCGGCCAGCTTCCGGACAAGAGCGCCCGCAACGAGAACCTGCCGTCCGACGCCGACGCCGCCGATGCGAACCGCGCCGCGCCCGGCAAGGAGAACTGGCTCGTCGTGGTCGGCGTCTGCACCCATCTCGGCTGCATTCCGCTCTCCAATTCCGGCGATTTCGGCGGCTGGCTCTGCCCGTGCCACGGCTCGCATTACGACAGCGCGGGCCGCATCCGTCGCGGGCCCGCCCCCGAGAATCTGCACGTTCCGCCCTACGCCTTCGAAGGCGACAGCAAGATCAAGATCGGTTGACCGAACGCGCCTCGAGACCACGGGTCTCGAAGGCGCCGCCGGCATGTGAGGCTTCCTTCATGCAGGGACATTCGACGTATCGACCGACCGGCGGCGTCGCGAAGTGGCTCGAGGACCGGCTCCCGATCGTGGGGCTCGTCCATTCCAGCGCCGTCGCCTATCCGGTTCCGCGCAACCTGAACTATCTCTGGACCTTCGGCGGCATCCTGACCTTCATGCTCGTCGCCCAGATCCTGACCGGCGTGGTGCTTGTCATGCATTACGTCCCGGACGCCACCAAGGCGTTCGAGTCGGTCGAGAAGATCATGCGCGACGTGAACTACGGCTGGCTGCTCAGGTACCTGCACGCCAACGGCGCGTCGATGTTCTTCATCGCGGTCTACATCCACATCTTCCGCGGGATGTATTACGGCTCCTACAAGGCGCCGCGCGAGGTGCTCTGGATCCTCGGCGTCATCATCTTCCTGCTGATGATGGCGACGGCCTTCATGGGCTACGTGCTGCCCTGGGGCCAGATGTCCTTCTGGGGCGCGACCGTCATCACCAACCTGTTCTCGGCCATTCCGCTGGTCGGCCCGTCGATCGTGACGTGGCTGTGGGGCGGCTTCTCGGTGGACGACGCGACGCTGAAGCACTTCTTCTCGCTGCACTACCTGCTGCCCTTCGTCATCGCCGGCGTCGTCGGCCTGCACATCTGGGCGCTGCACCACGTCGGTCAGAACAACCCGACCGGCGTCGAGGTGAAGGACATCCGCCGCGACACCGTTCCCTTTACGCCCTACGCGACGCTGAAGGACGGGGTCGCGCTCGTCGTCTTCATGATCTTCTTCGCCTATTTCGTGTTCTACATCCCGAACTACCTCGGGCATGCGGACAACTACATCAAGGCGAACCCGCTCGTGACGCCGGCGCACATCGTTCCGGAATGGTACTTCCTGCCGTTCTACGCGATCCTGCGCGCCATCCCGTCCAAGCTCGGCGGCGTGGTGATGATGTTCGGCGCGATCGCGGTGCTGTTCTTCCTGCCCTGGCTCGACCGCTCGAAGGTCCGCTCGGCGAACTACCGTCCGCTGTACAAGCAGTTCTTCTGGGTGTTCGTCGCCGTCGCCGTCCTGCTCGGATGGCTCGGCTCCAAGCCGCCGGAGGGGATCTACGTCACGCTGTCGCGCCTTGCGACCGCCTACTACTTCCTCCACTTCCTCGTCATCCTGCCGCTGCTCGGGACCTTCGAGAAAACGAAGCCCTTGCCCGCCTCGATCGGGGATTCGGTGCTCGGCTCGTCCTACGGCGGCGCGCATGCCACGGCCGCGGCCGCTCCGGAGACGCGCGGATGACCCGGCAGACCATCATGATCGACCGCCCCGCGATGACCTCTCCCGCCCGCAAGGCGATCCGCTCGCTCGCCCTCATCCTCGGCGTCGGCCTCGGCCTCGCCGCCGCGGACGTCGATCGCGCGACCGCCGCCGAGCAGATCCATCCGCCGCGCATGGACTGGAGCTTCTGGGGGCCGCTCGGCCACTACGATCCCGGCCAGCTGCAGCGCGGCTTCAAGATCTATCGCGAGGTCTGCTCGAGCTGCCACGCGCTGTCCATGATCGCGTTCCGCAACCTGGCGGACGAGGGCGGCCTGACCTACAGCGAGGAACAGGCCAAAACCATCGCGGCCGAGTACCAGGTCAAGGACCCGCAGCCCGACGACAAGGGCGAGTTCCCGGAGCGTCCGGGCCGGCTGTCGGATTACTTCCCGAGCCCGTTCCCGAACGAGGAGGCGGCGCGCGCCGCGAATGGTGGGGCCTACCCGCCGGACTTCTCGACGCTCGCCAAGGCGCGCACCTATGAGCGCGGCTTCCCCTGGTTCCTGATCGACATCTTCGGCCAGTACCAGGAGCAGGGCCAGGACTACATCCACGCTCTGCTGAACGGCTACCAGGAACCGGAGCATGGCGAGAAGCCGCCTCGCCCGGGTCTGCACTACAACAGGTATTTTCCAGGCCACTGGATCGCGATGGCCAAGCCCATCTCCGACGGCCAGGTGGAATACACCGACGGGACGCCGACCACGCTGGAGCAGTATTCCAAGGACATCGCCGCCTTCATGACGTGGGCCGCCGAGCCGCACCTCGCGGCGCGCAAGCAGATGGGTCTGAAGGTGATGTTCTTCCTGATCGTCTTCGCCGGCCTGCTGTTCTATGTGAAGAAGTCGGTCTGGAGCGGCTGGAAGCCGGAGACGGCCTGACGCCGCGGACCGTGTAGGCTATCGAACGGCGGGTCTCGGCCCGCCGTTTTCATGTGAGGGAGCCGCAGCGATGGCCAAGGCCGTTCTGGGCGTGATCGGCGGATCGGGCGTCTACGACCTCTCTCTGCTGACCGAGGTCGAGGAGCTCAGGATCGAGAGCCCCTGGGGCGAGCCCTCCGCCAACCCGATCCAGGGTTTCATCGGCGGAACCCGCGTGGTGTTCATGCCGCGCCACGGCGCCGGGCACCGGCTCGGGCCCTCCGACATCAACTACCGCGCCAATATCGACGTGCTGAAGCGGGCGGGCGTCACCGACCTGATCTCGATCTCCGCCTGCGGCTCCTATCGGGAGGAGCTGCCGCCGGGCATGTTCGTGCTCGTCGACCAGTTCATCGACCGCACCTTCGCCCGGAAGACCTCGTTCTTCGGCGCCGGCTGCGTCGCGCACGTCTCGTTCTCCGACCCGGTCGCGCCGAACCTCGTCGCGCGCCTCGCCAGGGCGGCCGCGGAGGAGGGCGTGCCGCACGTCGTCGGCGGATCCTATGTCTGCATGGAGGGGCCGCAGTTCTCGACGCGCGCGGAGTCCGTCGCCTACAAGGCGATGGGCGCCTCGGTGGTCGGCATGACCAACATGCCCGAGGCAAAGCTCGCTCGCGAGGCGGAGCTGCCCTATGCGACCGTCGCCATGGTGACCGACTACGACGCCTGGCGCCCGCACGAGGTCGGGGTGGGCGTCGCCGAGATCCTGCAGGTCATGCGCGAGAACGGCGACAAGGCGCGCCGGCTGCTGGCCCGTTTCGCCTCCGAGTTCCCGCAAGAGCACGAGGCGTGCCCGATCGGCTCCGACCGCGCGCTCGACTTCGCGCTGGTCACGGCTCCGGAGCACCGCGATCCTGATCTGCTCAAGAAGCTCGACGCGATCGCGGGCCGGGTGCTTCGGCCGTCCTAGAGCGTCCGGGACGGACGGCTATCCCGGCCGCCGCTCGACGAACACGGCGCTCGTGAAGCGGAACGCCTCCACGCCATTCTGGTTGACGGCCGAGTTCAGCCCCGTCAGCAGGCCCCAGCCTGGCCGACTGGCGCTCGGCCGGGTCTCGAGCACCGAGGCGAAATAGGTGAGGGTGTCGCCGGCCATGACGGGAACGCGCCAGCGCAGGTCCGTGAAGCCGGGGGAGGGACCGGCGCGGCCGACCGGGAGCCCCGCCGCCATGCGCTCCTTGGCCATGCGGATCTGGTAGGCGACCATCAGCTTCATCCAGATCGCGCAGGTGTGCCAGCCGGAGGCGGCGAGCCCCTTGAACGGTCCCGCGAGACCGGCCTCCTCGCTGAGATGGAAGGGCTGCGGATCAAAGCGCTTGGCGAAGCGCACGATCTCATCCGCCGTGAACAGGTAGGAGCCGATCTCCGCCTTCGCGCCGACCTCGTAATCCTCGAGATACATCAGGCCGCCTCCCGCCTGCGGCCGAACATGATCGAGCCGACCTGCCGCATCACCACGGCGTCGTGCTGGTTCAGCACGTCGAAGGCGAACTTGACGATGCCGACGTCCGGCCGCGACATCGAGCGGCGGGCCGACAGCACCTCGCGGCGGACCCTCAGCGTATCGCCCGCGCGCACCGGCGCGCGCCATTCGACGCTGTCGACCCCCGGCGCGCCCATGGACGTCGCCTCGATGAGGAAGGCCTCGCAATTCATCCGCATCAGCAGGGCGGTCGTGTACCAGCCAGAGCCAATCAGTTCGCCGAGCATTGAGCCATGCGCGGCCTCTTCCGAGACGTGCATCGGCTGCGGATCGTACTCCCGCGCGAACTGGACCATCTCGTCCCGGTCGACGACCAGACCGCCATACTCGGCGACGTCGCCGGGCCGGAAATCCTCGAAGGCGTATTTGGGTTGGGTCATCGCTCAGCCGTCCTGCTGCATCAGCCAAGTGCGTGCTCCGAGACGCCTCGGCTGCCGCCGAGGCTCCTCAGCATGAGGGGTGTTGCGCTTTGGCGTCCTGGACGATCCTCATGCTGAGCAGGCCCGAATGGGTCGTCTCCGAGCACGCAGCGCCTTTGCTCCAGAGCGCCTCAGTTCGCGAAGCGGAAGTGCAGGACGTCGCCGTCGGCGACCACGTAGTCCTTGCCCTCGAGCCGCATCTTGCCCGCCTCCTTGGCGCCGGCCTCGCCCTTCAGCGCGACGTAGTCGGCATAGGCGATGGTCTCGGAGCGGATAAAACCCTTCTCGAAATCGGTGTGGATGACGCCGGCCGCCTGCGGCGCCCTGGTGCCCTTCTCGATGGTCCAGGCGCGCGCTTCCTTGGGGCCGACGGTGAAGTAGGTGACGAGCCCGAGCAGGCCGTAGCCAGCGTTGATCAGCCGGTCGAGACCGGTCTCATGAAGGCCGAGCGCGTCGAGATATTCGGCGCGCTCCTCCGGAGGCAGCGTCGCGATCTCGCTCTCGATCTTGGCGGAGATGACCACGGCGACGGCGCCCTCCTCCCTGGCGCGCGCCTCGACCCTCTCCGAATAGGCGTTGCCGGTCGCGGCGGAGCCCTCGTCGACGTTGGCGACGTAGAGCACGGGCTTCGAGGTGAGGAGGTTCAGCGCCTCGAACGCGGCGCGCTCGTCGTCCGAGATCTTGGCGAGGCGCGCCGGCTTGCCGTCGCGCAGCAGCGGCAGGACGCAGTTGACGAGATCGAGCTGCTCCTTCGACTCCTTGTCGCCGCCGCGCGCGCGTTTCTCGAGGTTGACGACGCGCTTCTCGAGGCTTTCGAGGTCGGCGATCATCAGCTCGGTCTCGACCGTCTCCGCGTCGGAGAGCGGGTCGATCTTGCCCTCGACATGGGTGATGTCGTCGTCCTCGAAGCAGCGCAGCACATAGGCGATCGCGTCGACCTCGCGGATGTGGGCGAGGAACTGGTTGCCGAGGCCCTCGCCCTTGGAAGCGCCGCGGACGAGGCCCGCGATGTCGACGAAGGTCAGCCGCGTCGGGATGATCTGCGCGGACTTGGCGATGCCCGCGAGCGCGTCGAGCCGCTGGTCCGGCACCGCGACCTCGCCGACGTTCGGCTCGATGGTGCAGAACGGATAGTTCGCGGCCTGCGCGGCGGCGGTCTGCGTGAGCGCGTTGAAAAGCGTCGACTTGCCGACGTTCGGCAGGCCGACGATGCCGCATTTGAAGCCCATGGGAAGAGAAGTCCTGTCAGACGAGTCGCGGCTCGTTAGAGCGCCGCGAAGGGGTTTTTAATCTCAAGACCGCCGATGCGCCGACCGGTCTGAAGGTCTTCGCTCGCGAAGACCGCGCAGCCTGCGAGCGACGCGGAAGCCAATAGCAGACTGTCCCACCAAGCGAAGCCGAATTCGTCCTGCACCCGCCATGCTTCTACGGTCGCGCCGAAATCGAGGGGGGCGGTGCAAAAGCGTGCGAATGTCTGAATGTAGCGCCGCGCTTCCGCTCGCTCGACAAGGCGCCTGCGATCCGTCAGCACGCGATAGCACTCGTTGAGACTTTGAGGGCTGAGGACGAGAGTTCCCGCCTGAGCCTCTGTCCGAAGCAGATCAGCTGCGATCGGACGCTTTTCAGTCTCCGTCGGGTCGACCGCGTAGATCAGGATGTTGGTGTCGACGAAGCAGGTCGGCTTCGCGTTCGCCATAAAGTTCCTCCCGTCCAGCCCAAGCCTTCGCGGCGCCGGGAAAACCGGGTCCGGTCAAAAATCCTTCGAGCGCGAGCAACGTCGCGTCGGGCTCTTTCGAGCGTTCGCGCGACGACCGCATCTCCGCCAAAACATCGGCCAGGAAGCCCGATAGGCTCCGCCCGCGTTTGGCCGCCTCGACCCGCGCCCAGCCGGCCAGGTCGTCGTCCATCGATACGGTGACATTCTTCATGACACGAACTTCGTGTTTTCGTGTCTCTGCGTCAAGTTTTGCTCGCGCCCAGCCGCAGCACCTCGCCAAACCCGGCGGCGTCCATCCGGAGGTGGACCTTGTTCTGGAAGCTGTTGTCCTCCGCCCTGGCCAGGAGGTCCGCGCCGTCGGCGACCGCATCGGTCAGCACGTCGACCCACTCCATCTCGCCGCGGCCGAAGTCGTTGAGCACATAGGACAGCACGGCGTCGCGTCCGGGATGGCCGATGCCGAGCCGAACGCGCTTGTAGTCGTTGCCCATATGGGCGGTGATCGAGCGCAGGCCGTTGTGGCCGGCGTTGCCTCCGCCCACCTTCACCCGGAGCTTGCCCGGAGCGAGGTCGAGTTCGTCATGGAAGGCGACGATGTCGGGGAGCGCGATCTTGTAGAAGCGCGCGGCCTCGGCGACCGAGCGGCCGCTCTCGTTCATGTAGGTCGTGGGCTTCAGCAGCAGCGTCTTCACGCCGCCGATGGCTCCTTCCGACACGGCGCCCTGAAAGCGCGCCCGCCACGGCGCGAAGCCATGACGGGCGGCGATCCGGTCAACGGCCATGAAGCCGATATTGTGCCGGTTCTTCTCGTATTTCGGGCCCGGATTGCCGAGCCCGACCAGGAGCAGCATCGCTCGTCGCTCCAAGAGCCGCGATCAGTCCTCGGACGTCTTCTCGTCCGAAGCCTCGGCCTCGCCGCCCTCGGCGCCTTCTTCCTCGGCGGTCTCGCCCGATTCTTCAGCGGCCTTCTCGGCCTCGACCTCGGCCTGCTCTTCTGCCTGCTCCTCGGCGACGACGGTCGGCGCCGCGATGGTCGCGATGGTGAACTCGGGATCGTCGTTGGCGAACTCGACGCCCTTCGGCAGCTTGACGCCGGCGGCGTGGACGATGTCGCCGATCTCGAGGCCCTTGAGGTCGACCTCGATCGCCTCCGGCAGGTTGTCGACGCCGGCCTTCACCTCGACGGTGTGGGCCACGACGTTCAGCACGCCGCCGCGCACAAGGCCGGGCGCCGCGTCCTCGTTGAGGAAGTGCACCGGAACCTCGACCTCGACCACCGAATGGGCCGAGACGCGGTAGAAGTCGACATGGACCAGCGTGTCCTTGACCGGGTCGCGCTGGTAGTCGCGCGGGATCGCCCGCTCCTTGCCCGCGCCGGTGTCGATCTCGAACACGGTGGTCTTGAAGCCGCCGGCGTGCAGCAGCTTGAACATCTCGTGGCCGTCGAGCGAGATCGAGACGGGGGGCTTCTTGCCGCCATAGATCACGGCGGGAATCTTTCCTTCACGGCGAAGCGCGCGGGCGGCCCCCTTGCCGGCCTTCTCGCGCGTCTCGGCCTTCAGGGCCTTGGGAGCGGACATTGGTGGTTTCTCCGAAATGAAACGGCCGCCCGATGCGGACGGCCTTGAGGTCGTTCGTCGCGCCGGCGAACCCCTCCAGGGGTGTGGGACGCCTCGCGCGGGGCGCGTATAGCCGAAACAGCCTGAAGGCGCAACGCGCGAGGGGCAGGATCGCCTAGGTCGTGGACTCATAAGCTCTGAGCCACAGTCTTGCTGAAGCGAGCAGGACGGCTGCGAGGAAGTTTCTCGCGAGCTTGTCGAAGCGGGTGGCGACGCGTCGGAAGTGTTTGAGCTTGCAGAAG
>JADBEO010000065.1 GCA_031316315.1 Chelatococcus sambhunathii
GTGCAGGAGGAGGTGGATCGGGCGGAGGCGGCGGAGGCGGATCCGCAGGCGGCGGCTCTGCGGGCGGCGGGGCCGGAGGCGCAAGCGGTCAGTCCGGCGGCGCCGGATCGTCCGGAATGGGCGCCGGCGGCGGAGCCGGCCCAGCGACAGGCGGCGCGCGATCCGGGCCGTCCAGCGACAGCTCCTCCGGCGACGGCAACCCAACGTGTCCGGATGGTCGCACTCCCTCAGCTACGAGAGACTGCTGATCGTTCGCGGTCCGTCGGGGGACCTTACGGCCGGGGCAACATTCGATCCGAAATGATGCGGCGCTGGATCTCGCTGGTGCCCTCGAAGATGGTGGTCAGCCGGGCGTCGCGCCAGTAGCGCTCGACGCGTCGCTCGGTCGTGTAGCCGTTGCCGCCGTGCAGCTGCATGGCTTGGTTGGTGACACGAACCGCCATCTCGGTCGCGAGCAGCTTGACCATCGCGCTCTCGCGCTCAGCCGGCTCGCCCTGGTCCAGCAGGTGCGCGACCTGCCGCCAGTAGGCGCGCGCCTGGTCCACCTCCGCCGCCATGTCGGCGAGCGCGAAGCGCAGCGCCTGGAAATCGCCGATCGGATGTCCGAACTGCTCGCGCTCCTGCAGATAGGCTTGCGTGTCCTCGACCGCGGCCCGCGCGACGCCGACCGCCCGCGCGGCGGTGTGCACCCGCGCGATGTTGAGGCCGCGCTGAACCGAGGCGAATCCGCCGGAATCGGCGTCGGCGCCTTCGTCGCCGTAGAGCCCGGTCAGCCGGTCGCTTTCGGGCACGCGCACGCCGTCGAGTTCGAGCTCGAAGGTCAGGAAGCCGTGATAGCCGATCTTGTCGATGACCTTGCCGGTGATCCCCTTCGGAAACGTCCCCGGCTTCTTCACGACGAGGAACGGCTCCAGCCCCGCCGAGCGCGGCTCGCCCTTCTTCGGGTCGCGGGTGCGGGCGAGCACCTCGATGAAGTCAGCGCCCTTAGCGAACCCTGCCCATCGCTTGGTTCCGGTCAGCACCCAGTCATCACCGTCGCGAACGGCGCGCGTGCGCACGCCTGCGAGATCGGAGCCGGCGGCGGGCTCCGACAGGGAGATGGAGCCGATCCACTCACCCTTAGCCGACTTCCGAAGCAGAGCGAGCCGACGTTCGTCGTCAATGGTCTGCGTGCCAAGTCCTTGGCCTCTGGCGAGGATCGATCCGACCGACAGCCAGGCTCGTGCGAGTTCTTCCGAAACCAGGCAATACTCGAAGACGCCGAGACCCATGCCTCCATATTCGGCCGGAATGGTGATCCCGAACCACCCCTTCTTCGCCATCTTATCGATCAGCGCGCGGGGCATCTCGCCTTTCTTCGGGTCGAGCCGGTCGGCGACCGGCATGACGACGTCGCGCGCGAAGGCCCTCGCCTCCTCCATCAGCCTCACGCGCTGGTCCGTCGCCCAGGGCGAGGGAAGCGCCGGCGGCCGGGGCTCGACGACGTCGGTACGGGCCATCTCGTCTCCTCGTGGCTGTTTCGCTCCGCGGGAGCTTAGGGCCGCGCCATCGCCCGCCCATCGGCTGTTCGTCGGGCGGGATTGGGGATAAAGCGCGTCGGCCCGCCCGGCCGCGGCGGATTGATGCTACGGTGCTGTCATGACGCTGAAAGTCGAACTCAAGCCCGGCGAGCGGATCGTCATCGGGCGATCCGTCGTGACCAACGGCCAAGTCCGAACCTCGCTGCTGATAGACGGTCAGGAGCCGGTCCTGCGCGAGCGCGATATCCTGAAGGAGGCGGATGCGGAGACGCCCGCCAAGCGCATCGCCTACGTCGTGCAGATGATGTATCTCGCCGGCACGGCGGACGCGCTGCTGCCGGCCTACACCACTTTGTCCAGAGATTTGCTCAAAGCTGCGCCATCGACTGCCTCAATTGTTGATGCGATCACTAACTGCGTTTTAACGGGCCACCTTTACAAAGCCTTCCGTGAAGCGCGGAAATTGATCGCGCACGAGGCGAGTATCTTCGAACATGCACAACGCGGCGCACGCCTACGCGCGGATGGCCCAAACGACGGCGAACCCACGTGAACGGGACGCCCAGCTCCTCCTGAGAGCCGCGGCCCGTTTCGCGGCCGTGCAACAGACCGAGCCCTTCAATCGCAACGAAGCGCGCGAGGCGGCGACCTTCAACCGCAAGCTCTGGACAGTGTTCCTGAGCGCGGTGAGCAGGGCGGAGAACCCGCTCGACGCCGAGACGAAGCAGAATCTGCAGAAGGTCGCGATGTTCTCGCTACGCCGCTCGGCGGCGATGGAGATCAATCCGGTCGCCGAGCAGTTGACCGCGCTTATCAACATCAACCGGAATCTGGCGGAAGGTCTGCGCGGCTGAAGTCCGCCGGCTGCGGCGGTCGCCGGAGGCGGGGTCGCGGCGTCAGGCTGTGACTTCGACGGCCGGCTCGGCGTTGCTGGACACGACGCCGTCGATATAGGCGCGCAGGCGCAGCCGCGCGTCGCTCGGCGTCTGGCTCGTCACCTGCCCGGAAGAGATGTCGATCAGTCGATAGACGAGGCTGCCTGTCTCAGGGTCGAAGGAAACGGACCGTTCGGCGTCCAGACGCGCCGCGAGCTGTCCGCTAACGGATGAGTCGCGGTCCGGCCGCGCGTTCGTGGAAGCGCTTGAAGGAGCGGGCTGGACGCGATCGAAGTCGATCGACCGCGACGTGGTCGGCTGGAAGCTCACGGAAGCGATCGGGCCGTCCATCTCCTGCTCCGGCGAGGGCCGTCCGCCGCAAGGCGCGGCGAACATGCCAAACATGCCGCATCGCCCGTTAAGGCGGCGTTAGGAGATTGGGTTAACGGCAGCTCGATCGATTAGATCGATTCGTAAGGAGTCTACGCTCCTCGCGACAGCGAGATGGGCGAGGCCTTGGCCTTGCCGTCGAGCCCGCCGCCGCGCGCGTCGTAGGTCTCAGGGCGCCGCTTCTGCCCGATTTCCTCCGCGACGCCCCGGAGTAGGCTCTCGGCGACCGAACGCGCGGTGCCGAGCACCAGCAAATTCTCGTCGAGCGCGGCGCGGAAATCCGCGTGCAGCCGCTCGACCTCCTGGACCTGGTCGCGCGGCTGGGCGGCGACCGCGTCGGCGTTCGCCGCAAGGCCGTCCACGGCGAGCATGTAGCGACCGGAAAGTTCGCCCTTCTCGATCGCGAGCCGACCCGCCGCATCGTAGGCTCCGGCGCGCACCAGCCGCGTCTCTTCCGAGATCACCGCGGTCAGCCGTTCGACGGTGTCGGCGATCTGGGCGATGCGCCGGGCGGCCTCTTCGGGGCTGAGCGGCGGCCTCGCCACGGTCGGGACAAGACGGCGGGGGGTCATTTGTTTTCTCCCTGCTGGAGCGCGATGAGTTCCCGACGGATGGAATCGGCGAGGCCGATCCCGCCCGCGGCCGCGATCGTTTTTCCATATTGGTCGGCGAGCATGGACCGGTAGGCGCCGCCGGCCGCGCCTTCCCCGAGCGGGCCGTCGCCCGACAGCCCGGTGAACATCCGCTCCATCATCTGCGTGAGGAACATCGCCTCGAAATCCTGCGCCGCGGCGTCCGTTTTTCCGGGCGCCTTGGCCTTCGGATGCGCGCCGTAGGCCTTCTGCGCGTCGAGCGCGGCCGTGAGCGTGGAGGCGACGGCCTGGTCCGCCATCACATGACCTCGATTTCGGCCTGCAGCGCGCCGGCCGCCTTGATGGCCTGAAGGATGCCGATCAGGTCGCGCGGGCCGACGCCGATGGCGTTGAGCCCGTCAACGAGCTGGCGCAGATTCACGCCCTCCTTCAGCACCGCGAGGCGACGGTCCTTGTCGGTGTCGACGGTTATGTCCGTGCGCGGCGTCACCACCGTCTCGCCGTTCGAGAACGGCTCCGGCTGGCTCGCGACCGGGCTTTCGGTGATCGTCACCGTCAGGTTGCCCTGCGCGACCGCGACGGTCGACACGCGCACGTCCTGCCCCATCACGATGATGCCCGAACGCTCGTCGATGACGACCTTCGCGAGCTGGTCCGGCTCGACGCGGAGCTGCTCGATCTCGGTGAGCAGTTGGACGATGTTGCCCTTGTAGGCCGCCGGAACCTTGACCCCCACGGTCGAGGGGTCGAGCGGCTCGGCGGCGCTCGAACCGATGAAGGCGTTGATGGCCGCCGCGATGCGCCGGCCGGTGGTGAAGTCCGGATTGCGCAGCGCGAGGCGCACCGTCGACAGATTGTTCAGTGCGAATGGAATCTCGCGTTCGATCAGGCCGCCGTTCGAGATGCGGCCGGTGGTGGGCACGCCGCGCACGACCTTCGCCGCTTCGCCCTCGGCGTTGAAGCCGATGACGGCGACCGACCCCTGCGCCACGGCGTAGACCTCTCCGTCGGCGCCCATCAGCGGCGTCACGATCAACGTGCCCCCCTGGAGCGAGGTCGCGTCGCCGAGCGAGGAGACGGTGACGTCGATCCGCGTGCCCTGGGTTCCGAAGGGCGGCAGGTTGGCCGTCACCATGACGGCGGCGACGTTCTTGGTCCGGAGCGTCGCGCCGCGGGTGTTGACGCCAAGCCGCTCCAGCATCGACTGCAGGCTCTGTTTGGTGAAGGGCGCGGCGTTGAGCGAATCGCCGGCCCCGTTCAGTCCGACGACGAGGCCGTAGCCGACGAGCTGGTTCTCGCGCACGCCCTCGATGTCGGTGAGGTCCTTGATGCGGGACTGGACGCCGCCCCTGGTGGGACCGCCGTCGTCCTGGCCCGCAAAGGCGCGTTTCGTCGAGGCGACGCGCACCGAAGCTTCGGCACGCGCGTCCGCTGCTCCATAGGGTGAGCCGCCGCGGCCCGCCCGCGCGCCTGCGCCGGCTGCGAGATCCGCCGCGCCAGCCGGCAAGGCCGCGACCAGAGCGACGATGGCGAACGGGACGATACGGATGAGGAACGAGGGCATCAGCGAACCCAAGCGGCGGGCATGAAACGAACGACGCCGTTAACCATGCGAGCGGCGTGCCGAACGCTCAAACCGCTGAAATTGAGGGGTTCTTGCTGTCTAACCCGCGAGCGCCGACCGGCGCCGTCCCGGCAAATTCCGCCTTCGCCCGGCAAATTCTGCCGGCCTGTTAAGACGCGGTTAACCATGGCGGCCGCACCGTCGATCCGAACCGTCAGGAGACCACCCGATGCGGATCGACAGCCTCGGCCGAACGATCGCTGGCCCGTCCGCCGCGCGGTCGGCCATGCGGGGCGCCGGCGCATTCACTCTCGCCGAATCCTCGGAGACGGAGACCACCCGGCAGGCGGCGCCTGTCCGGCAGGCGCATTCGCTTGGCTCTCTGCTGGCGCTGCAGGCCTTCCAGGAGGATGAGCCGCGCGAACGCAGACGACGCGCGCTGTCGCGAGGACGCGGGCTTCTGGACGTTCTCGACGGCCTGAAACTTGCTTTGATCGAGGGGCGCGACGATCCGGCGGCGCTGCGGGCGCTCGCGGCGCAGCTCGGCGCGACGCGCGCCGACACGGGCGAGGCCGGCCTCGACGAGGCGCTTGCCGCGATCGATCTGAGGGCGCAGGTCGAGCTCGCAAAGCGCGGCGCCTGAGCCACAGCGTGGCGAGGATTACGACGTCAGTGTTCCTACGTACCTGAAAAACATACTGTTTTCAAAGGTTTCATGACGCGATCAGCGATTGTCCAGGGCTTTCGGGCGGAGTATATAGCGCGCGATCGACCCCACCCGCCGAAGGCGAGTCAGAGGCTTATGACATGAGCGTGGAGTTGGAAGAGGACTATCGGCCTACCGATGCCGAGCCCTTCATGAATGAGCGTCAGCGTCGTTACTTCCGGGACAAGCTGCTCAACTGGCGTGACGAGATCCTGCGGGAAAGCCGCGAGACGTTGGAGCACCTGCAGGACGAGAATCAGAATCATCCGGACCTAGTCGACCGGGCCTCTTCGGAGACCGACCGCGCGATCGAGCTTCGCGCCCGTGACCGCCAGCGCAAGCTGATCTCGAAGATCGACGCCGCGCTCGCTCGCATCGACGACGGCTCCTACGGCTATTGCGAGGAGACCGGGGAGCCCATTTCGCTGCGCCGTCTCGACGCCCGCCCGATCGCGACGCTCTCGATCGAGGCGCAGGAGCGGCATGAGCGCCGCGAGCGCGTCTATCGCGACGACTGAGAACTTCCGCAGTCAAGATGACGGCCGCGTGCTTCACATTCGCGTTATTGAAAGTTCGAAAACTGATCCCGCCGGCCTCGAAAGGGCCGGCATTTTGTTGATCCCGCATCGCAGCATGTTGACGCCGAAGCGGGCCGCAAAGCCCATTAAGCGATTATGAAACAAGGTGCCGCACTGCGATAAGACACCGGCTGGAACGCTGACCGGGCGGCTGCGGAAAGGGCTCGAGCGACATATGGCGAGCCTCCCCCGACGTCCACAGGGCCCCAAAAATTCCGCTTTACCTGCGACAAAGTGGGATGCCAGATTTGGCATGCCAGATATGCGCGCACCTCAGGGCTGAGGCTTGGGCGGCGCGCGGCGATCGATCGGGGTGATCGAATGCGCTCGATCGACCGTCAGTTGAGCCAAGGCCAAGTGGCCGAAACGACAGCGCTGCCAAAGCAGCCGTGAGGAGGAAACGAAGTTGAGCCCCACCGCGGTATCATCGACCAAACCGAACGTGTCTGAATCGACACGTTGGATTCAGATCGTCGTCGGCGTGATCTGCATGATCGCGACGGCGAACATCCAGTACGCTTGGACGTTGTTCGTCCCAGAGATCCAGAAGACCTTCGGCTGGGATCGCGCCGCGATCCAGGTCGCCTTCACGATCTTCGTGCTGGTTCAGACGTGGCTCACGCCCATCGAGGGCTATTTTATCGACAAGTACGGCCCGCGCGTCATGGTCGCGATCGGCGCGGTCTTCATCGGTCTCGCCTGGATCCTGAACTCGCAGGCGACGTCGCTGATGGGCTTCTATGTCGGCGCGGCCGTCGGCGGCGTCGGCGTGGGGTGCATTTACGCAACCTGCATCAACAACGCGCTGAAGTGGTTCCCGGATCGGCGAGGTCTCGCGGTCGGCCTTACTGCGGGCGGCTACGGCGCGGGCTCCGCGGCGACCATCCTGCCGATCGCGGCGATGATCGAGTCGTCGGGCTTCCAGTCCACCTTCCTGTTCTTCGGCCTGCTGCAGGGCGGTCTCGCCTTCGTCGCGGCCTGGTTCCTCCGCTCGCCGGAGAAGAGCGAGGTCAAGGTCTCGGAAAAGGTGTTCCAGACCCGTCGCGACTACACGCTCAAGGAAGCCATGAGCACCAAGCTGTTCTGGCTCATGTTCCTGATGTTCATCTGCGTCGTCACCGGCGGCATGATGGCGGTCGCCCAGCTCGGCGTCATCGCGCAGGACCTTGGCGTCAAGAACTTCAAGGTCGACCTCGGCTTCGTCGCCATGGCCGCCCTGCCGCTCGCCCTGATGCTCGACCGCATCATGAACGGCATCTCGCGCCCGCTGTTCGGCTGGATCTCGGACAACATCGGCCGCGAGAAGACCATGCTGATCGCCTTCACCCTCGAGGGCCTCGGCATCATCGCGCTCGGCTACTTCGGCCATAACCCCTACGCCTTCCTGATCCTGTCGGGCGTGGTGTTCCTGGCTTGGGGTGAAGTGTACTCGCTGTTCTCGGCGCTCGCCGGCGACGCCTTCGGCACCAAGCACATCGGCAAGATCTACGGCGTGCTGTACTGCGCGAAGGGCATCGGCGCGCTGTTCGTGCCCGTGGGCAACCTGCTGATGGAGGCGACCGGCACCTGGGCGACCGTGCTCTACACCGTCGCCGCCATGGACCTGTTCGCCGCCTTCCTCGCGATCGTGGCGCTGCGTCCGGTGCTCGCGGCCCATGTGAAGAGGTCGACGATCGAGCCGCCGGCCGCCGAGCAGTCCCGCCAGGGCGCGCTCGCAGGCGCCTGACGAGAAGACTCCCCAGCGAGGACCTCTCCCCTCGCTCTCGGACGGCCGGCCCTCCCTCGGGGCCGGCCGTTTGCGTTTCGACGCTTTCCGACGGGACGGCGCGCTACATCTCTGGCCGCGACCTTTTCAGGAACCAAGGACCAGCGCGTGGCCAGACCCGTCCTCTTCAGCCCGTTCGACGTCGGCGGGCTCGAGCTCGCGAACCGCATCGTGATCGCGCCGATGTGCCAGTACTCGGCCGAAGACGGCCGGATGACCGACTGGCACCTCATCCATCTCGGGCAGCTCGCGCTCTCTGGCGCCGCGCTATTGACGATCGAGGCGACCGCCGTCGTCCCGGAAGGCCGCATCACCTATGCCGACGTCGGCCTCTGGGACGACGCCACCGAGGCCGCGATGGGCCGGACGTTGGAGGGCGTACGACGCTGGTCGGGCATGCCGATCGCGATCCAGCTCGCCCATGCGGGACGCAAGGCCTCGACCGAAAAACCCTGGAAGGGCGGCGGTCAGATCGCCACGACCGATCCGAACGGCTGGCCGACCGAGGCGCCCTCGGCGATTCCCTTCGCGGAGACGGACGCCACGCCGCAGGCGCTCGACGCCGACGGGCTGAAGCGGGTCCGCGACGCCTTTGCGGCGTCGGCCCGGCGCGCCGCCAAGCTCGGGATCGACGCCGTCCAGATCCACGGCGCGCACGGCTATCTGCTGCACCAGTTCCTCTCGCCCCTCTCCAACCAGCGTACGGATGAATACGGCGGCTCCCTCCAGAACCGGGTGCGGTTTCCGCTCGAGGTGTTCGAGGCCGTGCGCGAGGCCTTTCCGGCGGAGCGTCCTGTCACGATGCGGCTCTCCGGGTCCGACTGGGTCGAAGGCGGCTGGGACGCGGAGCAAACCGTCGCGTTCTCGCGGGAGCTCGAGGCGCGCGGATGTTCGGCGATCCACGTGTCCAGCGGCGGCCTTCACCCTGCGCAGAAAATCCCCGTCGGCCCGAGCTATCAGGTGCCGCTCGCGCGGGCCGTGAAGCAGGCGGTGTCGATCCCCGTCATTGCGGTCGGGCTCATCACCGGCTTCGAGCAGGCCGAGGCGATCGTCGCGACCGGCGACGCCGACCTCATCGCGCTCGCCCGCACGATGCTCTACGACCCGCGCTGGCCCTGGCACGCGGCGGCGGCGCTCGGCGGGCAGGTCCGTGCGCCCGACCAGTACCTGCGCTGCCAGCCACAGACGTTCAAGGACCTGTTCCTGTCGGCCGGGTGACCGGCGTCAGGCGCCCCAGACCCGCTCCAGCGCGGCGAGCCAGTTCCGCCACGCGATCTTCTCCAGCGTGGCGGCGTCGTAGCCGTGGCGGCCGAGCGCCTCGAACAGGCGCGGGAGCCCGGCGACGTCGGCGATATCGGCGGGCACGAGCGCGCCGTCGAAGTCTGAGCCGAGACCGACGCGGTCTTCGCCGAGCCGCGAGATCAGGTGGTCGAGATGGCGGGCGACGGCGTCAAGCGGCGTGTCGGCGCGCATGCGGCCGTCCGCGCGCAGAAAGCAGGTGGCGAGATTGAGGCCGACCATCCCGTCGCGCTCGGCGATCGCGTCAAGCTGGGCGTCGGTGAGGTTGCGCGCGTGGGGCGTAACGGCATGGGCGTTGGAATGCGTCGCGACCAGCGGGGCGGTCGAGATCCGCGCGACGTCCCAGAAGCCCGCCTCGTTGAGATGGCTGAGGTCGACGACCAGCCGCAGCGCGTGGCATTCGCGCACGAAGGCTTTTCCGGCGTCGGTCAGGCCCGGCCCGATGTCGGGGCTCGAGGGGAAGCGGAACGGCGCGCCGTGGCCGAAGACGTTCGGCCGGCTCCAGACCGGGCCGATCGAGCGCAGACCAGCGGCGTGAAGAACGTGCAGCGCGTCGAGATCCGGGCCGATGGCCTCCGCGCCCTCGATGTGCAGCACGGCGGCGAAACTTTCGCGACCGCGCGCCGCGCGGATTTCCCCGGCGCTCCGGCAAACGGTCAGCGTCCCGCCCGCCGCGCGCTCGATGCGCAGCAGCGTCGCGACCATGCCGAAGGTCGCGGCCTGCGCGTCGGCTATCGGAAGCGGCGTCGGAAGCGGCACGTCGTAGGCCGCCTCGCGCATCATCGCGATATAGTCGTCGCCGAGATCGCGCGAGGGCGTGAACACGGCGAACATGCCCCCGAACAGGCCGCCGGCCCGCGCGCGCGGCAGGTCGATATGGCCGCCGGCCCCGCCGGCAAGGAAGGCCGCGATCCCGCCGTCCGGATCGTCGCGCTGCCAGAGGCGGAGGAGCGTGTCGTTGTGGCCGTCGAAGACGGGGATCTGGGTCATTCGCGCGGCGTCTCCGACCCCTCTCCCCTTGAGGGAGAGGGTGGGGCGAGGGGTGATGGCGGCGCCCTCTCGGCACAAGACGTCGATCGTCACCCGAAGCGGCGCCGCCGTCACCCCTCATCCGACCGACGCTTCGGGTCGGCCACCTTCTCCCCCATTGAAGTCGCATGTTTGCGACTTCAACCATTCTCCATTGCCCAAGTCGGCTAGAGCCGACTGGGAGGGAGGAGGGAAGAGCTCAGATCAGCCCGCGCTCCTGCGCGAGGCTCTTCAGCTCGACCTGCGGGCGGGCGCCGACATGCTGGATCACCTCGGCGGCCGCGAGCCCGCCGAGCTCGGCGGCGCGCTTCAGGCCGAGGCCGTTGGTATGGCCGTAGAGGAAGCCGGCTGCGAACAGGTCGCCGGCGCCCGTCAGGTCGACGATCGGGCCGTCGAGCGTTCCGGCCGGAACGTCGATGCGCTCTGATCCCTGGATGACCGCGCAGCCGCGGGCGCCGAGCGTCACCGCCGCGAGCTTGGCGTCTTTCGCCACCGCCTGGAGCGCGGCCTCGATATCGCCGGTCTCGTAGAGCGACTTCAGCTCGCTTTCGTTCGCGAACAGGATGTCGACCACGCCGTCCTTCAGAAGCGCAATGAACTCGGCGCGGTAGCGGTCGACGCAGAAGGCGTCGGACAGCGACAGCGCGACCTGCCGGCTGGCGCCGTGGGCGATCTCCGCCGCCTTGCGGAAGGCCTCCTTGGCGGCGGGCGGATCCCAGAGGTAGCCCTCGAGATAGGTGACGGCGGCGTCCCTCACGCTCGCCTCGTCGATGTCGTCCGCCGACAGGCCCTGGCAGGCGCCGAGATAGGTCGACATCGTGCGCTCGCCGTCCGGCGTCACCAGGATGAAGCAGCGCGCCGTCGCGACGCCGTCGGTCGCGCCTTTGGTCGGGAAGTCGACGCCGATCGCCGTGATATCGTGGCGGAAGACGTCACCGAGCGCGTCGGCCTTCACCTTGCCGATGAAGGCGGCCTTGCCGCCGAGCGAGCCGAGGCCAGCCAGCGTGTTGGCGGCCGAGCCGCCGGACGCCTCGATCGCCGGCCCCATCCTGGCGTAGAGCTCTTCGGCGCGCGCCTCGTCGATCAGCGTCATCGACCCTTTGGCGAGCCCCTCGCGCACCAGAAACTCCTCGTCGGCCTTCGCGATCACGTCGACGATGGCGTTGCCGATTCCGAGCACGTCGTATCTGGGCGCGGTCATGCGGAAGCTCTCTGGTCGGCTTGGGATGGGAGGGGCGGCGGGCCTTGCGCCACGAAGAGCCCAACGCCATAACGCGCCGTCTTTCACGGGGCAAACGGCGTCAGCGATGTCAGAAGCGCATGAGCGGGTGTTTTCCGGCGTCCAGCCGACCGGCAACCTGCATCTCGGCAACTATCTCGGCGCCATCAAGCGCTTCGTCGAGCTGCAGGAGCGCTTCGAGTGCCTCTATTGCGTGGTCGACCTCCACGCGATCACCGTCTGGCAGGATCCGGCCGAGCTGAAGCGTTCGATCCGCGAGGTCGCAGCCGCCTTCCTCGCCGCCGGCGTCGACGGCGAGAAGCACATCGTCTTCAATCAGTCCCAGGTCTCGGCGCATGCCGAGCTGGCCTGGATCTTCAACTGCGTCGCCCGGCTCGGCTGGCTGAACCGCATGACCCAGTTCAAGGAGAAGGCCGGCAAGGACCGCGAGAACGCCTCGGTCGGCCTCTATGCCTATCCCAACCTGATGGCGGCCGACATTCTGGCCTACCGTGCGACCCATGTTCCGGTCGGCGAGGACCAGAAGCAGCATCTCGAGCTCGCGCGCGACATCGCGCAGAAGTTCAACAACGATTTTTCCCAGTCGATCGCCGAGAACGGGCTGCCGGAAAAATTCTTCCCTCAGCCCGAGCCGCTGATCGCGGGGCCGGCGACGCGCGTCATGTCCTTCCGCGACGGCACGAAGAAGATGTCGAAGTCGGACCCGTCCGACGCGAGCCGCATCAACCTGACCGACGGCCCGGACCAGATCGCCTCGAAGATCCGCAAGGCCAAGACCGACCCGCACCCGCTGCCCGAGAGCGTCGAGGGACTGAAGGAGCGGCCGGAGGCTGACAACCTCGTCGGCATCTACGCCGCGCTCGCCGACAGCGACCCGGCCGCGGTGCTCGCCGAGCACGGCGGCTCGCAGTTCTCGCAGTTCAAGCAGGCGCTGGTGGACCTGACGGTCGCCAAGCTCTCGCCGATCACCGCGGAGATGAGCCGTCTGGTGGCCGACCCCGGCCATATCGACAAGGTGCTGATCTCCGGCGCCGAGCGAGCGAACGTGATCGCGTCGGAGACGATGGCCCATGTCAAGGACATCGTCGGCTTTGTCCGGAAGGGCTGAGCCGCCCTCCGGGATCGCTGTTCAGGTCGGGCGCCCGAACCACAATCGTCGTCCTCCGGCTTGACCGGAGGACCCACGTCGGGCGTCGAGCTCGACGCCGGGCGTGGATGGTCCGGTCAAGCCGGACCATGACGAGCGTTTTAGTCTGAATGACGAGCGCTCAGCCCTGCCCGATCAGCCGGCCGACAATCCTCGCGGTGTAGTCCACCATCGGCACGATGCGGGCGTAGTTCAGCCGCGTCGGGCCGATCACCCCGAGCACACCGACGATCTTCTTGTCCTCGTCGTGGAAGGGCGCGGCGATCATCGAGGAGCCGGAGAGCGAGAACAGCTTGTTCTCCGAGCCGATGAAGATGCGCACGCCGTCCGCGCTCTCGGCGCGGCCGAGCAGGTCGATCACGTCCTTCTTGCCCTCGAGGTCCTCCAGCAGGAGGCGGACGCGCTCGAGATCCTCCAGCGCCTTCAGATCTTCGAGCAGATTGTGCTGGCCACGCACGATCAGCTGGCGCGGCTCGCCGGCCGCGCCGCCGGCCCAGCCCGCAAGGCCCGCCTCGACGACGCGGGCGGACAGCGCGTCCAACTCGCGCTGGGCGGCGGAGAGCGCGTCCTCGACGGCGGAGCGCGCCTCGCCCAGCGTGCGGCCGCGCATCTGGGCGTTGAGAAAGTTCGACGCCTCGATGAGCGCGGAGGACGGCAGGCCCGGCGGCAGCTGAACCACCCGGTTCTCGACCGAGCCGTCGGCGCCGACGAGCACGACCAGCGCTTTGCCCGGCTCCAGAGGCACGAACTCGATATGCTTGATCGCCGGGTCCTGTTTGGTCGCGACCACCACGCCGGCGCCTCGCGACAGCCCGGACAACATCGCCGAGGCGTCGGTGAGGATGTCCTGCATGCTGCGGGCATGGTTGGCCCCGGCGACCTGGCGCTCGATGGCGGACCTGTCGTCCGGCGACAGGTCGCCGATCTCCAGCATGGCGTCGACGAAGAAGCGCAGGCCGAGCTCGGTCGGCAGCCGGCCGGCGCTGACATGCGGCGCATAGATCAGCCCGAGCGCCTCGAGGTCCGACATGACGTTGCGGACCGACGCCGGCGACAGCGAGACCGAGAGCAGCCGCGAGATGTTGCGCGAGCCGAGCGGCTCGCCCGTCGTCAGGTAGCTGTCGACGATCCGGCGAAAAATCTCGCGGGAGCGCCGGTCGAGGCTGGCGAGGCTCTGGGTCGGCGGATCGGAAGGCGGACGTTCCAAGGACATCGGTCGCAGGCGACTGTTACGCGGGCCTCACTCTCCGAACTTAAGAGCGCGGGATCAAGCGGTCGCTTGCGGCGCGCAGCGCCTGAGGGCAGAAGAGGCGCCGTCCCGAGAAATCCAGTTCGCGAGCCTTCATGTCCGTCCGCCCGTCCAACCGCGCCCCCGACGCAATGCGCGCCGTCTCGCTCGAACGCGGCGTCGCGCGTTATGCGGAGGGGTCCTGCCTTGTGAAGTTCGGCGAAACCCATGTGCTGTGCGCCGCGAGCCTTGAGGACAAGGCCCCAGGCTGGCTCCGCGGCCAGGGTCGGGGCTGGGTCACCGCCGAATACGCCATGCTGCCGCGCGCCACACACGAGCGCACGCGCCGCGAGGTCACCTCCGGCAAGCCGTCCGGCCGGACGCAGGAGATCCAGCGACTGATCGGCCGCTCGCTTAGGGCCGTGGTCGACCTGAAGATGCTCGGCGAGCGCCAGATCACGGTCGACTGCGACGTGCTGCAAGCCGACGGCGGAACCCGCACCGCCTCGATCACCGGCGCCTGGGTCGCCCTCCACGACTGCCTCGCCTGGATGAAGGCGCGCGACATGCTGAAGGGGGAGGCGCTCAAGGACCACGTCGCCGCCGTCTCCTGCGGCGTGGTGAAGGGAGTACCGGTCGTCGATCTAGATTACGCCGAGGACTCCACCGCCGAGACCGACGCCAATTTCGTGCTGACCGGCTCGGGCGGCATCGTCGAGGTGCAGGGCACGGCCGAGGGCGCGCCGTTCTCCGAGGACGAGCTGCTGTCGCTGCTGCGGCTCGCCAAGGCAGGCTGCGGAAGTCTGGTCGAGCTGCAGAAGATGGCCGTCGCGTGAGGAGCGGCGGCGCCCTGATCCCTCCCCCGCAGAGGGGAGGGTGGCCTCGGCGCAAGCCGAGGTCGGGTGGGGTGCTTTCCGGAGAAGGCGCTGCGTGGCGTCAAGGCCCCCACCCGTCACGTCGCCTGACGGCGACGCGCCACCCTCCCCGCTGCCGCGAGGAGGGATCAGGGCGTCAGAGCTTCGCTTC
>JADBEO010000066.1 GCA_031316315.1 Chelatococcus sambhunathii
GCGCGAGCTTCCTCGGATCGGTGCGGCGGATCTCGCCCAGCCACTCGACCGCGAGGCGCATCGCCTCGTCCCACTCGATCTCCTTGAACTCGCCCGATCCGCGCTCGCCAGTGCGCAGCAACGGCTTCCGCAGCTTCGCTGGCGAGTACTGCTGCATGATGCCGGCGGAGCCCTTGCCGCACAGCACCCCCCGGTTCACCGGGTGATCCTTGTTGCCCTCGATGTACCGGATCTTGCCGTCCTTCAGATGGACTTTGATCCCGCACCGGCAGGCGCACATGTAGCAGGTCGTGTACTTCACCTCGTCCGCGACGACCGGAGAAGTCTCGACGACCTCCGGGGGGCCAGCGAGCGTCTCCAGCGGATCGCGCCGTTCCGAGGCGCGCGGCGCCGCCCGTCCCGTCGCGTCGTCGCGCCTCCACAGGCGGCCGGCATGGCTCAGGGCGTGAGAAATCAAACTCATTCCGATGCGACCTTACCAAACGACAGCCAATCTAACCGCCCAGTCGAGATTGGGATCACAGGAATTCAAAAGATCAATTCAACGAAAAACACAGTAGATACCGATTGATTTTCGCGAATGATCCAATCGTTTTCATTTTTTGATTATAGTCACGCGCACGATGACGCTGCGTATCGCGAAATAAACTGATAAATATATATGTACGAGTTATTTAGCATAGTTTCATTGTTGAGTTTGCATTCGGCGGGACATCCTCTGGCGGGGCGGGAGGCGCGTTGACGCGCCTCTCGCCTTGCGGGCCGCCGGCCGCCTTCAGGTCGAACATCGATGTCGGCGATCCCTCGCCGCACTCGTGGAAGATGCGCGCCTGGCAGCCCTGACAGATCTTCGGGTCGAGCGCCTTGAAGATGCCGGCGATCGCGTCGCCCTTGGAATTGAAGAAGTGATCGAGCCCGAGCCGCTCGACGAAGCCCGTCTGGCGCCAGAACGCCATCACCGGTCCACGGGGCCGATGAAAATAGAGGTCGCCGCCCATCTGCCTCCGGCGAACGAGCTCGTTCTCCCAGACCTCGGCGCCCGCGACGTCGATGAAGTTCATGCTGCGAGCCATGACCAGCAGCCGCTTCTGGGTCGGCGAGCGCATCCGGAGGTCGGCGAGCCGGTCGCTCACATACTGCGCCGCCCCGAAATAGGTCGCGCCCTCGATCCTGAGCAGCTTGAGCTGCGGGCACTCCTTGGCGTCCTTCAACTCCCGCAGCGGCGTCAGGCGGCCGATTTCGGTGGCGCGGTCCGGGGCCAGCGAATGGATGTGCGGGTGCGACGACCGGTGGAGAAAGACGACGAGCGAGAAAGCGACGCCGGCCAGGATCGCGACGTGGAAGGCGAAGAACAGCATCGAGACGAAGGTCACGATCCCGACCGCGAACTCCGTCCGGCTGATCTTCCAGATCTGCAGGAACCGCCGAACCTCGAGCAGGCTGTAGGCGGTGTAGAGCAGCAGCGCCGCGATCGCCGCCGTCGGGATGTCGCGCAGGACCGGCGAGGCCACGGCGACGAGCGCGACGAGGATCAAAGCCGCCATGACGGCCGCGAGCGGCGTGCGGGCCCCGGCCTCGAGGTTGGGAATCGAACGGTTCAGCGAGCCGCAGGAGAGATAGGACGAGAAGAAGCCGCCCGCGATGTTCGACAAACCCTGCCCGATGAACTCGCGGTTGACCTCGATCCGCTGGCCGGAACGCTGCGCGACGGTCTTTGCGATCGAGACCGATTGGCCGAGCGCGATGATCGCGAGGGCGCCTGCGAGCGGAATGAGGGTCGGCAGCGTCTCGAGCGGCGGGATTGGCAAGGTCAGCGGAGGGATCGGGATCGGGATCGGGCCCACCACCTCGACGGGGGCGCCGACGCCCGTCCAGCGCAGGCACTCCGCCAGAAGCCAGCCCGCCGCGAGGCCGATCAGCATGAATGGCGCGGGCCGCAGCAGCTTTCGCGCGACGAGCGTGACCGCGAGGGTCGCGGCGGCGACGGCCGCGGCGGCCGGATTGATCGACCGCCAAGCCTCGAAGACATAGGCGACTTCCCGGAAGGGGCCGTGGCCGCCGCCTGCGGGCAGGTCGAAAGCGTCGGGAAGCGCATAGCAGGCGATGAGCGTGGCCGCGCCGCCGGTGAAGCCGAGCAGCACGGAGGGCGACAGGAAGTCGGTCAGCCTGCCGAGCCGCGTCGCGCCGACGGCGAACTGGATCACTCCGACCATCACGGTGACGGCGAGCGCCAGCGAGATGAAATCTGGGCTACCCGCCGCGGCGAGCGGGGTGATGGCGGCGAAGATCGCGAGGGAGTTGGCGTTGGTCGGTCCGGAGACGACGTGCAGGCTCGATCCGAACACCGCCGCCACGATCGTCGGCACGACCGCGCTGTAGAGACCATACTGCGGCGGCAGGCCCGCGAGGGTGGCGAACGCGATGCCCTGCGCCAGCACGAGCAGCGCGCCCAGCAGCCCTGCCGCTGCATCCGCCTGCAATGTCTGACGATTGACGAGACGAGGCCAGCCGGAGGTCAGCGCGATCACGGCGCGGCCTTCCTGGTACGGACCGAAGATCCCGCGACCGCTGACATGTCAACTCCGTGGAATGACAGTCAGACACCACAAACAAGGCGGTCGATCCAACAAATTGCAATTGTTGTTTCGATCGGGAAATACGAATGATCGCCGCGACATAAGCAAAAATCCGGGCGCCGAGAGACGGCGTGGGGCGGGCTGGAAGTTGGTTTGCCGCTTCGTTAGAGGAACCGGATACGCCTGACGTCTCTTGCGAAAGGACAGCCTAATGAAAGTCGGCTTCGTCGGACTTGGCCTCATGGGCCGCCCCATGGCGGAGAATCTGCGCAAGGCAGGTCACGAGCTCTTCCTCACGAGCCGCTCGGGCGTGCCGCAGGACATGCAGGGCGACGGGATGACGGCCTGCGCCAACGCGGCCGAGGTCGCGGGCAAGGCCGACGTCGTCATCACCATGGTGCCGGACACGCCGGACGTCGAAAAAGTGCTGTTCGGCGAGAACGGGATCGCGGACGGGTTGTCGAAGGGAAAGCTCGTCATCGACATGAGCTCGATCTCGCCGGTCGCGACCAACGGGTTCGCCAAGCGCATCGCGGAGCTCGGCTGCGGCTACGTCGACGCGCCGGTCTCCGGCGGCGACATCGGCGCCAAGGCCGCGACGCTGACCATCATGGTCGGCGCCGACGAGGCGGATTTCGAGCGCGCCAAGCCGCTGTTCGAGGCGATGGGCAAGACCATCACGCTGGTGGGTCCCGTGGGCTCCGGCCAGACCTGCAAGGTCGCGAACCAGATCATCGTCGCGCTCAACATCGAGGCGGTGTCCGAAGCGCTCGTGTTCGCCTCCAAGGCCGGCGCTGATCCGGTGCGCGTGCGGCAGGCGCTGATGGGCGGATTCGCGAACTCGCGCGTGCTCGAAGTCCACGCCGAGCGCATGATCAACCGCACCTTCAAGCCGGGCTTCCGCACCGGGCTCCACATGAAGGACCTCGAGGTCGCGCTGTCGAACGCCCGCGCGCTCGGCGTCGCTCTTCCGGGCACGGCCCTCGCGCAGCAGCTGTTCAACTCGTGCGTCGCCGCAGGCGAGATCGACGAGGACGACTCGATCATGTGCAAGGCGATCGAGAGGTTGTCAGGCCACGAGATCACGAAGAAGGACTGACGGGCCTCGGCGCCGCCGTCATCGGCGGGCCTGACCCGGCGATCCATCGCCCTCGCAAGGAGGTCTTCTCGCCGATGGACGGATGCCCGGATCAAGTCCGGGCATGACGCAGAAGCTCACTCCAGCGTCCCGGCCAACGCCCGCGCCGCCTCCTGCAGCGCGGGCAGCTTCTCGAGCATCTGATCGCAAGACAGTCTCGACACCGGCGCTTGCATGGCGAGCGCCGCGACGCATGTCGGCGAGCGGCCGATCTTCTGCATGACCGGAACGGCGAGGCAGACGAGACCCGCGAGATACTCCTCGCGGTCGAGCGCATATTTCTGCTTCCGGATCGTCGCGACTTCGGCCAGCAGCGCGTCGCGGTCGGCCAGAGTGCTGTCCGTAAAGCGCTCGAAGGTCAGATCGCGCACCACCGCATCGCGCTTCGCCTGGGGCATCAGCGCGAGAAACAGCTTGCCGCTCGCCGAGCAGTGCACCGGTACGCGCGAGCCGCGCTGGAATGTGATCCTGAGCGGCCACATCGCTTCGACACGGTCGATATAGGTCACCTCCGCGCCGTGCATCACGGTGAGATTGCAAGACTCGCCGACGGCTTCGACGACCTTGCGCAGAAGGTCATGCCGCAGCGCCGCGCGGGGCTGGTTCGACAGGATCGCGAAGGCGAGTTGCGAGGCGCGCGGCGCGATCTCGTAGCGTCGCCCGTCCGGCGAGCGCTGCAGGAGCCCCGCGCCGACGAGCGCGCTCAGCCACCGATGCAGCGTCGGGCGCGGAACGTCCGAGCCGGCCGCCAGCTCCGCAAGCGTCGCCGGGTGCTCCATCGCCGCCACGCGCTCGAGCAGGGATAGGGGTCTAAGGCCGCCAGCGAGATCATCCATGACGCCTGATTACACGAAAATTCCGAAAAACGGAACAGGATGGATCACAATTCGGTCTAGAGTTGCGAACGGTGCGCCTTCATGCGATGGGTGGGCCTTCAAGATCGCGGACCGGAGTCGGCCACGCGACGCGCCATCGAGAGGACCGACCGATGAAGATGACGACCGAGGAAGCCTTCGTGAAAGTGCTGCAGATGCACGGCATCGAGCACGCCTTTGGCATCATCGGGTCGGCCTTCATGCCGATCTCCGACCTGTTTCCGGAGGCCGGCATCACCTTCTGGGACGTGGCGCACGAGACCAATGGCGGCCTGATCTGCGACGGCTACACCCGGACCACCGGCAAGATGGGCATGGCCATCGCGCAAAACGGTCCCGGAATCACCGGCTTCGTCACGGCGATCAAGACCGCTTACTGGAACCACACGCCCATGCTGCTGGTGACCCCGCAGGCGGCCAACAAGACGATCGGCCAGGGCGGCTTCCAGGAAGTCGAGCAGATGGCGCTGTTCCGCGACATGGTCTGCTATCAGGAAGAGGTCCGCGACCCCTCCCGCGTCGCTGAGGTCCTGAACCGCGTGATCTTGAAGGCGAAGCGCCTTTCGGCGCCGGCGCAGATCAACATCCCGCGCGATTTCTGGACGCAGGTGATCGACATCACCCTGCCGGCGATCGTCGAGTTCGAGCGCCCGGCGGGCGGCGAGAAGGCGGTCGCGGAAGCGGCACGGCTGCTGTCCGAAGCTAAGTTTCCGGTGATTCTGTCGGGCGCCGGCGTGGTCATCGGCAACGCGATCAAGGAATGCGTCGCGCTCGCCGAACGGCTCGACGCGCCGGTCTGCAACAACTACCAGCACAACGACTCGTTCCCCGGCTCGCACCGGCTCGCGGTCGGCCCGCTCGGCTACAACGGCTCGAAGGCCGCGATGGAGCTGATCGCCAAGGCCGATGTGGTGCTGGCGCTCGGCACGCGCTTGAATCCCTTCTCGACGCTGCCCGGTTACGGCATCGACTACTGGCCGAAGGAAGCCAAGATCATCCAGGTCGACATCAACCCGGACCGCATCGGCCTGACCAAGCCCGTCACGGTCGGCATCTGCGGCGACGCCGCGGCGGTCGCGCGGGGAATCCTCGCCCAACTCTCGGACGACGCGGGCGACGCCGGCCGCGACGAGCGCAAGAACCTCATCCACGACACCAAGTCGCGCTGGCTCCAGACGCTCTCCAGCATGGACCACGAGGAGGACGACGAGGGCACCAGCTGGAACGCCGACGCGCGCGAGCGCGACGCCGACCGCATGTCGCCGCGCCAAGCCTGGCGCGCCATTCAGGCGGGCCTGCCGAAAGACGCGATCATCTCGTCCGACATCGGCAACAACTGCGCGATCGGCAACGCTTACCCGACCTTCGACCAGCCCCGGAAGTATCTTGCGCCCGGCTTGTTCGGCCCCTGCGGCTATGGTTTTCCGTCGATCATCGGCGCCAAGATCGGCAACCCCGAAACGCCTTGCGTGGGCTTCGCAGGCGACGGCGCCTTCGGCATCTCGATGAGCGAGATGAGTTCGATCGGCCGCGAGGAGTGGCCGGGCATCACCATGGTGATCTTCCGCAACTACCAGTGGGGCGCGGAGAAGCGGAACACGACGCTCTGGTACGACAACAACTTCGTCGGCACCGAGCTCGACCCGCATCTGAGCTACGCAAAGGTCGCGGAAGGCTGTGGCTTCAAGGGCGTGGTCGCGCGGACGCAGCAGGAGGTGACGGACGCGATCCGTCAGTCCTGCGAGGATCAGAAGAAGCGCATCACCACCTTCGTCGAGATCGTGCTCAACCAGGAGCTCGGCGAGCCGTTCCGCCGCGACGCGATGAAGAAGCCGGTCAAGGTCGCCGGCATCAACCGCGCCGACATGCGTCCGCAGGCCGGCTTCGCCGCCTGAGGCTCTTACCTTCTCTCTTGTGGGAAAAGGTGGCCAGCGCGCAGAGCTGGTCGGAAGGGGAGTGTGGGCGGCGCCATTGCTCGGAAAAGGCGCCGCCCGCGCCCCTCACCCCTTGCCCTCTCCCACAAGGGGAGAGGGGGACAGAGGCGTCGCGCCGCGCTTTACGCCGCCGCCGCGTAGCCCTTTGCGTCCTCCAGGATCATGTCGGACGCCTTTTCGGCCATCATGACCACGGGCGAATGCGTGTTGCCCGAAACCAGCGTCGGCATCACCGAACAGTCGCACACACGCAGACCCTCGATCCCGCGCACCTTCAGGCGGGCGTCCACGACCGCCATTGCGTCCTGTCCCATCTTGCAGGTGCCGGAGGGGTGGAAGATCGTCGCGCCATACTCGCGCGCGAAATCGAGGATCTCGTCGTCGCTGCGCACGCCCGGGCCCGGCTTGTACTCGCCCGCGATGTAGGGCTTGAGCGCGTCGGTCTCGGCGAGGCGGCGTGCGTATTTGATGCTCTCCACCGCGCAGATGCGGTCGGTTTCGGCGGAGAGGTAATTCGGCCGCATCGAGGGCGGCTCCATCGGGTCGGTCGACCTGATCGCGACGACGCCGCGCGACTCCGGCCGGAGCTGGCAGACCGAAAAGGTGCAGCCCGGCCAGGGATGCGGCTTCGCGCCGGCCATGTCGGCCGACAGCGTCGCGAAATGGAACTGGATGTCGGGCGTTTCGGATCCGGGAAGAATGCGCGTGAACAGGCCGCCCTGGTTGATGCCGATGCCGAGCGGCCCCCGCCCCGTCATCAGCCATTTCAGGCCGATGCGCGCCTGACCCCAGATCGACTTCAGCTCGTCATTGGTCGTGATCGGCTTCGACACCCGGTACATCAGGCGGAACTGCAGATGGTCCTGAAGGTTCTCGCCAACGCCCGGAAGGTCGTGGACGACCTCGAGGCCGTGACCGCGCAGGAGCGCCGCGGGACCGATCCCTGACAACTGGAGCAGTTGCGGGCTCTGCAGCGCGCCGGCCGAGAGGATGACTTCGCCGCTCGCACGCGCTTCCTTGATCTCGCCGCCCTGCCGGTAGCGCACGCCGATGACGCGGCGGCTTTGCACGATCAAGCCTGTCGCGTGCGCGTTCGTCTCAATCCTCAGGTTGGATCGGTTGCGAGCGGGCTTCAGATAGGCGGCCGCCGCGCTGTTGCGCCAGCCGTTGCGGGTGAAGAGCTGATAGTAACCGACACCCTCCTGGTCGCCGGCGTTGAAGTCATCCGTCCGCCTGACCCCGAGTTCTCCGGCGCCGCGGATGATCGCCTCCATCAGCTCGCTGCGCTCCTCAATGTCGGAGGACCAGAGCGGGCCGTCGCCGCCATGTGCGTCGCTCGCTCCGCGGCTGTTGTGCTCGGAGCGCTTGAAATAGGGCAGCACGCTTTTCCAGTCCCAGCCCGCGTTGCCGGCCTGCGCCCAGCGGTCATAATCCTCCGGCTGGCCGCGCACGAAGATCAATCCGTTGATCGAGCTCGAGCCGCCAAGCCCCCGGCCGCGAGGCCAGTAGATGCGGCGGTTTTTCATCGTCGGCTCTTCGTCGGTGTAGAACCCCCAATTATATTCGGGGTGGAACATCGTCTTTCCATAGCCGATCGGGATATGGATCCAGAGATAGTTGTCCCGCGGCCCCGCCTCGAGCAGCAGAACCGTGTATTTTCCATTTTCGCTCAGGCGGTTGGCGAGAACGCAGCCGGCCGAGCCGGCGCCCACGACGATGTAGTCGAACGCGGATCGCTTCATGTCATCTCCCACCCGGCGCATTCGGAGCGCCTCTTTATATGTCCCATTCAATGGAACATTTTGTACCATTCCAGACCGATCCGGCTTTGTCGTCAAGTGCAAGGGCAGCTGCATCGGCTTCGCGGCGGACGCTTAGTGGCGACGCGCGGCCGTCGTGCTATCCCACCCAATGGAACACGCGCTTCCAGCGGACTGGGACGCTCTGACACGGAGTCGCATGGATGAGACGGGGAGACGCGGGACCCTCCTCGGTGGCGGAGCGGATCCTTCTCTTGCTCGAGGCCGTCGCAGGCCGCGAGGAGCCCGCGACGCTCGCCGAGCTGACCGCGGCGATGGGGCTCGCGAAGGCGACGGTCCACCGCCTCGCCAGCCTGCTGGTCGAGCTCCGCTATCTAGAGCGGACGCCGGACGGCAAACGGTACGCCGTCGGGGCGCGCTTCGCGGGAGCTGCGGCCGGCGCGCTTCGGTCCACGCTTGCCTGGGGTCCGCGCCGCGCCGTGCTTCGTGAATTGGTCAGCCGGCTTAACGAAACATGCAACATCACCGCGCTCGACGGCGGCGAACTCGTCTATCTCGACCGGGTAGAGTCGGAATGGCCGCTGCAGATCAGGCTGAGCGTGGGCTCCCATGTGCCGCTGCATTGCACTGCGAGCGGCAAGCTTTTTCTTGCAATGTCATCGGCGAAGATCGTCCGCGATCTGTTGAGCGCCGGAGAATTGCCGCGCCACACGCCGAAAACGCTCGTGACGCCAAGGGACTTGCAGGCGGCGCTGGCGCAGATCCGCAGGGATGGCTTCGGCACCGACGACGAGGAGTTTATCGAGGGAATGACCGCGGTCGCCGTCCCGATCTTTAGCCGCTCCAGGACGATGATCGCGACCGTCGCCGTCCACGGCCCGAAGAGCCGGCTGCCGCTTTCGCTCGCTCTCGCACACATCCCCGCGCTGCGCGAGGCGGCGAACAAACTTGGAGCCGTGCTCGACGGCGGCTAGAGAAAGGCCAGCAGCTCGCGCAACGTTTCCTCCGGCGCCTCCTCCTGCAGCGTATGACCGCAGTCGACCGCGCGGCCGGAGACCTCGCGAGCCTTCTCGCGCCAGGTCTCCAGCACGTCGTAGGTCCGGCCGACCACGCCCCGCGCGCCCCAGAGCGCGAGCAGCGGGCATTCGACCCACCTGTCCGCGTCCGCCGCGTCGTGCTCGAGATCGATGGTGGCGGCGGCGCGGTAATCCTCGCAGACGGCGTGGACGCCCTCCGGCGAGCGGTAGCAGCGCAGATACTCCTGGAAGACGGCCTCCTCCGTCGCCCCGGAAATCTTGTTCTGCCGCTCGACGTGCTCGCGCAGATAGAACTCGACGTCGCCGAGGATCATGCGCTCGGGCAGCGGCGCCTCCTGGATCAGGAAGAACCACCAGAAATAGCGGCTGGCGAAGTCCTTGTCGGTGCGGGCGTACATCGTCGCGGTCGGCGCGATGTCGAACAGGACGAGCTTTTCGAGCGCCTCAGGAAAGTCGAGCGCGAGGCGGTGACCGACGCGCCCGCCCCGGTCGTGGCCGACCATGCGGAAGGTCTCGTGCCCGAAAGCGCGCATGACGGCGACCTGGTCGGCCGCCATGGCGCGCTTGGAATATGTCGAGTGGTCTTTCGCGCCTTCAGGCTTCGAGCTGTCGCCATAGCCGCGCAGATCCGGGCAGACGACCGAAAAGCGCCCGGCCAGCGCCGGCGCGATCTTGCGCCACGTCACATGCGTTTGCGGATGGCCATGCAGCAGGAGCAGCGGCGGCCCCTCGCCGGCATGGGCGACGCGGATCGTGATCCCGCCGCCGACGTCGATGTCCGCGAGCCTGAAGCCCGGGATGAACGCGTCCGGGCCGATCTCCCGGGCGTCGCTCACGACAGCGCGTCCGCCACCGCCTTGCCGCAAGTGACAGTGTCGGCCGTCCCGCCGAGATCGCGGGTGCGCAGCCGCTCGTCGGCGAGCACGACTTCGATCGCCTTGACGATCGCTTCGCCGGCTTCCTTTTCACCGAGATGGTCGAGCATCATCGCCGCCGACCAGATCTGCCCGATCGGATTGGCGATGCCCTGCCCAGCGATGTCGGGCGCCGAACCATGCACCGGCTCGAACAGCGAGGGGTGCTTCTTCTCCGGATTGATGTTGCCGGAGGGGGCGATGCCGATCGTGCCGGTGCAGGCCGGACCGAGATCGGACAGGATGTCGCCGAACAGGTTCGAGGCGACGACGACGTCAAACTTTTCCGGCCGCAGTACGAAGAAGGCCGTCAGGATGTCGATGTGGTACTTGTCGGTCTCGATGTCGGGATACTGCGCCCGCATCTCCTCGAAGCGCTCGTCCCAATAGGGCATCGTGATCGCGATGCCGTTGGACTTGGTCGCCGAGGTCACCTTCTTGCGCTTGCGCGTCTTTGCGAGCTCGAAAGCGTACTTCATGATCCGGTCGGTCCCGTGGCGGGTGAAGACCGTCTCCTGGATGACGGCCTCTCGCTCCGTGCCGGGGAACATGCGCCCGCCGATCGCGGAATACTCGCCCTCCGTGTTCTCGCGCACGACGTAGAAGTCGATGTCGCCGACTTCGCGCCCGGCGAGCGGGCACTTCACGCCGGGCATGAGCCGCGCGGGGCGCACCGAGGCGTACTGGTCGAACTCGCGGCGGAACTGGATCAGCGAGCCCCACAGCGAGACGTGGTCCGGCACGACCGCCGGCCAGCCGACCGCGCCGAAGAAGATCGCGTCCTTGGGCGCGATGTCGGACTTCCAGTCCTCGGGCATCATGCGCCCGTGCTTCTGGTAGTAATCGGCTGAGGCGTAGTCGTAGTCCGTGCCCCGGATCTCGAAGCCGAACTTCTTCGCCGCCGCCTCCAGCACCCGCACCCCCTCCGGCACGGTCTCCTTGCCGATGCCGTCGCCCGGAATGTTGGCGATGGCGTAGACGCGATTGGTGTCGGGCATCTTGCTGGAATCCTGCTCGCATGGATGGCCGTCGAGCGGCCGGTATGGCGTGCGTGCTTCGAGACGGCTGCTGACGCAGCCTCCTCAGCATGAGGAGCGTGGAGGATCGGAACTCCAACGATCCTCATGCTGAGGAGCCCGCCCGACGGGCGGGCGTCTCGAAGCACGCAGTCGGCTTGTATCAGTTCACGCCCCTAGTCCGCGAACTGGCCGGCGGCCTTGATGATCGGGCTCCAGCGGTCGATCTCGGAGAAGAGCCTCTTCTTCAGCGCCTCCGGCGTCGCATCCTCCTTGGAGGCGGCGGTTGTGGAGATCTTCGCGAGGCGGTCGACGAAGGCCGGGTCGGTCACCGTCTTCTGCAGCGCCGCGCTGAGCTTCGCGATGACGGCGTCCGGCGTGCCCGCGGGCGCGTAGATTCCGTGCCAGGTCGACATCTCAAAACCCTTGAGGCCGCCCTCCTCCGAGGTCGGCACGTCCGGCAGCTGCGCGACGCGCTTGTTCGCCGTGACGGCGTAACCCTTGACCTTGCCTTCCTTGATCGGACCGGTGGTGTTTGTGGTCTGGTCGCAGGTGATGTCGATCTGCTTGCCCATCAGGTCTGTCAGGATCGGACCGTTGCCTTTGTAGGGCACGGTCGTCATCTGCACGCCGATCGCCTGCTGGAACAGCGTGCCGCAGAGATGCGACGAGGCGCCGAGGCCGGCATGGGCGTAGGTGAGGCTGCCCTTCTCCGCCTTGATCTTGGCGATCAGCTCCGGGAACGTGTTCGCCGGAAAGTCGGGACGCGCGATGACTGTGCTCGGCGCGTCCGAGATTAGGCCGATCGGCGCGAACGCCGTCTTTGTGTCGAAGGCGAGCTTGCGATAGAGCGCCGGCGCGGTCGAGATGCCGATGTGATGGACCATCAGCGTGTAGCCGTCCGGGTCGGAGCGCGCGACGCGCGTCGAGGCCAGCGTGCCGCCCGCGCCGGTCACGTTCTCGACCACGAACTGCTTGCCAAGCTCGCGGCCCATGCCTTCGGCGGTGAGGCGCGCGATGGAGTCGGTCGGCCCGCCCGCGGCGTAGGGCACGATGACTGTGACGGGACGGGCCGGATAGTCGTCCTGCGCGCGGGCCGGGACGGCGGCCGCGCCCCCGACGATGCAGAGCGCGGCGAAGATCGAGACGATGCGCATTTCCTGTTTCCTCCAGCTTATCGGCGGGCTTTAAGCCCGCTCTTTTCGGTAGGCTCGGATGCGAAGAGGCCGGGCGTTCGGCCGGCCTCCAGAGATTTCAGACGTTCGAGGACTGGATCGCGTCGACCACCGCCTCTGTGACCTCTCTGGTGTTGGCCGTGCCGCCCACGTCCGGCGTCAGGATCCCGGCGCCCGTCACCTGCTCGACCGCCCGCATCAGCCGGGCGGAGGCCTCCTGCTCGCCGAGATGGTCGAGCATCTGCGCGGCGGTCCAGAAGCTCGCGACCGGGTTCGCGATGCCCTTGCCGGTGATGTCGAAGGCCGAGCCGTGGATCGGCTCGAACATCGAGGGGAAGCGCCGCTCCGGATCGATGTTCGCGGTCGGCGCGACGCCGAGAGAGCCGGCCAGGGCGCCGGCGAGGTCGGACAGCACGTCGGCGTGGAGGTTGGTCGCGACGATGGTGTCGAGCGACTGCGGCTTCAGCGTCATGCGAACGGTCATGGCGTCGACCAGCGTCTTGTCCCAGGTCACATCCGGGAATTCTTCCGCCACCTCGGCCGCGATCTCGTCCCACATTACCATGCCGTGCCGCTGGGCGTTCGACTTGGTGACGACGGTCAGCAGTTTCCTGGGTCGCGACTGCGCCAGCTTGAAAGCGTAGCGCATCACGCGGGTGACGCCGACGCGGGTGAAGATCGACACTTCTGTGCCGACCTCCTCGGGGAGGCCTCGATGCACGCGCCCGCCGGCGCCGGCGTATTCGCCTTCCGAGTTCTCGCGGATGATGACCCAGTCGAGATCGCCGGGGCCGCAGTTGCGCAACGGAGGCGTGATGCCGGGAAGGATCTTGGTCGGCCGGACATTGGCGTACTGGTCGAACCCCTGGCAGATCGGCAGGCGCAGGCCCCAGAGCGTGATGTGGTCCGGCACGTCCGGCGCGCCGACCGCGCCGAAGTAGATCGCGTCGAACTTCTTCAGGGTCTTGAGCCCGTCCGCCGGCATCATGACGCCGTGCTTCTTGTAATGGTCCGAGCCCCAGTCGAAGGTCTCGAAGTTGAACTTCACGTCCCCGACGCGCTTCTCGAGGCTCTTCAGCACGGTCTCGCCGGCCGCGATGACCTCGGGGCCGATCCCGTCGGCCGGGATGCTGGCGATCGAATATTCGCGCATGCGGCGCTCTCCCGTGGCTCGCGCCGTCGAGGGCGCGGTGATGCGAGGGACGCATTGCGGCGGGCGTCGTGCGGTCTCGCGGGAGCGAAGCGTTTCCGGCCGGCGCATGACCGCGAGCGCGGTCCGCATCCCTTGTTTTCTGAAAGGATCATTCGCCGGCTGGCGCGTCCGGGTCCAATGCCATCATGGCGTCACGCCATGCCGATCCGGCATGGGATCAGGCATAGCGAACCGATGGCGGTAGATCAGACCTCAGGGATAACCTCGTCGCGGACCGCATTCGGAGGACACATGGCCGACCTTGCGCGAAACAAGGCGAAGGTGATCGCCTTCTATGAAATCATGTTCAACGACTGCCGGCCGCGCGAGGCGATCGAGCTTTACGCCGGCGACGACTACATCCAGCACAACCCGCATGTCGCGAACGGCAAAGACGGCTTCATCGAATATTTCGAGCGCATGGCGCGCGAATGGCCGGGAAAGCGCGTCGAGGTGAAGCGTGCGATCGCCGAGGGCGATCTCGTCGTGCTTCACTGTCTCCAGCGTTGGCCCGGCGACCACGACTACGCCGGGATCGACATCTTCCGTCTGGACGAGGCCGGCAGGATCGTCGAGCACTGGGACGTGCTGCAGGTCCTGCCGGAAACGTCCGCCAATCCAAACGGAATGTTCTGAGCCGCCCTTGATCCTCCCCTGCGAAGCGGGGGAAGGGGGACCATGCGGAGCATGGTGGAGGGGGCCCGTCTCAGGACGAGGCCTAGCCGGAGGCGTCGCGCTTCACGCCCGGCCCCCTCCACCGCTTCGC
>JADBEO010000067.1 GCA_031316315.1 Chelatococcus sambhunathii
CCCCAAGTCCCCACCCGACCCTTCGCTGCGCGAAGGGCCACCCTCCCCGCTGCCGCGGGGCAGGGATCAAGGCGCGCAGCCCCGCTGCTCGCGCTTCTGTCGCTGACCGCCCCCGCATCCGCACGCGATCTCGACTCCGCGATCGGCAAGGCGGTGTTCGACCGGCTCTGGGTGCAGGCGCCGGCCTCCACGAAATCGGCCGACGGGCTCGGGCCGCTGTTCGCGGCGCGTTCCTGCGCGAGCTGTCATGCGGGCAGCGGCGGGCGGACGACCTTCCGGCTCGGGCGGGACGATCCGGCCGAACATCCCGGCCTGGTCATCCGGCTCGGGGCGGCCGACGGGCGGCCCGACCCGACCTATGGCGCGCAGCTCCAGCCGGAGGGGTTCGGCAAGGCGCCGGGGGAGGGGCGCGTCGCGGTCCGCTTCGCCGCGGCGGGCCGGCCGGACTGGAGCGTGACCGACTGGGGCTATGGCGCTCCGGCGCCTGAAACGCGCCTGTCACCAAGAGTCGCGCCATCGCTTTCGGGCGTCGGGCTGCTGGCGCGCGTGCCCGAGGCCGCGATCCTCGCGCGCGAGGACCCGGAGGATCGCGACGGCGACGGCGTCTCTGGCCGCGCGGCTCGGCTTCCCGACGGCTCGCTCGGCCGCTTCGGCTGGAAGGCCGCCGAGCCCACCCTCGAGGCCCAAGCCGCGCAGGCTTTTCTGCTCGACCTCGGGCTCTCGACGACCGACAGGCCCGATCCGGCGGGCGATTGCACCGCAGCCGAACCGCAGTGCCGCACGGCGCCGCACGGCGCGGAAGCGGGCGAGCCGGAGGTCAGGCCGGAACTCATGACCGGACTCGTCGCCTTTCTCGACCGGCGCCCCGCTCCGCCCCCGCGGCCGGCATCGCCGCGCGGCGAAAGACTTTTCGTGGCGGCCGGCTGCGCCGCCTGCCATGCGCCGAGCTTGCCGTTGACCGGCGGCGGCGAGGTCCGCGCGCATACCGATCTGCTGCTCCACGACATGGGCGAGGCGCTCGACGACGGCATGGGCGAGGGCGCGGCGAAGAGCGCGGAATGGCGCACCGCCCCGCTCTGGGGACTTTCTCGCGCGCTCGCGCAAAACGCCGGTTTGATGCATGACGGGCGGGCCGCGGACGTTCGCGCAGCCATCGGCTGGCACGGCGGCGAGGCGGAAGGCGCCAAGGCGCGGTTCGGCCGGCTGTCCGACAAGGAGCAGGCCGAGCTGCTCGCTTATGTCAGCGGGCTCTGAAGGATGGATGCGACCATGCCAAAACGCCTCGTCCTCGCCGCGGCCTTCGTCGCCTCGCTCGCGACCGGCACGAAGGCGGCGCCGCCCGATCCGGGGCCGCTGGCCGTCAAGGTGATCGAGACCGCGATCCTGCCCCGCTACGACACGCTGGCCGCCGCGACCAGCGCGCAGGCCGAAGGCTGGCGCGCGGCCTGCGCCGACGGCGACTTCGCCGCCGAAGCCGAGAGCCTGAAGGCCGCGTTCCAGACCGCCTCCGACGCCTGGTCGGCGGTCGAGTTCGTTACCACCGGGCCGATCAGCATCTCGCTGCGTCCTGACCGCATCTTCTTCGCGCCCGACCGCCGCAACGCCGTCGCCAAGGCGCTCGCTGAACTGACGGAGAAGGCGAAGTCGGGAGCGCTGTCGGCGGAGACGATGCGCAGCGTCAGCGTCGCGGCGCAGGGCTTTCCGGCGCTGGAGCGAATCCTCTACGAGCCCGGTGAGGGCGACGCTGACGCTCGCTGCCGGGTTGGCGTCGCCATCGCGGAAAACCTCTCCGACATCGCCTCGAGCGTCGTGACGGAATGGAAGTCGTCCGACGGCCCGCTCGCCAAGCTCAAGGCGGGGCAGGGCGATCCGGTCCATTTCGCCGATCCCGCCCAGGCGGCGGCGCGGCTGATGACCGACCTCGCCGGCGGCGTGCAGCGGGTGAACGACCTGAAGCTTCTGCCGGTGCTCGGCGCCGACGTCGACGCCGCCCGGCCAAAGGCGGCCGAGGGCTGGCGCTCGGGGAGATCGGCGCGCGCGATCCGGGTGACGACGGACAGCCTCGTCCAGATGGTCAAGGTCTTCGCCGAGGCCGCGCCGCCGGATACGGCGAAGACGACGGTGAAGGATTTCGCGGCGGCGAAGGCCGCCGCCGCCAAGCTGCCCGACGATCTCGGTCCGGCCGCAGCCGACCCGAAGCGCCGGAAACTGCTGGAGCGCGCGGTCGCGACGCTCAAGATGGCGCAGGCCGATCTCGCCAAGACCCTTGCTCCCGGACTCGGCATTCCGCTGGGTTTCAACGCGCTGGACGGGGATTGAGATGAAACGGTCCCGTCAGACCGGGCCGGACGTCTTCCGTGCGCCCCGCACTGTCCCATGCCTGGCGCGATCCCTCCCCTTGCCAACCGACTCGGCTGTTGCCGAGTGGGCCAAACAAGAATGCGCAAGTCGGAAACATCCGACTTGCGTGGGAGGGCAGGGTGGGGATCGGTCAGGATCGAGCTCTATCCTGAGCGATCCCCACCCGACCCTTGGCGCGCGCCAAGGGCCACCCTCCCCTTTGCAAGGGGAGGGATCAGGGTGGCGGGTATCGAGGCTCCCGATGGACCTCGCATCGGCCGACTGCGTGCTTCGAGGCGCTTCGCTGCGCGAAGCTCCTCGGCATGAGGGGTGTTGAGTTTGGCCCGTCGGTTTGAAGCGTCAGCGGAAAGCAAAAACCTCCCTCATGCTGAGGAGGCGCGAAGCGCCGTCTCGAAGCACGCAGTCGGCCTTTCCCGTGCGCCCTTCGGCCTGACGCGCAGAGGCGCCCTCGCCGTGCTCGGCGGCGCGTCTCTTGCGAGCCTGCTGCCCCTGAGAGCGCGCGCCGAGCCCTTCGCCGGCGTTCTCGGCTCGGCGGCGGACGGGCTCGGCGGGTTCCGCGCGGGCGCGCTCGACGGCGGGCTCGGCGAGGAGCCCGGCGCGCCGCTGCCCATGCGCGTCCACGCGCTGGTCCCGCGGCCTGACGGGCGCGAGGCGGTCGCGGTGGGCCGGAGACCCTCGGACGTCGCCTTCGTGCTGGACGGGCGCGGCGCGGCGATGCTGTCGAGTTTTCGCGCGAGCCCGGGCCGGCGCTTTTCCGGCCACGGCGCCTATGCCGACCGCGGCGCGACCTTCCTGTCGGCCGAGATCGACGCCGGGACAGGGGAGGGCGTCGTCGTCGTCCGCGAGGTCGCCGCCAGCTACGCGGTGAGCGGAGAGCATCCGTCGGCGGGCGTCGGTCCGCACGAGATCATCCCGCTCAGCCGGCGCCTCGCGGTCGCGAACGGCGCCAAGGAGCCGAAGACGGATCCGGGGATCGCGGCGCTCGGGCGCACACGCGCGCGCTCCAACCTCGCTCTGCTCGACGCCGCGAGCGGCGCTGTCGTCCATGTCGCCGAAGCCGAGGCCAGCATGGAGAGCCTGTCGCTCCGCCACCTCGTCGCGACGCCTGAAAGCGGGGTGATCGTCGGCGCGCAGGATACCGCGAAGGGGGCGCACGACCTGCCGCTCATCGCCCGGCTCGACGGCGGAAAGCTGCGCTGGTTCGACCCCGGCTACGAGGCGGCGGCCCGTTTCGGCGGCTATATCGGCCAGCTCTCGATCGACGCCTCCGGCCGCTATCTCGCCGCCTCCGGTCCGGTCGGCGGCGTCGTTGGGGTGTTCGACCTGAAGAGCGAGGATCTGCTCGGGCTGATCGCGGCCCCCGACTGCTGCGCGGTGGCCGCGGATGGAACGACCGGCGGCTTCGTCGCCGCGACCGGCCTTGGCGAGGTCATCCGCATCGCAAGTCACGAGGGCGGGGCGGCGGCGGTCGAGCGCCGTTCCAGCCGGCTCCGCTGGGACAACCACCTCGCCTCGCTCGCCTGAATTTTCATTGACGAAAGCGAGAGTTGCGCCGGGCGCGCTTGTCCTGCGTCCGACCTTCGTCTAGCCAGCGAGGCTCGCGGCCGTCCGGAAGGAAGCCCCGCGCAGGGAGGGGACGCTCGTCCCCGATTGGAGAAGAGGCGGGCATTGTCCGCCCGAGAGAGAGCAGCAGATGGAACGCCGTAAATTCATCAAGACGGCGGGCGTCGGCGCGGCCGGAACGGTCGCCGCGACGACGCTCGCAATGCCCGCGATCGCCCAGTCGCAGCCGAAGATCCGCTGGCGCATCACGTCGAGCTTCCCGAAGTCGCTTGACACGATCTACGGCGGCGGCGAGACCTTCGCCAAGGCGATCTCGGAGATGACCGACGGGAACTTCACCGCCCAGGTCTTCGCGGCCGGCGAGATCGTGCCCGGCCTCGAGGCCGCCAACGCGGTGACCAACGGCACCGTCGAGGCCTGCCACACCTGCTCCTATTATTACGTCGGCAAGGACCCGACCTTCGCGCTCGGCTCGGTCGTGCCCTTCGGGCTCAACACGCGCCACCTCAACGCCTGGCTGCGCACCGGCGGTAACGACCTGCTCGACGAGTTCTACGCCCAGCACAACTTCATCGGCCTGCCCTGCGGCGGCACGGGCGCCCAGATGGGCGGCTGGTGGCGCAAGGAGATCAACAGCCTCGACGATCTCAAGGGCGTCAAGATGCGAATCGCCGGCCTCGCCGGCCAGACCATGGCCAAGCTCGGCGTCGTGCCGCAGCAGATCGCCGGCGGCGACATCTACCCGTCGCTGGAGAAGGGCGTGATCGACGCGGCCGAGTGGATCGGGCCGTATGACGACCACAAGCTGGGCTTCTACCAGGTCGCCAAGAACTACATGTATCCGGGCTGGTGGGAGGGCTCCCTCAACGTCCACCTCTTCGTCAACAAGACGAAGTGGGACGAACTGCCGGCCGGCTACAAGGCGGCGGCGAAGGGCGCGGCGGCGATCGCCAACGAGACGATGCTCGCGAAGTACGACGCCCAGAACCCGAAGGCTCTGCGCGAGATCGTGGCGGCGGGCGTCAAGCTGAAGCCGTTCCCGCGCGACGTGATGGAGGCGGCCTACAAGGCGAGCCAGGAGATCTACGCGGATCTCTATACGAAGAACCCGGCCTTCAAGAAGATCCATGAGAACCAAGTCGCCTTCCGCAATGAGGAAGTGCTCTGGTTCCGCGTGGCCGAGCTGCCGTTCGACAGCTTTATGGCGCAGATGCAGAGCCGCGGCTGACGCCTCCGGCGCGCCCGATCTAGCGAAAGGCCCGGCGTCACGCCGGGCCTTTTTGCTTATTATCAGTGCTTGTCGCCGGCTCCGGCCCGGATACGATGGCTGCCATACCAAGGCGCGACGGAACGAAGGTTCCGGCGAGACAGCGGGCGCAAGACCCGCGTATGGAGAGGGAAATCATGGAACGCCGCAAATTCATCAAGACGGCGGGCGTAGGCGCGGCGGGGGCGGTCGCCGCCACGACGCTCGCGATGCCCGCGATCGCGCAGTCGCAGCCGAAGATCCGCTGGCGCATCGCCTCGAGCTTCCCGAAGTCGCTCGACACGATCTACGGCGGCGGCGAGACCTTCGCCAAGGCGATCTCTGACATGACCGACGGGAACTTCTCGGCCCAGGTCTTCGCCGCCGGCGAGCTCGTGCCAGGCCTTGAGGCCGCGAACGCGGTGACCAACGGCACCGTCGAGGCCTGCCACACCTGTTCCTACTACTATGTCGGCAAGGATCCGACCTTCGCGCTCGGAACCGCCGTCCCGTTCGGCCCCAACGCCCGGCAGATGAACGCCTGGCTGCGCTCCGGCGGCCGCGAGATGCTCGACGAGTTCTACGCCCAGCACAACATCGTCAACCTGCCCTGCGGCAACACCGGCGCGCAGATGGGCGGCTGGTGGCGCAAGGAGATCAACGGGCTCGACGACATCAAGGGCGTCAAGATGCGCATCGCGGGCCTCGCCGGCCAGACCATGGCCAAGCTCGGCGCGGTCCCGCAGCAGATCGCCGGCGGCGACATCTATCCGTCGCTGGAGAAGGGCGTGATCGACGCGGCCGAGTGGATCGGTCCGTATGACGACCACAAGCTGGGCTTCTACCAGGTCGCCAAGAACTACATGTATCCGGGCTGGTGGGAGGGCGGTCCCTGCATCCACCTCTTCATCAACAAGGCGAAGTGGGAAGAGCTTCCGGAGACGTACAAGAACATCGCCAAGGGCGCGGCGGCGATCGCCAACGAGACGATGCTGGCGAAGTACGACAACCAGAACCCCAAGGCGCTGCGTGAGATCGTGGCGTCGGGCGTGAAGCTGAAGCCCTATTCGCGCGACATTATGGAAGCGGCCTACAAGGCGAGCCAGGAGATCTACGCAGACCTCTACACGAAGAACGCCTCGTTCAAGAAGATCCACGAGGCCCAGTCCGCCTTCCGCAACGAGGAAGTGCTCTGGTTCCGCGTGGCCGAGCTGCCGTTCGACAGCTTCATGGCGCAGATGCAGAGCCGCGGCTGACGTCTCCGGCCTGAGACGAGCGGACGGCCCGGCTATGCCGGGCCGTTCGTCTTTTCCGGCCGGACGGGTGGCGGAGAGGAAAAGCGCGCCTACCTAGAGCGTCAACCGACGCAAGGCCCGGAGCGCCGGACATGATTTCCGACACACTCGACGCGCCCGCCGATCGGGCGAAGCTGCCCTCGCCCGAGACCGGGCGGGAGTATGGCGACCGTCTCGCCTTCTTCCTAGATCTCGACGGGACGGTGCTCGACATCGCGCCGACCCCGGAGGGCGTGTCGATCCCGCACTCGACCGTCGAAGCGATCAGCCGCATCTCCGACAGGCTCGGCGGCGCGCTCGCCGTGATCTCGGGACGGAGCCTCGCCGACATCGACAAGATCCTCGCGCCGCTTCGGCTGCCGGCGGCCGCGCTTCATGGCGCGGAGCTGCGCCGGCTCGGCGGAGGCAGGGCCGGGGCCGGCCACGGCGTCCCGCCGGAACGGCTGACCGCCGCCCTCGGCGCTTTCGTCGACGCCCGGCCGGGCCTCAGGCTCGAGGACAAGGGCGCGAGCGTCGCCGTCCACTACCGGGCGACGCCCGAGCGCGAGGACGAGGTGCGGACGCGCGTCGGCGAGCTCGTCGACCGCTTCGCTCCGGGCCATGAACTCCAGCCGGGCAAGATGGTGGTCGAGGTGAGGCCGCGCGGCTGCGACAAGGGCGCGGCGCTGAAGGCGCTGATGGAGCACCCGCCCTTCGCCGGGCGCATTCCGTGGGCGTTCGGCGACGACCTCACGGACGAGTTTGCGCTCGAGGCGGCGCTGGCGCTCGGCGGGGAGGGGGTGCTGGTCGGCGCGGTCGACCGGCCGACCGCCGCGACCGCCGCCCTGGAGAGTCCGGCGGCGATGCGCGACTGGCTGGAGCGGCTGGCGGCCGGCTGACCGGAGCGCCCGTCAGCCGATCACGATGTCGTGGAAGTCGATCTTCGTCCCCGGGTCGAACTGGGCGATCTTGACCGCGTCCTCCCCGCCCTTGCCGTCGGCGTCGAAGAACAGCTCGCCGGACTTGCGATCGTAGACGAGGCGGTCCGAGGCGTCGTGGGCCGCGTCGCCGAGCACGAAGGCGTCCTTCAGGTCGCCCTTCTCCAGACCGAAGGACGCGCCGAGCGAGATCTTGTCCTCGCCGGCGACGAAGTCGTCGACATGGTCGACATAGACGCCCTTCGCCGACCGGAAGTGGAAGACGTCGTCGCCGTCGCCGCCGATCAGCGTGTCGGCCCCGCCGCGGCCGCACAGCACGTCGTCGCCGTCGCCGCCCTCGATCCGGTTGCCAGACTTGTCGCCGGCGAGATGGTCGTCCTGGTCCGAACCGACGATGTTCTCGAAGCCCTCGACCCGGCCTGTCCCCGTGGCCTTGCCTGAAATGAGGCGCACGTCCACGCTGTCGCCGAAGCCGGAATAGTCCAGCGTGTCGGTTCCCTCGCCGCCCTTGGTGAGGCCGATGATGCGCGAGCCGTCTTCGATCGCGAGTCGGTCGTCGCCGCCGCCGAAATCGATCGCGATCCCGTCGCCGCCGCGGATCTTGCCGCCATTGACGATCACGTCGTCCTGGTCGCCCACCAGCTTGATGGCGAAGCTCTCCTTGCCGACGATCTCGCCGTGGTTCTCGATCCGCGTCTCGAACTGGGCGCCGCCCTGGGAGCTGTCGTCGATCAGGACGCCGACGTCGTCGCCGACGATCTTGGCGCCCTCGTGGTTCACGATCTCGCCGCCGCCCGCGGCGACGCCCTCTGAGGTGTTGGGCAGGCCATCGGAGCCCGTGCCGCCGGCGCCGGTCCCCTCGATCACGCCGAAATTGAAGATGTGGGCTTCGAAGTCGATGTCGACGCCGTCCCCGTCGCCGTCATTGATCCCGTCAGGCCCGCCGCCGTCGTCCTCGCCGGGCGTCGAGCCGTGGGTGTCCGATCCATTCGAATCGCTGAACTCGCCGGTGATGCGGCCGTAGTTGATGACGGTCGCCGAGCCGTCCGAGCCAACGCCCGAGCCGTTGTGGCCGACGATGACGCCGCCCTTGCGGTTCAGGACGGTGATGTCGGAATCCGCGCCGGCGTCGACGCCGTGGCGGTCGCCCTCGATGACGCCGGAGTTGGTGACCTTGCCGGTCGCTCCGTCCTCGAACGAGACGCCGTCCGCGCCGTCGGAATAGCCCTTGGCCTCGCCGCCGACGATGTGGCCGTCATTGTCGATCCGCCCGTCGCCGCCGACCTTGATCGCGTCGTTCGTACCGGACGCGATCAAGCCGTCGTTGGCGATGCGGCTGAGGAAGTCGCCGGAGGCGTCCGCAAGGTCGATCGCCTGGCCGGCATCGGAGCGGATGACGCCCTCCTTGTCGTTCGTGATCGAGAGCTCGCCCTTGGTCAGGTGGCCGTCGTCGATCTTGATGGCGTCGTCGATCGACTTGATCAGGCCGCGATTGTCGATCTCGGCTTCGAGCTTCTTGCCGACTTCCTCGCCGAAGCGGATCGCGGCGCCTTCCTCGGCGGTGTTGGCGATGACGCCTTCATTGACGATGCGCGCGCCATCGGTCTTGCCGGCGAAGCTGACAGTCGCGTCGTCCTCGGACACCATGAAGGTCCCGAGCACGCGAAGAACGTCCGCGCCGGACATGTCGAGCCGTTCGTCGCGGACGTCGTCCTTGTCGATAACCGTGCGCGTCATCGATGCATTCCCCCACAGGCGCCGGCGCGTCGAGCCGGCGCCGAGCGATCATCGTCACAAGCTATGGCTGATAGACGAGGGCGGGGGAATACCCTCGGTCAGCGCGGGATGTCGAAACCGGTCTTGTAGGTCGACGAACCGTGACCGGAACTCGTGTCGCGCCAGGGCACGATTGTTTGGGTCTGCTCTCCGAGGCCCGAAATGGCGAGCCGCACCGTGTCGCCGGCGCCGAGGAACACGGGCGGATCCATCGCCATGCCGACGCCGGGCGGCGTGCCCGTGGTGACGACGTCGCCGGGGTCGAGCGTCATGAAGGTCGAGATGTAGCTCAGCAGGTACGGGACCCGGAAGATCATCGTCGCGGTCGAACCGTCCTGCATGCGGCGGCCGTTGACGTCGAGCGTCATCGCGAGATCGTCGAGGTCGCCGGCCTCGTCGAGGGTGACGAGCCATGGCCCGAGCGGCCCGAAGGTCGGGCAGCCCTTGCCCTTCGTCCACTGGCCGGACCGCTCGGTCTGGAAATGCCGCTCGGTGACGTCGTTGCAGATGCACACCCCGGCGACGTGGCTCAGCGCGTCGGCTTCGTCGACATTGGAGGCGCGGTCGCCGATCACGAAGGCGAGCTCGACCTCCCAGTCGACCTTCTGGGCCGCCTTTGGCAGCATGACGTTGTCGTTCGGGCCGACCACGCAGTTCGGCGCCTTGTTGAAGAGGATGGGCTCGCGGGGGACGCGAAGACCGGTTTCGGCCGCGTGGTCCGCGAAGTTCAGTCCGACGCCGATGAAGTTGCGGACGCCGCCGACGCAGGCGCCGATGCGCACGCCTTCGGGAGCCTTCGGAAGCGAGGCCGGATCATGCCGCCTGATGTGCTCGAGGCCCTCTTTGGTCAGCACGTCGCCCGCGATGTCCGGGACGACGCCGCTGAGGTCGCGGATCGCGCCTTCCACGTCGAGGACGCCGGGCCGCTCCGCCCCCGCTTCTCCGAAGCGCACAAGCTTCATGCGTTTCTCCCTTCTTGCGATCGCCGGTCTCTTGTCGGCGTTTCCTCAAGCGATAGAGCGTCGTAACCAGTTTGACGAGCGATGCGATGGAATTATGCGGCGATATGAACCAGATCGCCGCGCGAGCTTCGCCGACCGCCAGTCAGTTTATCCATGTATCTGCACGTCAGGTTAGAACGCGCCGGGAAAATTGCCGCCGTCGATCAGGAAGTTCTGGCCCGTCAGATAGCCGGCCTGCGCCGAGCACAGATAGGCGCAAAGCTGGCCGAACTCCTCCGGCGTTCCGAAGCGGCGCGCCGGAACGGCCGCCATCCGCCCCTCGGCGACCTCTTCGGGCGTCACGCCCTTGAGCTTCGCCTCCGCCGGGAAGCCGCCGCGCAGCCGGTCCGTGTCGAACATGCCGGGCAGGATCGAGTTGATGGTGACGTTGCGGTGCGCGACGGTCCGCGCGACGCCGGCGAGGAACGCGGTCAGGCCCGCTCGCGCGCCGCTCGACAGGTCGAGGCCGACGATCGGCGCCTTCACCGAGGCCGAGGTGATGTTGACGATGCGCCCGAAGCCGCGCTCGACCATGCCGTCGACGACGCGCTGGATGAGCTCGATAGGCGTGACCATGTTGGCGACGACGCCCGACAGCATCGCCTCGCGGTCGAGCTCCCGGAAATCCTTGCGGGGCGGGCCGGCGTTGTTGTTGACGAGGATGTCCGGGGAGGGGGCCGCCGCAAGCAGCGCGTCCTGGCCCTCGCGCGTCGCGACGTCGGCCGCGACCGCGACGATCTCAGCGCCTGTCTTTTCCCGGATCTCGGCCGCGGTCTGGTCAAGCCGCGCGCCGTCCCGGCCGTTGATGATCACCCTGCAGCCCTCGGCCGCGAGCGCCTCGGCGCAGCCGCGCCCGAGCCCTTTCGACGACGCGCAGACGATGGCGGTGCGGCCGGCGATGCCGAGATCCATGGATTTTCGCTCCTCTAGGTTCGGCCCTCACGTAGCGCTTTCACGCAAAAGCGCTAGCTCAGGCGCAGGCGAAACCAGAGCCTCGTCCGCGCCGTTCTCTAACGCCGCCTCTGTCCGGCCAGTCGAGCAAAAAAAAAGCCGGCCCGAGGGCCGGCTCTCAGGCATAGGTCGGCCGACGCGGCGTCAGCCGTGCCGGCCGCTCATGAAGCGGTCGAACTCCTCGCGCTGGCGGCTCTCGTCATAGGCGCCCCGCTCGGCCCTGAGATGCGCCTCGAAGGCGGCCGTCGTCTCGTCGAGCTTGCGCCGCTCCTCGTCGAGCCGCTTGAGCTCGGCCTCGCGCCAGGCGTCGAAGGCGGCGTTGCCGGTGCGGCGCGAAGCGCCGAAGCCGCCCGCCATCGTGGCGCCCTGCGGGCGGAACTCGTCCCGCACCTTCCGGCCGAACTCTTCCGCGGCCTTGCGCGCCTGCGACAGCGGGCCGTCGGGCGAGCGCTTGGCGGCCATGATCTGTTCGCCGCACAGCACATAGAGGATCATCGCGAGGCCGAGCGGCCAGAATACGATGAAGCCAATCACGGTCAGCGCAATGGTGAGCGCGTTCCAGCGATGCGGCACGCCGGGGATCGCCGAGGCGGCGTCGTCAAACGGAGGGTTCGAAGTCATGGACGTCTCCAGTTCGGCGGCCCGACCCCGTCGAGGCGGCCGCCTCATGTGGTAAATTGGCGACGCCCGAACGCCGCTTCAAGAGTTACCCTTCGCATGTCTCGGCCGCTCACGGGCGCGTCATAGGCTTGAGACGAATCGCGGCTATCTCGCGCGGCAGGTTGGATGAGCGGAGCAGAAGCCTTGGATGAACCCGGAACGCGCCGATACAGGTCGCTGTTCATCTCGGACGTCCATCTCGGCACCAAGGGCTGCCAGGCCGAGATGCTTCTGGATTTTCTGCGTGTGCATGAGGCGGACGCGATCTATCTCGTCGGCGACATCGTCGACGGTTGGCGCCTGAGGCAGAGCTGGTACTGGCCGCAATCGCACAACGACGTCGTCCAGAAGCTGCTCAGGAAGGGCCGCAAGGGCGCCCGGCTCATCTACGTGCCGGGCAATCACGACGAGTTCCTGCGAAGCTATTACGGCGTGCATTTCGGCGGCATCGAGGTGGTCGAGACCATCGTCCACGAGACCGCGGACGGCCGGCGCTTCCTCGTCATCCACGGCGACTTCTTCGACGTCGTCGTGCGCCACGCGCGCTGGCTCGCCTATCTCGGGGACTGGGCCTACGAATTCGCGCTGTTCGTGAACACCTATGTGAGCTTCGTGCGCCGCAAGCTCGGTCTCGGCTACTGGTCGCTCTCGGCCTGGGCGAAGCTCAAGGTCAAGAACGCCGTGAACTTCATCGGCCATTTCGAGGAGACGCTGTCCGCCGAGGCCAAACGGCGGGAGGTCGACGGTGTGATCTGCGGGCACATCCACCACGCCGCGCTGCACGACATCGGCGACATGACCTACGTCAATTGCGGCGACTGGGTCGAGAGCTGCACCGCTGTCGTCGAGCACATGGACGGCCGGCTCGAACTGATCCGCTGGACCGCGAGCTCTTCGGCCTCTCCGGCGATCGACGATGAGCCGGAGCCGGCCGAGATTGAGGCGCCCGCCGGCGCGCCGGTGGCCGCCTGAGCGAAACCGCGAATCCACCGATGCGGATCCTGCTCGTGACGGACGCCTGGCGCCCGCAGGTCAACGGCGTCGTCCGGACCATCGAGAAGCTGATCGAACACGCGCCGACCTTCGGGGCGGAGATCGAGCTGCTGACGCCGGACGGCTTTCACTCCGTGCCGATGCCGACCTATCCGGAGATCCGCCTGTCGCTTGCGCGCGCGGCGGCGGCCGAGGCGAAGATCCGGGCGACCGCCCCGGACCATGTCCACATCGCGACGGAGGGCCCGCTCGGCCTCGCCGCGCGCCGCGCCTGCATCCGCGCCGGGCGCGGCTTCACCACCAGCTACCACACCCGCTTTCCCGAATATCTGAGGCGGCGCGCGCCGGTGCCCGAGCGCTGGACCTACGCCTGGCTGCGCTGGTTCCACAACGCCGGCGACGGCGTAATGGTGGCGACGCCCTCGCTCGCCGAGGAGCTTGCGGCCCGCGGCTTCAAGCGCATCATGAAGTCGACCCGGGGCGTCGACGCCGACCGGTTCCGGCCGCGGCCGGGGATCGACGTTTTCGGCCTGCCTCGCCCGGTGTTCCTCTATGTCGGCCGGGTCGCGCCCGAAAAGAACATCGAGGCCTTTCTCTCGCTGGATCTGCCGGGCTCCAAGGTCGTCGTCGGCGACGGGCCGTCGCGAGGGGCGCTGGCGGGGGCCTATCCGGACGTGCGGTTCACGGGTTCGCTGCAGGGCGACGCGCTCGCCGAGGCCTACGCTTCGGCCGACGTCTTCGTCTTCCCGAGCCGCACCGACACTTTCGGCATCGTCCTGCTGGAGGCGCTCGCAAGCGGGCTCCCGGTCGCGGCCTATCCTGTCACCGGGCCGGTCGACATCCTCGCCGGGACCGGCGCGGGCGTGCTCGACGAGGATCTCGGCAGGGCGGCGCTGGCGGCGCTCGGCATGTCCCGCGAGGCGGCGCGGGAAGCGGGCGTGCGGTACAGCTGGGCGGAGGCCGCTCGGCTGTTCGTCGAGTGCGTGCGCGCCGCGATGAAGGAGCGCGCCGAGAGGCCGCCCGCGCTCAGGCGAAAAGGATAGCTCTCTCGGCGTCGCTCAGGCCGTCGAGCAGCAGCGGGGCGTGCGCCGCCGGCAGCCGCGGCCGTGCGACCGGGACCGGCGCGACCGGCTGCGGCGAGGTCGCGACGACGCGCGGGGCCTCGCGAGGCGCCTCGTCCCGCCGCGGCGCGGGATCGATCGGGGCGGCCGCAGCGATCCTCGGGGCGCCGGCGGCGTCCTCCTTCTCCTCTTCTGGCGCTTGCGGCCGAGGCGCGCGCCTCGGGCCTCACCGTCATGGTCGGCTGCATGCTCGCCTCCTCGCTCGCCATGGCGCCGGCGGCGCTGGTCGCCCAGGGCGCGTCCATCGTCGACCTCGACG
>JADBEO010000068.1 GCA_031316315.1 Chelatococcus sambhunathii
GCATGGGGTCGGGGCCTCGACAGGGTTTAGAGGCCCGCCCTTCTCGCGCGGCGCGGGACAAGAGGCAAACCACGATCGGTGATGGCGGCCATGCCGGACGCTGATGGCTTGATCGGCGGGGCGCACGCCTCACCTTTCGCTCGTCAGGGAGTTTTGGGATGCACCAGTCCAGGCACGCCGCCATGTTCCGGCACGAGCACCGCTTTCTTGGCGAGGACCATGCCGAGAACGCGCGGCGGACCATCTGGGTCGTCGTCATCACCGCCGTGACGATGGTCGTCGAGATCGCGGCCGGCTGGGCCTACGGTTCGATGGCGCTGCTCGCCGACGGCTTCCACATGGCGACGCACGCCGGCGCGATCGGCGTCGCGGCGCTCGCCTACCGGATCGCGGCCCGGCGCGCGAAAGATCCAAGGTTCGCCATGGGCGCCGGCAAGGTCGGCGACCTCGCCGGCTTCGCCAACGCGATCGTGCTCGGCGTGGTCTCGATCGCCATCGCCTGGGAGTCGCTGTCGCGGCTCGCGAGCCCGCAGCCCGTCGCCTACGCCGAGGCGACCGTGGTCGCGGTCCTCGGCCTCGCCGTGAACATCCTGTCGGCGGCGCTGCTCGGTGGCGGCCATGGGCATGGCCACGTCGACGGTGGTCATGGTCAGGTTGATCACCATGGCCACCATCATGGCCACTCGCATGACCACCACCATGGCCATGACGACCGGAACCTGCGCGGGGCCTATCTGCACGTGCTGGCGGACGCCCTGACCTCCGTCGTCGCGATCGCCGGCCTCGCCGCCGGCTGGGCGCTCGGCTGGAGCTGGATGGATCCGGCGGTCGGCGTTCTGGGCGCGCTGATGATCGCCTCCTGGGCGATCTCGCTGGCCCGCGACACGGCCCGCACCCTCGTCGACGCCCCGCCGGACGCGAGGCTGGAGAAGGCGATCCGGGAGCGGCTCGAGACCGGCGACGTCGTGGTGAGCGACCTTCACCTGTGGCGGGTCGGCCCCGGCAATGTCGCGGCGATCGTCTCGCTCGTGACCCACGACCCGAGGGAGCCCGCCGCCTACAAGGCGAAGCTCGCCGGGCTCGCGCCGCTCGCGCATGTCACCGTCGAGGTGAACCGCTGCCCGGGCGAGCGCTGCGCCGCAGCCTGAATTTGCAAGGGTCCGAGCGCCTCACGCGCGGACTCGCGCTTCGGCGATGAACCTTGCTCCGGCCCGGCGCGACCAACGGGGCGGGACGTCCGGGGCGTCGCTCCCTCTTCGCCCCGGGAGCGTCCGGGAAAAGGAGCAAACATGATGATCCGTACCTATGCGCTTTCCGCCGCGGTCCTCGCCGGCGGCCTCATGGCGGCCGCCACGGCGCCCGCTTCCGCCGCGCCGGCCTCCGCCGCCGGCCTCGCCTCCGCCAAGCTCGACGCGGCGCAGGGCGAGATCATGAACGTCGGCTGGCGTCACCGCCGCTGGCGCGGCTACGGCTACGGCTACTACTGGGCGCCGCGCGTCTATGTCCGCCCGCGCGCCTACTACTATGCGCCGCGCTACCGCCGCTGCTGGATCGACAGCTGGGGCTATCGCGTCTGCGGGTGAAGCTGACGCCGATCCGCCGCGACGTCTCCGGATCCCTCCCCTCTCCGAGGGGAGGGTAGGGTGGGGAGCGCCGGGCATGGAGCTCGACGCCCCGGGGACGTCGCTCGATCCTGACTGATCCCCACCCTGCGCTCCCCTTTGCAAGGGGAGGGATAGCGCGTTTTCCTGAAACGGAACGATCGCCCGGCGGCGGTTCTTCGCGGCGGCTCAGTACGCCATCTCGGCGAAGACCGGGTCGATCTTGCCGCCCCACTCGCCGGCGAACTTGTCGAGCAGGCATTCGGCGAGCGTGCGCTGCTCCTCGACGACCTGCATCAGCGGGCGCAGGTGGATGGTCTCGTCCTCGCCGATCCAGTTGAGGCGCTTGCGGCGCTTCAGCCCGTCTTCCGCGAGCTTCAACGCGTCCTTCGCGACCTCCAGAACGGTCCGCCCGGCGACCGTCGCCCTGAGCCCCTCGCGCGGGACCGCGTCGCGCAGCGCCTGGCGCTGCTCGGCGGTCCAGCCCTTCACGAGCTCCCAGGCGCCGTCGAGACTCAACGCGTCGTAGTAGATCCCGACCCAGAAGGCCGGCAGCGCGCAGATGCGGCTGGTCGGCCCCCCGTCCGCGCCGCGCATTTCGAGGAAGCGCTTGAGACGCACCTCGGGGAAGATCGTCGACAGGTGGTTGGTCCAGTCCGACACCGACGGCAGCTCGCCCGGCAGTTGCGCGAGCTTGCCCTGCATCAGATCGCGGAAGGAGGCGCCGGCGACGTCGTGATACACGTCGCCGCGCTTGACGAAGTACATCGGCACGTCGAGCGCGTAGTCGACGTAACGCTCGAAGCCGAACCCGTCCTCGAAGGCGAAGGGCAGCATGCCGGCGCGGTCGTTGTCGGTGTCGCGCCAGATCTCGGAGCGGGCGGAGAGCAGGCCGTTCGGCTTGCCTTCCGTGAAGGGCGAGTTGGCGAACAGCGCGGTCGCGATCGGCTGCAGCGCGAGGCCGACGCGCATCTTCTTGACCATGTCCGCTTCGGACGAGAAGTCGAGGTTCGCCTGCACCGTGCAGGTCCGGTACATCATGTCGAGGCCGCGCGAGCCGACCTTCGGCATGTAGCGCGTCATGATCTCGTAGCGCCGCTTCGGCATCACCGGCGTCTCGGCCAGCGTCCACTTGGGGCTCATGCCGAGGCCAAGGAAGCCGAGGCCGAGCGGCTCGGCGATCTCCTTCACCTGCGCGAGATGCGCGTAGAGCTCCGAGCAGGTCTGGTGGATCGTCTCGAGCGGCGCGCCCGACAGCTCGAACTGGCCGCCTGGCTCCAGGCTGATCGCCCCGCCGCCGGTGACGTCGTAGAGGCCGATGATTTCGCCCGCATCGACGATGGGTTCCCACCCGAGCAGCCCTTGCATGCCCTCAAGCATCGCCCGGATCCCCGCGGGCCCCGCATAGGGGACAGGCGTGAGGTCCGCGACGTGGAACGGGAACTTCTCGTGCTCGGTGCCGACGCGGAACTCGGCGTCCGGCCTGCAGCCCGCCTCCAGCCAAGCGACGAGTTCGTCCCGCGAGGTGAGCGCGGTCGGGTCGATCTGGTCGCGGGCCATGGGGTCTCGGCGGCGGGGGAAACGCCGCCGTCAGTTAGTCGGTCGCAGGCGGGGCGTCTAGGGGGACAAGCGCGAGCCTCTCCCGAAGTCCGGAAGAGCTCGGGGCGAGCGCCTCCTCTGATCCCTGCTCCGCGCACGCAGGTCGGGGTGTTCCCGACTTGCGCACTGTTTGCTTGGCCAACTTCGCAACAGCGAAGTTGGCTCGGGGAGGGTGGCCCTGAGCGTAAGCGAAGGATCGGGTGGGGACACGGGGGCGTAGAGCGCAACATCGCCGTCGCGCTTTATCCTGGATCGACCCCACCCGACCTCGCCTTCGGCTCGGCCACCCTCCCCTCTTCGAGGGAGGGATCAGAGAGCGCTGGGCCTCACGCGTCGATGATCACGGTCGCGCCGACGTCAGCGCGGTCGTAGAGGTCGATGACGTCATGGTTGAACATCCGCACGCAGCCCGACGACATCGCGAGGCCGATCGACTTCGGATAGTTCGTGCCGTGGATGCGGTAGGACGAGTCGCGACCGCCCTGGAACAGATACATGGCGCGCGCGCCGAGGGGGTTCTGCAGGCCGCCCGGCATGCCGCCGGCCCAGGGGCCGTTGGTCTTCTTGTCGCGCTTGATCATCTCGGGCGTCGGCGTCCAGGTCGGCCACTTCGCCTTGTGGGCGATCTTGGCGCGGCCCTTCCACTCAAATCCCTCGCGGCCGACGCCGATGCCGTAGCGCACCGCCGTGCCGCCTTTCTCCACGAAATAGAGCCGGCGGGCGGAGGTCTTCACCACGATGGTGCCGGGCTTCTCGCCGGTCGGGTCGGTGACGCGGCGGCGCAGCACCGTCGGCTCGACATTGGCGTAGTTCATCGCCGGCAGGTCGCGGCCGTCGTCGGACCGGGCGGCGTAGACCTTGGAGTAGTTGAAGCCCGAGTCGCCGAATTCGTCGAACAGAGAGGCCATGTTCGGCCCCGAGGCGCAGGCGCCGAGCGCGAGCGGCAGGCCGGCGACGAGGGCACGCCGCGACAGCCTGACGACCGCGGGAGCCGCGAGCGGGCCTTCCTCCTCGGCGGAGGCGCTGAGGGAGGCGGCGGAGGCGTCGATCGTCATGCGCTGAGGTTCCGTCAGGGTCGGGAAACGCGAAGGCCGGGCCGCCCGAAGACGACCCGGCCATGGCGCGCCGGGCGACGAGGCGCCCGGCGATGGACCCGCTCTCCCCCGAGGCGGGTCCGGGACTGAAAGGTCACGAGCGGACCACGACCTTGGTGCCGAGCGGCACCCGGTCGTACAGATCGATGACGTCCTGGTTCATCATGCGGATGCAGCCAGACGAGACGGCCTTGCCGATCGAATAGGGCTCGATGGTGCCGTGGATGCGGTACAACGTGTCCTTGTCGCCCTGCCAGAGCGTCATGGAGCGCGCGCCGAGCGGGTTGCCGGGACCGCCGGGCATGCCGTTGGCGTAAGGGCGCGCATGCGGGTCGCGCGCGACCATCTCCGCCGGCGGATGCCAGTCCGGCCATTCCAGCTTGCGGCGGATATAGGCCTCGCCCGACCAGCCGAAGCCCTCGCGGCCGACGCCGACGCCGTAGCGCAGCGCGGTGCCGTCGTCCTGCACCAGATAGAGGTGACGCTCGCTCGGGACGATGACGATCGTGCCGGCCGGCTCGCCGGTGGTGTTCGGAACGGTCTGCCGAAGGAACTCGGGTTTGACCTTCTCGGTGTTGATCGCCTTGACCGGATAGGGCTCGCTCGCCGTGAGGCTGTCGCCGTAGCGCTCGGCGTTGCCGGGCTCGCCGAAGGCCGGTCCGATGGAGGCGATCGGCGCCGGGGCCGGGGCGAAGGCCGGCGCGGGCTGCGCCTTGGGCGGCTCGGCGGTCGCGAGCGGCTTGGACGTCACGCAGCCTGCGAGAAGAAGGGGGAGCGCCGCAAGGGCAGCGCGGCGCGCCCAAAGGACGAAGGGAGATGCGCACTCACGGGATGACGCTATCGACATGGGCGTGTTCGCGGTCACTCAAGGCGTTACTCGAGCGCCGTCCGACAGCGCCGACTTATGGCTATACGCCCCTTTGGCATGGCGTCGGCATGGCAAGTTGAAGCCTGCATGGCGATACCGTGATGGTGCGGCTTTTCGGCAACGGCCGCCGAGCCCGCACCGCTCCGCTGGGACCTTAGAAAAGCCTGATGGAATTTGGTTAATGGATCCTGAAACCGCTCCGGATCGTGTTAACGCCAGTCGCCGGCCGCAACCTGAACGAGCGCCAGCGCCGCCACCGCAGCCGTATCGGCGCGCAGGATCCGCGGTCCGAGACCGAACCGAACGATTCCCGGACGCCGCAGGAGCGTCGCGCGCTCCTGCGGGTCGAACCCGCCTTCGGGTCCGATCAGCAGGGCGAGCGGGCGGCCCCGGAGCGGGGCGAGCGCCGCGGCGCCGTCGGCTGCGTCGGCGGCCTCGTCGCAGAAGATGAGCGCCGCCTCCTCGTGCAGGGCTTCGAGGCTAGCCTCCAGCGAGGCCGGCTCGTCGATCGACGGGATCGTCAGGACGCCGCACTGCTCGGCCGCCTCGATCGCGTTGGCGCGCATGCGGTCGAGATTGACGCGCGCGACCTGGGTGCGCCGGGTGATCGTCGGCGACAGCCGCGAGACGCCCATCTCGACCGCCTTCTGCACCATGTAGTCGAGCCGGGCGTGCTTCAGCGGCGCGAACATCAGCCGGAGCGACGGCGCGGGCGTCTGCTCCCGCGTCCGCTGCTCGGCCGTGAGGAGGACGCGCTTCTTGGCCACCTCCGCGACCCGGGCGCCCCACTCGCCTTCGCGCCCATTGAACAGCAGAAGCCCGTCGCCGGTCGACATGCGCAGCACGTTGCGGACGTAGTTCGCCGCGTTGTCCTCGAGCGTGACCTCGGCGCCTTCGGCGAGGGCCGCGTCCACGAACAGTCGCGTGGAGGAGAAGTCGTAATCGGGCATGAGCTAGCCGGATCACGAGGCCGCGCCGTCCGTCAACCCGCTTGACCGGCCGCCTCGGGGCGTCGCTTGATCGCTGCGTGATGACCACGCCCCCCGCCCCCGGCTCCGTCGCGGACGCCCTGCCCTCGAACTGGGTCGACCGCCGCGCGCCGGCGGCATGGCGGCCGTATCTCAGGCTCGCGCGCGCCGACCGGCCGATCGGGGCGTGGCTGCTGTTCTGGCCGTGCGCCTGGTCAAGCGCGCTCGCGGCGGTCGCCTCCGGCGCTGGCTGGCCGAATCCGTGGCATCTGCTGCTGTTCGCCATCGGCTCGATCGCGATGCGGGGCGCTGGCTGCGCCTATAACGACCTCGTCGACCGCGACATCGACGCCAGGGTGGCGCGCACGCGCTCGCGGCCCCTGCCCTCCGGCCAGATCACGCCGAAGCAGGCCGCGGCCTTCCTCGCGGCGCTCCTGCTGGTCGGGCTCGCCGTGCTGCTGTCGCTGCCGCCCTTCGCGATCCTGGTCGGGCTCGGCTCCATCGTCCCAGTCGCGCTCTATCCCTTCATGAAGCGGATCACGTGGTGGCCACAGGCGATGCTCGGCGTCTGCTTCGGCTGGGGCGCGCTGATGGGCTGGGCGGCGGCCTTCGAACGCCTCGACTGGGCGCCCGTCGCGCTGCACGGCGCCGCCTTCCTGTGGATCATCGGCTACGACACGATCTACGCCCATCAGGACAAGGAAGACGACCTCGCCATCGGCGTCGGCTCGACCGCCTTGCTGTTCGGCGCGCGGACGCGGCCGATCCTCGTCGCCTTCTACGCCGGCGCCTCGGCGCTACTCGCCGTCTCCGTATTCCTAGCAGGCGGCGGGCTGCTGGCCTATGCCGGCGTCATCGCCTTCGCGCTGCATTGCCTGAACCAGGCGCGCCGACTCGACGTCGACGACCCCGCGCTGTGCCTGAAACTGTTCAAATCGAACCGCGACGCCGGCGCGCTGGTCTTCCTTGGGCTGGCTGCGGACGCCATATTGCGGCTGTGAGAGGGCGGGCGAATGAACGATGACGGTCAGGTGGTGAAGGATCCGGTCAGCCCGGAGCACAAGCGCTTCGTGCTGGCGCAGGCGTCGCTTCGGTTGTGGCTGATGGCGGCCGTGGTCGTCGCGCTGCTCGTCTGGATGTTCGTGGAGCTTTGAGCGAGGCGCGATGACCCCGCTCATCCGGCGCGCGCGACGCGAGCTGAAATCGCAGGTGCTCGACATGGTCGGGGCGGGCTCCGGCGGCGGATCGAGCCCGAGGGAGGACGAGGGCCTGTTCGGCCCCCGCTCCTCGGCATGGCGCGTCCACCGCGACGTCACCTCGATGATGATCGGCGGCGTCGGCGCACTGCTGCTGCAGATGCTGCACCCCGGCGCGCTCGCCGGCGTCTGGGACCATTCCGACTTTCACAAGGACATGGCCGGACGGCTGCGCCGCACCGCGCGCTTCATCTCCGGCACCACCTACGGCTCGACCGAACAGGCCGAAGCGCTGATCGCGCGGGTGCGGGCGATCCACGGCAGGATCGCCGGCCGTCTGCCGGACGGAACGCTCTATTCGGCGAACGACCCGGACTTGCTGACCTGGGTGCATGTCGCGGAAGTCCGGAGCTTCCTCACCGCCCATCTGCGCTACCGGGAGGCGCTGTTCCCGCCCGCCGACCAGGACCGCTATCTCGCCGAGATGGCGATCGTGGCGAAGAAGCTCGGCGCGAGCGACGTTCCGACGACGCGCCGCGAGGTCGAGGATTATCTCGAGGCGATGCGCCCGCGCCTCGTCGCCGACGAGCGCACCCGCGCCGTGGCTCGCGCGCTGCTGTCGCAGCGCCCGCCGAACCTGGCGCTCGCGCCTGCCTACGGCCTGATGATGCGGGCCGGGATCGACCTGCTGCCCGACTGGGCGGCGCGGATGCACGGCTTGCGCAGGCCGCCGATCGGGCGGCCGGCCGTCGCGCTCGGAGCGATCGGGATCGGCTCTGTCGTGCGCTGGGCGATGCGCGATCCGGCGGCGGCGTGATCGCTGGTCTCTGGAACCACCGCCTGCGAAGTCGGATGTTTCCGACTTCGCCATCCGAATAGCAAACTCGGAAGTTTCCTGCGATGGATGCCCGGGTCAAGCCCGGGCATGACGTAGCGTTCAAGCCGAGGCGTCAGTCCCGCGCGATGATCTCCCGTTCGCCGCGGTGGACAGGCGTCTCGGGCGTCATCTTGCCGGTGCGGCGGCGCGCCTGGAAGCGGGTGCGGCGGCCCTTCAGCAGGCCGTAGCCGCGGCGGACGCGCGGCCCGCCGCGCGACAACTCGGCGCCGCCGGAGCCGGCCTCGAATTCGGCCTCGCAAAGGTCTTCGGCGTCGTTCGCCGGCTGGGGCAAGTCGGAAAACAGCGTCGCGTTGCGCATTTCTCGTCGCTCCTGTCGCCAGCCGACGCGCCGAGGCGCGCCGGCTGCGGTTTGACGTCTCAGCATCCTGTCGAGGGAAGGTCCGATTGCTTCGAACTCTTCGCTTTATGTCCGCGAGAATGCGCCCGGAGGCGAGGCTAACGGCTTAAGAGAGCTGGTGAATCCTTTCTGAACCCGGCTGCGTCTTGCGGCATGCTGAAGAGGAGCTTTCCGGACAGGGTAAGAATGTGATGAACGGCCATTCCCGCCTTGCGCCCGCGCCTTCATCCCGACACTTTGGTGATGCGCTGCTTGGCGCGGCCCTCCAACGCTTGAAAACCGGACGAACCGCCGACCCGTGCCTTCCTCTGACGCGACCATCGACCTCGACCGCCTCGCCGTCCGTCTCGACGAGATCGTGCGAGAAGCCGGCGACATCGCGCTGCGCTTCTTCCGGGACGGGGCCGCCGAGCGCTGGACAAAGGGCGACGACAGCCCGGTCACGGAGGCCGACATCGCCGTCGACCGCTTCCTCGCCGCGGAGCTGCCGCCGCTGGTCGCGGGCTCGGGCTGGCTGTCGGAGGAGACCGCCGACACGCCCGACCGGCTCGCCTGCCGCCGGCTCTGGATCGTCGATCCGATCGACGGCACGCGCGCCTTCGTCGAGAACAAGCCGGAATGGGTCGTCTCGGTCGCGCTGGTCGAGGACGGCGCGCCGGTCGCCGGCGTCGTGCGGAACCCGTGCGAGGACGCGTCCTACGCCGCGATCCGCGGCGGCGGCGCGACGCTGACCACCGCGTCAGGCGCCGTCGCGCTCGAGGTCCCCGACGCCGAGGGCCTCGGCGGCCTGTCGATCAGTGGCCCGTCGAGCCTCGTCGGACCGCTGAAGGCCAGCGGCGTCGAGACGGGCAAGTGGCACTACGCGCTCGCCAATCGCCTCGTGCAGGTCGCGGGCGGCAAGCTGGACGCCGCGCTCGCGCGGCCGCGCGCGCATGACTGGGACATCGCCGCCGCCCACCTGATCCTCGAGGAGGCCGGCGCGAGGCTGATCGGCTTCGACGGACAGGTTCCGTTCTACAACAGAGAGACGACGCGCCACGGGGGCCTTATCGCGGCCGCCCCGAGGCGCGCCGCGGCGCTCGCCGCGGCCGTCGAGGAAGCATTGGCCGCAACCGCGGCCGCAGCCACATGAACCCCGCGGAGACCTTCACCCGATGAGCGACGTCGTCCCCAAGCAGCTGCTCCACCTCGTCTTCGGCGGAGAGCTCGAGGATGTTCAGGGCGTCGCCTTCAAGGACGTCCCGAACCTCGACATCGTCGGCATCTTCCCGGACTACGCCAGCGCCCGCGCGGCCTGGAAGGCCAAGGCGCAGGCCACCGTCGACAACGCCCATATGCGTTACTTTGTGGTGCACCTGCACCGACTGCTGGATCCCGATCCGGCCTGATCGACGCTAAAGACTGCATCGGCGGAGTGCGTCCTTCGAGACGCGCTGCGCGCGCTCCTCGGGATGAGGAGCGCGGAGGGCGGCGAAACCGGTGCGGGCCAGACGACAAACCCCCATCATGGTGAGGAGCCTCGGCGTCACCCCAGGCGTCTCGTAGCACGCACTCGCATTCAGCCTGCTGCGCGGAACTCCGCGAGCCTGCGGATCTGCCGCCCCTCGCCATCAAAATTCGCCGGATCGAGCCACGCCTCGAATGCCGCCTTGTTCGCCGGCCAGTCGTCCTCGGTCATGGCGAACCAGGCCGTGTCGCGGCTGCGGCCCTTGATGATCATGTGCCGCTCGAAGATCCCCTCGAAGCGAAAGCCGAACCGCAGAGCCGCGGCGCGCGAGGGCGCGTTCAGCGCGTCGCACTTCCATTCATAGCGCCGGTAGCCGAGGTCGAAGGCGTGGGCCGCCATCAGATACATCGCCTCCGTCCCCGCCGGCGTGCGCGAGAGGCTCGGCGAGAACAGGATGGAGCCCACCTCGACGCTGCGATGCGCCGGCTCGATCCGCATGAAGCTTGCGCGGCCGAGCGTCTTCTCCCCAGAGGCGTCGCGGATCGCCAGCGTGACTGCGGCGTTGGTGGAAGCGGCGGCCTCCAGCGCCGCGCGCAGCGACGCTTCGCTCTCGAACGGCGCGTCGACGAGGTAGGCGAACAGCCGCTCCCTCTCCGGCCCGGAGACGGCGGGGAAGAGGTCAGCCGCGTCCTTCGCCGGATCGAGCGGCCCGAGCCGGACATGCCGGCCCTGTAGCGTCGCGGGTTGCGGGCGCGGGGGCGTCTGGCCGCCGACGAGCGGGCCGCGCGGCGGGTTGGTCGCGGGATCGATCGGGGGAGTGCGGTCGGACATCGGGCTCAGCCGGCATTGGGACGGACCGCCCTCCCTGCGACAGCGCGTGATTGGCGTCCAGCCAATTTCGCTGAAGCGGGCGATCGCGAAAGCTCATGTCAGAGCTTCGTCATCCCCGACCATCCGAGCCCCGGCTGGAAGCGGGTGACGGACTTGTCCTTTCCCTCGACGGGAAAGGCGAGCCAGGCGCTGCCGTCCTTCGGACAGCCGGCGAGATAACTCACGCCGAAGAATTCGCTCGGCCCGCTGGCGTCGGTGCCGGCCTTCTTGATGAGTTTCGGCAGGTTTTCCCGCACATGCGCCGCGCCGAGCCGCGTCGCCTCGGCGCGCAGCTCCTTCGACAGCGGCGCCGAGCACTGGTCGACCTGCGGATGCAGCAGCATGCGGACCTGGACGTTGGTCTTGCCGACCTTGGCCATGACGACCGTGGTCTTCGGCGCGGCGAGCGCAGGTACCGCGCTGAGCGCGAAAGCGGCTGCGAGAACGAGGCGGCGGGCCATTCCGGCCTGCTCTCACAAGAATGCGGCGGGCTCGCGCCCGCCGCATCTGAAGCGTCGAAAAAGCGATCAGGCGGCCGAGCGCGCCTGACCCTGGTGCCGGCCTTCCGCGAATTCCTCGATGATCTTGGCGTTGAACTGCGGGATGTCGTCGGGCTTGCGGCTGGTCACTAGCCCCTGATCGACCACGACCGGCTCGTCCGAGACGAGCGCGCCGGCGTTCTTGAGGTCGATCTGCACCGCCTCCCAGGCTGTCATCTTGCGGCCTTTCACGAGACCGGCGCTGATCAGCACCTGCGGGCCGTGGCAGATGGAGGCCACCGGCTTGCCGGCGTCGAAGAACGCCTTGGCGAAAGCCTTGGCCTGGTCGTTGGTGCGAAGGGCGTCCGGGTTGAACAGCCCGCCGGGGATCAGCAGCCCGTCGAAGGCGCCGGCGTCGGCCGAGGCGAGTTCCTGGTCCACCGGCACGCTCTCGCCGGGCTTGTCGTGCTGAAAACCCTGGATCGAGCCGCTCTTGGGGGACACGACCGATACGGTCGCGCCGGCTTCCTTCAGGGCCTTCACCGGTTCGGTCAGTTCGACCTGCTCGAAACCATCGGTCGCGAGAACGGCGATCTTGCGCCCGTCGAGACGGGTAGCCATGACAATCTCCTTTCAGACGATAGGTACTGTCGCGAACCCCTTTCGGGCCGCGTCGCGGAGGGCGTCGAGCCGCCCTCCTGTCGTAGGGTCCAACACATCGCGCGGCGGATTGTTCCGAGCCGCCGCGAGAGCCGGAGAACCGTCATGCTGAAGACCGTGGCAGCCTTCGACCGCATCGGGGAGGAAAACGCCTTCGCGGTGCTCGCCCGCGCCACCAAGCTCGCCTCGGAGGGCCGCGACATCGTCAATCTCGGCATCGGCCAGCCGGACTTTCCGACCCCGCCGCACATCGTCGAGGCCGCGATCAAGGCCCTGAGGGACGGCCATCACGGCTACACCCCCGCGACCGGGATCCTGCCGCTGCGCCAGGCGGTGTCGAAGGACCTCGCCAAGCGCTTCGGCGTCGAGGTCGACCCGGAACTCGTGATGATCATGCCGGGCGGCAAGGTCACGATGTACGCCGCAATCCTGCTGTTCGGGGAGCCCGGCGTCGACATCCTCTATCCGGACCCGGGATTTCCGATCTACCGCTCGATGATCGAGTTCACCGGCGCGAACCCGATCCCGGTCCCGATCCGCGAGGAGAACGGTTTTGCGTTCTCGGCCGACGAGACGTTGTCGCTGATCACGCCGAAGACGCGCCTGCTCATCATCAACTCGCCGGCGAACCCGACCGGTGGCGTCACGCCGAAGGAGGAGATCGACAAGCTGGTGAAGGGTCTCGAAGCCTTTCCCAACGTGGCGATCATGTCGGACGAGATCTACGACCAGCTGACATTCGACGGGCTCGAGCACCAGACGCTGCTCGCCTACCCGGAGATCCGCGACCGGCTGATCCTGCTGAACGGCTGGTCCAAGACCTACGCCATGACCGGCTGGCGGCTCGGCTGGTCGGTTTGGCCGAAGAAGCTCTACGACGACGTCCGCAAGCTCGGCGTCAACGCCTGGTCCTGCGTCAACGCGCCGACGCAATGGGCGGGGATCGCCGCGCTCGAAGGCCCGCAGGACGCGGTCGACCATATGCGGAAGGAATTCGACAAGCGCCGCAAGCTCGTCACCGAAGGCCTCAACGCGCTGCCGGGGGTGACCTGCGAGACCCCTAAGGGCGCCTTCTACGCCTATCCCAACATCAAGCAGACCGGCTGGAAGGCGAAGCCGCTGGCCTCAGCGCTGCTGGAGGACGCGGGCGTCGCGGTGATCGGCGGCCCCGACTTCGGCGTCTTGGGCGAGGGCTACATCCGCCTCAGCTACGCCAATTCGGCGGAGAACATCTCGCGGGCGCTGGAGCGGATGGGCGACTTCCTGTCGAAGCGCAAGGCGGCCTAGGTCGTGGACTCATAAGCTCTGAGCCACAGTCTTGCTGAAGCGAGCAGGACGGCTGCGAGGAAGTTTCTCGCGAGCTTGTCGAAGCGGGTGGCGACGCGTCGGAAGTGTTTGAGCTTGCAGAAG
>JADBEO010000069.1 GCA_031316315.1 Chelatococcus sambhunathii
CACCCTACCCTCCCCTCAGCGAGGGGAGGGATCTGGAAAGGTCTGTGAGAGGGAAGCGTTCTGGCGAAGAAAAGCGCGCCCTACTCCGCCGCCTCGGCCTGCGCCCGCTCTTCCGGGAAGGTCGGATAGACGTTGAACGACCGCCCCATCTGCTTCGCGAGGGCGAGCACGGCGTCGATATAGGGGGTCGGGACCGACACCAGCCGGCCCATCTCCTGCACCGCCGAGAGCAGCGCGTCGAGCTCCAGCGGCTTTCCCGCCTCGAGGTCCTGCAGCATCGAGGTGCGGTGCGCGCCGACCTTGGCCGCGCCGTCGATGCGGCGCTCGACGCCGACCTTGAACGTCGCGCCCAGCGTCTCGCCGATCGCCTGCGCCTCCAGCATCATGTTTTTCGCCAGCGCGCGCGTGCCGGGATCGGTCGCGACGACGTCGAGCGTCGCGCGGGTGAGCGCGGAGATCGGGTTGAAGCACAGGTTCCCCCAGAGCTTCAGCCAGATGTCGTCGCGGATATCGTCGTAGTAGCGCGCCCGCAGGCCGCTTGCGTCCAAAGCGTCGCCGAAGGCCTTGAGTCGCGCCGTCTTCGTCCGGTCGGGCTCGCCGAGGCCGAAGGCGTCGCCATAGGTGTGCTTGATGACGCCGGGCTCGACGATCTCGGTCGCCGGATAGACGGTCGCGCCGATGACGCGCTGCGGCCCGATCGCGTTCCACTGCCGGTCTCCGGGATCGACGCTCTGGAGGCGAAGATCCTTGTACGGACCCTCGAGCCCGTAGAAGTACCACCAGGGAACGCCGTTCTGCGCAGTCACCACCGCCGTGTCGGGCCCGAGCAACGGCGCCATGTCCTCCGCTGATTCCCATGCTTGGTGCGACTTCAGTCCGACGACGACGAAGTCCTGCGGGCCGAGCTCGGCGGCGACCCTGGTGGCCGGCATGCGCGCGACCTTCTCCTCGCCGTCGATGAGGAGCTTCAGCCCGTTTTCGCGAATGGTCGCCAGATGCGGTCCGCGCGCGACGAGCGAGACGTCGATCCCGGCCTGCTTCATCAGCACGGCCATGTATCCGCCGATCGCGCCCGCGCCGAAAATGCAGACTTTCATAGGCGTACCCCCCTCGTAGGCCGGCGCGACGGACGCGCGCCAGCCGGAGATTTTCGAACCGGGAATGCGTAATGCGTCAGTTCGCGCGGGCCATCGCCTCTGCGATCGTGCGGCCCACGAGATGTGCGCTCGGCGCGACCCGCACGCCGGCCTTCTCGAGCGCCGCGATCTTCGAGGCGGCGTCCCCCTTGAAGCCGAAGGTCAGCGCGCCGGCATGGCCCATCCGCCGTTCGCGCGGGGCATGGGTGCCGACGACCAGCGCGACCACCGGCTTGGTCGTCCCGACCTCCTGGAGCAGCTCGGCGACCTCCTGCTCTTGGCTGCCGCCGATCTCGCCGATCAATACGACGCCCTTGGTGTCGGGATCGGCGAGGAACAGCTCCACGCAGTCGCGCATCGACATGCCGTGGATCGCATCGCCGCCGACGCCGACGGTGGTCGACTGGCCGAGGCCGGCGGCTGTGACCTGCGCGACGACCTCGCTCGTCAGCGAGGCGGAGCGCGAGACGATGCCGATCGAGCCCGCCCGCTCCGAGCCGGTCGCCATCACGCCGAGCTTGCAGACGCCCGGCGCGAGAACGCCCTGGCTGTTGGCGCCGACCAGGCGGGTCTTCGAGCCCTTCAGCGCGTCCTTGACGCGGACCATGTCGAGCGTCGGCACGCGTTCGGTGACGGTCACGACCAGCGGCATCTCGGCCTCGATCGCCTCGATCATGGCGGCGGCGGCGGTGGCGGGCGGCACGAACACGATGGAGGCGTTGGCGCCGGTCTCGGCGCGGATCGCGGCGACGTTGTCGAACACCGGCAGGTTGAGGTGCGAGCGACCGCCCTTGCCCGGCCTGACGCCGCCGACGACGTTGGTGCCGTATTCCATCATCTGCGTGGTGTGGTGCGTCCCGGCCCAGCCGGTCATGCCCTGCACGGCGACGCGAGTGTCCCGATCGAGCAGGATCGCCATCTCAAGCCCTCCCCGTCGCCGCGACCTGGACGGCGCGTTCCGCGGCAGCGCCCATGTCGGGCGCCTCGATGACGGCGCAGCCGAAGTTCTTGAGCCGATTGCGCGCGAACTCGGCGTTCTGACCGGCAAGACGGATCACGATCGGCAGCTTACGTCCGGAGCGCCTGAGGGCGACGCCGAGTCCTTCCGCGATCGTGTCGCAGGATTGCATGCCGCCGCCATGGACGTTGATCAGCAGCGTCCGGATTTTCGGGTTGTCCAGCAGCAGCGCGAAGCCATGCGCGATGTCGAGGCTGCGCGCCGTGGTGCGGATGTCCATGAAATTCGCGGGCTTGCCGCCTGCGGCCTTGACCATGTCGAGCGTCGCAAGGCCAAGGCCAGCGCCGTTCGAGACGAGCCCGATGTCGCCGTCGAGCTGGACGAAGTTCAGCTGGTCGCGATGCGCCGAAAGCTTGATGCGGTCGGCCTCGGCCTCGTCCCGCAGGCTCGCGAGTTCCGGGTGTCGGAACAACGCGTTGTCGTCGAGCGTCATCTTCACGTCGAGCGCGACGAGCTCGCTCGCGCTCGTCACCGCGAGCGGGTTGATCTCGATCAGCGTGGCGTCGAGCTCGACGAACGCCTTCCGAAGACCCTCGACGATGTCGCAGGCGGCCTCGACGACCGGGCCTTCAAGGCCGACCCGTCCGAAGAACGCCGCGACCTCCGCCCTGTCGGCGGCGCCTGCGACCGGCAGTGCGACCCGCTCCTGGCGGAAGTCGCCGCGACGGGCGCGTTCCTCGATGCCTTCGCCGCCGTCCGGGCTCGCCACCGCGACAAGCCCGCCGACGGACCAGTCGACGAGCAGCGCGAGATGCAGCGAGCGGGCGATCGAGATCCCCTCTTCCACATAGACGCGCCGGACGGTCTCACCGTCCTCCTCGGTCTGCGCAGTGACGATGCGCCGGCCGAACATCTCCTGCGCGGCGTTCCTGGCCATGGCGGGACCGCTGACGATCTTGACGCCGCCGGCGCCAAGCCGTTCGCCAGCCTGGATCTGCGCCTTGACCGCGATCCGGCTCGCGCCGAGGTCGCGGGCGACGGCCTCGGCCTCGTCCGGCGTCAGCGCGACGGCGCCGCGCGGGATCGGCAGGCCGCACTCGCCGAGCAGCCGTTTCGCCTGGAATTCGTGCAGCCGCATTGGTCGCGCCTCCTCCCAGCCAGGCGCTCTAACGGCGCCGTTGATCTGGTATACCAATGACAGCCGGTCGCGAGCGTGGCAAGCGGCTCCGGCTGCCTTCGGTCCGCCAATTTAGTCGAAGATGTCTCCGTGGTCTTCGACATACTTCGCAAGTCCGAGCGTATGCTCCCGCGAAAGCCGCTCCGCGGCGTCAACGTTGCGGCTTTCGAGCGCCTCGATGATCGCAAGATGGTCACCGATCGATTGCGTCGCTCTATCGTCGCGACCGATCGTGATCTGCCGGATGCCGCGCACATGCATCAGGATGTTCGAAGTGATCTCGACGAGCGTGTCCGAACCCGACAGCCGCACCAGCGCCTGATGGAACTCGATGTTGGCGGCGGAGTACTCGCTCAGGAAGTCGGCCGGCTTATGCGCTTCGTTGAACCGATCGAACAGCCTGCGGAGTTCGGCGATGTCCTCGCCGGAGGCGCGCTCGGCCGCCAGCCGCGAGGCCATGCTTTCGAGCGCGGCCCAGGCCTGGATCATCTCGATGACCTCGCGGCGGGTCTTCTTGAGGATCATGATGCCGCGGCGGGGCATCGACTTCACGAAGCCCTCCTGCTCGAGCATCGCGACCGCCTCGCGCACGGGCGTGCGGCTGACGCCGAGCTTTTCGGAGAGCTGCCGCTCGTCGAGCCAGGACGGCTCCGGGGACGAGTAGATGTCCATCGCCACGATGGCCTGCTTCAGCGCGGCGTAGACCTTGGTCTTGTAGGTCTGCTCGGGCGCGAAACGTTCCAGCGTCAGCGAGCCGTTCGCGGCGCTCTCGCTGGACGAGCGCTGTGAGGTTCTCAAAGATCAGGCTCCTGCTTCGTGGCTCGCGTCGCGAGCCGGTTCCGGCCGAACCGAAGCAAGCGCCTCCGACCGATCCGCCCCTGCGATGCCACGTACGGGGTACCGCATACCAAAGAATAGTAGGTAGCCGGCGCCCGCTCTATAGGCATTTCTGCTGACGCTCCGGCAGTTTGCCGCAGAGCGAAAACGGCCGGCGTCGCGCGAAAAAAAGCGCCCCGGCGGAGAGGACCGGGGCGCCGTTCGCGTTCGGAAGTGGTTTGCGGGACTTCCGGACACGAAACTCGTTACGTTCTGGGGGCGCTCAGTATCCGAACGCGGCCTCCAGCGGTCCCTTTGGCAGCGGCACCAGGAACCAGACCTCGAACATCATGAAGCTCACGATCGCGATCGAAAGCGCCACGGCAAGCGCTTTCCAGACCGCGAACTTGCCGAAGAAGATCATGAAGGCGGCGATATAGATCGCGGACGCGACGTAGATCCCGATGTAGCTTGTGGCGAAGACGTAGAGCACCGCGGGCAGGAAGATCGCCGACATGCGCAGCACGCCGGTTTTCGTCGTCATGCCCTCCTGCTCCTCGGGACCGCGCGCGAGGATCGCGCGGCCGAGGTTGTAGGCGCTCGCGATCGCCATCACGACCGCGATGTAGAACGGGAAGTATCCAGGCGCCGGCCCGACGCTGTCCTGCCAGTGGAATCCGAGCCGGACGCTGTCGGAGATCACGATCGCCGAGACGACCAGGAACAGGCAGGCGACCACGACGTCGGCCGTCCGCAGGGTGACGAGCGCCGGTTCGTCGCTTTCCCCAGGCTGCGGCTCTGTGATGTCGGTCATCTGTCGTTCCTTCGCCCCGGCGAATTCGCGTGATCTTCGTCGGTTACTGAGCGGCAGCCAGGAAGCCGGCGCCCTGCATCAGCTCCTTGTGCTTGGCCTCCGTGTCCGTCAGCCACTTCTCGAACTCGGGACCCGACATGAAGGTCTGGTTGAAGGCGCCCTTCTTCATGAACTCCTTCCAGTCCTCGGTCGCGAGCACCTTCTTGAAGAGGTCGACATAGAAGGCGACCTGCTCGTCCGTCGCGCCCGCGGTCGTGAAGATGCCACGCAGCATCTGGTACTCGACCGGAAGGCCCGCCTCGGTGCAGGTGGGAATGTCGCTCCACGCCATGTCGTCGGTGACCTTCTCAGTGTAGGTCGACCGCTTCGAGTCGAAGATGCAGAGGGGCTTCAGTTGCTTGCCGCGCCACTGCGCGACGGCCTCGATCGGGTTGTTGACCGACGAGTCGATATGTCCGCCGACGAGCTGGACCGCGACCTTGCCGCCGCCGTCGTAAGGCACGTAGGTGAACTTCTTGCCGTCGGTCTGCTTCTCGATCGCCGCGGTGATGATCTGGTCTTCCTGCTTGGAGCCGGTGCCGCCCATCTTGAACTGGCGGTCCGCGCCCGCCTTCACGGCGTCGATGTACGCCTTGGCATCGGCATAGTTCTTCTCGGCGTTGGTCCACAGGATGAACTGGTCGAGCGCCAGCATCGCGACCGGCTTCATGTCCTTCCACGAGAACGGCGCGCCGGTGCCGAGCGGCGTCGTGAACAGGTTGGACAGGGTGATGATGATCTTGTGCGGATCCTTCGCCGAGCCCTTCATCTCGATGAAGCCTTCGGCCCCGGCGCCGCCGCCCTTGTTGATGACGACCACCGGCTTGTCCAGCAGGTTGTTCTTCTGGATCACGCCCTGGATGAAGCGCGCCATCTGGTCGGCGCCGCCACCGGTGCCGGCGGGGATGATGAAGGTCACCGCCTTGGTCGGCGCCCACTCGGCGCGCGCGGCGCCCGGCGCGAAGGCCGTGAGCAGCGCCGCCCCCGCGGCGAGCGCGATCGCGGTCTTCCTCAGCGACTTACCAATCATGCTCAGTCCTCCCAAGTCGCCGTCATAACGCGGCTTTTTGTTGTTATGCGGACGTTCGCGCCGGTACGCTACCTAGCCTTCAGGCGGGGTTGGCGAGAGCGTCGTCGTCCTTCTTGCCGAAGAGCATGGAGACCAGCGGCCAGAGCGCGAGCGCGACGCCGAGGGTCATGATCCCGCCGGACAGCCAGTTGTGCCAGAACACCGTGACGTCGCCCTGCGAGGTCAGCATGGCCTGCCGGAACGAGCTCTCGGCCTGGTCGCCCAAAACAAGCGCCAGCACCAGCGGCGGCAGCGGATAGCCGAGCTTGGTGAACAGGTATCCGAGCACGCCGAACACCAGCATCATCCAGACGTCGAACATCGCGTTGTTCACGGTGTAGGCCCCGATGGCGCAGACCACGACGATCGCAGGCGCGATGATCGAGAACGGCACGCGCAGGATCGCGGCGAACAGCGGCACGCAGGTCAGGACGATGATCAGGCCGACCACGTTGCCCATGTACATCGAGGCGATCAGGCCCCAGACGAACTCTTTCTGCTCGACGAAGAGCAGCGGTCCGGGCTGGAGACCCCAGATCAGCAGGCCCCCGAGCAGCACGGCTGCCGTCGGCGAGCCGGGGATGCCGAGAGTCAGCATCGGCAGCATGGCGGCGGTGCCCGCGGCGTGGGCCGCGGTCTCGGGCGCGACCACGCCCTCGAGCTCGCCCTTGCCGAAGTGCCGGCCGCGCTTGGAGAAGCGCTTGGCGAGGCCGTAGCCCATGAAGGAGGCGGGCGTCGCGCCGCCCGGCGTAATGCCCATCCAACAGCCGACGATGCAGCTTCTCAGGAAGGTCACAGCCATCGCCGGCAGCTGCTTCCAGGTGCGGATGACGGCGTCCATCTTCAGCTTGGCGGCCGCGCCGCGGAAGGCGAGGCCCTCCTCCATCGAGGACAGGATCTCGCCGATGCCGAACAGGCCGATGACCGCGACGAGGAACTTGAAGCCGTTCATCAGTTCGTCGTGGCCGAAGGTCAGGCGCAGCGTTCCCGTCACGCCGTCGAGGCCGACGGAGGCCAGCGCGAAGCCGAGGCACATCGAGGCCAGAGTCTTCATCGGCGAGCCGCGACCCATGCCGAGGAAGCTCGCGAAGGTCAGGAACTGCACGGCGAAGAACTCCGCCGGGCCGAAACGCAGGGCGAACTTGGCGATCACCGGAGCGAGGAAGGTGATCAGGATCACCGCGAAGATCGCGCCGACGAAGGATGAGGTGAAGGCGCCGACGAGCGCCTCGTCGGCCTTGCCCTTCTGAGCCATGGGATGGCCGTCGAAGGTCGTCGCCACCGACCATGGTTCGCCCGGGATGTTGAACAGGACCGCCGTGATCGCCCCGCCGAACAAGGCTCCCCAGTAAATGCTGGTCAGCATGATGATGGCGGAGGTGGGGTCCATGCCGAAGGTCAGCGGCAGGAGAATCGCGACGCCGTTGGCGCCTCCGAGGCCCGGCAGCACGCCGATCACCACGCCGAGAACGATGCCGACCACCATCAACGCGATGTTGTACGGGGAGATGGCGACGGCGAAGCCGCCAAGCAGCGAGCCGATTTCCTCCACGCGATTTCCTTCCACCCGAGCGACGCTGTTCTTTGGACGACGGCCATAAAACCGCGTTCCGACAGCTTTGGCGAGCAGGCTAAGCTGCGCTCGACTGGCATGCAAGATGCCTTTTCATGGTGCGACGCAACAACACTGTACCGTGAAAAACAAGTGTTGCGCCTCCGTTCGCGTCAGGTGTATGGTATGCCAGAAACCACGGATCGCCGTCGCCCGATAGGAGACGTCGATCGCTGGCCTTTTGGCGCAATACAACCCGGTCGTCATGGCGAACGCAGATCTCGACATCCAGCCGATCGACGACACGCCGAGCCTTAAGTGGCGCGCCTACGACGCGCTGAAGAGCGCCATCGCGCAGATGGACATTTATGACGACGAGGCGCAGTTGCGGCTCGACGAGCGCGCGCTGTCGCTGCGCTTCGGCGTCAGCCGCACGCCGCTGCGCGAGGCCCTCGCCCAGCTTGAGCTCGAGGGCATCGTCCGGATCGTGCCGCGCCGCGGCATCTATATCGCCCGAAAGACTAAGGGCGAGATCCTCGAAATGATCACGGTCTGGGCCGCGCTCGAGAGCATGGCGGCCCGACTCGCCGCGGAAGAGGCGAGTCCCGAGCAGATCCGCGAGCTTCACGCGCTGGTCGACGGCTTCCACGGCGAGGACGTCGGTCAGCACATGTACGAGTATTCCGACGCGAACATCCGCTTCCACCAGGCGATCATCGCCGCCTCGGGGTGCCGGATGATCGCGGACCTCGCGAACGGGCTGTTCACCCATGTCCGCGCGATTCGCCGTCGCACGATCTACGAGCGCGACAGGGCGCGCCGGTCCGTCGTCGACCACAAGGACATCGTCGAAGCGATCGAGGCCCGCAACGGAGAGCGGGCCGAGCGGCTGGTGCGCGAGCACACGCTGAAGCTTCGCGATCACGTCGATGAATTCGTCACGCTCGACTGAAACCGGTCGGCGCCAACAAGAAAGCTATCTGGAGGAAATCGCCATGAACGTCGCGGTCAGGCCCGAATCCACTACCGACGCATCCGTGCATCAGGAGCTCACCGACGGGTTCAACCTCGTCATCGACGCTCTCAAGCTCAACGGCATCGAGACCATCTACGGCGTCCCGGGCATCCCGATCACCGACCTCGGCCGCATGGCCCAGGCGGCCGGCATCCGCGTCGTCTCCTTCCGCCACGAGCAGCACGCCGGCAACGCCGCGGCGATCGCCGGCTTCCTCACCAAGAAGCCCGGCATCTGCCTGACGGTCTCGGCGCCGGGCTTCCTGAACGGCCTGACCGCGCTCGCCAACGCGACGACGAACTGCTTCCCGATGATCCTGATCTCCGGCTCGTCCGAGCGTGAGATCGTCGATCTGCAGCAGGGCGACTACGAGGAGATGGACCAGCTCTCCATCGCCAAGCCCCTCTGCAAGGCGGCCTTCCGCGTGCTGCACGCCGAGGACATCGGCATCGGCGTCGCCCGCGCCATCCGCGCGGCGGTCTCCGGCCGTCCGGGCGGCGTCTATCTCGACCTGCCGGCGAAGCTCCTGTCCCAGACCCTCGACGCCGAGAAGGGCGCCAAGTCGCTGATCAAGGTGATCGATCCGGCTCCGGCCCAGATCCCCGCCCCCGAGGCGGTGCAGCGCGCCATCGACGTCCTCAAGACCGCCAAGAAGCCGCTCATCGTGCTCGGCAAGGGCGCCGCCTACGCCCAATGCGACGACGCCATCCGCCAGCTCGTCGAGAAGAGCGGGATCCCCTTCGTGCCGATGAGCATGGCCAAGGGCCTGCTCCCCGACACCCATCCGCTCTCGGCTGGCGCCGCGCGCTCGACCGCGCTTAAGGACTCGGACGTCGTGCTGCTGGTCGGCGCGCGTCTGAACTGGCTGCTCAGCCACGGCAAGGGCAAGACCTGGGGCGCGCCGGGCTCCAAGAAGTTCATCCAGATCGACATCGAGCCGAAGGAGATGGACTCCAACGTCGAGATCGTCGCGCCGCTGGTCGGCGACATCGGCTCCTGCGTCAACGCGCTGCTCGGCCATATCAACGCCGACTGCCCGCCGCCGCCGGCCGAGTGGACCAACGCGATCGTCGAGAAGCGCAACGCCAACATCGCCAAGATGGCGACCAAGCTCGGCAAGAACTCCATCCCGATGGACTTCCACTCCGCGCTCGGCGCCCTTCGCACCATCATTGAGCAGCGTCCTGACGCGATCCTCGTCAACGAAGGCGCGAACACGCTCGACCTCGCCCGCGGCGTCATCAACATGTATCAGCCGCGCAAGCGTCTCGACGTCGGCACCTGGGGCGTGATGGGCATCGGCATGGGTTTCGCGGTCGCCGCCGCGATCGAGACCGGCAAGCCGGTTCTGGCGGTCGAGGGCGACTCGGCCTTCGGCTTCTCCGGCATGGAGGTCGAGACCATCTGCCGGTACAACCTGCCGGTCTGCATCGTCGTGTTCAACAACAACGGCATCTATCGCGGCACCGACACCGACCCGACCGGCCGCGACCCCGGCACCACCGTCTTCGTCAAGGACTCGCGCTACGACAAGATGATGGAGGCCTTCGGCGGCGTCGGCGTCCATGTCGAGACGCCGGACGCGCTGTCCCGCGCCGTCAACGAGGCGATGGATTCGGGCCGTCCCACGCTGATCAACGCGGCGATCGACCCCGAGGCGGGTTCCGAGAGCGGCAACATCGGCAACCTCAACCCGCAGAGCGTGGTCAAGAAGAAGACCGCCTGACCGGCGCCCCTCCGCCCCCTCGGCGCCAGGCGGCGCCGAGGCTGGTGGCATTCTTCATGCCAGAGACGAATTGACGGCGCGCCTCCCGCGCCGTCAATTATTTATCAGAACAGCCCCGCGGGGCCCGAGCGGCGCGCGACCGACAGGGAAGAAACGAAGATGGAAAAGGCTCTCCAGGGCGTCCGTATCCTGGACTTCACGCATGTGCAGTCGGGCCCGACCTGCACGCAGCTGCTCGCCTGGTTCGGCGCCGACGTCATCAAGGTCGAGCGTCCGGGCGCGGGCGACGCCACGCGCCAGCAGCTGCAGGACATCCCGGACGTGGACAGCCTCTATTTCACGATGCTGAATCACAACAAGCGCTCGATCACGATCGACACCAAGAACCCCAAGGGCAAGGAAGTGCTCTGGCGGCTTGTCAAGGAGTGCGACGTGCTGGTCGAGAACTTCGCCCCCGGCGCGCTCGACCGCATGGGCTTCTCCTGGGAGAAGCTGCATGCCGCGAACCCGAAGCTGATCGTCGCCTCCGTCAAGGGCTTTGGTCCCGGCCGCTACCAGGACTGCAAGGTCTATGAGAACGTCGCGCAGTGCGCCGGCGGGTCGGCCTCGACCACCGGCTTCCGCGACGGGGTCCCGCTCGTCACGGGCGCCCAGATCGGCGATTCGGGCACCGGGCTGCACCTCGCTCTCGGCATTGTGACCGCCCTCTATCACCGCACCCATTCCGGCGTCGGCCAGAAGGTCGACTGCGCGATGCAGGACGGCGTGCTGAACCTCTGCCGCGTCAAGCTGCGCGACCAGCAGCGCCTCGCGCACGGCCCGCTCAAAGAGTACAGCCAGTTCGGCGAAGGCGTGCCGTTCGGCGACGCGACCCCGCGCGCCGGCAACGACTCGGGCGGCGGCCAGCCCGGCCGCATCCTGAAGTGCAAGGGCTGGGAGCACGATCCCAACGCCTACATCTACTTCATCACCCAGGCCGCGGTGTGGGACCCGATCTGCGACATCATCGGCGAGCCGGGCTGGAAGACCGATCCGGACTACGCGACGCCGAAGGCGCGCCTGCCGCACCTCAACGAGATCTTCACGCGCATCGAAGCTTGGACCATGAAGAAGGACAAGTTCGAGGCGATGGACATCCTCAACGAGTTCGACATCCCCTGCGGGCCGATCCTCTCCATGAAGGAGATCGCCGAGGACGAGGCGCTGCGCGCGACCGGCACGATCGTCGAGGTCGACCATCCGACCCGCGGCAAGCACCTCACGGTCGGCAATCCGATCAAGCTGTCGAACTCGAAGACCGAGGTCACGCGCGCGCCGCTGCTCGGCGAGCACACCGGCGAGATCCTGAAGGACGTGCTCGGCTACAACGACAACGAGATCGCCGAGATCGAAAACTCCGGCGCCGTCGGCCAGGTGGCCAAGCTCGCGGCGGAGTGACCGCCTATTGATCCCTGCCCCGCGGCAGCGGGGAGGGTGGCCGAGCATGCGAACTTTGGTGTTCCGAAGTTCGCCACTCGAGAATGCGCAAGTCGGAAACATCCGACTTGCGCGCCGAGGTCGGGTGGGGACTTGGGGCGTAGAGCGCGGCGACATCGTCGCGCTCTATCCTTATGCCGACC
>JADBEO010000006.1 GCA_031316315.1 Chelatococcus sambhunathii
CTGAACCGACCCCACCCGACCTCGGCTGCGCCTCGGCCACCCTCCCCTCTTCGAGGGAGGGATCAAGGGGCGCTCTTCCTGATCCCTGCCCCGCGGCAGCGGGGAGGGTGGCCCGAGCGAAGCGAGGGTCGGGAGGGGACTTGAGACGTAGAGCGCGCCCGCGCCGTCCCGCTTCATCCTGAACCGACCCCACCCGACCTCGGCTGCGCCTCGGCCACCCTCCCCTCTTCGAGGGAGGGATGAAGAAGCCCTACTCCGCCGCGTCGCCCATCGTCTCGATGCTCGCAAAGCCCTCTTCGCCCTCCTCCATGTCGAAGGGCGTCGCGACCTCGACGAAGTCGTCCGGGTAGAAGCCGTTGAAGCGGGTCCGCAGCGCCAGGCTGTAGGCGCCGATATGGCCGATCTCGATCCAGTCGCCGGTGTCGACCGTGTCGGGCAGCCAGAACGGCCGCGACAGGATGTCGACCGAGTCGCAGGTCGCGCCCATCACGCGGAACGGCGCCAGCTTAGCCGCCGACGTCTTCGGCGCGCGCCGCCGGGCGGGGTCGGGGATCAGCCGCGCGGGCAGCGTCATCTTGCCGGTCCAGCTGTCGGAGAGCGAGGACCAGATGCCGTCGTTGATGTAGAGCCGCTGCCCCTTCTTCAGCAGCACGCGCACGATCACCGACAGCGAGCGCGCCACGATCACCCGGCCGGGCTCGGCGATCAGCGGCAGGTCGTCGAGCCCCCAGGCGTCGATCTCGCTCTGGATGCGGGCGACGAGGTCGCCGACCTGCGGCGTCGGCGGCCCGGGCCGCTTCGGGTCGTGGCCGTACTGCGCCGGAAAGCCGCCGCCGATGTCGAGCGCGGCGAGCTCGACGCCGGAGCGCCCGCGCACCCAGTCCGCCGAGGCGAGCGCGCGCTCGTAGGTGCCGAGATCCTCGACCTGGCTGCCGACATGGAAGGTGACGCCTGCCCGAAAGCCGATCCGGTCGATCCGCTGCAGCAGTTCGACGGCGTGCTTCGGCGCCGCCCCGAATTTTTTCGACAGCTCGTAGGCCGCATGGCCCTTGGTCGCGATCCGCACGAACAAAGTGACGTCGGAGGGCGCAAGATCCTGCGCCCGCACGATCCGCAGGATCTTCGCCACCTCGTCCTCATGGTCGAGCGCGAGCGCGCGGATGGAGAACCCTTCGAGCGCGAGGCGGATGTCGGACTGCGCCTTCACGGGGTGCATATAAAACTGCTTCGCGGCGGGCGCGGCGGCGAAGGCGGCGGCGAACTCCGCCGGGCTCGCGACGTCGAAGGCGCTCACCCCCGCCTCGGCGAGGCGCTTCAGCACGAAGGGCTCGCCGTTGGTCTTCACGGCGTAGGCGGTCTCGCCGCGGAAGGCGTCGAGGAAGGCGCGCGCGTCGGTCGCCAGCACGTCCGGCCGAAAACCGTAGACCGGCCGGTCGGGCCGAAGGCTCAGCGCGGTGTCGCGCCCGGTCTCGAATTTCTGCATCCGCCGCTCCGGTTTCGCGAGGCTGCGGACGTTAACAGCGCGGATGCGGCGGCAGGAAGACGGGTGGCGCGGTTGGTTCTAAGGGCTTCCGCAAGGGTCAACATCGCCACCTCGTCTCACTAGACGATAGGCAAACGAAAGGGGGCTGGTAGGCCCCCTTTCGCCAGTCACTCCCTTACGGGAAACGGACACCCAATAGGGGCCGCGAGTGCACCCTACATAGCGTCAGATTATGAAGGCTTCAATACCAACCTAAAGGCACCCTAAAGGCCATACAGAGTTCCGCACCTACCGAAGCCCCTAGGCAACAGGTAGCGCGGGTAGCCACTTTCGCACCTTAGCTAGCACCTCATCGAACTCTTCAGCACTTATCCGAGGGATCACCCTAGCCGGTGCCAATCTAGAAGCGGATACCGTACACAGGTGGTTACAGACCACCCATGACTGTCTGTGCCCATCCACCTTGATAGACAGCCTGTGCGCCCACTCGGCGCTTTGGCCTTCTTGCGGGTCGGTCGAGGTAGGCAGCACAAGACAGTGACCGTGCAGCGTGTTGCGTGGAGACACCACCAACACCGGCCGCTCTTTCCACATCTCCGGCAACATGGCGTCCTTCCAGAAGGAGCACCACAGGATCTGACGTATCTTCGGCGCAGCACCCAGCCGGGGCTTTACCCAAGGAGGCCGATCCACCGCCTCATTAGGCAGGACGTCAGGAGGCATCTGGGTTGCCGCCTTGGACATAACCCACCTACGTATTTTGGCTCAGAACCTAGTTGTGATATGAAGGTGCCCGCCGGGGCACCGTTGCTAACGCAGCGTCATCCGGCGGGACTTAGTTAGTCCAATAAGGCCATAGGCTTCGTTGCGGTCCTTGCCGCCTCCTCGTCTCTGGTTCTGTGTTGCGACCATGCTTCCCGGCCGGTCCCGCAACACACTCGATCTTCAAGCAGCGGCACCCTCCGGGGTGTCGCTGTTTTCCTCCCTGCCTTCCGGCGGGAAATAGGTGGTCCCCTCTTTGCGAAGCTGTCCCCGCGAAACAAGGCGGGTGAGAATGTTGTACACATTCGTCGCGTTCCGCTCGACCACCGCTCGAAACTCCTCGATCCCCTTGATGTGCTCCACAACCGACTTGCTTACGGCTCCTTCGGGGTGATCGTAGATAAAGCGAAGCACAGCCTCACTCATTGGAGAGCGCCTAGATGGAAAGCCAGCGGCACCGCTCACTTCCTCAATCTCTCCTCGCGCGACCGCCGATCTATGCTCGGCGAAGGCCTCAGGAGTAAAAATGCACCCCTGATGGCGCACGATACGCTCAGCCGTTTCCAACTTCGCTAGAGCGCCATGAAAGCTCTTTTCGGTGCGCTCCAATATCGGCCCAAGATCCTCGTTCTCGCGGATGGCGTCCTTAGCATCCGCGTATGAAAGCTTCCCGCCCCGATCCCGGACAAGACGGTCAAGGAAGGCAGTCCAAGTCACACGATCAGAGCGCGTCTCTCTAAGAGTGGGCTTCACTTCGAGGATCTGGTTGAACCGTTCGCGCCCAATGACCTTCGCGACCATTGCCAACCACTCAGTGAGCCGCCTCTTTTCAGCTTCGATCTCCCCTATCCGACGATCGGCCTCACGCAGATCCTCGTGAGCGCGCAAAACCTCCTCAACTGTCAGGAGAGGCAGGCCGTGTTGATGCTGGTCACTCATGACGATTAGGTCCAACTCACTTGCTACCTCCATAACACCCGCCCTCCGTTCGCGCAATGGGCGCCAAAACGCGCGTCCACAACCTCTGAACAGGCCGCAAGAAGGGTCTTCCGGAAGCGATCTGGCTCATTACGGAAGCAGAAGATCCATCAACTTCCAGTCGGCATCCTCCGGCCGCTTCACCTGCCAGAAGCGCCAACCATTGACGTTGGTCTTCGTGATGTGCGTGGCGGCGTTAGAGGGACTCGTGCACTGAGTGCCGTCCTCCATAGTCCAGACGCCATCAACGATCGCCGCTCGGTACTCTTTACCCTTATAGATGGCCCGAAACTGAGTGCCGTCGTTGAAGAAGACGCCCTTGTACGAGGCGGCCCCTACAAATTTTCCGATAAACTCCGAGGCTGTTGGTTCACGCTCGGGAGGAAGGTCTAGGATCTGACGCAGAACGTCGTTAGGCGTCATCGCCTCGGTTTCCCTCCGAAGCGTGATCGCCTTCCAAACTTCAAAATCAACGCTGATGTCAGGCATGCTCTCGTTCCCATTAGCGCTACGCACTATTAGTATCTATCGATAGTTAAAGGTCAAGCCTTAGATTTGTACGATACCATAATAGGTATTTTTTCCTTGACATTCCGCCCGTCCTCCCACACCCTTCAGTCACCTCCTCCCGCCGGGAGGCGCGTCCGGACCGGCCGTTCGCGCGGGATGTGAGGGCGGCGCCTGCGCGGTTTTCAGCACCGGTCTGAAACCTCCCGGGACGTCGACCGAGGACGACTTCGGCGCGAAGCCGATGTTCGAGGTCTTGTGGCCGGGAGCGTCGGGGAAGCGGCGGAGGCGAAAGACGCCGCCCGCCCTGCATTACGACGGGGCCGCCCTTCAGTGGGCCGTAACGCGGCGGGACTCGTCCGGACCCTCAGGCGCAAATGCCGAGGCCCACGGGTGGCCCGTCGTCGGAGCGCGGTTTCTTCGGTCGCACGCGAAATCGCCGTGCGTGGGGCGCCGGGCGACCGGTTCCTGAATACACAGAGATGCGGCCGCCCGGCGTCCCGCGCCTCCCACATGCCGAAAACCCCGCGCGAAGAAGCGGCGGGAACGCCGGCGCTCGCCCATCCATCGGGGAAAGATCAGCCGCCAAGAGAGATCGGCCAGAAAGGGAGACAAGCGATGTCCTACAGCGACGCCCCGCTCGGCCTCGTCCCGTCATGGCTGCGGCCGGGACAGGCCCCGCGGCCAAGATCCGAGCAATCGAGACGGGAACACGCGGGGCCCGAGCGCCCTGCCCCGCCGCCGGCCGAGGCGGTTCCCGAGCCGGCGCCTGCGCCGGTCGCCGAGGTCGTTGCGCCCGCGCCCACCGCCGCCGAGCGGCGCGCGGAGCAGGCGCTCTGGGACCGGCGCTGGCGCGCCTGCGCGGCCTCCGCCTGCCGCCGCGAGCGCCGCTGCCGCTTCACGCTTGATCGCTGCCGTCGCGAGAGCGAGGCGCGCGGCGACCCGAACGCCATCCCCTGGCTGTTGCAGACGATCAAGTGGAAGCTCGGCGAGGGCCCGAAGCCCCCGGACCGGCCGAGGCCGCCGGTCCCTACCCCGCCGCGACGGAAGAGGCGCGGGAAGCGGCGGCGCTCTTCCCTTCTCCCCTTGAGGGAGAAGGTGGGCTCGGCGGAGCCGAGGCCGAATGAGGGGTGAGGGCGGCGCGCGGGCAGGAAAGGGCGCCGCCGTCACCCCTCACCCTACCCTCTCCCTCAAGGGGAGAGGGGATCGGAGACGTCGCGCCCGCCTCCCTTACGCGTTCACGTCGGGGATCGGGCCGCGCCAGCGGACGCGGTAGAAGATGTGGCGGCCGATCTTGTCTTCCTTGACCATGTCGCGGATCCAGTAGGGCCGCACATAGGTCGCGTGATAGTGCGTGGCGTCGCCGACGTCCGGCAGCCAGGCGCCGCCGAGCATCACGTCCTTGGCGATCGCGACCGCGACGTTCCAGGCGTGGCGGTTGGCGACGCGATCGGGGATGCGGTCGCAGGCGAAGGAGAACTGGCAGGCGTCGCGCCGGTGCTTGTTCTGGTAGACGACGCCGCACACGTCCGCCGGATAGTAGCCGGAGCGGGCGCGGTTCATCACCACCTGCGCGACCGCGTACTGGCCCTCGCGGGGCTCGCCGCGAGCCTCGAAATAGATCGCCTCCGCGAGGCATTGTTCGGAGCGGGCGAACTCGCGCTGCGGGATCAGCAGGCGGTGGGTGAGACGCGTCTCGACCACGCCGTCGCCGAGCGAGGCGCGGATGGCGACGGTCTCGCCTTCCGCTTCGGCGCCGCTGGAGGGGGTGAGCGCCAGCCGGTCGCGCAGCCGCGGGGCGGGCGTCGTCAGCGCCCCGCCGCGCGGCAGCACCGGAAGCGCCGCGAGCGCGAGGCGGAGGTCGGTCGAGGGGGTCGCGGTCGCGGGGACCGCGCCGCCGTTCATCGCGGCGACGGAGGGGGTGGAGCCGTCATGATGCGGTCCCGCCTCGCGCGGCCGCATCGGAACGGCGGTGAGGCCGGCGTCGGCGAAGGCCGCGTCCTCGTCCGGCGTCTCGGCGGAGGCGACGGGCGTCTCCGGCTCGAGCTGCAGGACCGGCGGCGTCGCCGGCGCGATCAGGTCGGCGTCCATGCGCGGCAGGCTGTCGAGGCCGAGTTCGTCTCGCGCGAGCGCCGCGACTGCGGGCAGCGTCGCGAACGGGTCGTCGAGCTCCGCGACGCTGCGGCGGAGCGGATCGACCGCGTGCTCGGGGCGCACCGGCTGGCGGTCGGCCTTCAGCGTGCGGTCGACGAAAGGCGGCGGGTTGTCGGCCTTGGCGCGCGGCTCGGGCTCCGGCTCGGCCATGTCGATGACGACGAGCGCGCCGCCGTCGAGCACGTCCGGCGTCGCGATCGGGCCGCGGCCGCCCGCGAACAGGTCCGCCGCCTCGAGCGAGGCGAGCTCCAGCGGCTTGCGCGCGACCGAGGCGACGTAGCGGCCGGGCGTGCGGCCCTCGACGCCGTCCGTCAGCAAGGTGGAGGCGTCCTGGCGGGCGATCGAGGTGGTGGAGAACGGCGCGACGGTGAGCGCGATGGCGAGCCCGAGGAACTTCGCCCGCGAGAAGCGCCTGCGGCGATGCGGCCGCGTGTGGCTCCGTCCCCGTCCCCGCATGACGCCACCGACCCCGCTGCGGTCCTTGCGGGAGGCTTAACCCGACGCGACCGAACCGATACACGAGATCCGTTTTCGGGCGTTACGGTTGATGGCGGGTTAACGCAGCGGTTTCCGGAGCTTACGCGGCGCCGTTCAGGCGTTCGCGGAGCAGGCGCGCCACATGCGCCTCGCGAGCGAAGGGGCCTCCTGCCGCCTCGGCCAGCAGCGGCCGCCCGGCGCGCAGGCCTTCCGCACCAAAAAGGCCCCTCAGCGCCGCCTCGAGCCGCGCTTCCGACTGCGCCGTGCGGCGGCGTTCGCGCCGGCCGCCCTCGCGGACGAAGGCCGAGTGGGCCGAGAGGTGGCTCATAAGAACGTCGAGCCCCTCCCCGGTCTCGGACGACACGAGCGCGACCGGCGGCTCCCAGCCGGGCTCGCCGGCGCCGGTCAGCGAGAGCGCGCCCTCGAGGTCGTCGCGAGCGCGTTTCGCTGGCTGTCCGAGGTCGGCCTTGGTGACGGCGACGACGTCCGGCAGCTCCATGACGCCCGCCTTGATGAACTGCAGCGCGTCGCCCGAGGCCGGCTGCACCGCGAGCACGATGGTGTCGCCGACGAGCGCGACGTCCGCCTCCGACTGGCCGACCCCGACGGTCTCGACGATCACCCGGTCGTAGAGCGCGCGCATCAGCACAGTCGCGCCGAAGGCGAGGTCGGAGAGGCCGCCCAGCCGGTCGCGGGCGGCGTAGGAGCGGATGAAGATCCCGCGGTCCTCGGGGTCCGACGGGATGCGCGCCCGGTCGCCGAGCAGCGCGCCGCCGGAGCGGCTCGACGACGGGTCGACCGCGATGACGCCGACGGTCGCGCCCTTGGCGCGGAAGGCGCGGACCAGGGCGCCGGTCAGGGTCGACTTGCCGACGCCGGGCGGGCCGGTGAGGCCGAGGACCTCGCCCTTCGGCGACGCGTCCGCCGCATCGAGCAGCGCCGCGGCCTCGTCCTGCCCGAAGCTGCGCTCCAGCCGCGCCAGGGCGCGGGCGAGCCCAGCCTTGCCGGCTTCGCGCAGCGCGTCGAGATCGGGAAAGGCCTGCGCGTTCAAGGACGGGTCCGGGAGCGGCGTGGGAGGAAAGCCCTCCCATGCCACGTTCCGTCGCCGCGCGCGACGGCGCGGGCGTCAGACTATTTGCCGGCCGGCCCGGCCGGGGCCTTCCCCTCGGGCGCCTCGGGCTCCTTGGGCTTCAGCTTGTCGCACCGGTCGCCGAGCATCACGTCGGCCTTCTGCAGCGCGATGTTGAAGCGCATGTTCTTCTCCGGCGCGAAGGCGGCGCGGGAGGCCTTGGCCTTGTCCACGTCGCCCATCATGAAATCGTAGAAGATCTGCCGCTCGGTCGGGTCGGCGATCTGGCTGTCGGCGACCGCGATCACGCAGGCGCACAGCTCGCGCGGCACCTTCGCCTCGCAGCGGCCGCGATAGCTCTCGTCGATGGCGCGCTGCTGGGCGGGGCTGGCGGTCGCGCCATCGTCAGCTTTGGCGGGATCCTGGGCCGGGCCCTGGGCGAAAGCGGGGGCCGCCGCCGCGACGAACGCCGCCGCGGCGAGGATACGAAGCGAACGCATGGGGAAACTCCTCCGGTCTTCTTTCACGCGCCGTCTTCGCGCGGCGCCGTCCGTTCTTATGGGCGGCTTACGTTTGGCACGGGGGCGCCGGATGAGTCACCCCTGCCCGCCGCCCCGCGCCGATCGGCCTCAGGCGAGGCCGAGGACGGCGAACAGGCGGCCCGGATCGATCCACGTCTCGGCGACGCGCCAGCCGGCCTTTTCCGCCAGCCGTGCGAAACCCGTCAGGTCGTACTTGCGGGAGTCCTCGGTGTGGATCGTCTCGCCCTCGGCGAAGGAAATCCGCCGCCCGCCGACAAAGACCGTCTGGTCGGCGAGGCTGACGAGATGCATCTCGATCGCAGACTTCGCCTCGCTCCAGCGCGCCTCATGGGCGAAGCGCCCGAGGTCGAAATCGGCGTCGAGCTCGCGGTTGATCCGCGCGAGAAGGTTCAGGTTGAACGCCGCCGTCACTCCCGCCGCGTCGTCATAGGCCGCGACCAGCGTGGCGATATCCTTCCTGAGGTCGACGCCGACGATGGCCTTGCCGTCCGCGCCGACATGACCGCGCATGCGCGCCAGCAGATCGACCGCGTCCCGGGGAGCGAGATTGCCGATGGTCGAGCCGGGGAAGAAGGCGACGCGGGGCGGCAGCTTCGGGAGGTCCGCCGGTAGGTCGAAGTCGTCGGTGAAGTCGGCGACGACGGGACGGATCTCGATATAGGGGAAGCGCTGCTCGATGCGCTCGGCGGCGGTGACGAGAAAGTCGCCGGCGATGTCGACAGGCACATAGAGCGCCGGGCTTTCGAGCGCCCCGAGTAGGATCTCGGTCTTCACGCCCGCCCCGGCGCCATATTCGATCAGCACCGCCCGCGCGCCGCAGAACCGCGCCATGTCGCCGGCGTGAGTCCTTAAAATGCTAGTCTCGGTGCGGGTCGGGTAGTATTCGGGGAGCTGCGTGATCTCCTCGAACAGCTCCGAGCCGCGGTCATCGTAGAGCCAACGGCTCGGCAGCGTTTTTCTGGCCCCCGTCAACCCGGCGAGGACGTCGGCCCGCAGCGCCTCGCGCTGGGTCTCGCGAAAATCGACGCGTTCGAGCATTCAGGCGTCCTCGGCGAGGCGCAGGCCGGAGAACTGCCAGCGCTTGTCGGGCTGGAAGAAGTTCCGGTAGGTCGCGCGGATATGACCGGTCGGCGTTGCGCAGGAGCCGCCGCGCAGCACGTACTGGCCGTTCATGAACTTGCCGTTGTACTCGCCGACGGCTCCCTCGGCGGCCTTGAAGCCGGGATAGGGCGTGAACGGGCTGCGGGTCCATTCCCAAACGTCGCCGAACATCTGGCGCAGGCCCGGACGGCCGGGCTCCGCGGGCTTCGGCCTGAGCCGCCCTGCGCCGCCCTCGGCGAAGTTGCCTGCGAGCGGGAGCCCCTTGGAGGCATGCTCCCATTCCGCCTCGGTCGGCAGGCGCTTGCCCGCCCAGGAGGCGAAGGCGTCCGCCTCGAAGTAGCTGACATGGGTCACGGGGGCGTTGGGATCGACCGGCTGCATGCCGCGCAGCGTCATCGACCAGAATTCACCGTCGCACTCCTCCCAGTAGAACGGCGCCGACCAGCGATGTTCGAGAATTTGCGCCCAGCCGTCGGAGAGCCAGAGCAGCGGATCGCGGTAGCCGCCGTCGCGAATGAATTCGATCCACTCGCCGTTGGTGACGCAACGGTCTGCGATGCGGAACGGCTGGATCAGCGCCTGGTGGCGCGGCCCTTCGCAGTCATAGGCGAAGCCGTCGCCGTCATGGCCAATTTCGATGATCCCGCCGTCGAAGTCGAGGAAGCGGGCCGTTCCCGGTCCCTGCGCCACCGGCAGCGGCGTCGGGTCCCGGTAGGCCGGCCTCAGCGGGCTCTGGGCGAAAAGGTGCAGGATGTCGGTGAGCAGGAGTTCCTGGTGCTGCTGCTCGTGGTGGAGTCCAAGCTCGACGAGGTCGAGAACGGACGGGGCCGGGTCGCCCGCCAGCAGCTCCGCCACCGCGGCGTCCACATGGGCCCGGTAGTCCAGGATCCGGTCGAGATGCGGGCGCGTGATCATGCCCCGGCGCGGCCGCGGCTGCCGCTCGCCGACGCTCTCGTAATAGGAGTTGAACAGGTAGTTGAAGCTGTCGTCGAACGCCCGGTAGCCGGGCACGTTCGGCTTCAGCACCATGGTTTCGAAGAACCAGGTGACATGCGCCAGATGCCATTTCGCGGGGCTCGCGTCGGGCATCGACTGCACCGTGGCGTCCGCGTCGGACAGCGGCGCGGCGAGGGCGCGGCTGTCGCCCCGAACGCGGGCGTAGGCATCGGCGAGTTCGGGCGCGGGATTGGTCTTGCGTGCCGGATCGGCCATTCGACGCTCCTTACGGCCTGCGACCCCCCTACGCGCCGTCAAGGCGCGTCGTTACGCAGGCGGCAGCCCGGCGGCTGCTTTTTCGCACAACCGAGCTCCGCAGGACTAAGTTCCCCGTCGGCGCGGGCGGGCGCGCAAGGATCGAGTCTGCGAAAAGCAAGCCGGCGCGGTGATCCAGTCGGACGAGCGCGGCGCCATCTCGGAAATCCCTCCCCTGGGACAGGGGAGGGCAAGGGTGGGGCGGGCTCGCGGATGAAGCTCTACGCCGAGCGTCGAACGCTTCCTGAACGATCCCCACCCTACCTTCCCCTTTGAAAGGGGAGGGATTCTGAAGCGGCGGCGAGCTTTTGAGCCGAACTACTTCCCGCGCGCCTTCAGCGTCGCCTGCGCGGCGGCCAGGCGCGCGATCGGCACGCGGAAGGGCGAACACGAGACGTAGTCCAGCCCGACCGCCTCGCAGAACTCGATCGAGGCCGGGTCGCCGCCGTGCTCGCCGCAGATGCCGAGCTTGATCTTCGGCCGCACCGCCCTGCCCCGCTCTGCCGCGATCTCGACGAGTTCGCCGACGCCCTCGCGGTCGATCGTAACGAAGGGATCGAACGGCAGCAGCTTCTTCTGGACGTAATGGCCGAGGAACGGCGCGGCGTCGTCGCGGCTGACGCCAAGGCCGGTCTGCGTCAGGTCATTGGTCCCGAAGGAGAAGAACTCGGCCGTCTCGGCGATGTCGCCCGCGCGCAGCGCGGCGCGCGGCAGCTCGATCATCGTGCCGACCTGATACTTGATCTTCGCGCCGGTCTCCTCCTCCACCGCCTTGGCCATGGCGTCGATGCGCGCCTTGACGAAGTCGAAGTCGGGACGCCCGACCACCAGCGGCACCATGACCTCGCAGGTGACGGCCTCGCCGGTCGTCCTCTCGGCCTCGACCGCCGCCTCGAAGATCGCGCGGGCCTGCATCTCCGCGATCTCGGGGAAGGCGATCGCGAGCCGGCAGCCGCGGAAGCCGAGCATCGGGTTGAACTCGGCGAGCTCCTGCGCCCGCCCGCGCAGCTTTTCGGAATCCGCGCCCATCGCGGCCGCGACCTCCGCAATGTCCTCGTCGCTGTGCGGCAGGAACTCGTGCAGCGGCGGGTCGAGCAGGCGGATCGTGACGGGCAGGCCCTTCATGATCTCGAACAGGTCGCGGAAGTCGGCCTTCTGGAACGGCAGCAGTTTGGCGAGCGCCTTGCGGCGGCCGGCCTCGTCGTCCGCGAGGATCATTTCGCGGACCGCGACGATGCGGGCCTCGTCGAAGAACATATGCTCGGTGCGCGCGAGGCCGATGCCCTCGGCGCCGAAATTGAGCGCGGCGCGGGCGTCGTCCGGCGTCTCGGCGTTGGCGCGGATCTTCATGCGGCGGATCTCGTCCGCCCAGCCGATCAGCGTCGCGAAGTCGCCCGACAGCTCCGGCTCGATCATGGCGACGGCGCCGTCGATCACCTGGCCGGTCGAGCCGTCGATGGTGATGACGTCGCCGGCCCGGAACACCTTGCCGCCGACGGTCAGCGTGCCGGCCTTCTCGTCGATGCGCAGCGATCCCGCGCCGGAGACGCACGGCTTGCCCATGCCCCGCGCGACGACGGCCGCGTGGCTCGTCATGCCGCCGCGGGTGGTGAGGATGCCGGCGGAGACGTGCATGCCCGAGATGTCCTCCGGCGAGGTCTCGGCGCGCACGAGGATGACGGCCTTGCGCTTCTTGTCCTCGTCGAGCCGTCCGGCGACCTCCTCCGCCGCTTCGGACGAGAACACGATCTCGCCCTGCGCCGCCCCCGGCGAGGCCGGCAGTCCGGTCGCGATGATCTTGCGCTCCGCCTTCGGGTCGATCGTCGGATGGAGAAGCTGGTCGAGCGAGGCGGGCTCGATGCGGGCGACCGCCTCCTCCTTGGTGATGACGCCTTCCTTGACGAAGTCGACCGCGATCTTGATCGCGGCCTTGGTCGCGCGCTTGCCGGAGCGCGCCTGCAGCATCCAGAGCTTGCCGTTCTCGACCGTGAATTCGAGGTCCTGCATGTCGCGGTAATGCGCCTCGAGCTTGCGCGCAGTCTCGCGGAACTCCGCGAACACCTCCGGCATGCGCGCCTCGAGCGAGGGCGCGTCGACCTTGCCTTCCTCGCGCGCGGCTTCCGTGATCGGCTGCGGCGTGCGGATGCCGGCGACGACGTCCTCGCCCTGCGCATTCACGAGGAACTCGCCGTAGAGGCGGTTCGCGCCGGTCGAGGGGTCGCGGGTGAAGGCGACGCCGGTCGCGGAGGTCTCGCCCATGTTGCCGAACACCATGGCCTGGACGTTGACCGCCGTGCCCCAGTCCTCGGGGATGTGGTTGAGCTTGCGATAGGTGATGGCGCGGGCGTTCATCCAGGAGGAGAACACCGCCCCGATCGCGCCCCAGAGCTGGGCCTTCGGGTCCTGCGGGAAGGGCTCGCCGAGCTCCTCCTCGACCTTCGCCTTGTAGCTCGCGACAAGCGCGACGAGATCCTCGGCGTCGAGCTCGGTGTCCTCGGTGACGCCCTTCTCCTCCTTCAGCGCCTCGAGGATCTCCTCGAACACATAGTGGTCGACGCCGAGCACGACGTCGCCATACATCTGGATGAAGCGGCGATAGCTGTCATAGGCGAAGCGGCGGTTGTCGGCGCCGGCCGCGATCGCCTCCACCGTCCGGTCGTTGAGGCCGAGGTTGAGGATCGTGTCCATCATGCCCGGCATCGAGGCGCGCGAGCCCGACCGGACGGACACCAGAAGCGGGTTCTCGGCGTCGCCGAACTTCCGGCCGGTGATGGCCTCGATGTGCTCCAGCCCCTTGGCGACCTGCTGCTCGAGTTCGGCCGGATAGCTGCGGCCGTTGGCGTAGAAGTGCGTGCAGACCTCGGTGGTGATGGTGAAGCCGGGCGGCACGGGAAGGCCGATCGCCGCCATCTCGGCGAGATTCGCGCCCTTGCCGCCGAGCAGGTCGCGCATCGCCGCGCTCCCTTCCGCCTTGCCGCCGCCGAAGGTGAGCACCCACTTGGTCATCGATTCCGCTCCGCAAGGGAATGGCTTCTTTTCGCAGGCGCCAGATGGACCTCGCAGCTCCGCTTGGCAAGCATTGCGAGCGGGCGCCAGCGACCGCAGCCGGACGGGTGCTTCCCGTCGCAATGATGTGCTAGGTAGCCCCTCCCGCGGGCGCGAAGTCGTCCGACGATCGTGACCCGGCCGCTTCGTGACCCTCCCGACCAGCGTCAGCTCGACGCCGATCCTCGGCGCCTCCATCCCGCGCTCCGGGCATGGCCACCTGTCGCGGCTGATGCGGCGCTACTACGCCGACGACCTGCGCTACTGCGCGACCTACGTCATCGCCGACTGCTGCAAGCAAACGCCCTGCGCCAGGACGGAAGGGCGCCCGCTCGTCTTCCAGAAAAGCCACGACTTCGCCTTCCGCATGCCGACGGACGTCGAGGGCGCGCTCTACCTGATCCAGCACCGGCATCCCGTGCCGAACGCGATGTCAGGCGCGGAGCTGCGCGGGAAGGAGCGCGGCATGAAGCCGGCCGCGGCCAGCCTCGCGGCGCGATGGAAGTTCTACGACTTCCTCGCCGAGCGCCTCGCCTACTACCGGCGCTTCCACGACAAGTGGATCGTGACGCCGCCGGCGCGCTCCGTCGCGATCGACCATGCGCGCCTCGAGGCCCATCCGGCCGGGGTGCTGCGGGACATCGACGCCGCGCTCGGACGCGCGTCGGACGAGGCGCGGATCGAAGAGACCTGCGAGACGCTGGCAGGGCGCGGCGGGCGCAAGGCCGTCGTCTACAAGCCGCGCGACCCGCAGGAGAGCGCCTTCTTCGACCGGCCGGCGCTCGCGGCCTTCGAGGCGGCGGTGATCGAGGAATGCCCCGGCTTCGGATACGCCGCGACGCTCGGCGGCGCGGACTGGCGAACGCATCCGCTGTGGACGCTCGCGCGGCTCCGGCATGAATATGGCCGCCCCCTACCCCGCAGGCGCACGGCCGAATTCGACTGAGCCTTCAGGCCGCCGGGCGCGCGTTCTCGGGGCCTGACGTCTCCTCGGCCGGCTCCTCGTCGGCGTCGACAGTGCGCCGCTCGGTCCTGATCACCTTGCAGCCGAGCGCAGAGATGGAGTCGAGATCGGACCGGTAGCGCGCGTCGAGGGCGTCGAGCTCGTCCGGCGTGAACAGCGAGAACTTCTCGTCCGGCTTGTCGAACTGGAAACGGGCGATCGCGCGGGCGAGGCCGGCGTGCTCGCTCTCGCTCAGCATGTCGGAGACGCGGTCGAGAACGGCGAGGCCCTTGCGGCTCAGCGACGGCAGGCTGGCGCGGTCGGTCTTGGCGAAGATCCGCGGCGCCCCCTCGCCGAGCAGCGCCGCGTTGATCCGAGCAGGGCGTTTGGCGAACTCGTCATAGGTCCAGACGACGACCCGATCGGCGCCCGCCGCGGCGCAGAGGTCGGAGACGACCTCCGCCCAACCGCGCTTCAGCTCGAGCGCGCTCCTGCGGAAGGTCTCGACCTCCCGCGCCTCGCGCTTCTCCCGGCGATAGACGTAGATCGAGCTGTAATAGGCCGCGTAGCTCCTGACCGCGAAGAACAGGGTCCGGTCACAGGCCTTCGGCAGCGCGTCCAACGCCGCGCCGACGCGGCGGCGCGCCTCCGGATAAAGCCCGTCCGGGCCGATCGCGCCGATCATCGACCCGGCGAGATTCTCGTCCGACATGATCACCCGCTCCCGGGCGGCGTGGAACTCGACCATCTTGGCGAGCGGCCGCTTCAGCGATGTCTTGGCGATCGCGTAGCCGACGCCGCCGAGACCTCCGGCCGCGTCCAGCCGGTCCGACACCTGGCGGCGGAAGAAGCCATGCGCGACGACGCCGATGCCCGCGCCGGCGAGCCTGTCGCGCTCTTCCATCAGGCGCGACTGGACGTAGGTGCTCGCCGTCTTGTGGGCGCCGGCATGCAGACAGATCAGCAAGCTTGGTCCTCCGCGACGCCCCGCGCGGAGGGTATCGGAGCGCAGGGAGCGCGTCACCTGCGCGACGGCTTCTTTCGCATCTGCAAAAATGCTTCTGAGAACCACTTGCAAAAAATAATGTTGCGAACGATTATCAGAAGCAGTCGATTACCGATCAGATGCGAGCTTCTCCCCGCATGACCGACATCGCAGAGTCTCAACCTCGGTCGCCCTTCAGCGGTTGGCGCGGGCGGCCGGGCGAGGCCTCGCTCGCCGAGGTCAATTCGTCGGTTAAGGTCGGCGGCCGCACGCCGTTGCGTCGCCTGCTCGCCTTCGTCGGGCCCGGCTACCTGGTCGCCGTCGGGTATATGGACCCGGGCAACTGGGCGACGTCGCTCGCCGGCGGCTCGCAGTTCGGCTACGCGCTCATGGCGGTGGTCGCGACATCGAGCCTGATGGCCATCCTGCTGCAGGCGCTCTGCGCGCGGCTCGGGGTCGCGACCGGGCGCGACCTCGCCCAGGCCTGCCGCGACGCCTTCCCGAAACCGATCGCTTTTCCGCTGTGGGTGCTGGCGGAGGCCGCGATCTGCGCGACCGACCTCGCAGAAGTCATTGGCACCGCGATCGGCCTCAACCTGCTGTTCGGAATCCCGCTCGAGATCGGCGTGGTGATCACGGCGCTCGACGTGTTCCTGGTGCTGATGCTCCAGCGCGTCGGCTTCCGCTGGATCGAGGCCTTCGTGATCGGCCTGCTGCTGGTGATCGCGTCCTGCTTCGCGGTCCAGCTCGCGATGGCGCGGCCGGACTTCGCGGCGATCATCAAGGGCCTCGCCCCTACCACGGAGCTCGTGCAGAACCGCGAGATGCTCTACATCGCGCTCGGCATCGTCGGCGCGACGGTGATGCCTCACAACCTCTATCTGCACTCCTCGGTGGTGCAGACCCGCGCCTACGGCCGTGACGACGCCGGCAAGCGCGAGGCGATCAAGTGGGCGGTCACCGACTCCACGATCGCGCTGTCCTTCGCTTTCCTGATCAACGCCTCGATCCTGATCCTCGCGGCCGCCGCCTTCCACGCCAACGGACGCACCGAGGTCGCCGAACTCGGCGAGGCGCATACGCTGCTCGGCCCGCTGCTCGGGGGCTCCGTCGCCGCCACCGCCTTCGGCGTCGCTTTGCTCTGCTGCGGCCTGAACTCCACGGTCACAGCCACCCTGGCGGGCCAGGTCGTGATGGAAGGCTTCCTGCGCATCCGGCTGTCGCCGTGGCTGAGACGGCTGATCACGCGCGCGATCGCCATCGTCCCCGCGATCGTGGTGACGATCATGTACGGCGAAAGCGGCACCGCGAAGCTGCTCGTGCTGAGCCAGGTGATCCTCAGCCTTCAGCTGCCCTTCGCGGTGATTCCGCTGGTGTGGTTCACCGCGAGCCGCTCCAAGATGGGAGACTTCGTCGCCCCGCGCTGGATGAGCGTCCTTGCGGCGCTGGTGGCCGCGGTGATCGTGGCGCTCAACGTCAAGCTGGTGCTGGACTTCGCCACGGGCGGCTGAGAACCGGGATCAACGCCGTGCCATCTGGCTTCGCGCGGCGCCGAAGCTTGGCCGCCGCGTCTTGAGGCATTAGCTTCGCGGCGAAGCGCCCCCCGAGCGGCGCGCCGCGAGGAGAACTGTTCAGGGTGCAGTCACGGCCGCGAGTTCTGAGCGCCGTCCTGGCGGCGGCCGTCGTGTTCGCCGCCGGAACCGCTGTGGCCGGCGACCGCCAGGAGGACTTCTGGTCCGTCGGACGGCCGAAGTCCGATCAGGGCTACCGGCTCGCGCCGATCTCCGCCTTCCCCGTGCCCACACCCGCAGACCAGCTTCCGACGGCGCGACTCAAGGCGCCTGACGGTTTCAAGGTCGAGACTTTCGCGAGCGACGTGCTCGACGCGCGCATGCTCGCGGAGGGAGACAAGGGGACGATCTTCGTCTCCTCGCTGTTCGTTGCGAACAAGGTCTACGCCCTCGTAGATCGGAGCGGGCGGCGGGAGGTCAAGGTCGTGCTCGACGACACGCCGCTCGCCAACGGCGTCGCGTTCCGCGACGGCGCCCTCTATGTCGCGACCCCGAAGCAGATCCTGAGGCTCGACGGCATCGAGGACAGGCTGGACGACCCGCCCAAACCGACCGTCGTCTATGACGGCTTCCCGCCTTCCTCCCAGCATGGCTGGAAGTTCCTGCGCTTCGGGCCCGACGGCAAGCTCTACGCGCCGGTCGGCGCGCCCTGCAACATCTGCATTCCCGACAAGGTCCACGCCCGAATCTACCGCATGAACCCGGACGGGAGCGATGTCGAACCGGTGGCGCTGGGCGTGCGCAACACGGTCGGCTTCGATTTCGATCCGCGGTCGGGAGACCTCTGGTTCACCGACAACCAGCGCGACTGGACCGCCGACGACATGCCGCTCGACGAGCTCAATCATGTCACGCGTCCCGGCCGGCAGAACTTCGGATTCCCCTATTGCCACTCCGGCATGATGGTCGATCCCGCCCTCGGCGGGGGCCGGTCCTGCTCGGAGTTCACGCCGCCCGCCGCATTGCTCGGCCCGCACGCCGCTCCGCTCGGCATGCGCTTCTACGACGGCGCGGCCTTTCCCGGGCAGTATCGCGGCGCGATCTTCATCGCCCGCCATGGTCCCTGGAATCGCGCCGCCAAGTACGCCGACGTCGCCGTCGCCTATCTCAACGATAAGCGCGAGGTGGTGACGGTCGAGCCCTTTCTCACCGGCTTCGTTGAGGACGGCGACTATGTCGGACGGCCTGTGGACGTCCACGTGATGAAGGACGGCTCCCTGCTGGTCTCCGACGACCACAACGGCGCGATCTATCGCGTCAGCTATGTCGGCCCGCCCTCCGCAACCGAGACGCACGCGCCGCGTTGATCCTCAAAGGTCCGCGCTCCGCGACCCGCCCCCGGAGGATCCTCCTATGGCCCTGTTCCGTCGTTCCCTGTTCGGCGGCGGCTCGCTGTTCGGCCGCAGCCGCGTCTTTGATCGCGACTACGACCGAGCGCCCGTCGCGACCCGCGCCGGTTATTACGGCTTCCTGAGCGCGCCGTCCTTGCCGCTCTTCATCGTCTCGATCGTGATGGCGGCCGCCGTCGTGCTGTTCCGTTACGGCAAGGTCGACGTGCCGGTCGTGACCTCGGCCAACGCCTTCGAGATCCTCGCGATCGCCTATGCGATCCTGGTCGCGGGCGTGGTGCTGCGGCGCTTTTGACCGGGCCGCGGCGGCGAGCCGGCGCGTCTGCGCGCCGACCGGCCGCCGCTCAGCTCACTCCGGCTCGAAGTTCAGCGCGACCCCATTGATGCAGTAGCGCAGGCCGGTCGGCGGCGGCCCGTCGGGAAAGACATGACCGAGATGGCTGCCGCAACGCGAGCAATGCACTTCCGTGCGCAGCATGCCGTAGCTGCGGTCTTCGGTGCTCTCCACCGCGCCCTCGACCGGCGAGGAATAGCTCGGCCAGCCGGTGCCGCTCTCGAACTTCTCGCCCGACCGGAACAGCGGCTGGCCGCAGCCTGCGCAGACGAAGGCGCCGCGGCGCTTCTCGCCGAGCATCAGGGCGCAGGTTCCTGCGCGCTCGGTGCCGTGCTCGCGCATCACATGGTACTGCTCGGGCGTGAGCAGCTCCCGCCATTCGGCGTCGGTGCGGGTCACCTCGTAAGCGGCGTCGGTCGTCGACATGTCGGTCGCCTCCTGAACGGTTTCTCGCGCAATATGGTCGCGCGGCGGCCGTTTGGGCAGAGGCTATCACGCCGGCAGCGCCTCGACCGGGCCGGCGGCGGCGTTCGCGGCGCGCGTCTTGGCCGCGCGGCAAACCTCGACGGTTTCTCTGAGCGAGCGGGTCACCGCGTTGGCCTGGACCGAAGGGTCGCGGTCGGCGCGGGTCGGCGCGGCGACCACCGCCGGCGCCGCCGCCGTGCGCCAGCGGGCGACGACGATCTCGGCCTTCGTGGCGCGCCGGCGGATGCGGCGCACCGCGAGCCGGATGTGAGCTTCGGTCGGCTCGAGGCATACCGCGCACCAGACCGACCCGGCGCCCGCTTCGTCACGCTCGAACAGGCGCGCCGCGACGCCGTTCTTTACCAGGATCTGGGCGACGATCAGGGCGGCCGCCTGGTCGATCGGGGTCCGTCCACCGACGCAAACGACCGCCGACGGATCGGTCGTCTCGATCGGCTTGTCGGCGCCCGGCGCGGCCAAGGCGGGGCCGGTCCCGGGCGACATGAAGCGGGGCCGCGGCAGGGTCCATCCCTTCTGGGCCTCGGCTTCCGATTTCTCTGCGCCGTCCAGCGCGACCTGCATCTCGGGATCGCCGGTCGGGCTCGGAACCGTCGGGTCGGCGTCGGCATAGGCTTCAAGATCGTCGACGAGCTCGGACACCGAGGCCTTGAGGGCGGCGAGACGGTCGCCCTTCAGCGCGCCGCGCTCCGCGTCGCGTTGCGCGAGCAGAAGCCCGGGAAGCGCGACCTCCTCGTAATAGGCTGAGAGCGATCTCTCTCTCAGGAACTCCTCGGCTTTTTCCGCCGCCTCGGCGGGGTCGCGCGCGAGCATGCGCTGGTAGAACAGCTCCGCCGGCGTCAGCGCCGGGCGGTCGCCGAACATGGTGTCGAGGAAGGCGAGGCTCTCGACGTGTCGGCCGAGCACGACCAGGCACACGGTCAGCGGGGTCGCCAGCACGAGGCCGACCGGACCCCACAGCGCCGTCCAGAACGTCGCCGACATGATCACGCCGACGGGCGAGAGGCCGGTCGAGCGGCCGTAGATCAGCGGCTCGATGACGTGGCCGACGATTGGCTCGACCACCGCGAACAAGGCGGCGGTCGCGATCAGCATGGTCCAGCCCGGATCGACGGCGGCGGCGAGCGCCAGCGGGAACACGGCGGCGATCACCGCGCCGATATAGGGCACGAAGCGCAGCACCGCGGCGACGACGCCCCAGAGCGCGGGGCTCGGGACGCCGATGATCCAGAGACCGACGCCGATGGTCAGGCCGAAGCCGGCGTTGAGCGCGAGTTGCGTGAGGAACAGCCGCGACAGCCGCCGCGCCGCGTCGTCGATCGCCGCCGTCGTCCGCTGGATGTCGCGCGCCCCGGCGAGACTCATCAGCCGGTTCCGCAGATCCTCCCGCTCCAGCAGGATGAAGATCACGAAGACGAGGATGATGCCGACCGTCGCCAGCGGATGCAGCAGCGGCCCCGCGATGTCGCTGAGATTCTGAAGCGCGCTGCGCGGCGGCTCGCGGACCTCGACGAGCGTCGGCGCGTCCGGCGGGCGCGCCTGGGAAGGCTCTCCCGGACGAACCGTCTTGCCGCCCGCAGGCGCGTCGAACTCCTTGCCGAGGCTCTGCAGCATGTCGGCCGCGCGTTCCAGCGTGCCGCTGCCGAAGGTCCAGCCGCGCAGAGACTGGATCTTGTCGCGCATCGTCGACTGGTAGCGCGGCAGGTCGCCCGCGAGTTGCCCGACCTGCCCGGCGAGGATCGCCGTCAGTCCCGTGATGATCCCGAAGGCGAGCATGACCGCGACCGCGACCGCGAGCGGCCGCGGGACCCGCATGCGCTTAGCCAGGCTGATCAGCGGAGACAGAACGAAAGAGAGCAGCAGCGCCAGGGCGATCGGGATCAGGAGATCCGCGCCGACATAGAGCGTCGCCACCACCGCGAACGCGATGATGCACCAGGAGGCGACGACCATCGCGCCGCCGCCTTCGGCGCTCTCCCCCACGAGCCGAATATTTCTCGCCAAACGCGCCACCGGTCACGACGCGGCGGACCGCGTCCTTCGCCCACACGCAATAACGATCTGGCGTTCCAGCTGTTCCCAAGCGGCTCCGCCGCGTCAGTCCAGCGGCCGGCTCCGGCATAAAAATATATTGACACAATTTATAGATTGACTTGATTAAGGCTGATCATCGTTCCTCGGAGACGCCAGATGTCGTTCCTCTCCCGGCGCGCCGCGCTGCTCGCGCCGCTCCTCGCCGCCATGCTGTGCGGCGCGGCCGCGGCCGCGCCGTCTGAGATCAGGCTCGACTGGGCGACCTACAGCCCTGTGAGCATCGCGTTGAAGGAGAACGGCTTCCTCGAAAAGGCGCTCGAAGCCGACGGGATCAAGGTGCGCTGGGTCCAGTCTCTCGGCTCGAACAAGGCGCTCGAATTCCTCAACGCCGGCTCCCTGGACTTCGGCTCCTCCGCCTCCGCCGCGGCGCTCATCGCCCGCCTCAACGGCAATCCGGTGAAGTCCGTCTACGTCTACTCCCGCGCGGAATGGACGGCGCTCGTCACGAAGCCCGACAGCGGGATCAACGGGATCGCGGACCTCAAGGGGAAGCGCGTCGCCGTCACTCGCGGCACCGATCCCCACATCTTCCTGATCCGGGCTTTCGCGCATGAGAAGCTGTCGGACAAGGACGTCAAGCTGGTGCTGCTGCAGCACGCCGACGGCCGCCTCGCGCTCCAGCGCGGCGACGTCGACGCGTGGATGGGGCTCGATCCGATGATGGCCTCGGCCGAACTGCAGGACGGCGCAAAGCTGGCGTTCCGTGATCCGTCCCTCAACAGCTGGGGCTCGCTGAACGTGCGCGAGGCCTTCGCGGCCGAGAACCCGGCGCTCGTGGACAAAGTGCTCAAGGCCTACGACCAGGCGCGGACATGGTCGCTCGAGCACCCGAAGGAGCTCAGCGCGCTTCTCGCCAAAGCCGCCAAGCTTCCGGAGGACGTGGTCGCCCGCCAGCTCGAGCGAACGACCATCAAGTACACCCCGATCTCGGACGCCGACGTCGAGGCCGTCGCGGCGGCCGGCGAGGCGCTGGCGCAGGCCGGCGTGCTGCCGGCCGAAACCGACGTGAAGAAGGTCACGGGCGAGCTGATCGACAGGTCCTTCGACGCCAAGCTGACCAACTGACCGGCGGTCCATCTCGATGACCGCCCTGGAGCTTCCGTCAGCCCACGCCGCCGAGACCGGACCGCGGGCCCGCGGGTCCGGCGCGGCCGGCCGCCTGGCCGGTCCGCTTCTCGGCCTCGCGCTGCCGGTCGGCCTCGCGCTGGCCTGGGAGGCCGCGGTCCGCCTCGGCCTGTCCGACGGCCGGCTGGTGGCGCCGCCAAGCCGCATCGCCTCGACCCTTGTCGAGCTCGCGCGATCGGGCGACCTCGCGAGCCACCTCGCCGCGACCGCATGGCGCGTCGGAGCGGGCTTTGCGCTCGGCGTGTTTTCGGGCACGGCGCTCGGCGCGATGGCGGGCGCCTCGACCGTCGTCCGGCGAATCGTCGATCCGACGCTGCAGGGGCTTCGGGCGGTTCCGTCGATCGCCTGGGTGCCGCTCTTCATCCTGTGGCTCGGCATCTTCGAGCCGTCCAAGGTCGCGCTGATCGCGGTCGGCGTGTTCTTTCCGGTCTATCTCGGCGTGCTCGGCGCGATCGCCTCGGTCGACCGCAAGATCGTCGAGGTCGGGCGCATCTTCCGCCTGTCGCGCATCGCCTTGGTGCGGCGCATCCTGCTGCCGGCGATCCTTCCGTCCTACGTGGTCGCGCTGCGGGCCGGGCTCGGGCTCGGCTGGATGTTCGTGGTCGCGGCAGAATTCATGGGCGCGTCGGAGGGGCTCGGCTATCTGCTGGTTGACGGCCAGCAGCTCGGCAAGCCCGACCAGATCGTCGCCGTGATCCTGATCTTCGCGCTCTGCGGAAAGCTGACCGACACCGTCCTCGTCGCCGCGACGGCGCCTGCGCTCAGGTGGCAGGACGTGACGGGGACGGAGGATCGATGACGCTTTCGGTCCGGAACGTCTCGAAGATCCTCGGCGGCGCGCCCGTGTTGTCGCGCCTGTCGCTGGACGTCGAGCAAGGCCGCATCCTCGCGATCGTGGGCGGCTCCGGCTGCGGCAAGAGCACCCTGCTCCGCCTGATCTCCGGTCTCGACCGGCCGAGCGCCGGCGAGATCGCGCTCGACGGCTCCCCTGTCGTCGGACCCCGCGCGGAGATCGGCCTCGTCTTCCAGGAGCCGCGCCTGCTGCCTTGGCTGACGGTCCGGCAGAACGTCGGCTTCGGCCTCGACGACCGCGAGACCCGCGAGCGCGAGGCGCTCGTCGATCAGGCGCTGGAACGCGTCGGACTGACCGAGCGCGCCGACGCTTGGCCCCGGCAGCTGTCAGGCGGCCAGGCGCAGCGCGCGGCGCTGGCGCGCGCCATCGTGCTGAGGCCGAGGGCCCTATTGCTCGACGAGCCGTTCTCCGCGCTCGACGCCATCACCCGCGCCGACCTGCAGGACCATCTGATCGAGCTCTGGGACGCCTTCCGCCCGACCATCGTGCTGGTGACGCACGACGTCGAGGAGGCTGTCTATCTCGCCGACGAGGTCGCGGTGATGGCCGCCCGGCCCGGGCGGATCGCCGAGAGCGTCGTCGTGGACGTGCCCCGCCCGCGCGAGCGGCGGTCCGAACGGCTCGACGCGGTCGCCCGCCGCGTCGCCGGGGCGCTCGACGCGGCGATCCAGAAACGGCCGGCGCGCGAGGCGGGCTGAAGCGTCAGATCTCGACGCGCCACTCGAACTCCATGACCTCGCCCGCCGGTAGCCGGACGACGCCGGGCTTGTCCCTGAACTCGCCGTCCCAGCCGATGAAGCTCGCCATGCCGCGCCAGGGCTCGATGCACAGGAACGGCGCGCCCTTGGGCGCCGACCAGACGCCGAGATCCTCGTAGCCGCGCCACGACACGGTCATGGAGCGCAGAGGCTCGCCGCTTTCCGAAAGCGCGGAGTAGCGCACGGACTTGCTGCGCGGGCCGGGCATCACGAGCGCGTCGTTCGAGAACAGGGCCGGATCGAGCGGCAGCCTCTCGCCGTCGAACGGCAGCGGGGCCTCGGGCCCGAGCAGCCCGCCCTCGACGGTGCGGCGCTTGCCGGTCTCACGCGCCTCGAACTCGAGCACGTGACGGTCCTTCGGAACGCCGTCGACCAGCGGCCAGCGAAATCCCGGATGCGCTCCGATCGAGAACGGCAGCTCGCCGTCCCCCGGATTGAAGACGCGTGAGACGACGGACAGCGCGCCCTCCTCGACGGAGAAATCCATTTCGAGCCGGAACGCGAAGGGATAAAGCGCGCGCGTCGCCTCGCTGTCCGCCAGCGCGAGGACAGCGCGCGCCGCGGATCGTTCGATCCAGGCGAACTGCATGCCGCGTGCGAAGCCGTGCTGGGTGACCCGGTAGCTTTTATCCTCGTGGCGCAACGTGTCGCCGGCGAGCCGCCCGACGATGGGGAATAGAACCGGCGCATGGCGCGGCCACTCCGGGCCGGCCTGCCAGAGCAGTTCGCCGCCGGCGTCGTCCTTCAGGCTGACGAGTTCCGCGCCCTTGCGCGCGACGACGGCCGACAGCCGATCCGAGACGATCCTGAAACGGTCTTCCATCGCATCAGAATCCGCCACTCGTCGCCTCCGGTTTCGCGTGCATCGCGGAATAGCGGGCCGCGCCGGGAGGCCCGACCACGGCGGTTGCTCGCCTCCGCCCTCCTCCACCCTTAACGCCGGAGCCGCGAGGCGCAATCCCGCCTCCATCCGAAAGTCCAAGCGGCGCGATCGCGCGCAGATTTTTTCGCGAGCGACGTCGGCGCCGGGCATAGTCGCGCGTCCTTCGAAGCAAGACGGGAGACCCGGCGCGATGCTCTACGCCATTCTCTGCTACCACTCAGAGGCCGTCGTCGGCGGCTGGTCCAAGGAGCATGACGAGGCCGTCATGGCGAAGCTCCAGGACGTCAAGGCGAAGCTCGGCCCGAAGATGGGCCCGAACGCGCGCCTGTTGCCAACCCACGCGGCGACCACGCTCAACAAGAACGTGGAGCCGGCGATGGTGATCGACGGTCCGTTCGCCGAGACCAAGGAGCAGTTGCTCGGCTTCTACGTCGTCGACCTCGACTCGCTGGAGGATGCGCTCGAATTCGCGCGCGAGCTCGGCAAGGTCAATCCGGGAGGGTCCTACGAGATCCGTCCCGTCGCCTATTTCGACCCCGCCAACACGCCGCAAGGAACGCATGCATGACCGACATCGCCTGGGTCGACAAGGCGCTGACCGCCGCGCGTCCCCAGGCGGTCGCGGCGCTGCTGCGCTATTTCCGCGATCTCGACACGGCGGAGGAGGCGTTCCAGGAGGCGTGCCTGCGCGCGCTGAAGACGTGGCCGGACAAGGGCCCGCCGCGCGATCCCGCCGCCTGGCTCATCTTCGTCGGCCGCAACGTCGCGCTGGACGGCCTCCGCCGGCGGTCCCGGCAGACGGAGCTGCCCGACGAGGACCAGCTGTCCGACCTCGGCGACGCCGAGGCCGACATCGCCGAGCGGCTCGACCGGTCGGACTATCGCGACGACATCCTGCGGCTGCTCTTCGTCTGCGCCCATCCCGGCCTTCCCTCCACGCAGCAGATCGCGCTCGCGCTGCGCATCGTCTCGGGGCTCACGGTGAAGCAGATCGCCCGCGCCTTCCTGGTCGGCGAGGCGGCGATGGAGCAGCGCATCACGCGCGCCAAGGCCAAGGTCGCCGCGGCGGGCGTGCCGTTCGAGACGCCGGGCGCCGCCGAGCGCGCGGAACGGCTGAGAACGGTCGCGGCGATGGTCTATCTGGTTTTCAACGAGGGCTATTCGGCCTCGGGCGAAGAGATCGAGACGCGCGCGGCGCTCTGCGACGAGGCGATCCGGCTGGCGCGCCTTCTCCTGCGGCTGTTTCCGTCGGAACCCGAGATCATGGGCCTCGCGGCGCTGATGCTGCTGCAGCATTCCCGCAGCGGCGCACGCCACGACGCCGGCGGCCAGATCGTGCTGCTGGAAGATCAGGACCGCGCCCTATGGAGCCGTCCGATGATCACGGAGGGCCTCGCTTTGATGGACAAGGCGATCCGCCATCGCCGACCCGGCCCGTACCAGATCCAGGCGGCGATCGCCGCGATGCACGCCCGCGCGGCCCGCTACGAGGACACCGATTGGGCCGCCATCGATGCGTTGTATCAGGCCCTCGAGCGCATCCAGCCCTCGCCGGTGGTGACGCTGAACCGCGCAGTGGCGCTGTCGAAACTTTCAGGTCCAGAGGCCGGGCTCACGCTGATTGCGCCGCTCGCCGAACGCCTGGACGGCTATTTCTATTTCCACGGCGTCACCGGCGCCCTGCTGATGGAGCTTGGGCGGAACGCCGAGGCCCGCGTCGCCTTCGATCACGCGATCGCCCTCGCCAACAGCGCGGCGGAGGCGGCGCATATTCGGTCGCATCTCGACAGGCTGCAGAGCGACGCGGCGGTCGCGCCAGACCATTGATCCCCGCGGCAGCGGCGCACAGGCTGAGCTAGGCGCGCCGCCCGGGGACGGCTCTCATCGGCTCCGGTCGCGGGCCGTCTTCAGCTCGTCGATGAGCACCGACGCCTCGGCCTTGGTGAGGTCGTCGCGGTAGGCGGCGGTCCCGGTCTCCTCCGACAGGGTCTTGAGGTACGAGGCCTGGGCGCCGGTCATCGGATCGTCGCCCGAAAGCCAATCGGCCGGATCCTTCTCGCCGTTGCTTTCGGGATCCGGGGCCGTCTTGGGGTTCGGCTCGACATGACGCGCTTCGCGGCTCGAAGCCGGCGCGTCAGAAGTGTGCGCAAGACGTCCGGCGGTCTGGTCCATGTGCGGGTCTTCATGCATAGGCTGAGCCTTAGTTCCTGTTTCGTTCCAACACAGGAACGTCGCGGCCGCGGGAGGGTTCCCACGGCCGCGTTCGCTCTTACGGACAGGCGTGCCTGTTGCCGTCATAGCCGAGGTAAGTGCCGGAGCGCCAATCGTAGGAACGATACCGGTTCGCGCACCAGCGCTTGCTCGGCCCGCTCCGATGGGCCCGCGCCGCGCTCCCTGCGATGATCGCGCCTGCGGCGAGACCGGCGACGCCCGCGGCGACTGCGGCGCCGCCGCGACCGCGTCGATAGTGCCGGCGACCGTGCCAGCGGCCATGACGCCAACGGTGGCCGCCGCGCCAGCCTCGCTTACCGCGCCAGCGCACCTCCTGGAGCTCGCCGCTGTTCATCGCCGCAAGCGCGTTTTGGCGGACGGCGTCGACCGTTCTGGGTGAGGAGGCCGCTTCCGCCGCTTGGGCGCGCGGCGCGGTCTCGGCGAGGCCTGCGACGGCGGTCGCGCCGGCGACCGCGATGACGAACATACGCTTCATTTCATTCTCCTTGCTCGGCCCGCCATGAGCTGGCGGGTTACGCGCCTCGTTTGGACAACGGGTCGAGATACGGACCGTTGCCTCCCGCGCGTTCACGCCGGTTCAAGCCCGCGAGAGCGGGACGTGAGGGACGGAAAAGAAAAACCCCGGCGCTGAGCGCCGGGGTCAAGGATCGTGGGTGAAGACGCGTCAGCGCTGACGCAGAGGCCGCAGCATTCTAGGCGTGTAATTGCATCGACGGCCATACCACTTGCCGCGGCTGCACCAGTGGCCGCGCCGGTGGATGTAACGGAGCGAATAGCGGCGCGGGACCCAGCGCCGCTTCACGGAGCGCCGACGATGCCAGCGACGATGAGCGACGCTCTGGAGATCGCCGGCCTGCATCGCGGCGAGGCCGTCCGCACGCACGTTCTCGCGGAGCTGTTCGAGGGTCCGCGGCGACGCGGAGGCTGGACCAGCCTGGGCCTGCGGCGCGGTTTCGATCACGCCCGATACGGCGAACACGCCGGCCAGCGCGTAGAGCAGGGTCTTCTTCATCTCAATTTCTCCCGTGGTCCCGCCACTCCGTCGCCTGCGGACGCCGCCTCGCTACGGGGCGGCCCACCACATCGTGCGGATCCGATTGATCTGATGAAAAACCCCGGCGCGATCGCGCCGGGGGCTGATTGAATTATAGCGTCAGAGCCTGATCCGGACGCCGAAGCCGGGCCCGCGCCGATAGCAGCGACGGCCGTGCCAGCGACGACCGCCACACCAGCGCCGACCACCGTAGTAATAGCGGGGACCCCAGTAGCGACGACCGCCATACCAGCGGCGCCCGCCCCAGCGACGGCCGCCGTAGAACCGCCGTCCGCGCCATCCGCGATGCCCGCGCCAACCCCGATGACCGCGCCAGCCGCGATGGCCGCCGCGCCAGCCGCGTCGGCCGACCGTCTGGAGATCGCCGGCGGCCATCTCGTTCATGGCCTCGCTGCGGACCTTCGCGCGAAGCTGGTCGAGAGAGCGCACGCTCGGCTGGGCCTCGCCGGCCTGAGCCTGTGGGGCGGTCTCAGCCACGCCCGCGACTGCGAACACCGTCGCCAAGGTGTAGATGAGCGTTTTCTTCATCAGGTTTCTCCGTTTCTGGGGCGCGCGTCGCCGCGCGCCTTGAAGGCGTCACCCCACCGCTTCAAAAACTCCGCAATCCGACATGCGGTTGCGTCGGCGGCGCACGACCACGTAACGTTCCTGTGATCGAAATGGTTGCGGCTTGGTCTCGGCCGTCGCGCGCGCTTTCTCTACCCAAGGCTAAAGAGGGACGCCCATGAGGATCGCAGCCGCCCTGGCCGCAGCTTGCCTGTTCTGCGCGCCGGCGTGGGCGTCGGAGACCCGCCACGAGTCATGGACGGTCGCCTGTGCGGACGGTCCGGCGCGCCTCGACTGCCGGATTTCGACCGAGGAGGCCGCGGCGGGCGCCCGGATCGTCCGCCTCGTGGTTTCGCGCGAGGCGACCAAGGCCGCGCCGACCCGGCTGAACCTGACGCTCCTGGAGCCGGCGCTCGCGCCGCCGCGTCCGCGCCTCGCGCTGGCGGTCGACGGCGGGCCGCCGGTCCGCTTCGCGTCGGGGTCCGACCTGACGACGTCGCCGGGCCCTGAGCCCGGCTCGGTCACGCTCGGCATGTCGGACGCGGCGGCGAAGCGGCTGCTGCCGTTCCTGCGCCGGGGCAAATCTGTCGAGGTCACCGTGACGGGGGACGGCGGCCAGCCGATTTCCGCGACGCTCGACCTGCCCGGCTTCGCGGCCGCCGCGGCCGAGGTCGACGGCCGCCAGAATCGGAAGGACCCGAAGGATACGATCGCCGAGCTGATCGGCGGCGGCAGTCCCGCGGCGCTGGCGGGCCGGCTGCGCGACGTCGCCCGCGACGCGGTGCCTGAGACGCTCAAGAAGACCATGGTCGCGCGCGACTGTCCGGTCTGGGACCAGGCCGAGTCGAGCCCGTCCTTCCTCGCCGACGAGTCCTTCGCCGCCGATCTCGGCGACGGGCGGACGCTCTGGGCGATCGTCTGCGCCGCAGGCTCCTACAACGCGGATTTCGCGCTGTTCGTCGAGGACCCCTCGAAGGCCGCGGACCGTTTCGAGTCGCTTCTGTTCGCCACCTTCGTCGAGGCGATCGGCTGGACAGGCGCGGATACCCTCGCCAACGTCACCTACGATCCGGAGAAGCGCGAGCTGAAGGCCTTCGACAAGGGCCGCGGCGCCGGCGACTGCGGACAGATGGGGCTGTGGGAATGGGTCGGCGCAGCGTTCCGGATGATCGAGTACCGCGCCAAGGACGAATGCGACGGCGTCGCCAAGCCGGAAAGCTTTCCCATCGTGTTCCGCGGCGAGAAGTAGGCGCGGCGGGGGCGTCACCTGCCGGACGCCGCTGCGGAACCTATTCCGCGCGGCGCCGGTTGTGCTCGCGGATCACGAGGAGCGTGAAGGCGTGGCCGGTCGACCGTTCTGGAAGGGCTATCTGAAACTCTCCCTCGTCACCTGCCCGGTGGCGATGACGCCTGCGACCTCCGAGAGCGAGCGGGTGCGCTTCCACGTGCTGAACGCCAGGACAGGCAACCGCGTCGTCAGTGAATATGTCGACAGCGTCACCGGCAAACCGGTCGAGCGCGAGGACGAGGTCAAAGGCTATCCGCGCGGCGAGGACGAGCATGTCATGCTCGAGGACGAGGAGCTCGACGCCGTCGCGCTCGAGACCACGCATACCATCGACATCGAGATGTTCTGCCCGCGCGAGAGCGTCGGATGGATCTGGTACGACAAGCCGCACTACCTGACGCCGGACGACAAGGTCGGCGAGGAGGCCTTTTCGGTGATCCGCGAGGCGATGGCGGCGACCGACATGGTCGGGATTTCGCGCGTGGTGCTCTATCGCCGGGAACGCGCCGTGCTGCTGGAGCCGCGCGACAACGGCATTGTGCTCTGGACGCTGCGATACGGCGACGAGGTGCGCGACCCGCAGGACTATTTCGGCGGCCTCGCCGAGGCCAAGCCAGACGCGAAGCTGCTGTCGCTGGTCAAGACGCTGATCGACGAGCGGACCAAGCTGTGGTCGGCGGACATGGTCGACGATCCGGTGCAGCAGAGGTTGCTCGACCTGATCGCCTCGAAGAAGAAGGGCCGCAAGAAGGCCGCGAAGCGCAAGGCCGAGGCGGCGCCGGAGACGGGCAACGTCATCAACATCATGGACGCGCTGAAGAAGAGCCTCGCCGCCGAGGGCGGCAAGGGCAAGCGGGGGTAGCGCTGTCCGATCGGAATGGCACAGTCGTCATGCCCGGACTTTGATCCGGGCGTCCATCTATAAGGAACTCGAACATTCCGAGTTCCTCTCCAAAGAGGCGGAGTCGGAAACATCCGACTTCACTGGCGCGTCCGCGCCCCGATAGACCCCCGGGTCAAGCCCCGGGTGACGAAGCGTTTCGGGCGATACTCTCACGCCGCCTTCCGTCCCGCCTTTCCGCCGCTCGTCTTCGGGATGGGCGCCGCCGCCTTTCGGAAATCCTTCCACGGATCGGACGAGAGAGCCGCCAGCCGGGTCGGCATGTTGTCGACCGTGAAGTAGGCCGGGCCGATCGCCGGCCCGAGTTCCTCCCAGGCGAGCGGGGCGGACACCGCCGCGCCCGGACGGGCGCGCGTCGAATAGGGCGCGACCGCCGTCGCGCCGCGGCCGTTGCGCAGGTAGTCGACCAGGATTTTTCCCTTGCGCTTCGCCTTGGAGACCGTCGCGACATAGGCGTCGGGCTCGTCGGCGGCCATGGACTCGGCGATCGACTTCGTGAAGGCCTTGGTCTCCGTCCAGTCGGCGCGCGGCTTCAGCGGCGCGACGACATGCAGACCCTTGCCGCCGGAGGTCTTCACGAAGGCGACGAGACCAGCCTCCTCGAGCCGCCGCTTCACGTCCCGCGCCGCCTCGATCACCCGCTCCCAGGAGACGCCGTCGCCGGGATCGAGGTCCATGATGATCATGTCGGGCCGTTCGAGCTCGGTGATGGTTGAGCCCCAGGGATGGATCTCCAGCACCCCGCCCTGAACGAGGCCGAGCAGGCCCTCGCGGCCGTCGATCGTCAGCAGCGGCTGGTCGTCGGTCGGGTCCTTGTACTCGCCGATGTGCTTGTTCATGCCCTTCCAGGCGTGCTTCTGGAAAAAGCACTGCTCGGTCACGCCGCCCGGACACCGCAGCAGCGACAGCGGGCGACCGACCACGAAGGGCGCGATCTTGGGCCAGACCTCCATGTAATAGTCGGCGAGCCCCTGCTTGGTGACGCCGCTGTCCGGCCAATAGATCCGATCCGGATGGGTGAGCTTGACGCTCGGCGCGGCGACCTTGGGCGCCTGCCCGGCGTCGTCGGTCTCGCGCGAAACCTCCTCGGCGGGCTTGTCCTCGCGCAAGCCCCGAAAGGCTGCGTGGCGCAGATGATGGTCGCCCGTCCAGGCGCGGAACTCGATCTCAGCGACGAGTTCCGGCTTCACGTAATTGAGGCCGCGCGCCTCGTCGGAGGTGAGCTTCGCCGCAAACGGCGATGACTTCGTCTTGAGCGCGTCCAGCCGCTTGAACAGGTCGGCGGCGACGGCCGCCGTGAACCCCGTGCCCACCCGTCCGACGTGGACAAGCTTGCCGGCCTCATAGGCGCCAAGCGCGAGCGAGCCGATCGCCTTCGCCGACGTGCTCGACGGCGTGAAGCCGCCGATGACGAACTCCTGCCGATGCGAGCACTTCGACTTCAGCCACGTCCGTCCCCGGCCCGAGGCGTAGGGCGCGTCGCGGTCCTTCGAGACGACGCCCTCGAGGCTCAGGCGACAAGCGTGCTGGAGCACCATCGAGCCGTTCTCCTCGAAGTGCTCGCTGAGCCTGAGAATGCCGTTCGGCTTCTCGATCAGGCCCGCCAGGGCCGCCTTACGGTCGACAAGCCTGCAGGGCGTCAGATCGAAACCGTCGAGGTACGGGAGATCGAAGACATAGAAGACGAAGCCGTTCGTGCGGCCCTCGCTCAGCGCCTGCTGGAGCGCGGAGAAATCCGAGGCGCCGGCGTCGTTCTCGACCACGAGTTCGCCGTCGATCACCGCCTGCTCGACCGGAAGCGCTTTCAGCGCCTCCACCAGCTGCTTGCCGAAGCGCTCGGTCCAGTCGAGGCCGCTGCGGGTCATCAGGCGCACCTCGCCGCGGTCGATGTGGGCGATCAGCCGGTAGCCGTCGAACTTGATCTCGTGCAGCCATTTGGCGCCCGACGGCGCCTTCGGAACCAGCGTCGCGAGCGCCGGCTGCACGAAATCAGGCAGGGCGGCCTTCTTCGCCCTCTTGAGCTTCGAAGGATCGACGCGCGGGCCTTCGATCTTGCCGGTCTTGGACGACCAGCCCGGCGCCTCCTTCGCCACCTGGTCGAGGTTCCGGCCGGTCTTCACAGAGTCCGGCATCTCCTCGAGGATATCGGGGTCGGCGGCGGTACGCGCCGCATCGTCCTCGCCCTTGATCAGCAGCCAGTTCTCGCGCTTCTCGCCCCGCCGCTGCGCCATGCGAACGAGGCGCCAGCGGCCGGAGAGCTTTTCTCCGTGCAGCTCGAATTCGAGATGGCCTTTCCTATAACCCTTCGCCGCGTCGCCGACCGGCGTCCAGCTGCCGCGGTCCCACAGGATCACCGTCCCGCCGCCATACTCGCCCTTCGGGATCGTCCCCTCGAACTCGCCATATTCGAGCGGATGGTCCTCGACATGAACGGCGAGTCGCTTCTCGCCGGGCACCAGACTGGGGCCTTTGGTCACCGCCCAGCTCTTCAGCACGCCGTCCATCTCGAGCCTGAGATCGTAGTGCAGGCGCGTCGCGTCGTGCTTCTGGATGAGATAGGCGTCGCCTGAACTAGGCGATCCGTCCGCGCCGGCCGGCTCGCTGGTTTTCTTGAAGTCGCGCTTCTTGCGGTAGACGTCGAGAGCCATCGCTCAGCTCGCCTTCCGGCGCTCCGCCGGCGCCGCCGTTTTGCGCGCGCCGCCAGATTTGGCGCGCGCGGCCGGCTTCTTTGGAGCTGCTTCGGAGCTCTCCGAACCGCCGAGGCGAGCGCTGCTGCGCAGCGCCTCCATGAGGTCGGTGACCTTCGCCGGTGGCTTCGGCTTCTTCGCCTTGATCGGCTTGCCCTCGATCTTCGCCTTGACGAGATCGGCGAGCGCCGCCTCGTAGCGGTCATCGAATTTGGACGGGTCGTACTCGCCGCGCTTGGTCGAGATGATGTGCCTGGCGAGATCCAGCATCTCGGCGTCGATCTTCGTCTTCGGCACGCCCTCGAAAGCGTCCTTCGAGGAGCGCACCTCGTAGTCGAAATTGAGCGTGGTCGCGACGAGGCCGACGCCGTGCGGGCGGATCAGGAGCGTACGCTCGCGGCGGAACAGCACCGTGCGGGCGAGCGCCGCCACCTTCTTGGCGCGCATGCCCTCCCGGATCAGCGCGAAGGCCTCCTCCGCCGCCTTGTCCGCCGGGGCGAGATAATAGGGCTTGTCGAAATAGACGTCGTCGACGGCGGAGCAGGCGAGGAAGGCGTCGACCGCTAAAGTCTTGTCGCTCTGCGGAATCGTCGCGGCGACTTCCTCCTTGTCGAGCATCAGATATTCGCCGGACGAGACCTCATAGCCCTTGACCTGATCCTCGCTGTCGACCGGCTTGCCCGTCTCGACGTCGATATACTGCCTGCGCACCCTGTTGCCGGTGTCGCGGTTCAACGTGTGGAATGCGATGCGGTCCGAGGCCGATGCGGCGGTGTAGAGCGCGACCGGACAGGCGACCTCGCCGACCTTGAGAAAGCCCTTCCAGTTCGCCCTCGGCGCCACGGCTTAACTCCTTGAAAAACGAGTCGGAACGCCGCCGGAAAGGACTCCGTTCCGCGCGCCCCGGAGCGAATGTCCGGCCCGCAGAAGCGCTCCCCTCGTCATGCCCGGGCTTGACCCGGGCATCCATCGCGGGAAACTCGGATGTTTCCGAGTTTCCCATTGGGATGGCGAAGTCGGAAACATCCGACTTCGCTGGCGCGTCCGCGCCCGATGGACCCCCGGGTCAAGCCCGGGGGTGACGCTGCGACGTTTCGGGACCCTAGCTACCCGACGGCGTCCGAAGGCAGCGCCTTCCGCAGCTCAGCGAGCCAGACGTCGGCGACGGAGTCCGAAGGCGCCCGCCAATCTCCGCGCGGCGAGAGCGCGCCGCCGGCCGACACCTTCGGCCCGTTCGGAATGGCGCTGCGCTTGAACTGGCTCGTCTCGAAGAAGCGCTTGAGAAAGGCCTCGAGCCAGCGCGCGATCGTCGCCAGGTCGTAGGCGTTCTTCGCCTCTTCCGGGAATCCCGCAGGCCACAAGCCCGCCGAGGCGTCGCGCCAGGCGTGCCAGGCGAGGAAGGCGGTCTTCGAGGGCCTGAGGCCGTAGCGCAGCGTGTGGAACAGGAAGAAATCGTGCAGCTCGTAAGGACCGACCTTGCTTTGCGTGCTCTGGATGGCGCCGTGCTCGTCGGCCGGCACCAGTTCCGGCGAGATCTCGGTCGCGAGGATCGCGGTCAGGATCTCCGATGTCGAGTCGTCGAACTGGTGCGACGAGACGCTCCAGCGGATCAGGTACTGGATCAGCGTCTTCGGGACGCCGGCGTTGACGGCGTAATGGCTCATCTGGTCGCCGACGCCATAGGTGCACCAGCCGAGCGCGAGCTCCGACAGATCGCCCGTGCCGACGACGAAGCCCCGGCGCTGGTTCGCGAGACGGAACAGGTAGTCGGTGCGAAGGCCCGCCTGCACGTTCTCGAAGGCGATGTCGTAGACCTTCTCGCCGCGCGCGAAGGGATGGCTCATGTCGGCCAGCATCTGCCGGGCCGCCGGGCGGATGTCGATCTCCTCGGCCGTGACGCCGAGCGCGCGCATCAGCTTCCAGGCGTTCGCCTTGGTCTCGTCGCCGGTGGCGAAGCCCGGCATCGTGAAGGCCAGGATGTTTTCGCGCGGGAGGCCGAGCAGGTCGCAGACCTTGGCGGCGACGATCAGCGCCTGCGTCGAATCGAGCCCGCCGGAGACGCCGATCACCATGGTGTCGCCGGACGTCGCCTCGAACCGGCGCGCAAGGCCGTGGACCTGGATGTTGAAGCTCTCGTAGCAGTCCTGGTCGAGGCGCTCCGGCGCGCCGGGCACGTAGGGGAAGCGCCGGATCGCCCGCCTGAGCCCGATCTCGCCCGCCGACGGCTTGTGCTCGAACCGTACGCGCCGGAACCACGTCTCGGGGTGCCCGGCCGCCGCCGCCGCGTCGTTGAACGTGCCGAAGCGGGCGCGCTCCAGCCTCAGCCGCTCCACGTCGACGTCGGCCGCGATCAGCTGCGGCTCCCGCGAAAACCGCTCGGAGCGCGCGAGCAGCTCGCCCATCTCGTGGATCGAGCCCTGCCCGTCCCATGACAGGTCGGTCGTGCTCTCCCCCGTCCCGGCGGCCGAATAGGCGTAGGCCGCGACGCAGCGGCTCGACTGCGCCGCCGAGAGCAGCGAGCGGTCCTCCGCCTTGCCGACCGTGATGTTGGAGGCCGAGAGATTGCAGAGGATCAGCGCGCCGGCGAGCGCGCCGGCGGTCGAGGGCGGCGTCGGCGCCCAGTAGTCCTCGCAGATCTCGACGTGGAAGACGAAGTCCGGAAGTTCGCTCGCGGCGAAGATCAGGTCCGGCCCGAACGGCGCCGTCGCGCCGGCGAGGTCGACCGAGCGCCCGCGCAGCCCGGCGCCCGAGGCGAACCAGCGTTTCTCGTAATATTCGCGATAGTTCGGCAGGAACGACTTCGGGACGACGCCCAGAATCTCGCCGCGCGACACGACGACGGCGCAGTTGTAGACGCGCCCGTTGCGCCTGACCGGCGCGCCGAGCAGCAGGACGCTCGCAAGATCGCGGCTGCGCTCGACGATCTCGCCGATAGCTGCCTCCACGCCATCGAGCAGCGCGTCCTGCAGATGGAGGTCGTCGATGGCGTAGCCCGAGAGGTTGAGCTCGGGGAAGACGAGGAGGTCGACGTGTTCCGCCGAGGCGCGCTCGGCCAGCTCGATCGCCGCGGCCGCGTTGCGCGCCGGATCGGCGACGGCGACGCGCGGGGTCGCGACCCCGACGCGCACGAAGCCCTGGGAATGGATCGAGAAGAAGGGATGGGACTGGACAGCCATTCGCAACGCTCGGCCGGGGGAGGAGGAAACACTTAGCCCATCGCGCCTTCGGCCCCGAATCTAAACCCGCGGAATGGTTTCACAACCTGCGAGCGTCGCTTTCCGCGAGCCGCCGCGGCGCCGGCAATTCGGCCGAAGGCGCGTCGAGCTTATGTAAAAACACGTATTTCATTACCAGGCGCTCTCATTAGACTGACGCAGCCGGTGTTGTCCGAGCAGCAGAAAGCATCTCGACACCATCAACTCTTGGGCTGCGAAGATGCTTTTGTTTCTGGCCGCCGCTGCGACGACGCTGGTCGTCACGACCACCGAGGACGTCGTCGACGCCAAGGACGGCAAGCTCAGCCTGCGCGAGGCGATCATCGAGGCGAACGACAGCGGCAAGCCCGTCGTCATCGCCTTCGGCAAGACCGGCGTCGGGTTCCACGGTATGAAGTCGGCGCTCGACATCCATCCCAAGCAGCCGCTGACGGTCAAGGGCGACGTCGATGACGACGGCCAGTCCGACGTCGTTCTGAACAACGGCTTCGACACAAAGGCCGTGATCGGCGCCGGGTCGGCGGTGACCTTCGTCGGCGTCGACTTCTTCTACGGCAGCGGGGCGGGCGAGCCCGGCCAGTCCGGCGCCACCGGGGCTGACGGCATGCAGGGGCTCGCCGGCAAGGACGGCACGAAGACCAACACGACCGTGACGACGCCGACCAATGGCGGGCCCGGCGGCGCCGGCAAGCCGGGCACGAACGGAACCGCCGGCGAAAACGCCGCCGGGATCATCCGCAACTACGGCAAGCTCACCCTGGTCCGGCTCGGCCTGTCGAACGGCTACGCCATCGCCGGCTCCGGCGGGTCGGGCGGCGCCGGGGGATGGGGCGGCTTCGGAGGCTCGGGCGGCAAGGGGATCGGCGCCTCCCCGGGCGACGTCTATGTCGACAATCCGGTCGTGCAGGACGGCGCCAACGGCGCCGCCGCCGGCGACGGAGCCGACGGCGGCGATGGCGGCGACGGCGGGCACGCCGCCGGCGCGATCCTGAACGAGGCGAGCGGCGAGGTTCATCTTGTCGACGTCGCCTTCGGCGGGCGGCTCGGCGGCTATCTGGTCGGCCGCGGATCCACGGCGATCGCCGGCCGCGGCGCCCTGCGCGGACCGGGCGGCGACGGCCGCCGCGGGGGCCTGGGCGGCGTCGGCGGCTCGGCTCTCTACGAGGTCAGCATCGCCGCGACCTTCGTCTGGAAACCGAATCCGAGCTCCTCGGTCACCGATTACTGGTTCCGCTACACGCCGACCCGCACGGGCGCGGGCGGCGCAGGCGCGAACGGAGGGAGGCGGGGCGCGGACGGCAAGATCGGCGCGGGCGGCAGCGCGGCGTCGGCGCTGCTGAATCTCGGCGCCGCCGAGGGCCGCGCCGCGATCGGCGCTGTCGGAAAGGCGACGCCGGCCACGGCCACAACGATCGGCGTCACGCCCTACACGAACGGACAGGGCGGGACCGGCGGATCCTACGGCGCGGGGCGCGTGAAGACGTTCTCCTTCTGCCCCGGCATCGAGGCCAGGAACGACCCGTCCTTCACGGCGGAAGCCATGAAGCACAAGCCGGGCGACTACCGCCTCGACTTCCCGGCGAACAACGGCGTGACGCCGCCGACCCAGACCGGCCCATCAGGACTCGCCGGCGCCGACGGGGTTCGGACCACCGCCGGCGCCGCCGGCGTCGGCAAGGACGGGGTGCTGAACGCCGACGGCGGCGCAGGATCGGTCGAGACCGCCGGTTCGCTGGTCTTCGTCCACCCGCTCGGCGTGCAGAAGAGCAAGAAGGAGGACACGCTCGACTTCAACGTCATCCGCCTCGGCAAGGGAGACGGTCCGGTCACCGTGGCCTGGAAGATCGAGGAGGCCAAGAAGGGCGCGTCGGTCGAGCCGCGCGTCTTCGGCAAGGCCAAGTTCCCCTCCGGCAAGGTGAAGTTCGCGAAGATCCCGGCCGACGCCCAGACCGATATCGACAATTCGGTGAAGCGCGTGTCGCTGCCGGTGAACCTGTCGAAGATCGGCAAGAAGGCGGAAGGCTACCGCATCGTCATCGCCGTAAAGTCCGGCGCCGACGTGATCGCCGGCACGGACGAGGTGGCGGGCAAGATCGAAGGAGACTGAAAGGCGGGGCTACAGCGAGCCTCAGCCGGCCTTCCTGATGCGGACGATCTTGAAGAAGCCCGCGGGAAACACCGGCTGGACGTCGATCACCTTCATGTCGCCGGCCCGGTCAGCCCAGGCGCGCAGGCGCGAGACCTTGAAGTCGGACGACCAGCCCATCTTCGCGACGAGCGGCGCGACGGCCGTCTCGACCTTCATCGGGAGGCCGCCCTCGGCGCCCATCTTGGAGGCGACGACGATCTCGCCGCCCGGCCGCAGCACCCGGCGCATCTCATCGAGCGCGCCCTCCGGGTCGGGCACCAGCGTGATGACGAAAGGCACCGTGACCGCGTCGAAGCTCGCGTCGGGCAGACCGAGATTGCAAGCGTCCATCGCCGCGAGGCACTTCACCTGGCCGAGTCCGAGATCGCGCACCTTCTCGCGGGCCTTGGCGAGCATATGCACGGAGAGGTCGACTCCGACCACGCGGGCGTCGGCGGGATAGTAGCGGAGCACCAGGCCGGTGCCGACGCCGACTTCGAGGATGTCGCGCCCGCAGGCGGCGGCGGCCTGCGCGGCCTTCCTCTGACCATCGGCGAGCAGCTTGATGTAGACCTTGTCATAGATCGGGGCCCACTTCGCGTAGGCGCGCTTCTGGCCGTCGAGATCGTACTGGACGCTCACGCCGCGGCCTCGCTCGCCAGAACCTCGGCGCGCACGGCCTGGCGGATGATCCCGCCGCCGAGCACCCGCTCGCCGGCCTCGTCGTAGAGCGCGCAAGCCTGGCCCGGCGCCACGCCCGTCTCGCCGTCGATCAGCTCCACCTCGGCCTCGCGCGGGCCGGACGGGCGCAGCAGCGCCGGCGCCGGCGGCCGGGTCGAGCGCACGCGCGCCAGCACGGGAAGGCCCTCGGGACCGATGTGCTCCAACGGCCCCTCCCCGATCCAGTTGACGTCGCGCAGAACCACGCGCCGCACGCCGAGCGCCTCGCGCGGCCCGACGACGACGGTTCTCTTCGTTGCGTCGATCCGCACGACGTAGAGCGGCTCGCCGCCGCTAAGGCCGAGGCCCCTGCGCTGTCCTACCGTGTAGCGCACGACGCCGTCGTGACGTCCGACCTCGCGGCCCGAGAGGTCCACGATCGGACCGGGCTCGGCCGCGCCGGGCCTCAGCTTCTCGATGACGTGGGCATAGCCGCCGGACGGCACGAAGCAGATGTCCTGGCTGTCGGGCTTGTCGGCGACCGACAGCCCGAGCGCGCGCGCGATCTCGCGCACCTGCGGCTTTTCGAGGCCGCCGAGCGGGAAGCGCAGCATCGAGAGCTGCTCGGCCGTCGTGCCGTAAAGAAAGTAGCTCTGGTCGCGCGCGGGGTCGGCCGCCCGGAAAAGGCCACGTCCGCCCTGCGGCAGCGCCCGTGAGGCGACATAATGGCCGGTGGCGAGCGCCGCCGCGCCAAGATCCTTCGCCATTTCGAGCAGGTCGAGGAACTTGACCGTCTGGTTGCAGGCGACGCAGGGGATCGGCGTCTCGCCGGCGAGATAGCTCGCGGCGAACGGCTCGATCACGGCCTCGCGGAAGCGCGCCTCGTAGTCCAGCACGTAGTGCGGAATTCCGAGCTTCGCCGCCGCGTCGCGCGCGTCGTGGATGTCGCGGCCGGCGCAGCAGGCGCCCTTCCGCGCCGTAGCGGCGCCGCGGTCGTAGAGCTGCAGCGTAACGCCGACGACGTCGTAGCCCGCGCGCGCGACGAGGCCGGCGACGACGGAGGAATCCACCCCGCCGGACATAGCGACGACCACGCGCTGGGAGGCGCGCGGTCCGGGCAGGTCGAGATCGATGTTCGGCAGGATCGTCATGGGCGGGCGGGTTCTACCGCGCCATGCGAGGGGATGGAAGCGATCCGCGGGGTCTCGGATCAGGCCTTGAGCGCCTTGACCGACTTCAGCTGGCCGAGCGGCACGCGAATGTCGCCGATCAGCAGGATCGCCTCGCCGGTGGAGAGGTCGACGCCCTCGACCACGCCGGCGACCTCGGACGTCACCTCGACGGCGTTGCCTGCGGCGTCCTTGGCGTCCACGGAGATCGTGTACAGCCCTTCCGGCGCCTTCGTGCCGTCGGTGCGCTTGCCGTCCCAGACGAAGTCCTGATCGCCGGACTTCAGATCCTTCTTGCCCGTGTAGACGAGGGCGCCGGTGCTGTCGCGGATCGTGATGGTGGCGGTGACGCCGGCCTTGGGCGAGTCGAGGTTCCAGGTCGCCTTGCCGTCGCTGAGCTGTGAGGTCTGGCCGAAGGCGGTGACTTCGCGTCCGACGAGATTGAGGGCCGCTCCGGCCTGGGCGGTCTGCGACGAGAGCAGCAGCGCGGACAGCGTGTCATTCGTCTTGAGCTGCTGCTCGACGCCCGCGAACTGCACCAGCTGCTGGGTGAACTGGTTGGTGTCGAGCGGATCGAGCGGGCTCTGGTTCCTGAGCTGCGTCGTCAGCAGCGACAGGAACGTCTCGAAGTTCGACGCGAGCGTCGCGCCCGACGTGTTCGAGACCTGCGCGGCGTTCGAGCCCGGACCTGTAACGCTGTTCACAGCCATGTTACGCCCTCACACCGTTCGGTCCACGCCGCTGACGCCGGGCGCCGCGCCGCGCGCATAGGCGGCGGCGACGGGAGCGACGTCCTCGATCTCTTCATTCGCTGGCGAGCCGCCGTGACCGGCGTCCTCGAAAGCCCATTGCTGCTGGCGGCCGTCCTTGAGCTGGAAGGCGAGACCGCCCTGCCCCAGCTGGAATCCTGCCTGCTCAAGCGTGCGCGACAGCTCGCGCGCGTCGTTTCGCAGCATGTCGAGCGTCTCGGGACGTTCAACGATCAGCCGGGTGGCGACACGCCCGTCATGGCCGATGTCGAGCCGCACGTCGACGCGGCCGAGCTCCGACGGATCGAGCCGCACCTCGAATCGGGTGCGCCGGGAGCTGGCGTGATCGGCGATCTGGTTGGCCACCTGAACGGCGGCCGCCTGCGCGCCGGAAACCTGTCCGGACGCCGCGCCCGGCGCCGAGGGCGTCGCCGGCGCGGCCGAGGTCTGCAGCGTCTGGATCCGATCCGGCTGCTGGGACTGCCGCGTGACTTCCGAACCGCCGGCGTCGAGCTTCGGCGCGGGCTTCGTCTCGGTCTCCGGCTGTTCCTTCTCGAACGCACTGAACGCGGCGGTCTGCGCCGCCGCCTTGGCGGCGTCCGTCTTCTCCGCGCCCTTGCCGCCCTCCTTCTTGCCGGCCTTTCCGGCCTCGGCGCCCGCCGCCAGGGAGGCGGCGGGTCCGGACGGCGCTTGCGCTCCTGAGGCGCCGCCGATCTTGACGTCGACGCTCTCGCTTTCGCCCTTCAGGCTGACGATTCCGGCTGCGGCGAGCGCTTGGGCCGTCGCGCCGGCCTGGCCGACCGCTCCGGGGCCGACCGCGAGACCCTGCGCCTGCAACTGCAGAGCCGTGGCGAGATTCGCCACGTTCGACTTGCCGGCCGTGACGCCGCCTTCGGGCTTCTGGCCGGTCGAGGCGAGCTTGCTTCCCGATCCAGGCGGCGTCTCGCCGGCCGCGCCTGCGCCCTGGAGCGCGAAAGGCAGGCCGACGAGGCCCGCCGACACGGCGTCCGGCGCCGACTGTTCCGCCTGAGGCTTCGCGTCGTCCGCCTCTTCGGCCTGCGCGCCCACAAGCGTGTCGAAGCCCTCGCCGCGCGCGGACGACTTGCCGGCGTGCGACGGGGCGCGGTGAGGCGCGGGGGCGGGCGCGTTAACGGAGCTTGACGACACGTTCGGTCCAGCAGGCGATGGTCTGCGCCTTCAATTGCAACCGCCGTGCCAGCGGTTCGGGGCCGAAATGCGTTGAAGTCTCAATGGGAGCGGCCGGTTCGCCGCCGGCCGATTCTGCCGCCGCCCGGCAGAAACTGCCGCGCCAAGTTGCTCCTTTAATAACCGTTAAGACGGCATTTTGTTAGTATTTGAATTACTGGTTTTTAACCTTTCAAATCCCTGCGAATTCAGCAGTCTCGCTTAGTCAAATGTTAAATCACCGAACGTAATGTCTGCGATGACGGGTCAGTCGCGTGTGAGAGTATCTATGACCGAAATGCCTCGCGGACGAACCAAATACGTGATCGGCCCGGACGGCAGTCCGCTGACGATCGCTGATTTGCCCCCGTCCGACACCAAGCGCTGGGTCATCCGCCGCAAGGCGGAGGTCGTGGCCGCCGTCCGAGGCGGGCTCTTGAGCCTTGAGGAGGCCTGCGCCCGCTACACCCTCACGGTCGAGGAGTTCCTGTCGTGGCAGGCTTCGATCGACCGTCACGGCCTTGCCGGCCTCAGGACCACGCGGATCCAGCAGTATCGCGCCTGACGGGGCGGCCCGGACGTCCTTCCCGCGCGCCGGCCCTCGTGGCCGGCGTTGTCGTTTCCGGGGTCCGGCGCGGTCCGGTTAACGACCCGTTTACCATGCGCCGGGCAATTCTTGCCGGGTGGGGCGGCCCCGAGGCCGAACCGCTTCGGGGAACGTCGGTGCAGGGCATCATCCAAGTCTTCCGGTCTTTCGGCGCCGGGCGCGTCGCGGCGATGGGCGTGGTTGCGCTCGCGCTGGTGGGTTTCTTCGCCTTCGTCATCATCCGCTTCACCCAGCCGGCGATGGCGCCGCTGTTCACCGACCTGTCGCCGCAGGACGCAGCCGCGGTCGTCAAGGAGCTCGACCAGCAGAACGTGCCCTACGAGCTGCGCACGGACGGCGCCGGGATCCTCGTCCCGAAGGAGCAGGTCGCGAAGCTCCGCATGAAGCTCGCCGAGCAGCGCCTTCCGACCGGCGGCTCGGTCGGCTGGGAGATCTTCGACAAGGGCGACGGTTTCTCGGCGACGAGCTTCGTCCAGAACGTCAATCACCTGCGCGCGCTCGAGGGCGAGATCGCCCGCTCGATCAAGTCGCTCGACCGGGTGGCGTCGGCGCGGGTGCATCTCGTCACGCCGGAACGGCCGCTGTTCACGCGCGACGCGCCGCAGCCCTCGGCCTCGATCGTGATCCGCGCGCGCGGCGAGCTCAGCCAGGGCGAGGTCCGTGCGATCCGCCACCTCGTCGCCTCCGCCGTGCAGGGGCTGAAGCCCGAGAAGGTGTCGCTCGTCGACGAGGGCGGGCGCCTGCTCGCCGACGGCGCCGAGGGCGACGACGCCGCCGACGCGGCGAGCGACGAACGCGGCTTGGCGCTGGAGAAGCGTCTGCGCGAGCGCGTCGAATCGATCGTCGGCCGCATCGTCGGCGCGGACCGCGCCCGCGTGGAGGTCCGCGCCGAGATCGACCGGACCAAGTCCACGCAGACCTCCGACAAGTTCGATCCCGAAAGCCGCGTCGCCCGCTCGACCCAGACCCGGGAGGAGGCCTCCCAGTCGCAGGAGCAGGCCGAGCAGCAGGTCTCCGTCGCGAACCAGATCCCGAACCCGCAGGCCGGCCAGAACCCGCAGCAGGGTCCGAAGGAGCAGACGAACAAGAACGAGGAGGTCGTCAACTACGAGATCTCCCGCGTCACCCGGACCGAGACCCAGGACGGCGGCCGGATGAAGCGCCTCTCGGTCGCGGTGCTCGTGGACGGGGTCTACACCCGCCAGCAGAACGGCGACATGACCTATGCGCCCCGCCCGCAGGAGGAGCTCGACCGGATCGGCGCGCTGGTCCGCGCCGGCGTCGGCTTCGATGCGAGCCGCGGCGACACCGTCGAGATCGTGAACCTGCGCTTCGCGGACATTCCCGGCCAGACCGCCGACGCCGGCGGCGAGCCCTGGTTCGACTTCACCAAGGCCGACATCATGCGCGCCGTCGAGCTCGGCGTGCTGGCCCTGCTGAGCGTGCTCGTGATGCTTCTGGTCGTCCGGCCGGTCCTGCGGAAGGCGCTCGAAGCCGCTCCGCCGCCCGCGCCCGCCGCCGCGCCGGCGCTGACGGCCGCCGAGGCGGCGGCTCGTGGCGGCGTGATGGGCGCCGACGGCATGGTCACGATGCCGGACGGCGCGGTCTTCCAGGCGACGGACGAGAACGGCGCGCCGCTCCTGACCGCGCCGGGCGTGCGCGTCCTGCAGGCCGACGCCGGCCCGGTAGTGGTCGGTCCCGACGGCGCCGCCCGGCGGCTGGCGGCGGTCGAGGTCGCCGGCAAGGTGAAGGCCGAGTCGCTCGAGAAGATCGGCGAGATCGTCCGCGCCAATCCGTCCGAGAGCGCCAATCTGATCCGTCAGTGGATGCAGGAGCCCGCGTAGCGTCATGGCGGCCCAAGCTCTCGCCACCTCCGGATCGACCCAACCCGCCCGCAAGCTTTCGGGCGTCGAGCGGGCCGCGATCGTCATGTTCGCGCTCGGCGACGAACACGGCGCGCAGGTCTGGGAGGAACTCGACGACGACGAGGTCCGCGACCTGTCGGCCGCGATGTCCAACCTCGGAGCGATCGACGCGATCACCGTGGAAGGCCTGCTGGTCGACTTCGTCTCGAAGCTGTCGGCGGCCGGGTCGCTGGTCGGCAACGCCGAGTCGACCGAACGGCTGCTCTCGCAGTTCCTGCCGAGGGACCGCGTGGGCCAGATCATGGAGGAGATCCGGGGTCCGGCTGGGCGCAACATGTGGGAGAAGCTCTCCAACGTTCAGGAGACGGTGCTCGCGAATTACCTGAAGAATGAGTACCCGCAGACCGTCGCCGTGGTGCTCTCGCGCATCCGCGTCGAACAGGCCGCGCGCGTTCTGGCCATCCTCCCCGAGGAGTTCGCGGTGGACGTCGTGCGGCGCATGCTCGCGATGGATTCCGTCCAGAAGGACATCCTCGAGCGCATCGAGAAGACCTTGCGCGTCGAGTTCATGGCCGGCCTCTCTCAGGCCACCCGCCGGGACTCGCACGAGCAGATGGCGGAGATCTTCAACTCCTTCGACCGACAGACCGAGACGCGGTTCCTGACAAAGCTCGAGGAGGCGTCGAAGGAGTCCGCCGACCGCATCAGGCAGCTGATGTTCACCTTCGACGACCTCGGCAAGCTGGACAGCGCCGGCATCCAGTCGGTGCTGCGCGACGCGCCGCGCGAAAAGCTCGCGGTCGCGCTCAAGGGCGCGAGCCAGACGATGCGCGCCTTCATCATGGGCAACATGTCGAGCCGCGCCGCCAAGATGCTCGCAGACGACGTCGAGGCGATGGGCCCGGTGCGCCTGCGCGACGTCGACGAGGCGCAGATGATTATCGTGAACGTCGCCAAGGACCTGGCGTCGAACGGCCAGATCACGATCACGAAAAACAAGGGGGAGGAAGAGCTTGTCTACTGACGACGTTCCGGCCCCGCGGCCCGGGGTCGACGCATGAGCGGCGCCCCCGTCCGTTTCCTGTTCGACACCGACTTCGGCGCGCCGAAGCCGACCAAGACCGGGCCCGGCGCGGTCGGGCTCGCCGACCACGAGGCGGCGCTGGCCGAAGCCGAGGCGTCCGGATACCGGCGCGGCGAGGCGGACGGCCGGCGCGCGGCCCGAGAGGCCGACGCCGCGCGCCTGACGGCCGCGATCGAATCTCTCGGCGGGCGGCTCGCGGTCGCGATCGCCGACGCCGACGGCCGCGTCGCCGAGATCGAGCGCGACGCGGCGGCCCTCGCCCTCGCCTTCGCGCGCAAGCTCGCCGGCGCGGCCGTGGCGCGCTTCCCGCTCGCCGAAATCGAGGCGGCGGCGAACGCCTGCTTCGGAGAATTGAAGTCCGCTCCGCATCTCGTCGCGCGCGTCGCGCCGGACTTCGTCGAAGCCGTGCGCGTGTCGCTTTCCGAAGCCGCCCACCAGCGCGGCTTCGCCGGCCGCCTGATCGTGCTCGGCGACCCGGAGGTCGCGGAGGGCGACGCGCGGCTCGAATGGGCCGACGGAGGCGTGATCCGCGACGCAGGAGCCGTCGAGCGCGCGATAGACCGCGCGCTGACCCTGAGATTTGGAGCGGTCGGCGCCCCGACAGCGCCGACGGACGCCACGGAAGGAACCGAGCCATGAGCGGTCGCAGCGGAGGAGATCGATCGGTTCCCCTGCCGGAACTCGATCACGCGGGGGACGTCGCGCTGGTGGACCAGGGCGGCGAGGCCGACGGGGAGTCGAAAGGCGCCGGCGACCTCGAGGCCGTCTTCGACGTGCCGGTCGCGGTCTCGGCGGTGCTCGGGCGCGCCAAGCTCGAGGTCCGAAATCTGATGAAGCTCAAGCCGGGCGCCGTCATCGAACTCGACCGGAAGATCGGCGAGGCGATCGACATCTACGTCAACGACCGGCTCGTCGCGCGCGGCGAGGTGGTGCTCGTCGAGGACCAGCTCGGCGTCACCATGACCGAAATCATCAAGCCCGATCGGGCCTGAACAAGGAGAGGAGAGCGGTTATGCGCCTCACCATCGTCGGCCATCTCAAGGGCCAGCTCACCGCCGCGACCCGCATCGCGATGAACCGCGGCGCCGCGGTCACCCACGCCGAATCCGTCGAGCAGGCGCTTCGGACGCTACGGGCCGGCCGCGGCGCGGACCTCATCATGTGCGACGTCGCGCTCGACGTCCGCGAACTGGTCTCCAGCCTCTCCGCGGAGCGCTTCCATGTGCCGGTCGTCGCCTGCGGCGTCGACAACGACACGCGCGCGGCGGTCGACGCGATCCGGGCCGGCGCCAAGGAGTACATCCCGCTGCCCCCCGATCCCGAGCTGATCGGCGCGGTGCTCGCGGCGGTCGCCGACGACAGCCGGGACATGGTCTTCCAGGACCCGTCGATGATCTCGCTGGTGCAGCTCGCGACCCAGATCGCCGCGTCGTCCGCAAGCGTGCTGATCACCGGCGAGAGCGGCTCGGGCAAGGAGATGCTGGCCCGCCTCGTTCACGAGAAGAGCCCGCGCGCCAAGGCGCCGTTCGTGTCGGTCAACTGCGCGGCCATTCCGGAACAGCTGCTCGAAAGCGAGCTGTTCGGCCATGAGAAAGGCGCCTTCACCGGCGCGTCGGCGCGGCGCATCGGCAAGTTCGAGGAGGCCTCCGGCGGCACGCTGCTGCTGGACGAAATCTCCGAGATGGACGTGCGCCTGCAGGCGAAGCTTTTGCGCGCGCTGCAGGAGCGCGTAATCGACCGAGTCGGCGGCGGCAAGCCGGTGCCGGTCGACATACGGGTGATCGCGACCTCGAACCGAGCGCTCGCCGATGAGGTGCGCAAGGGGACGTTCCGCGAGGACCTGCTCTACCGCCTCAACGTCGTGAACCTGAAGATCCCGCCGCTGCGCGAGCGGCCGGCCGACGTGCTGGCGCTCGCGGCGCATTTCGCCAGCAAGTACGCCCGCATCAACGGCTTCCCGATCCGCCCGCTGTCCACGGAAGCGCGCGCCGAACTGGCCCGCCAGCGCTTTCCGGGCAACGTCCGCGAGCTCGAGAACACGATCCACCGCGCAGTGCTGCTCGCGGTCGGGAGCGAGATCGGCGCCGACGCGATCCGCACCCCGGACGGCGCTCCCGTCTCGACCGCGCGCGGCGCGGCCGCGCAGGCCGTCGAAACCGCGGAGCAGATCGCCCGCTCCTTCGTCGGCAAGACGCTCGCCGACGTCGAGCGTGACCTGATCTTCGACACGCTCGGTCATACCCGCGGCAACCGCACCCATGCCGCCAACATCCTCGGCATCTCGATCCGGACGCTGAGGAACAAGCTCAACCAGTATGACGACGAAGGCTTCGCCGTGCCCCCGCCCCAGGCGGGCGTAGCGGCGGCGTGAGGGCGGCGGGAATGGACGAAACCCGGATCGACTACGCGCGGGCGCTCGCCGAGGCGGCGGATCACTTGCGGACCTTCGCGGAGCTGGGCCGGCGCGACCGCGATCTGGCGGAGGCCTGTCCCGACCAGTTCGCGCTGATCGCCTCGGCCTGCTATCCGGTCGCCGCCCTCAATCCGGCGCGCTGACCCGGCGCGCTCACGCCGGCGCGGTCTCTCCCACCACCCGGTTCCGGCCGAGGCGCTTGGCGTCGTAGAGGCGCTTGTCGGCCTTGTCGAGCAGCCCGCGCAAGTCGCCCGCGCCATAGGCTGAGCTTGCGACGCCGACGCTGACCGTCACGGGCCGGCCGTCGAGCGGCTGGACCTCGGTCGCGACGGCGACGCGCAGGCGGTCGGCGATCTCCAGCGCTTCCGGATGGTCGAGACCGCGCAGCAGGATCGCGAACTCCTCGCCGCCGTAGCGAAACACCGTGTCGCCGTCACGGACGTGCCGGGCGAGCGTGAGGCCGACCGCGCGCAGCACCGCGTCGCCGGCGGCGTGGCCGTACTGATCATTGATCGCCTTGAAGCGGTCGACGTCGGCCATGGCGACCGTGATCGGGCGGCCGTCGGGCGACTTGCGCTCCAGCCATTCCCGGCAGGTCTGCTCGAACGCCGCGCGGTTCTTGACGCCGGTCACCTCGTCGACGAGCGAGCGCGCCAGCAGGTCCTCGTAGCGGTTCCGATAGGTGAGCGCCTGGAAGATGTCGGCGAGCGAGCGCCGCTTCGACGGGGCCGGCTCGCCGAAGGACAGGTAGAGCGCGACAAGCGCGCTGTAGACGGCGGCGGCCCCCATCTTCGCGACCCAGCCGCCGAGCAGCGCCGAGAACGGCGTGCCCGTCACCCAGTTCAGCACCGGATAGAACATCAACTGGTCGAAGGTCAGCACGACCGCTGAGGCGACGAAGGCGGAGGCGAGCACGTTGCGCTTCAGCAGACGCGCCATCCGCTCGTAGAGCATGATCAGCGCGATGCAGTCGACGAACAGCAGCAGCGTGCCCCACACCATCAGGATGCCGATCTGGTCGAGGAAGGCCAGATCGGGCGCGTAGCCCGGCATTTTCACGGCGGTCTGGAAGCGCAGCACGAGCGCCAGCACGACGAGCAGGATGTTGCCGATCAGCAGGCCGTAGATCGGCTGCCGCACCACCTCCGCATCCTCGCGGATGTAGAGCAGCAGGAACATCATCAGCTTGCCGGAGAACAGCACGGTCGAGCCGGGCGACAGCAGGCCGAACGGAAGCTCGATGAAGAACACCGCGGCGAGGTAGGTCTCGAGGAAGTGCATCACGCCGAGCGCGCACACGAAGAGGCCGACGCCGTAGGACTTGCGCGCGGCGAGCAGCGCGGTCATCACGCCGAAATAGATCAGCGCCTGGATCGAGAGGAGGAGAACGCCGCTCATGCCTGCCCGAAAGCCCTTTCGATCCCGCGCGTGGCGCCGCGAAGCGGCTGTTAAACCACCCGGTCCGTTGCGGTTTTAGACGATGGACCCCCTGGTGCGCCAGATCAGCCGCGCGCGCGGCGCAACCGGCGGCCGATCAGGACCGCGAGCAGCGCGAGCGCCGTGAAGAAGACGATGTTGAACCAGGGGATCACCGTGTCCGCCGGATCCCATCGCCGGACGCTGACGGCGTTCGGGAACCACGAGAAGATGTCGAAGCGCCAGCCATACTTCGTGATGAGCGCGACGCCCTTCTCGCCGCCGATCGACGAGGCGACGGCCTGGACGTCGGCGGAGTTGAACTTGAAATAGAACGGGAAGCCCCAGCGCGTGTCCTCGTTGCGATAGACGTGCGGTTTCCTGGTCTCGATGTCTTCGGCGTAGATGAAATAGACGTCGCGGTTCGCCGCCGGGTTGGAGCCGTCCACCGGCTTGCCGGAGAAGTCGACGCGCCGGACCTCCGTGTTGACGATCCTGACCACGTCGTGGCGCGGCAGCACGTAGTGCAGGAAGGCGCCGAGCGGCGCGAGGATGACGAACGCGACGACGGCGAGGATGCGGATGGACATGCGGGTGCTCGACGCCTCGATCGGACGCGCCGCTTCCCGGCGCTCACAACCGCATATAGCGTCGACGACGTGATTCCGCGCTACGCCACCTTGGCGCGGCGCGCGGCTTTCGAGGCCTGCCTGAGCTGTTCGAACTTTTGGGCCGTCTCGCGCACCAGACGCTCGATCTTCCGGCGCTCCCACCACGACGCCTCGGAGGGATCGAACACCGACGCGCGGAACGGCTTCGGCGGGCACAGCTCGGCCCAGCTCATCGCGAAGAACCTTTGGGCGAACGCCTCGTTGCTCTCGGCGTAGCGCGCGCGGATGCGCGCCACGTTCTCCTCGGTCAGCGCGACATGCGGCGTCGCCTCCCACCCCAAGCGGACGTATCGCCGCTTGAAGCCGTTGCAGACCGGCGCGAAGCCCGGAAGATCCTGCAGTCCCTCCCCGCCGATCCGGCGCATCACCTCCTGCGCGGCGAACACGGATTTCACGCCAGCGTTGGGGTTCCTGAGGCTCGTCCTGACCAGCGGCGCGTCGGCCGGGATCCCGCAACGACGGATGAAGTCGTCCTCCAGCCCCGCCGCGGCCGCGCGCTCGAACGGGATCGCCTCGAGCTCCACCCGCGGCTCGTCGATATAGGTCTTGAGATAGCGCAGCGGCTCCCCCCGTCCCCGCCGGTCGGCCTCCTCGACAAACTCGTCGAAGGTCATGAGCCCGGCGAAGCGCCGCTGGCTGTGGACATACCAGCTGTTCAGCCAGGCGGGCTGGTCGCGCACATAGGCGAGGACGACCACGCGATAGCCGCGCAAGTCGAAGAAGGCGAGCACCCGGTCAAGCGCCTGAGGGTCTGCGAGCGAGCGCGAGAACATCTCGCTCGACAGCAGGATGTTCTTCTCAGCCCTCTTGGCGACCTCGTCGATCTCCGGCCAGAGCTGCGCCTTCGCCTTGAGTTCGCCGTCCGGCCGGATCTCGTTGCAGGTCGCGAGCTCCATGTGGTTGCGCGCCGGCTTGCCGGTCTCGTCGCGCAGCATGGGAAAGAACAGCCCGCAGGCATCGAGCGTCGCGAGATTGCCGCGGATGAAGTGCTTGAGAGAGCTGGAGCCGGTCTTGTACGGCCCGACATGAATATAGGCGGTCGGTCGGCGGCCTTCGGTCATCGATCGTCCCGTGAAGCGGCGCGCAGGCGCGGATCGTCGCCGGCGCGGCAGGCCGGCGTCAGACAGCTGCGAGCCTCGCGCGGTATGGAGCGTATGCCATGAGCAGCCTTGCAAGTCACGGACTGCGGGTCGCGGCCAGCGCGGGCGTCGGGCTCGCGGCGGGCGCCGTGGCGCGGCTCGCAGCGGCGCCGGAGATCGCGACGGCGATCGGCTGGGACGCAGCCGCCCTCGCCTATGCCGGCCATGTCTGGGCGAGCCTGACGCCCGCGACGGCGGACGAGCTCCGCGCGCTGTCGAGACAGGAGGACGAAGGCCGCTGGGCGATCACGCTGATCCTGACGGCGGCGGTCGCGGCGAGCCTGTTCGCGATCTTCGACATGGTCACGGCGAAGTCGAGCGGCGCCGTCATGGCGCTCGCCGCGGCGACGATCCTGTGCTCCTGGACGCTGCTGCACACGGTGTTCGCGGTTCACTACGCCCATCGCTGCTTCGCCGGCGGCGGCGACAAGGCCGGCCTCGACTTTCCCGGCGAAGCGCCGCGCTTCGTCGACTTCGCCTATTACGCCTTCACCATCGGCATGACGTTCCAGACGTCAGACGTCGACACGCAAAGCAGCGAGATGCGCACCCTCACCCTCGTTCACGGCGCGGCGTCTTTCGTGTTCAACACCGTGATCATCGCGATCAGCGTAGGGCTGGCGAGCGGATTGCTGTCGGGCTGACGGCTCCTCGTCGCGCCCGGACGCACGAGGCGCAAGGCCGCTCCCGCGTCCGCCTGCCGGCCTTACACGCGAGCGAGCTTGCGCCTGACCTTGCCGAGATACGCGGCGCGGGACTTCGGAGTGGAGCGGTCCATGCCGTAGTGGGCGAGGAACAGGGTCTTGGCGCCCGGGGCGCAGATCGCGCGAATTCCGCTCAGGATGGTGCGGCGGCCCGGATGGCCCACCAGATGCGACTCCCAAAGCGACGCGCCGCAGGTAGTGACCACCGCAAGCAGCCGGATGTTGGTCATCAAAGCGACGATGCCGCCGCCGGCCGCCATCCTGAAGGCGACGTCGAGCGCCCAGACGCGATCGAACCAGCCTTTCAGAATGGCGGGCAGGCCGCACCACCACGTCGGATAGACGAACACGACGCCCTCGGCCCAACGGACCGCCTCGATATGGGACCGAAGCTCCGGATCGGACGGCTCTCCGTCGTAATAGAGGCTGCGCTCGCCGGCGCGCATGACCGGGTCGAAACCGAGCGCGTAGAGATCAATCAGTCTAAGCTCGTGGCCCTTCGCGGAGAGCGTCGACATCACCTCGTCGCGCACCGCCCCGCCGAAGCTTTCCGGCACGGGATGGGCATGGACGACCAGGATGCGCATCAGAAGCGGTTTGTCACGCGCACGAGCTCGCCTTAGAGGGGCCGCTCGACAGTATGACTCCGTCCTCGGTTGTACGCGACCGGTGACATGCGACAACGCCCTCAGACCGTGTCCGGCGTATGAGATAACGAACCTGTAACCCCCCGTTAACCATGCGCCCGGCAATTTCTGCCGGGTCGGGATGGAAAGCGCGGGCGTATCATGTCGGACGTGACGGTGACGGGCGGAACGCCGCCGCTTCGACCGCTGAAGGCGTCCGCCGCCGACGGCCCGAAGGGCCTGACGCTGCCGCCATGGGCGGAATCCGCCTGGGGCGTGCTGCGCCGCGGCGAGATCGGGCTCGCGCTCGGCGTCCTCGTCATCCTGTGCGTGCTGATCGTCCCGCTGCCGGCGCTGCTGCTCGACCTCCTTCTCGCGGTCTCGATCATCCTGTCCGTCCTCATTCTCATGACGGCGCTGTTCATCGAGAAGCCGCTCGAATTCTCCGCCTTCCCGACCGTGCTGCTGGTCGCGACCATGCTGCGCCTGTCGCTCAACCTCGCCTCGACGCGCCTCATCCTCGCGCACGGCCACGAGGGCACCGACGCCGCCGGCCACGTCATCGAGGCCTTCGGCAACTTCGTGATGGGCGGCAACTTCGTGATCGGCGTGATCGTGTTCGCAATCCTCGTGATCGTGAACTTCGTCGTCATCACCAAGGGTTCGGGCCGCATCGCGGAGGTCGCGGCGCGCTTCACCCTCGACGCCATGCCCGGCAAGCAGATGGCGATCGACGCCGATCTTTCGGCCGGCCTGATCGACGAGGCGACCGCCAAGACCCGCAGGAAGGAGCTCGAGGACGAATCGACCTTCTTCGGCGCCATGGACGGCGCCTCGAAGTTCGTCCGCGGCGACGCGATCGCGGGCCTTCTGATCGTGTTCGTCAACGTGCTCGGCGGCATGGTCATCGGCATCGCCCAGAACGGCATGGGCTTCGCGGACGCGGCGCATTCCTACACCCTGCTGTCGATCGGCGACGGCCTCGTCAGCCAGATTCCGGCGCTGATCGTCTCGACCGCCGCCGGCATGCTGGTTTCGAAGGCCGGCGTCTCGGGCTCGGCCGACCGCGCGCTCGTAAAACAGCTGTCGGGCTATCCGAAGGCGCTCGGCCTCGCCGCGGCCGTGATGAGCGTGATGGCGCTGCTGCCCGGCATCCCGCTGATCCCGTTCCTCGGCCTCGCCGCCGGCGCCGGCTGGCTCGCCTGGCGGGCCGAGAAGCAGCATCGGATCGCCGACGCCGAACGTGTGGCGCGGCTCGCGACCGAGGCCAAGGGCGAAGCGCCCGCCGCCGAGGAGCCGGTCACCGCCGCGCTCAAGATGGACGACGTCAAGATCGAGCTCGGCTACGCGTTGCTGCCCCTGGTCGACGCTTCCAAGGGCACCGACAAGCTCACCGAGCAGATCAAGGCGCTCCGCCGCACCATCGCCGGCGAGATGGGCTTCCTGATGCCGCAGGTGCGCCTCGTCGACAATCTGCAGCTCACCCCGAACGGCTATTCCGTGAAGGTGAAGGAGGTCGAATCCGGAACCGGCAGCGTCTATCCCGCGCAGTTCATGGTGATGGACCCGACCGGCGCCCAGGTGACGCTGCCGGGCGTCCACACCATCGAGCCGACCTTCGGACTTCCCGCCACTTGGGTCGACGCGTCTCTCCGCGAGGAGGCCAACCTGCGCGGCTACACGGTGGTCGACGCCACCACGGTGCTCTCGACGCATCTGTCGGAAATCGTGAAGGCCAATATGCCGGACCTGCTCACCTACGCCGAGGTGACGAAGCTCCTGAAGGAACTGCCGAAGGAGCAGCAGAAGCTGGTCGAGGACATCATCCCGAGCCAGATCTCGACCACCACCGTGCAGCGCGTCCTGCAGCTGCTGCTCGCGGAGCGCGTCTCGATCCGCGACCTTGGCGGCATCCTCGAAGGGATCGCCGAGGCCGTCGCCTGGACGCGCGCGCCGGGCCAGATCGTCGAGCACGTCCGCTCGCGGCTGTCGCGCCAGATCTGCGCGCAGAACCAGGCGATGGGCGGCTACGTGCCGCTGATCGCGCTGTCGCCGAAATGGGAGCAGGCCTTCGCGGAAGCGATCGTCGGGACCGGGGAGGAGAAGAGCCTCGCGATGGCTCCGTCGAAGCTGCACGAGTTCATCGCCGGCGTGCGCGACGCTTTCGAGGAGGCCGCGAAGATCGGCGAGGCGCCGGTGCTGCTGACCTCCGCGCAGGCGCGGCCCTTCGTGCGCTCCATCATCGAGCGCTTCCGCAACCAAACCGTGGTGATGTCGCAGAACGAGGTGCATCCTCGCGCGCGACTGAAGACGGTCGGGAGCGTGTGAGGGGCTAAGGCTCCAAGAGCCGCATCGCGCTTCTGCGATGCGGCACGGCGACGATCAACACGCCTTCCAGGTCGATCTCGTAGAGCACGACATGACTGCCGTGCTCGTGCCGGCGCATCGCTTCGCCGAGCTCAGGACACCTCCGGCCGAGTTCGGGATGCCGCGCGAGCATGTTGAAGCACGTCTCGAACGCCTCGCGATAGCCTGCCGCCCGCGCTAGGCCGAACGTCTCAATTCCGAAAAGGAATATCTCGAATAGATCGCGCTCGGCCCGGCGGGTGAGCCTGACGCGGCTCATCCGTTAGAGCGCGCGACCCGTTCGGCTTCGGCGAAGATGTCATCGAGGCTTCTGGCGGACGTTCCGCTGGCCTTAGCTTCGCCGACCAGTTCGCGCAGTTCGTCGATCGTCAGGGCTCGATCGGCGCGCTCCCGATCGCGACGGATGAGCTCGCGGACATAGTCCCCCGGCTCTCGGAACCCGGCCGCCTGCGCCGTGTCGTCGAGCCACGCGCTCAGCGGGTCCGACAGAGAAACCATCAATGTCGCCATGGCCTTGTCCTCTCGTCGGGAACCATAGCATTCCACGGTCCGGATCGCGAAGTCCGCCGCATTCTCAAGGCTCCTTCCGCAACGCGTCCACCAGCATGGCCGCCAGCACCAGCGCGGGCGGGCCGGCGAAGCAGATCTCGTGGCCGTAGGTGAAGCCGACGGCGCCGGCCGCGCATCCGGCGGCGAAGGCGACGAGGCTGATCGACATCGGGCCGAGCCGCTTCTTCGCCGCGGCGCGCTTGTCGGCGCTGACGCCGCGCATCAGGTCGGCGAGGTCGATCATCACCTGCGTGGTCGTCCCGGTCATCACGGTCGATGGCGGCAGATTGGTCAGGCGGACGCGGTGGATGGCGTTCTGGATGGCCATGGCGCCGACCAGCAGCCCGCCCATGGCGAGCGCCGCGGGCGTGTCGCCGTCCAGGAAAGCGCCATGCCGGGCGGCGAGCGAGGCGGCGCCGGTCAGAAAGGCCGCTTCCATCACGAAGAAGATTCTGAGGGCCGGCCAGCCGAGCCGGTCGAAGGCGATGCCCGCGAAGCGCGCGATCAGGATGACGGCGCAGAACAGCGGGAGCGCCAGCAGCTTGGCGAGCACGCCGGACGTGCCGAGCGCGAAGGATGCGCCGAGCGTGACGAAGTTGCCGGTGACATGGGTGGTGAAGAGACCGTGCAGCGCGAGGAAGCCGGCGGCGTCGACATAGCCGGCGGTGATCGCGAGCAGCGCGAGCAGGAGCGTCGTCATGCGCGGATGAGGCGACGCGCCGCGCGCGCCGTCAATGCGAATGCGCCGCGCCGGTCTCCCGGCGCGGCGGTTCTTGTCGGTCGGCGGCCGTTACGAGCCCTGCGAGACCCAGCGGACGGCGCTCGCCGTGGCGCCGCCGCCCTGGCGGGAGGCGTCGCCCGCGCTGGTGGCGAGGCCCGCGGTCTCGCGGACCAGGGCGCCGACCGTGCCAAAGCCGTAGGCGGCGCCGACCGGGGCCTTGGGGCCGGAGGTCCAGCGGACGGTCGCGGCGGTCGCGGCCCCCGGCTGGAGCACGGCGGAGGGAGCGCTCACCGTGAGGTTCTTGGTCTCGTTGTAGAGCGCGCCGACAGCGCCGGCGCCGTAGGCCGAACCCGCCGGCGCCTCGGAGCCGCGGGTCCAGCGGGCGGTCGCGGCGGTCGCCGCGCCGAGGCTGGGCGCAGCCGCCGGAGCGCTGACGGCGAGGTTCTTGGTCTCGTGATAGAGCGCGCCGACGGTTCCGGCGCCGTAGACCGCGCCGGCCTCTTCGGCGTTCGCGGCGGCGGGGACGCCGGCGACGGCCAGAACGGCCGCGGCGGCGATTTGAGCGAAGCGGATCGACATGGTGATGTCCTCAAGTGCTTGGGCGGCGGACACAGGCCGTCGCGTCTTGAGAGCGAATGTGCTTATCCTTTCGTCATTAATCAAACCGATCATATCGATAATGGGCATCGACCATACTAATCTCTCGAAGATGGACCTCAACCTGCTCGTCGCGCTCGACGCGCTGCTGGCCGACCGCAGCGTGACGCGCGCCGCCGCGCGGATCGGGATCGGCCAGTCGGCGATGAGCCATGCGCTCGCGCGGCTGCGCACGACCTTCGCCGACGAGATCCTCACCCGCGGCCCCGACGGCATGCGCCCGACGCCGAAGGCGATGCGGCTCGCCGGACCGGTGCGTGAGGCGCTCGCGCGGATCGAGGAGATCGTGGCGCCGCCGCCCGCCTTCGACCCCGCGACCACCGACCGCCTCTTCACGCTGGGCGTGCCGGACTCGACCGAGGTCATGATGATGCCGAAGCTGGTCGCCCATCTCAGGCAGGTCGCGCCGGGGGTGCGGCTGCTGCTGCGTACCGTCGACCGCATCCGCATCTTGCAGGATCTAGACGACGGGCGCGTCGACCTCGGCATCGGCGTGTTCGAGGAGGGCCAGACCCACCACAAGCGGCGCCTGCTGAACCGCGAGAACTATCTGTGCATCTTCAATTCGAAGCTGATCGGCCTCGAACCTCCGATCTCGCTCGAGGATTATCTTCGTTTCCCGCACGTGCTCACGAGCCTCGTCGAGAGCGCGCACGGCGTGGTCGACGTCGCCCTCGCCAAGCGCGGGCTGAAGCGGACGATCGCGCTCACCTCGCCGCGCTTCACCATCATGCCCTTCGTGGTGCGCGAGGCGCCGGTGATCGCCACCATGCATTCGCGACTCGCGCAGTTCTTCGCCGGATCGATGGGTCTGGCGGTGAGCCCGACGCCGATCGAACTCCCGGACGTCGCCCTCTCCATGCTGTGGCACGCCTCCAACGACGCCGATCCCGGCCATCGCTGGATGCGCGAGACCATCCTGAAGCTGCGCGCCGATATGCCCACGGCGTCGACGATTTCCGGCTCGACGTGAGGTCCGAACTCGTGCTTGTTTGCCGCTTCGCCGGTTCGCGGCGACGCGACGGGCCGGTTTCCGCTTCCCCCCAGACGGAAGCCGGTCCAGGAACGGCCGTCCCGCCCTGCGGGACGACCGTTCCGCCTCTTTCCCGCAGACAAGGGAAAAACGCCTCGAAAAGGCATCGTGTCCCAATTGGGGCAGGCCACGCTTCAGCCTCATTTGCGCGCAATCTGGGTCACTTCGCATCGGCTCGGGGACGGGGATTTGAAATCTTTCGGTATCGGGCTCGCGCTCGCGGCCGTGTGCGCGGGCGCCGGGCTCTGCGCTGAATCCGGCGACGGCCCCGCCCAGTACGACGCCATGATCGCCCGCCACGCGCAGGCGAACGGCGTGCCCGAGGCGCTGGTGCGCCGCGTCATCGTCCGCGAGAGCAAGTACAATCCGCGCGCCCGCAACGGGGCGTATTGGGGCATGATGCAGCTCAGCATGGCGACCGCCCGCGGCGCCGGCTTCCGCGGCTCTCCGAGCGAACTTCTCGACGCCGAAACGAACCTCCGCTACGGGGTCCGCTATCTCGCCGGCGCCTACAAAACGGCGCGCGGGAACCACGACCGCGCGGTCGGCTTCTTCGCCCGCGGCTACTATTACGCCGCCAAGCGGCAGGGCATGCTCGCGTCGATCGGCATGGGCCGCGACGGCAAGTTCTCGTCCCCGCCGCCGGCGACCGCGCCCGTGCAGGTCGCGAGCGCCCAGCCGACGCCTGCCGCAGCGCCCGCCAAGCCGGAGCTCGCCTCGATCGTGGCCGGCTCCCGCCCGGCGACGGGGCCGGTCGCGGCGCAGGCGCCGGTTCAGACCGCCGCCGCGCCGCTGCCGCCAGTTCGGGGGGTTCCGCCCGCGCCGACGGCCACGGCGAGCGCCACGGCGATGGCCGTCCCGCTTCCACCCACACGTGGGCCGGTTCTGGCCGCCGCCGAGAAGCCGGCTCCGGTTCTTGCGAGCGCGACGCCGCTGCCGCCGAGCCGCGGCCCCGTCGAGCAGGTCGCGGACGCCGGCAAACCCGCCGCGCCGCGCACGATCAATCCTTCCGCGGCCCCCGTCATGGCGTCGATCGCGCCGGTTCCTCGGCCGCGCGCCGAGCCCGCGACCACCGGCAGCCTGCCCGCGCGCGCAGCTTCGTCGGCTTCGTCGCCCGCCACCGCCACGCAGCCGCCGGCCGCACAGGCCGCGGGCGGCGCTCCCGCCATTCCAGTTCCCGTAACGCGCGCCGCTCCCGCGCCGACAAGGTCTGTCCCGCCTGCGCTCGCCTACGCCGAGCCGGCCAACCCCACGCCCGGCCCGATCCCGCTTCCGCCAAAGCGCTGATCGCGCTGGATGCAGAATGAAAAAAAGCCCGGGCTGAGCCCGGGCTTTTTTTTCGTCACGCAGCTTCGCGCGTCAGTAGACGTGCATCTCGCTGCGGCCTGACAGACCGATGCGGTCCATCTCCCCCTGGTCGCGGACACCTTCGGCGACGCGCTCCTTGGCGTGGTCGCGCTCCTCGAGCAGTTCGACCTTCTTGAGCTCCTCGAACGCTTCCCCGAGAGCGGCCTGCGCGTCCGAGAGCTGACCGGCGAGCTCGTCGGCGGAGCGCTTGAGGTTGTCGCGACGGGTCATCGCCGCCTTGGCGTAAGTCGGATAGGCGAAGTGCGAGATGTCGTGGATCCCCGCCTTGTCCTGTTCGTGCTGGATTTCGCGGTCGAGATCGGAAGCCATGCGCTCGAACTCGGCGATCATGGTTTCGATCTGGACGACCTGGCGGCGCTTTTCGTCGACCTGGAAGCGCTTGAGCCGGATGAGTGTGTCTCTGGACTTCATGACGCCATTGCACCACGGAACCGGTTAGCGTCCGGTATCCGGAACGCCCAGAATTGATCTCAACTGCTGATAAGCGTCGCCGAGACGGGTTGCTTCTTCCTTACCTTGGCCGAGGAAGCGTTCGAGCGGCTCGTGAAGCTCGATCGCCTCGTCGACCTCGGCGCTCGAGCCGGCGCGATAGGCGCCTAGCCGGATCAACTCCTCCATGTCAGAATAGGTCGCCATGATGCGGCGCGCGCGCGCGAGATGGGGCCTTTCCTCCTCGGGCGCGGCCTTCGGCATTGTGCGCGACACGGACTTCAGCACGTTGATCGCGGGATAGCGGCCGCGCTCGGCGATGGCGCGCTCCATCACGATGTGGCCGTCGAGGATGCCGCGCACCGCGTCGGCGACCGGCTCGTTGTGGTCGTCGCCGTCGACCAGCACGGTGAAGAGACCGGTCGCGGTTCCCTCCCCCGCTCCGGGGCCGGCGCGCTCCAGCAGGCGCGGCAGCTCGGCGAAGACGGTCGGCGTGTAGCCCTTGGCGGTCGGCGGCTCGCCGCAGGCGAGGCCGATCTCGCGCTGCGCCATGGCGAAGCGGGTGACCGAGTCCATCATGCACAGCACGTCGGCGCCCTGGTCGCGAAAGAATTCGGCGAGCGCAAGCGTCAGATAGGCGGCTTGGCGCCGCTTGAGCGCCGGCTCGTCGGAGGTCGCGACCACGACGATGGAGCGCGCCAGCCCCGCTTCGCCGAGGTCGTCCTGCAGGAATTCCTGCACCTCACGGCCGCGCTCGCCAATCAGGCCGATGATCGCGACATCGCACTGGGTATTGCGCGCGAGCATGGCGAGCAGCACCGACTTGCCGACGCCCGAGCCGGCGAACACGCCCATGCGCTGGCCCCGGCAGCAGGTGAGGAAGGTGTTGATCGACCGAACCCCGAGGTCGAGCGGACCGCCGACGCGGCGGCGCGAATGCGCCGGGGGCGGCGAGTTGCGATACGGATAGATCAACGGGCCCTGCTCGAGCGGGCCCTTGCCGTCGATGGCCGAGCCCATGGCGTCGACGACGCGGCCGAGCCACGCGCCGCTCGGCCTCACCCCGGGCTCGGCGGAGCCCACGATCGCCCGGCAGCCGCGGCGCACCCCCTCGAGCGGCGCAAACGGCATCAGGAGGGCGCGCTCGCCCTGGAACCCGAGCACCTCGCAGGGCGTCTCACGTCCGTCGGCGCCCTCGATCGAGACCCGCCCGCCGATCGCCATCGCGCTCAGCGGCCCCGCGACCTCGACCAGCAGGCCGCGAACGCCGACGACGCGCCCATACACCTCGCGGTCCGGGACCGCTTCGACCGACTGGAGAAGACCGTGCATGGCGCCCATTCGCCCGCTCCCTGCGAATCACCGCCGAGACTTTAGGCAGCAGGGTAACCCTTCGTTTACCGAGGCGCCCAATTATGGTCGCGAAGCTTAACCGCCCGGAAACCGTAACTGCGCCTGAAACGTTGAGTCGTTAGAGTCAGTTAGCTCAATTCCTTAACGATTGAGTCGAAGCTGATGTCTCGGATAAAATCGTTTTAGACCAACAAGTTACGATTATTTTGGACCGGTCCGACTTCGAGCTTGCGACGGCGAATCACATTCTGTTAACCTTTTCCCGTTAAGCTTGAATCGGACTGGAAACGATCGGTTCGCCGCACTGTCCCGTAGCAACACGGGAGGGTTCGCGGGCATCGATGGGAGATTCGCATGCGCGTTCTTCTTATTGAAGACGACAAGTCGACGGCGATGAGCATCGAGCTCATGCTGAAGTCCGAGAGCTTTTACGTCGATACGACGGAGCTTGGCGAAGAAGGCATCGACCTCGGCAAGCTCTACGACTACGACATCATCATGCTGGATCTGAACCTCCCCGACATGTCGGGTTACGAGGTTCTCCGCACCCTCCGCGTCGCGAAAATCAAGACGCCGATCATGATCCTGTCCGGCCTCGCCGGCATCGAGGACAAGGTCCGCGGCCTCGGCGTCGGCGCCGACGACTACATGACCAAGCCGTTCCACAAGGACGAGCTGGTCGCGCGCATCCACGCCATCGTCCGCCGCTCGAAGGGCCACGCCCAGTCGGTGATCTCGACCGGCGACCTGATCGTGAACCTCGACACCAAGACGGTCGAGGTCGGCGGCGCCCGCGTGCACCTCACCGGCAAGGAATATCAGATGCTCGAGCTTCTGAGCCTGCGGAAGGGCTCGACGCTCACCAAGGAGATGTTCCTCAACCATCTCTACGGCGGCATGGACGAGCCGGAGCTCAAGATCATCGACGTCTTCATCTGCAAGCTGCGCAAGAAGCTCGCCAACGCCACCAACGGCAAGAACTACATCGAGACCGTCTGGGGCCGCGGCTACGTGCTGCGCGAGCCGAGCGAGGACATGCGCGCCGCCGGCTGATCCTGCGCGAAACCCGGATCGAGAAAGCCCCGCTCAGGCGGGGCTTTTTTGTCGCCGGCGAACCGGTCCACCGCCTTGCGGCGGCGATCTTCAGGGCGCGATCCGGAAGATCGTATCGGCCGTCGTCCCGTAAACCGCGCCTGCCGCGTCCACCGTCAGGCCGCCGGTGGGCTGTGAGCCGTCCTCGGCCGCCTGAAAGCGGTGTAGGATCGTCCGCTTCCAGCGTTTTCCGGGCGCCTTCGGCGGAACCAGCTTGAAGATCGCGCCGCATCCGTCGGCGCGGGCGGCGCAGCCGCCGCCGTAGAGGGTCGCGCCGTAGAGCGCGCCCTTTCCGTCGATCACGAGACGGCCGACCGGGACCGCCCCGTCGTCGCCGCCCCGGAAATGCGTGAGCACCGAATAGCTCCACTTGTCCTCGCGGGTCCGCGGCGGCCGCAGCTGGAAGACCACGCCGCAGCCGTGGAACCGGGCGAGCGCGCAAGCGCCGCCGCCTTCGCGCGTCACGCCATAGATGGAGTCGTCCGGGCCGAGGATCACGCCGGCCGCAGGAAACGCGCCGTCCTCCCCGCCGAGGAAGCTATGGAGATTCCAGATATCCTCGGGCGGAACGGCCCCGGGCGGCGCCAGAACGAACACCGTCCCGCAGCCGCCGCTGGTGATCACGCAGTCGTCATCGCCGCCGAGCTGCGCGGTTCCGATATCGCGGAGCCGGAGCGCGGCTTTGGCCTCCGTCTGACGCTCTCCGGCCTCAGGGGTGGAGCCGGGCTTCATGAAGTAGAACGAGCGGGTCATGATCTCCCAGAAGTTCAGGGGCCATCCGCCGTTCAAGCTGTTGATGAACGCCTTGTACCGGTCCACGCCGGTGAATCTCATCCAGGGCTTGTCGTCATCGCCTTTGGCCGAGGTGACGGCGGCGTCAGCGTCGGCGCGCTCGAACTTGACCTCGAAAGCCATGCCGGCGTCGCCGCCCCGAGCTTGGTGGTTCCGTGCACGCGCGTCTCGTTGGCCATGCTCAGCAGATTGTCCGGAAAGCGGCCGTCCTGATCGCCGGAAAAGGCATGCAGCATGAAGAGCTTGCCCTTCGGGAAGCCGCGCCGCGGAAGACCGAAGGCGAAGATCGTCCCGCAGCCCCAACCGCGCGTCTCGAACCTGCAGTCGGCGTCGCCGCCGTAGTACGTCGTTCCGAGCAGCATGCCGGTCGAATTCAGAAGCAGTCCCGCCCGAGGCGTCGCGCCTTTCTCGCCTCCGGTGAAGCTGTGGAGCGTGTTCAGCTTCCACGACTTGCCCTTCGGGCTAAGCCGGAAGATCGTCCCGCCGCAAGAGTACTGCCCGCCTGGACAGGCCTCCCCGCCTTCCTGGGTCGTGCCGTAGATCGACCCGTCCGCGTCGATGACGAGGTCGCCGTTCGGATAGCGGCCGTCCGGATAACCGCCATTCGCAAAGGCGAAGCGGTGGATCGTGACGAGCTTGTCGGCCGCGCTCGCGCTTTCGGATGACGAGAGCCATCCAAGAAGAACGAGGCTCGCCAACAGCGCGGCCGGGAGCCTTCGGCGGGTGCGACTTCGATCGACGCGCGAAACCATCGGAAGTCCTGCGGATCTTCGGCGGCTCGTCGCGGACGGCGCCGCCAGTGGCAGCGCGAAGGTAGCGGCCACGGCCGCCCGCCGCCAATCGTAGTTCTACTTAGAGGCTCAGCGGCGCTCGTCCTTCGCCGCCTGCGGAGCGAATGATGAGCTCCCGAAACGCCGGCAAGGCGCGCGGTCAGGCGACCGCTGCGCCGAACCGCGACGGGGCGTTCGCGGCGCTCGGAACGCGCGCGAACAGTCCCGGACGCGCCGGGACCGGCAGGTAGGGCACGCCGAGGCTCGCGAGGCTCTCGGCGGCGCCGAGCACGAGATAGCCGTCCTCGGCGGTCTGCCGCGCCGTGCGCGCCAGGACGTCCCGCTTGGTGGCGACGTCGAAATAGATCAGCACGTTGCGGCAGAACACGACGTCGAAGCGGCCGAGCGCGGAGAAATCGCGCAGCAGGTTGAGGGTGCGGAAATGCACGCGCCGGCGCAGCGCCTCGGAGATGCGCCACTTGTCGCCGTCCTGCGTGAAGTTGGCGAGCATGACGCGGATCGGCAGCCCGCGCTGCACCTCGAACTGGGTGAACAGGCCCGCCTTCGCCTTGGCGATGACCTCGGCCGACAGGTCGGTCGCGACGATCTCGATGGTCCAGCCGGCGAGCGCGGCCGCGTGCTGGTCGAGCGTCATCGCGATGGAATAGGGCTCCTGGCCCGTCGAGCAGGCGGCGGACCAGATCCTCAGACGCCTTTCCGCCGATCGCGCGGCGATCAGCTTGGGCAGCATGACCTCCGACAGCGCCTGGAATGGCGAACCGTCGCGGAAGAAGAACGTCTCGTTGGTGGTCATCGCCTCGATCACGGCGTCGCCGAGATCGACATCGAGCCCCTTGCGCACGCCCTCGATCAGATCGCCGAGCGAGGCCAGCCCACGCATGCGGGCCAGCGGCGCAAGCCGCGCCTCGACAAGGTAACGCTTGTCCTCGCCGATAGCTATGCCGGAGCGCTGCTTCAGGAATTCGGTCAGGAACGCGAACTGCGCTGGCGTCACATTCGTTCTCCACGCGCGGCACGCGCGATGCAGTGTCCGATCTGCTGCAGAGGCAGGACCGCCGAGCAGGCGCCGGTGGCGACCGCCGCGCCCGGCATGCCCCAGACGACGCTGGTCGCCTCGTCCTGGGCGACGACGCGGCCGCCGGCCGCGGCGACGACGGGAACGGCCGACGCGCCGTCCGAGCCCATGCCGGTCAGCATGACGGCGAACAGGCCGGCACCATAGACCGCCGAGGCGGTGCGGAACATCGGATCGACGGACGGCTTGCAGAAGTTCACGCGCGGCCCGTCGTCGAGCTTGGCGACGACCCGTCCGCCGGCGCGGGCGATCGAGAAATGGCGTCCTCCGGGCGCGACATAGGCGCGGCCGGGCAGGATGTCCTCGCCGTCCTGCGCCTCGCGGGCGCGGATGCCGCAGCCTGTGGACAGATGCTCGGCGAGCGCCGCGGTGAAGCCGGCCGGCATGTGCTGGACGATGAGGATCGGCACGGAGCCCAGCGACGGGCCCGCCGCCTTCAGCACCTCGTGGAGCGCCTGCGGACCGCCGGTAGAGGAGCCGATGGCGAGGGCGGACATCCGGGCGGGCGCGGCCGAGGCCGCCGGTGCGAGCCGGATCGGGGACCTCGCGACAGGCGCCGCCGCCGCGGGCCTGACGGCGGCGACAGCGGGCGCTGGCGCAAGCTGCGCGCGCCGCTGCGCGACCTGACCCAGCGCCCTGACCCGGGCGACGAGATCGCGACGGTACTCGACGGAATTCGCCTGGCGGGACGGCTTCGGCAGGAAGTCGGTCGCCCCGAGCTGCAGGCACTTCAGCGTCAGTCCCGCGCCTTCGGTCGTGTGGCTCGACGCCATCAGGATGGCGGCGTGCGGGCGCGCGCTCAGCAGCAGCGGCAGCGCCTCCACGCCGTCCATGTCGGGCATCTCGACGTCGAGGATGATGACGTCGGGCCGCGAGTCGACGACCTTGGCCACAGCCTCGCGGCCGGAGCGGCAGGACGCCACGACCTCGAAGTCGCGCTCCTCCTCCAGCCAGCGGGTCGTGAGGCCCCGCGCGACGACGGAATCGTCGACCACCATGACGCGCGCGACGCGCGGATTGTGGGCGGCTCCCCGCAGCCCGGCCGGGCTCGCGCCCGATGTGGCGGGAATGCTCAGAGCAGCCCCACTTCGGCGAATTTGGAGGTGATGATGTCGCTGTCGAACGGCTTCATGACGTATTCGTCGGCCCCGGCGCGCATGGCGCGGGTGATCATCGAGACGTCGTTCTCCGTCGTGCAGAACACGACCTTCGGCGCATCGCCCCCCGGCATCGAGCGCAGCGCGGTGAGGAAGTCGAAGCCGTCCATGACCGGCATGTTCCAGTCGAGCAGGATGCCATCGGGCATGGCCTGCTTGCAGAGCGCGAGCGCGCTTTCGCCGTTCTCGGCCTCGGAGATCTTGAAATCCTGACCTTCGAGGATGCGACGAGCGACCTTGCGGATGACGCTCGAGTCATCGACTACGAGACAATGTTTCATCGGTATTCTGCTCCGATCGGCCGCCGGGGGGCGGAGAAGTTATGGATCATGCGGCGTCCGCCAGCTCGTCCCCGCCGATCGCGCGATCGACGTCGAGGATGAGCATCAGGCGATCCTCCAGCCGGTAGACGCCTTCGACGAAGACATGCCAGGACTTGTCGAGCGTCGCGGGGGTCGGCTCGATCGCCGAGACGTCCATTTCGATCACGTCGCCCGGCCGGTCCACCAGCAGCGCGAAATCCTCGTGGGATTTTTCGACGCCGATCGCCATGCGCGTGGCGGACGGATCCGAACGGGGGCGTCCGAGCCGGACCCGCATGTCGATCGCGGTCACGATGCGGCCGCGCAGGTTGAGCACGCCGGCGATCTCCTCGCCGGACAGCGGCACGCGGGTGATGCGCTCCGGCGCGAACACCTCGCGGACCCGCTCGATGGCGATTCCGAACAGTTGTCCGGCGATCTCGACGGTCACGAAGCCCCGGCGTTGGTCGGCGGCGTGGGTCATGCGGCCCTCCTCTGGTCGGAGCTCAGCGCGTTCAGGGTAGCGACCAGGCCGGGTCTGTCGAACTTGGCGACATAGTCGCTGAAGCCGCTCTGGTAGGCGCGCTGGATCACCTCCGGCGCGGTGAGCGACGAAAGCGCGACGATCGGGATCTGCGCCGTCGCGGGTTCGCCCCTGAGCGCCGCGGCGAGGCCGAAGCCATCCATCTCCGGCATCTCGATGTCGGAGACGACGATGTCGAACGTCTTGCCTTCCTGCACCAAGGCGATCGCGGCCGCGGCGCCGTCGACGGGCGTCACTCGGAAGCCCGATGCGGTGAGCGCCGGAGCGAGCATGTTGCGGAAGAACGAGCTGTCGTCGACCAGCAGGATGCGCGTCTGCGGGGTCGTCTCCTGCATGCGGTCCTTGCGCGACAGCCAGTCGTCGAAGGCCAGGGTGAGGTAATAGCCGACGTCGAGGATCTCGGTCGCCTTGCCGGCGATCACCGCGGTGCCCTGGGTGCCGATGGACGACGAGCCGAGGCCGATCTCAATGCGCTCTTCGACGATGTCGAGAATCTCGTCGACGATCAGGCCGACCCAGCGGCCGTCATCGCTGAACACCAGCAGCGGCTGCTCGCCGGTCTGGTTCAGCATGAGATCGTCGCTGGCCCGGATGAGCGGCATCAGCGAGCCGCGATACTGGACCACGTGACGGCCGTCGGCGATCTCGATCTTTGAGCTCTCGATCATCTCGAGGCGCGTGAGCAGGGCGAGAGGCGCCGCCTTCGGCGCGCCAGCGCCCGCACGGAAGACGAGCATCGGCACGACCGAGCTTTCGCCGACCTTGCCCGACTGCTCTTCCGACGTCGCGACGCGCGCGTCGCGCGCAGTCTCGCTCACCGACTGCGCCAAGCCGTTCGGGTCGAGGATCAGCACGACCGAGCCGTCGCCGAGGATCGTCGTGCCGGCGAACAGCGGAATGTGCTTCAGCCGCGACGCCATCGGCTTGACGACGATCTCCTCCGTGTGGAGCACCTCGTCGACGACGATCCCGAAAGCCTCGTCAGACGACTGGGCGACGACGACAAGCGCGTTGTCGTCGAAATCGGCTTCGACCGAATCGCCGCCGAGCAGGCTCTTGAGCCCGACGAGCGGCAGCAGCTGGTCGCGCAACCGCAGCAGGCGAGCGTCGCCGACCTTCTCGATGCGATGCTCGCCGCGCGCGCCGGCGTGGACGAGTTCGAGCACCGCGAGCTGCGGGATGGCGTAGGCGTCCGCGCCCGCCACCACTGTGAGCGCGGAGATGATGGCGAGGGTGAGCGGGATGCGGATGATGAAGGTCGTGCCGGCGCCCGGCGCGGACTTCAGATCGATCGAACCGCCGATCAGCTCGACATTGGCGCGCACCACGTCGAGTCCGACGCCGCGGCCGGAGACGTTGGTGACCTTGTCGGCGGTGGAGAAGCCCGGCGCAAAGATGAAGCGATAGACCTGCTGATCGCTCATCCGCTCCGCTTCGGCCTGGGTGGTCAGGCCGTTGGCGACCGCCTTCTTGCGGATCTTGTCGGGGTTGAGGCCGCGTCCGTCGTCGCAGATTTCGACGATGACGTAGCCGCCCTGGTGGAAAGCGCTGAGGCGGATCGTGCCGGTTTCGGACTTGCGGGCCGCGACCCGCTCGGCGGGGCCTTCGAGGCCATGGTCCGCGCAGTTGCGAACCATATGCGTGAGCGGATCCTTGATAAGGTCGAGCACCTGGCGATCGAGCTCGGCGTCGCCGCCCTCCATCACCAGCTCGATCTTCTTGCCGAGGTCGGCCGACAGATCGCGTACGAGGCGCGGGAACGCGCGCCACGCCGCGCCGATCGGCTGCATGCGCGCCTTCATGACGCCTTCCTGCAGCTCGGCGGTGACGTGCGTCAGGCGCTGCAGCGGCAGCTGGAAGGTCTCGTCGCCGGTCTTGCGGACGGTGTCGGTGAGCTGGTTGCGGGTCAGCACCAGCTCCGAGACCATGGTCATCAGCCGGTCGAGCGTGTCGACGCCGACGCGGATGGACTGGTTGGCGACGGACGGCTGGTCCTTGCCGCCTTCCTCGCCGGCGGCCTTGGCGGGCTCGGGCGCCCCGCCGTTCTGGTTCGCGGCAGGGGCCGGCGGCGCGCTAGGCGCGACCGATTCCGGACCCGCCGCCTCCTGGAACAGGCGCTCGAGCTCGTCGAGCGAGACCTCGCCCGGCTTGAGCGGACGGCCGAGCGCGGCTTCGGTCTTCTGTTCGGGGGTGAGCTCCGCGGGAGGCGGAGGCGGGACCGCGGCGGCGGCCTGACGATCGAGCTCGGCGATCAGCGCCTCGTCGTCGCCGTTCGGCTCGACGCCGTTGCGCTCGATGTCCGCCATGATCTCCTTGATCCGGTCGATCGCCGAGAGAATCAGCGTGACGGCCTCGGGGGTCGCGACGGCGCCGGACCGGAAGCGCCCCATCAGCGTCTCGGCGGCGTGCGCGACGGCTTCGAGCCGCGCGAGCCCGAGGAAGCCGCAGGCGCCCTTCACCGTGTGGACGAGCCGGAAGATGTTGCCGAGGATCTTGTCGTTCCCCGGCTCGGTCTCGAAGCGGACGAAATCCGACTCGACGAGATCGAGGTTCTCGGCCGTCTCGGTCAGAAAATCTTTAAGCAGGTCGTCCAACGCACGCTCCCCTCGGCGCGGCGGCCCAGCGGCCGGCCGAGGAAGACTGGAGCAAAATGCATAACGGTTGGTTGAGCCGCGCGTCGTGCGAGCGAACTACGCGAGCAATTCTTCAATCGACAAGTCCAGCCGCAGATGCGGCCTCAGACGGAGGGCTTCGCCCGCGTCACGATGCGCTCGCCCTCGATCTCGGGCTCGATCGTCACCGTCATTCCGGCGGCGCGCGCGACGAGGCCGGCGTAGAAGGGCTGGATAACGTGAGCGTCGACCCGGTCCTCCGGGGCGCGGCCCGACAGCAATTCGAGCACGTTCGCCGGAACGCGCGCGTTCGGGCCGGCCGCCACGATCGCGAACTCGGTCGCCTCGGCCTGGCCCGACGAGGTCACCTTGATCTCGCCGCCGCGCGGAACCGTCGTCGTCGCGACGAGGACCAGGTTCAGCAGCAGCTTGACGGCGTTCTTGGGCAGCAGCTGACGCTCCGCCTCCCAGACGAGCTTGGTCTTGTCGTCCTCGACGAAGCCGCGGGCGACCTGCTCGGCGTCGCCGAGGTCCAGCATGGCGGCGGCCGATCCCGCCGCGCCGAAGGCGATCCGGCAGAACTGCAGGCGCGCGGAGGCCTGGGCGGCGCTCTTCTTGATGAGCTCGAAGGCGAAGCCGCGCATGCCCTCGTCCTTCTCGTCCTCGAGTATCTCGAGGCCGTTGACGATCGCGCCGACCGGGCTGATCACGTCGTGGCAGACGCGGCTCGCGACCAGCGCCGCGAGATCGAGCCCGTCGAGCGTGATCACGCCGCCGGGGGCGGATTCCTCGGAGGTTGACATCTCGGCTCCCGGTAAGGCTTGAAGGCGCGCTCTTACAGACTCGCTGCAAGGCGAGCGGGCGTCGCCTGATACACGAGAATCGTGGGCTTTCTCAAGGCGGCCCGCGACCCCAAGCCCATCCGCCGGAGACCGCCCGATGTCCGACTTCGCCCGCGACCGCCGCCTTCTCGACGCGCTCGCCGAGCTGTCCGTGGAAGCCGGTCGCGCTATTCTCGACGTCTATGAAGGCGGCTCGATCGAAGCGCGGGCCAAGGACGACCGCAGCCCCGTCACCGACGCCGACGAAAGGGCCGAGGCGATCCTGATCGCAGGGCTCGACAAGCTGATGCCGGGCGTGCCGGTGATCGCCGAGGAAGCCTCTTCGCGCGACGGCGTGCGGTCCGACGCGCCGCCCGCCTTCCTGCTGGTCGACCCGCTCGACGGCACCCGCGAGTTCCTCGCCAAGAACGGCGAGTTCACCGTCAATATCGGCTATGTGGAGAACGGCGAGCCGGTGCTCGGCTGCGTCTTCGCGCCCGCGCTGGGCGCTCTGTGGATCGGCTCGATCGCGCTCGGCGCCAAGGCCGCGCGGGCCGGACTTCGCGAGATTCCGAGCTCCGACGCGTACCAGCCGATCGCCGCGCGCCATGCGGCGGACGCGGCCCTTTGCGCGGTGGCGAGCCGCAGCCATTCGGATCCGACCACGGAAGAGTTCCTGTCGACGCTCAACGTCGCGAGCCGACGCTCGGCGGGCTCGTCGCTCAAGTTCTGCCTGGTCGCGGAGGGCGAGGCCGACGTCTATCCGCGCTTCGGCCCCACCATGGAGTGGGACACGGCGGCGGGCCACGCCGTGCTCGCGGCCGCCGGCGGCGCGGTTCTGAAGCCGGACGGTTCGCCCTTCGGCTACGGCAAGGCGGAGGATGGCTTCCGGAACGGCCCCTTCGTCGCGTGGGGCGCACGGGGCTGAGCCGCCGGATCAGTCGGTCAGCGTCGCCTCGACCTTCGGCCAGACCGCCGCGGCGGCGCGCGCGTCCCTGAAGGCGTCGCGGTCCGCCCCGGTGCGGAACAGGTAGAGCCGGTCCTCGCGGATCGCGAACAGAAGCGGATGGCCCGCGACCGCGACCCCGGCCGAGACGCCCGCCGGATCGTAGCCGCCGAAGCGCGGCGCATAGGCCTCCGGCGCCGACAGGAAGGCCGCGCGGTTCGCCTCGCTCGCGAATCGCCAGGCCGCGCCGTTCCACTCCGCCTCGATGTCGCGGCGGCCCGGAACCGGACGTCCTTCCGTGAAATAGGCGACGGGATCGAAGCCATAGAGCGCGATGCCGGACGACGGATCGGAGACGACGCGCTCCGTCAGCCCCGGCGTCGCCGAGACCGGCGCGGCGGAGAGGCCGAGCGCGAGCGCCGACGCTCCAAAGATCTGTCTGAGGGCCATGTCCCGCCGTTTTCCGACCGCGATTGTGACTCGCGGCTTCTGGTCGAGCATCCATAACCCGCCGGCGTTCACCTTTGAGTAAAGCGGATCGCTCAAATTGTCCCGAATGGCTGACTCCCGCGCGCAACATCGCGCTTCGCCAAAAAGGACGGACGAGATGATCCGCACGTCGCTCGTCGCCGGCCTCGCGCTCGGCGCCGCACTCCTCTCCCCGAACGTCGCATCCGCGCAGTACGCGGGGCGCGCGACGCAGGCGAACTATTCGCAGGACGACGTCGGCTCGCCGCGCCGGACCTATTCCTCGAACGAGATCCTCGACAAGGGCCATCACTTCTTCGGATCCGCGACGCGCGGTCTCGCCGGCGTCGTGGAGAAGGCCGTCTCCACATGGGGCGAGCCGGACGGCTACATCCTCGGCGAGGAAGGCTCCGGCGCTTTCGTCGGCGGCCTGCGCTACGGAGAGGGCCGGCTGTTCACCCGCGCCGGCGACGGCGAGCGCCGCGTCTACTGGCAGGGCCCGTCGCTCGGCTTCGACTGGGGCGGCGACGGCGACCGGACCATGATCCTGGTCTACAATCTCCGCTCGACCGAGGACCTCTACAACCGCTTCGCCGGCGTCAACGGTTCGGCCTATCTGATCGGCGGGTTCTCGATGACCGCCCTCAAGGGCTACGACACGGTGCTGGTGCCGATCCGCACCGGCCTCGGCGCCCGGCTCGGGCTGAACGTCGGCTACCTGAAGTTCACCGAGCGCTCGACCTGGAACCCGTTCTGAACGGAACTGCGACCGTCGAAGACGACCCGCGCCGTCCTTGGCGGCGCGGGTGCGGTATGGCATCCTGAGGCCTCGAGTCCGAGAGCCTGCGCGCGACGCAGGCTCAACCCGCCGCGCGTCAGCCGCGCCGAACGAGGCTGAATGGTCGAGCCGATCCTCTATGCGTCTCTCGGCGCGCTGCTCGCGACGCTGATCGGCCTTCTGTTCCTGCCGATCTTCTGGCGGCGAGCCGTGCGGCTGACCACCAGCCGGCTGATCGACCGCCTCCCCGTCTCGGCTTCCGAGATCATCGCGTCCCAGGACAGGCTTCGCGCCGAGCAGGCGATGGCGATGCGCACAGTGGAGCGCAAGGCGGAGGCCGCGATCGGCGAGGCGACGCGCGACCGCATCGAGTCCGCGCGCGCCCGTGCGACGGAGCTCGGCCATCTCGCCGACATATCGGACCTGAAGGCGAAGATCGCCGCCCTCGAGTCCGAGGGGGCGCGCGTGCGCGGAGAGCTCGACAAGACCGGCAAGGAGGCCGCCGCCGCTTATGAGGCGCTGCAGGAGGCCCGCGCCGCCGCCGACAGCGCGCAGCGTGAACTCCAAACGGTGCGGCAGGAAGCCTCCGCCGCGCGGGCGAGCGCGGAACAGGCGCGGAACGAGGCCTCCGCGCGCCAGGCCGAGATCGCCTCGCTCCGGGCCCGCCTCGAGGCCCCCGCCGTCGCGCCGTCGATCGAAGGGCCGGTCGAGACCGTTTCCGAGATCGCGAAACCCGCGGCCGCGGTCGCCGCGACCTCGCGCCTGCCCAAGGCCGACTTCGCGCTCGCCTTTCCTCCGGCCGAGGCGGCGAAACAGCAACCCGAGGCGTCGCTCACCCAGGCGGCCGAACTCGCCGATCTGCGGCGCCGGCTCGACGAGGTGGCCGACGCGATCGTGGAGGCCGCGGATCGCCCAGCGCCGGCCGAGCGCCCCAAGGCCGAGCCGGGCGCCGAGCGTCCGCGCATGCCCCAGGTGGAGAGCGCCGGGGCGTGAGCGCTCCGTCCGTCAGGGCTTGAGGGTTCCGACGACCTCGGCGGCGCCGCTCTCGTTGAGCCGGACCACCACGATCTCGCCCGACGCTGGATAGACGCCGGTCGTCGCCGTAACGTTGACCTGATGGGTCACGAGAACCGCGATCGGCCCGGCGCGCGGGGTCTCGGCCAACGCGGCCTTGACGCCGTCGACCGCCTTGCGCGTCGCCTCGCGATCGCTGCCGAAAAACGAGTTCAGGCGCGGGTCCTCCACGACCTCCCCGAGCGCCATCTCGACGGCCGTGTCGCGGCAGCGGCACCACTGGCTCGTCGCGACCCGCCCCACGGCGACGCCCTCCTTGCGGAACCTGTCGCCGAGAGCGCGCGCCTCCGCCCTGCCCTCCTCGCTCAGATTGCGCTGCGTCGCGCAGTCGCCGAGCTTGAACCCTGCGGGATCGCCTACGCCGGGAGCCGTCGCATGCCGCATGATCGCGGCGTGGCCGCCGGCGGCGAGCGCCCGCCAAAGCGCCGCGTCGTCGGCGAAGGCCGGCGCAGAGAACAGGCAGAGCAGCGCAGCGGCGAGACGGATCATCGTCGTCCAGTCTGCCGGCTCGTGCGCCGCCCCTGCAAATCACGCCACGTTCAGAACCGAAGCGCCCTCGCCTGCTTGACGTGCTCCAGCGCGGCGACCTGGGCGACCACTTCGTCGGACACCTCGCCGTCGACCTGCACCAGCGCGATCGCCTCGCCGCCTTCGGTCGAGCGCCCGAGGTTGAAGGTCGCGATGTTGACTCCAGCCTGGCCGAGGGTCGCGCCGAGCGCGCCGATGTAGCCGGGCTTGTCGAGATTGGTGACGTAGAGCATCGAGGGCGCGAAGGCGGCCTCGATCTCGATTCCCTTGATATCGGTGATGCGCGGCTTGCCGTCGGCGAAGACCGTGCCCGCGACGTGCCGCGTCCAGTCGTCGGCCATAACCGTCAGTCGGATCACGCTCTCGAAGGTCGCGGCGTCCTCGCGCCGCACCTCCTCGATCGCGATGCCGCGCTCGCGGGCGATCACGGGCGCCGAGACCATGTTGACGTCGGCGAGCAGCGGCCGGAGCAGCCCCGTGACAGCCGCCGAAGTCAGCGCGCGGACGTTCATGTCGGCCACGGCGCCCTCATATTCGATGCGGATGGTCTTCATCGGCGCGTCGGTAAGCTGGCCTGCGAATGAGCCGAGGCGCTCGGCGAGCGCGACGAAGGGCTTTAGCCGGGGCGCCTCCTCGGCGGTGATCGAGGGCGCGTTGACCGCGTTCGAGATCGCGCCGCGGATCAGATAGTCCGACATCTGCTCGGCGACCTGCAGCGCGACGTTCTCCTGCGCCTCCGTCGTCGCCGCGCCGAGATGCGGCGTGCAGACGACGGCCGGATGCCCGAACAGCGGGTTGGCCTCCGCCGGCTCCTCCACGAAGACGTCGACGCCGGCGCCTGCGACATGGCCGGCGTCGAGCGCCGCGCGGAGCGCCTGCTCGTCGACAAGGCCGCCGCGGGCGCAATTGATGATGCGCACGCCCTTCTTCATCTTCGCGAGCGCGGCCGCGTCGACGATGTTGCGCGTCTTCTCGGTCAGCGGCACGTGCAGCGAGATGAAGTCGGCCCTCGCGAACAGATCGTCGAGTTCGACCTTCTCGACGCCGAGCTCCTGCGCCCGCTCGGCCGACAGGAATGGATCGTAGGCGATCACTCGCATCTTGAGGCCGATGGCGCGGTCGGCGACCACCGAGCCGATGTTGCCGCAGCCGATCAGGCCGAGCGTCTTGGCGGTGATCTCGACGCCCATGAAACGGTTCTTCTCCCACTTGCCCGCCTGGGTCGAGGCGTCGGCGGCGGGAATTTCTCGCGCGACCGCGAACATCATCGCGATGGCGTGCTCGGCGGTGGTGATGGAGTTGCCGAAGGGCGTGTTCATCACGATCACGCCCTTCGCGGTCGCGGCCGGCAGGTCGACATTGTCGACGCCGATGCCGGCGCGGCCGACGACCTTCAGCCTCGTCGCGCGCTCCAGGATCTTCGGCGTCACCTTGGTCGCCGAGCGGATCGCGAGGCCGTCATAGTCGCCGATGACGGCGGCCAGCGCCTCCTTGTCCTTGCCGAGATCGGGCCTGAAATCGACCTCCACGCCGCGGCTCTTGAAGATGTCGATCGCTGCGGTGGAGAGCTTGTCGGATACGAGGACGCGGGGGGCCATGAAGGGCTCCTTTTCGATGCGCGCCCCTGAGGACCGGACGCAGGTCTCCTGCGGCCGCCGAGGCTCCTGGCGGCCCTGTTCAGTCACGCATGCGCAGTCGTTACGTCGGCTAAGCTTCCGCCTTCTTGTAGAAGGGGTTCACATCGCGCTGGAAATAACCATCCAGCGGCGAGCCTGGGATCGGGACGAAATCAATGACGTCGGACGCTTTCGCGACCCGGTCGAGCAGCTGGGTCACGCGATCGAGCACGAAGTCGAGGTCGCCGTCGGTCTCAATGCCGATAACAAGCCGCTTTGTGCCGTCCGGATCGGGAAACAGCGCCTGCGCGATATGCGCGGACTTCACCTCCCGGATCGCGGCGAGCATCCGGGCGAGCGGCGTTGTGATGTGGGTCGGCATCGGCGTCGGCTTGCCGACAGCCGCCGGCAGGCCGAACTCGTTGTCGTCCGGACCGTCGTCGCTCTCCGCCGCCGCCTCGAAGTCGCCGGCGAGCATCGCCTTGACGTCGGCGGCGCTCAGCTCGCGGCCGTAGTCGGAGCCGGGGTTGAGCACGAAGTTCGCGCCCTCCACCTGCTCCAGGATCTGCCGCAGCGTCTGCCTGACGACGAACATCGTCTCGCCGCCGAAGGCGGGCTCGACCCGCTTCTCGGAGGTGAAGATCGGCACGAACACCTCGCCGCCCTCCTCGAGCTCCGGCACGTGGTAGCCGTCCTTGCCGGCGTCGACGAGCGCGAAGGCGAGTTCCGCGTCGAGGAGCGTCTTCAGGAACGGAGCCCGCGCCGCCGGATCGTCGGCCGCGCGCACCAGGGCGCGTTCGAGGTCGTTCTCGGGAAGGAACATCGGCTAAGCCTCCGGACGATCAGGTCTGCGGCGGCCGTCGATCCGCCCGCCGCCGACAAGGTCAGGCCGCGCGGGCGAACCCGGCGCGCGCTTCGGCGTAGGCCCAGTCGAGCCACTCGGTGAGCGCGAGGACGTCGGAGGTCTCCACGGTCGCTCCGCACCAGATCCGGAAACCCGCCGGCGCGTCGCGATAGGAGCCGAAGTCATAGGCGACGCCGAGGCCTTCGAGCCGATCGACGATCGACTTGGCGAGCGCGGCCTGCGCCTCGGGCGCCATCGCGAGAACCTCCGGATCGACGATCCTGAGGCAGACGCCCGTATTGGTGCGCGTCGCCGGATCCTCGGCGAGAAAGTCGATCCAGGGCGTACGCTCGACGAAGTCCGCCACGGCCTTGGCGTTGGCGTCGGCGCGCGCGATCAGCGCCTTGAGGCCGCCGATCGACTTCCCCCAGTTCAGCGCGTCGAGATAGTCCTCGACCGCAAGCATGGACGGCGTGTTGATCGTCTCGCCCTGGAACAGGGCCTCGTCGATCTTGCCGTTCTTGGTCATGCGGAACAGCTTCGGCAGCGGCCAGGACGGCGTGAAGCTCTCCAGGCGCTCGACGGCGCGCGGGCCCATGATCAGCACGCCATGCGCGGCCTCCCCGCCCATGATCTTCTGCCAGGAGAAGGTCACGACATCGAGCTTGTCGTAGTCGAGCGGCATGGCGAAGGCCGCCGACGTCGCGTCGCAGATCGTCAGGCCGCCGCGGTCCGAGGGGATCCAGTCGGCGTTTGGCACGCGCACGCCAGCGGTGGTGCCGTTCCAGGTGAAGACGACGTCGTTCTCGAAGTCGACCGCCGCGAGATCCGGCAGCTTGCCGAAGTCGGCGACCTTCGCGTGGGTGTTCGGAAGCCGGAGCTGCTTGACGGCGTCGGTCACCCAGACCGAGCCGAAGCTCTCCCAGGCGAGCACCTCGACGCCGCGCGGCCCGAGCAGCGACCACATCGCCATCTCGACGGCGCCGGTGTCCGAGCCGGGCACGATCGCGATGCGATGCGTCGCCGGAACCTCGAGAACCTCGCGGGTGAGGTCGATCGCTTGCCTGAGCTTGGTCTTGCCGAGCTTGGAGCGATGCGATCGGCCGAGCGCGGCGCCGGACAGCGACTGGAGCGACCAGCCGGGGCGCTTGGAGCAGGGACCGGAAGAGAAATTGGGATTGTTCGGCCGAACGGCCGGCGCAGTCGTCGTCATGATAGCCACCCTTTCAGATGGTCGCCTCTCGGTGGGGAGAGGTGGCCCGCCGCGAGCGCTACTCCCGCTCGACCACGCTCGTCAAGCGGAATTTTTTATCAGCCGATAGGATATAACGAATGAAAGCGGCGGGCCCTTTCGGACCCGCCGCCAGCGGTCGCGCAAGTCTTCGGAAGATCAGTCGAGCAGGTAGCGGAAGCCGACGCGGAACTCGTGCGCCTGGATGTCTTCGACCTTGACCTTGCCGGCGGCGCCGGCGGCCTTGATCGACTTGGTCCGGGCCTCGCCGAGGTCGAGGAAGCGGTAGTTCGCGTCGATGACCAGGTTGTCCGTCACGTTGTAGCCGACGCCCGCCATGAGGGCGTAGGCGAAGTTCCACTTGTCGTCGCCCTTGTAGGAGCCGGAGACCGAGCAGCCGCACTTGGTCGGGTAGTCGGTGTACTTCAGCTTGTCCATGTCGACGTAGGAGAAGCCGACGCCGCCGCCGACGTAGGGCGTGATGCCGCCGAAGGTCGCGATGTCGAAGTAACCGTTGAGCAGAACCGTGGTCGCGGAGATCTTGGTCTTGTTGTCGCTCGCCTTGAGGCAGCCCGGGCCGGCGATGCAGGGCAGCTTGCCCTTGAATTCGGACGGGGTCTCGTAGTCGACCGTCAGGTCGGAGCGGAAGTGGTTGTTGAACTTGTAGCCGACGCCGCCGCCGATGACGGCCGCGTGGTCCATGTCCTCGCCGCCGAAGTTCGAGATGCCGGCGGCGCGATAGGCCGGGTTGTCGTACTTGGCCTTGGGATCGCGATAGACCTTGTATCCGACGTCGCCGCGCAGATACCAGGCGGAGCCGAACTCCACCGGGGCGACGGGCTCAAGCGCCGGAGGCTCCGGCAGATCGGCGGCGTAGCCCGCGACCGGCGCGAGCGCGAAAGCGAGCGCGCCCGCGAGCGCGTAGGTCGTAAGCTTGGCCATATGGCGCGTCCTTGCATGGAAGAGCGCGCCCGCGACGGCGCCCTCTATGTCGTCACGCCGCTGAATCTGCCAGTCATTCCTTAATGGGTGTTTAACCTTAACTTTTAACCACGGCGTCTTTACTACACAGTCTCTGCTGATGCAGCGAAGCCACAACCGGCACGGGTCCGACTGCGCGCTCGCTCGCGCCCTCGCGCGCGGCGCACGCGGGGAACCGGCGTTCGAAGAATGCGGAAGATCTGCTTAGGCGGCCACGCGGCGGATCACGTCGGCGACGTCGTCGACGACGTTCGCGACGAGGTCCCGGTCATCGCCTTCCGCCATGACGCGGATGACGGGTTCGGTGCCGGACGGGCGGATGACAAGGCGCCCCTCGGCTCCGAGCCGCACGGTCGCGGCGGCGATGGCGGATTTCACCTGATCGTCTTCGAGCGGCTGTCCCGCCTTGTAGCGGACGTTCTTGAGGATCTGCGGCAGCGGCTCGAAACGGTGGCAGACCTCCGAGACCGGCCGGCCGGCCTTCTGCACGACGCCGAGCAGCTGGAGCGCGGCGACCAGTCCGTCGCCCGTGGTGGCGTAGTCGGACATGACGATGTGGCCGGAAGGCTCGCCGCCGAGATTGTAGCCCTGCGCGCGCATCCGCTCGACGACGTAGCGGTCGCCCACCGGCGTGCGCTCGAGCGTCAGACCGATCGTCGACAGATACCTCTCGAAGCCGAGGTTCGACATCACCGTCGAGACGAGGCCGGGGGCGGACAGGCGGCCGTCCTCCGCCCAGGTCGCGGCCACCACCGCCATCAGCTGGTCGCCGTCGACGACCTGTCCCTTCTCGTCGACGATGATGACCCGGTCGGCGTCCCCATCAAGCGCGACGCCGATGTCGGCGCGGGTCTCGCGGACCTTCGCGATCAGGGCCGACGGAGCGGTCGATCCGACGTCCTTGTTGATGTTGAAGCCGTTCGGCTCGACGCCGATGGCGACGACCTCGGCGCCGAGCTCCCAAAGCGCTTCCGGGGCGACGCGGTAGGCGGCCCCATTGGCGCAGTCGATCACGACGCGCAGGCCCTCGAGCGACAGGTTGCGGTCGACCGTGCGCTTGGCGAACTCGATGTAGCGCGCCTGGGCGTCGTCGATCCGCTTGGCGCGGCCGATCGCGGCAGACGGCGCGTAGCTGCGCGTCAGGTCGGAGTCGATCAGGCGCTCGATCTCAAGCTCAACCTGGTCGGACAGCTTGTATCCGTCCGGCGCGAACAGCTTGATGCCGTTGTCGTCATAGGGGTTGTGCGAGGCGGAGATCATCACGCCGAGATCGGCGCGCATCGAACGCGTGATGTGCGCGACCGCCGGGGTCGGCATCGGGCCGACCAGCAGCACGTCGACGCCAACAGAGGTGAAGCCCGCCTGCAGCGCGCTCTCCAGCATGTAGCCGGACAAGCGCGTATCCTTGCCGATGACGACGCGATGCCGGTAGTCGCCGCGGCGGAAGGCGAGGCCCGCCGCCATGCCGACCTTGAGCGCAAGGTCCGGCGTTATCGGAAAGGTGTTGGAACGCCCCCGGATGCCGTCCGTGCCGAAATATCTGCGCGTCATGCGCGAACGCCCCCAAGAACTGGTCCACGGCGATGGCCGCCGGTTGGGTCTCAAGACCCCCCGTTTGTGGCGAGTATACGCCGCCCGCGTTCAAAAAGCGTGTGCGTCGCCGGGCGGCTATCGGTGGCGTCGCGATCTCAGATGGCGTCGAGACGCATGCGCACGTCAAGCGCCGCCTGCGCTTCTTTCCTCTCGCTGTAGCGGTCCGTCAAACGATCCGAGACGCCGCGCGTCAGCAGAGTGAAGCGCACGAGTTCCTCCATCACGTCCACCACCCGGTCGTAGTAGGAGGACGACCGCATCCGGCCGTCGTCGTCGAACTCCTGATAGGCCTTGGCGACGGACGACTGGTTCGGGATCGTGATCATCCGCATCCAGCGTCCCAGCACGCGCATCTGATTTACGGCGTTGAAGGACTGCGACCCGCCGGAGACCTGCATCAGCGCCAGGGTACGCCCCTGCGTCGGCCGGATCGCGCCGCCTGGAAGCGGGATCCAGTCGATCTGCGCCTTCAACGTCGCGCTCATCGCCCCGTGGCGCTCGGGGCTGGTCCAGACCTGCCCCTCGGACCAAAGCATCGCCTCCCGCAGTTCCTGGACCTTGGGGTGCGTGTCGGGAGCGTCGTCGGGCAGCGGCAGGCCGTCGGCATGATAGATCCGCGTCTCCGCTCCCATGGCGCGAAGCAGCCGCTCCGCCTCGAGCGTGAGGAAGCGGCTGTAGGAGCGCTCCCTGATCGATCCGTAGAGCAGGAGGATACGCGGCGGGTGCGACGCGACCGCTTCCTCGAGCGCTCCGAGGTCGGGCCGCCGGAATGAGCGGACGTCGAGATTGGGGAGACCGTCGCTCACCGGCGGCCCTGCGGCGCGGAGACCGGCGTCCCGTCTTCCTTGGTGAAGGCTTCGGGAGCGTTTTCGACCAGCTCCAGCACGACCTCGGACGGCCGGCAGAGCCGCGTTCCGCGCGGAGCCTCCACGATCGGCCTGTTGATGAGGAGCGGATGCGCGATCATCGCGTCGATCAGGGCGTCGTCCGACAGGCCCGGATCGTCGAGCCCGAGCTCGTCATAGGGCGTCCCCTTTCGGCGCAGCAGATCGCGCGGCGAGATCGCCATCGCGGCGATGAGGCCCACGAGCCGCTCGCGCGTTGGAGGCGTTTCCAGATACTCGATCACCACCGGCTCTTCGCCGCTCGCGCGGATCATGGCCAGCGTGTTGCGCGACGTCCCGCATGCGGGGTTGTGGAAAATGGTGATCGTCATGCTTCGGCCCTCCGCGGACCCAGGATGAATGAGGACGCGGCGAGCGCCAGGAGCGTCCCGACCAGTTCTGCGAGCAGGAAGCCGGGCAAATCGATCGGGCGCACTCCGGCGAAGCTGTCGGTCAACGATCGAGCGAGCGCGACGGCCGGGTTGGCGAAGCATGTCGAGGCGGTGAACCAGTAGCCGGCCGAGACGTAGAGGCCGACGAGCCAGGCGACGGATCCGCGCTCGCCGCGAAGGCCGAGCAGGATGACGAGAGCGAGCCCGAAGGCGGCGACGCCCTCGGAAAACCACTGCGCCGGGCCCGTGCGCGCCGTCTGCGAGACTTGGAAGACGGCGCGGCCGAACATCAGATGCGCCGCGGCGACGCCGGTGATGGCGCCGGCGACCTGCGCGGCGACGTATCGCCGGAAATCGCGCCATGAAAGCTCGCCGCGCAACGCGAAGGCGAGCGAGATCGCCGGATTGAAATGCGCGCCGGAAACGGGACCGAAAATCGTGATCAGGACGACGAGGATCGCGCCGGTCGCGACGGTGTTGGCGAGCAGCGCGACGGCGACGTCGCGCGTAAGCGAGGACGCCATGATGCCGGACCCCACGACGGCTGCGACCAGAAACGCGCTGCCCAGGAACTCGCCGGCGAGCCGCCGCCTGAGCTCAACCATCGGCCGTCTCGGCGCATGCGCGCGGCGAAAGGCCCGGCGCGCAGATTTCTGGACGGCCCGAGCAGCAGTCCTCCATGAGGAAGCGCACAAGCTCGCCGATGGCGTCGTAGTCGGCAGCGTAGATGATCGAGCGGCCGTCCCGACGGGAGCGGACGAGCCCGGCGCGCTCCAGTTCTTTCAGGTGGAAGCTGACGTTCGACGGCGAAACGTCGACGGCCTCCGCGGCCGCGCCGGCCGAGACGCCCTCCGGCCCCGCCCGCACGAAACGCCGCAGAAGGCGCAGGCGCGTCTCCTGCGCCAACGCGGCGAAAGCAGCAAGGGCTTCGGGCTCGTCCATATTTCAATATTCCTATGAATATTGAAATGATGTCAATCCTGTTCTCCTGGCTGCGCGCCATTTGAGCTGAAACGAAAAAGGCCGGGCGCATGGCCCGGCCTTCTCGCAAGCATTGGAGGCGCTCACGCGCTCGGCTGCGGCTCCAGCCCGCCGTCGGGCTTGGGGCGCGGCTTCCCGGCGGAGGGAACGGACGAGCCGCGCGGCGCCGGCGGTTCGTCGGTCGACTCGCGGACCGGCGGACGGCCGGCCAGCAGCTCCTTGATCTCCTCGCCGGTCAGCGTCTCATATTCGAGAAGCGCCTTGGCGAGCGCGTCCATCTGGTCCTTGTGCTCGGTGATGATGCGCTTCGCCGTCTCGTAGCCTTCGTCGATGAAGCGTTTGATCTCGTTGTCGATCTTCAGCATCGTCGTGCCAGAGACGTTCTGCTGGCGCGCGACCGACATTCCGAGGAACACCTCGTCCTGATTCTCGCCATAGGCGACCGTGCCGAGCTCTTTCGAGAAACCCCAGCGCGTTACCATCCCACGGGCGATGTTGGTCGCCATCTGGATGTCGGACTGAGCGCCGGCGGTCACCTTCTCGTCGCCGAAGAAAACCTCCTCCGCGACGCGCCCGCCCATCGCCATCGCGAGCCTCGACGTCAGCTGCTCGTAGGAGATGGAGATCTGGTCGCGCTCCGGCAGGTACTGCACCATGCCGAGCGCGCGGCCGCGCGGGATGATCGTCGCCTTGTGGATCGGATCGTTCGCCGGCGTGTAGAGCGCGACGATGGCGTGGCCGGCCTCGTGATAGGCGGTGACCTTCTTCTCCTCGTCGGTCATGACCATGCGACGCTCGGCGCCCATCATGATCTTGTCCTTGGCCGAGTCGAACTCGGCCGAGGTGACCATGCGCTTCGAGCGCCGGGCCGCGAGCAGCGCCGCCTCGTTGACGAGGTTCATCAGGTCCGCGCCCGAAAAGCCGGGAGTGCCGCGTGCGATGGTCTTGAGGTCGACGTCCGGCGCCAGCGGCACCTTGCGGACATGGACCTTCAGGATCTTCTCGCGGCCGATGATGTCGGGATTCGGCACCACGACCTGGCGGTCGAAGCGGCCCGGACGCAGCAGCGCGGGGTCAAGCACGTCCGGACGGTTGGTCGCGGCGATCAGGATGATGCCCTCGTTCGCCTCGAAGCCGTCCATCTCGACCAGCAGCTGGTTCAGCGTCTGCTCGCGCTCGTCGTTGCCGCCGCCGAGGCCCGCGCCGCGGTGCCGGCCGACCGCGTCGATCTCGTCGATGAAGATGATGCAGGGCGCGTTCTTCTTGGCCTGCTCGAACATGTCGCGCACGCGGCTCGCGCCGACGCCGACGAACATCTCGACGAAGTCGGAACCCGAGATCGTGAAGAACGGCACGTTGGCTTCGCCGGCCACAGCGCGCGCGATCAGCGTCTTGCCCGTGCCGGGAGGCCCGACGAGCAGCACGCCGCGCGGGATCCGTCCGCCGAGCCGCTGGAACTTCTGCGGGTCGCGCAGGAACTCGACGATCTCCTCGAGGTCGCCCTTGGCCTCGTCGACGCCGGCGACGTCCTCGAAGGTCACGCGGCCATGCGCCTCGGTGAGGAGCTTTGCCTTCGACTTGCCGAAGCCCATGGCCTTGCCGGCCCCGCCCTGCATCTGGCGCGACAGAAAGATCCACACGCCGATCAGCGCGATGAAAGGCAGCCACTGCAGCAGCAGGGCGACGAACCACGGGAAGTTTTCGCCCGGGGGCTTGGCGTTGATCGCTACGCCCTTGCCGTAGAGCCGCTGCACAAGGCCCGGGTCGTTCGGCGCGTAGGTCTGGAACTGGGCGCCGTTGGTGTACTGGCCCGAGATGTTCTGGCCTTCGATCGTCACGGAGCGCACGCTGCCGCTGTCGACCTGGCTGAGAAGCTCGGAGAACGAGATGTCGTTCGTCTGAGCGCGATTGCCTGGATTCTGGAACAGCGTGAACAGCGCCAGCAGGAGCAGGACGATGATCACCCAGAGGGCGAAGTTCCGGAAATTCGGATTCATCAAGAGGCCTTTCGCGGCGGCTGCAGCCTGACGACGACGCAGCCCACGGCACCGAGGAATGTAAGCGCGCGCCCGGCCGATGCCAAGACGATCGGCCGTCGAACCGCCGCGGCCAGCCTTCCCGGAGAAAAAGCGGGCGAAAACGCTTGTCGAAATTGGCGTCTCCCGCCTTCCTTTGCCACAATTGCCGCGTTTCATTCTGCGGGGCAGCCGCGAACGACGCGGCGGACGAGCGGCACAGGCAGATCCGATGACCACCTTCGACAGCCGCGAACAGGCCATGGAGGCCATGTTCGTCCACGACGAGGAACTGAGGTTCCGCGCTCTGGCGCGGCGCAATCGCCTGCTCGGCCTCTGGGCGGCGGAGAAGCTCGGCAAGTCCGACGATGACGCGCAGCGCTACGCCAAAGCGGTCGTGATGTCCGACTTCGAGGAGGAGGGCGACCACGACGTCTTCCGCAAGGTGCGTCGTGATTTCGACGCGGCCGGCGTGGATCAGTCCGACCATCAGATCCGGCGCACGATGGACGAGTTGCTCGCGGTCGCGCAGCAGCAGATCGCTTCGGAGAGCTGATCCTGGCCACGGATCGCGAAGCGCCGCCGGACGCCGCGCGGCCGCGGACGATGCGCGGCGCGCTCGAGACCGGGCGGCCGCACTTCATGGCTTGGCTCGCCTTGCCCTACCCGCCTGCCGTCGAGGCGGTCGCGCGCGCCGGCTTCTCCTCCGTCACGCTCGACGCCCAGCACGGCTACGCCGATTTCGACGCGATCGTCGCCGGGATCGCCGCCGCCGCGCTGGCGGGAACGCCCGCGCTGGTCCGGCTCCCGCTGAACGGCTACGGGCTCGGCGCGCGGGCGCTCGACGTCGGCGCGGCCGGGGTGATCGCGCCGATGATCGATTCGGCCGCGGACGCTCGCGCCCTGGTGGACGCGCTGAAGTTTCCGCCCGTCGGCCGCCGCAGCTGGGGGCCGATCCGGGCCGCCGGTCTGCTCGGGCTCGATCGCGAGAGCTATCTGGCCCAGGCCAACGACCTGACGCTCGCCATCGCCATGATCGAAACCGAGCGCGGCCTGGCCAACGTCGACGAGATCGTGGCGGTCGAGGGCGTCGACGCCCTGCTGATCGGCCCGAACGATCTATCGGTGTCGCTGAGCGGCGGGACTGCGGTCGATCCAGCCCATCCCAAAGTGGTCGGCGCGCTCGACAGGGTGCTCGCCGCCGCCCGCCGCTCCGGCAAGCCGGTCGCAATCTACGCCAACACGCCGGCTTTCGCCTCCGACTATCTGCGGCGCGGCTTCTCGATGATCGCGCTCGGGACGGACCTCGACTTTCTGGCGAAGGGAGCGGAACGCGCTTTGGCCGACGTGTTCGACGCTCCGGCGACGGGCGCCGGCCCCGGCGGGTGACCCGGGGACCGACGACGCACGCGGTCTCCCTGCCATTCCAGCGCCTTTCTCGGCGCTTATGCCTGTCACGACGATCGATCGAACGGCGGCCTACGGCGCGGGGCGGCGCGCAGGCGCGCGTAGAACGGTCGACGCCCTATCTCACAGCCTCGCGGCGCGCTGCGCTGCGGCTGGCCGCACTAGATCGGAGAGGAGTTCCTCAGCATGGCCGCCCGATTGATCCCGTTGATCGCCTCCGCCGCATGGCTGCTCGGGGGCTCGGCGGCCCTCGCCCAGACCGCCACCGCCACAACCGACGTGAACGTCCGCTCCGGCCCCGGCACGAACTACGAGGTCATCGACCAGTTGCCCGCCGGCGAGGTCGTCCGGATCCTCGATTGCCGGGGCGAGTGGTGCGAGATCAGCATGGGCGGCGACAGCGGCTACGTCGCGCGGAGCTATCTCGACGACGGCGGGCGCCGCACGCGCGTTCGCGTCTATCAGGAAGAGGATGACGGCGGACCGTTCGTCATCGAGCGCGATGATCCCGAAGAGATCTACGGCCTGTCGATCGGCGGCTATTACGAGAGCCGGCCCTACTACATCCGCGGCGGCTATTATTACTGGGGCGGACGCTGGTACGCGCGCCGTCCGGGCGTGACGGGCTGGCGGGAGACCTGGCGGCGGGGCGGCGGTCGCGACAGGCCGGGCGACGTCCGCGACGGCCGCACCAACCGTCCGCCCCGCGCGGAGGAGCGCTTCAAGCCGATGGAGCGCGCGCGCGTCGACCGCGACGGCCCCGGCGACACCCGCGACGGGCGCACCAACCGTCCTCCGAGGGTCGACCAGCGCCTCGTCCCGCACGACCGAGACCGCGCAGGCCGCAACGACGGCGGCGAGCGGCGCGAGCGCGAGGGCGGCAGCACGGTGTCCGTCGATCCGCGCGGGCCTTCCGGTCGGGAGGGCGGCGGCCGGAGCGAACCTCGGCGCGAGCCCGTCGAGCCGCGCGCCGGACGCGACGAGGGGCGGACGGTCGCGAGCCCGGTCGAGCGGCGCGGTCCGAGCGACGGCGGCGGACGCACGCCGGGCGGCGGGTCCTCCGATCGCGGGGACCGGGTCGGCCTCGACCGGGCCGGCGGCGGTGGAGGCGGCGGAACCGGTCGCGGGGACCGCTGAGGCGCGTCAGCCCGCGCCGAACACCCGGGCGAAGGTCGTTTCGACGGCCTTGAAGTGATAGCCGAGGTCGAAGGCCTCTTCGATCTCGGCCTCGCTCAGAAAGCCGCGGACCTCCTGATCGGCCTTGAGCAGAGTGAGGAAATCGCCCTCCCCGCGCCAGACCGGCATGGCGTTCCGCTGGACCAGACGATAGGCGTCCTCGCGGCTCGCGCCCTTCTGGGTCAACGCGAGAAGCACGCGCTGCGAATGGACGAGACCGCCGAGCCGGTCCAAATTCGCCTGCATGCGCTCCGGGTAGACCAGCAGCTTCTCGACCACGCCCGCGAGCCGGTTCAGCGCGAAGTCGAGCGTCACCGTCGCGTCCGGCCCGATCATGCGTTCGACGGAAGAGTGGGAGATGTCGCGCTCGTGCCAGAGCGCGACATTCTCCATCGCCGGCAGCGCATAGGCGCGCACCATGCGGGCGAGGCCGGTGACGTTCTCGGTCAGCACCGGATTGCGCTTGTGCGGCATGGCGGAAGAGCCCTTCTGGCCTTCCGAGAAGAACTCCTCCGCTTCCAGCACCTCGGTGCGCTGCAGGTGGCGGATCTCGATCGCGAGCCGCTCGGCTGAAGAGGCGACCACGCCGAGAACGGCGAAGAACATGGCGTGACGGTCGCGCGGGATGACCTGCGTCGAGACGGGCTCCACCGTCAGGCCGAGCTTTTCGGCGACGTGCTCTTCGACGCGCGGATCGATGTTGGCGAAGGTGCCGACGGCGCCCGAAATCGCGCAGGTGGCGATCTCCTTCTTCGCGGCTTCGAGGCGTTCGCGGGCGCGCTGGAACTCGACATAGTAGCCGGCGAGCTTCAGGCCGAAGGTGGTCGGCTCGGCGTGGATGCCGTGGCTGCGCCCGATCGTCGGCGTGAACTTGTGCTCCATCGCGCGCGTTTTCAGCGCCTCGAGCAGCCGGTCGACGTCCGCGATCAGGATGTCGGCCGCTCGGCTGAGCTGCACCGCAAGGCACGTGTCGAGCACGTCGGACGACGTCATGCCCTGATGCACGAAGCGCGAGTCCGGCCCGACGAACTCCGCGAGATGGGTGAGGAAGGCGATGACGTCGTGCTTCGTCACCCGCTCGATCTCGTCGATCCGTTCGACGTCGAAGGTCGCCGCCCCGCCCTTCTCCCAGATGGTCTTCGCCGCTTCCTTCGGGATTACGCCGAGCTCGGCGAGCGCGTCGCAGGCGTGCGCCTCGATCTCGAACCAGATGCGGAACCGCGTCTCGGGCGACCAGATGTCGGCCATTTCGGGACGGGAGTAGCGGGGGATCATGGGAACGCGCTCGCGGAGTTGGGTGGGCGCGGGCGTCCTAGCACGTGAGCGGCGCGGCGCAAGGCGCGGCTCAGTCAGCCCGCGGCCTTCTTCAGCGCCTCGTTCATGCGCGACTGCCATCCCTTGCCGCCGGCCTTGAAGCGCTCGACCACGTCCGCATCGATGCGAAGCGTCACCGGCACCTTCGGCCGCTCCAGCCGCGGCCGGCCGCGTGACGGGACCATGCGCGCGAAATCCTCGTCGGTGAGGGGCGGATTATCCGGATCGGCCTCGGCCGCCGCGGTGATCGCGGCGTCTTCTTCGGGCGTGAGAGACTCGCGATACGCGCGGATCCGTCGCCGGAGTTCGGCCCGGTCATCGGTAAAATCGCTCAAACCTATCCGCCTCCCTGTCGTTGGCTTTTCGGAAGCTGATGATCCTGATGCGCTGGCCTCTGCGGGTGAACGTCAGGACGCACAGCCTCGAACCAACAAACCCGACCGCGACCGTCCTCACCTCCAGATAAGGCTTCCGCTCATCCCGTGATTCAAGCGCGCTGCTCCAGTCGAACCCTTCGGCCTGTTCGAAAGTAAGACCATGCTTTCGCATGTTCGCGTCAGACTTGACCGGATTTGGATCGAACATTCCGGGAAGCCTCACCGCACATTAATGTACGTACAATAATCAATCGCCGCAAGCGCCGTCGTTCACTCCTCCACGTCCTTCAGCGGCTTCAGATAGGTCCGCCCCCGGCCTTCCGGCCCGGGCCGGCCGTCGGACAGCGCCGCGACCATGCCGTGGAGGGTGCGCACGTCCTGAAGGCTCGGCTCCATGCGGTGGATCATGTTGCGGATGTTGCGCACCATCGAGGCGCGCTTGTCGGGCGCGCGGAAGAAGCCGCCGTCGTCGAGCTCGCCCTCGATATGGGCGAACAGCGCCGAGATCTGCTCGTGCGTGGCGGCCGGCGACTTCGTCGGCATCTCGAAGGCCGGCGCGCCGCCGGTCGCGGCCTTGAACCACTCGTAGCCGACGAGCAGCACCGCCTGGGCGAGATTCAGGCTCGCGTAGGCCGGGTTGACCGGAAAGGTCACGACGCGGGCGGCGAGCGAGATCTCGTCGTTCTCGAGCCCGGTGCGCTCGCGGCCGAACATCACGCCGGCGCGCCCGCCCGCAGTCGCTTCCGCGACCACGCGCTCCGCCGCCGCCTGCGGCGCGTCGACGGGCTTGGCCTGTCCGCGCTCACGCGCCGTCGTGGCGAGCACCAGGGTAAGGTCGGCGAGCGCGTCCTCCACCCGGTCGAAATGCCTCGCCGCATCGATGACGTGATGCGCGCCGGCCGCGAAGACGCGGGCCTTCTCGCCGTCCGCCTGCGCCCGCCCCCGTACGACGCGCAGCTCCGACAGCGCGAAATTCGCCATCGCCCGCGCGACGGAGCCGACATTCTCGGCGAGCTGCGGCTCGACGAGGATGATGACAGGCCCCTTCGGCAGGGAGGCGGCGAGATCGGTCTTGCTGTGGTCGGTTCCGGCCATCTGGCCCTCGGCTTGGCGAGCGGGGCCGATAGCACGGCTTCGTCCGCGGGCGAACCCTTCAGCCGTCTCCGCGATCGAGCGCCGCAAAGGCCAGCGCGACGAGAGGCAGCACGGCACCGACGGCGGCGGTCGCGGCCCAGCCGAGATGCGTCATCAGCGGGCTCGTAATCGCGGAGCCGAAGGCGCCGCCGAGGAACAGGATCGCGACATAGAGCCCGTTGATGCGCCCGCGGGCGGCAGGGTTCAGCGCGTAGATCGTCCGCTGACCGAAGATCATGTTGGCCTGCACCCCCATGTCCAGCACGATGGCGCCGAACAGCAGCGCGCCGACGCCGACCCAGGCGACCTCGGCCAGCCCGTCGGCGCCGGCGACAGCGAAGCCGAGCGCGACGCTCGCGATGGCGGCGACCGTGCCCGGCCGCGTCAGACCGCTATCGGCCCAGCGACCCGCGACCGGGGCGATCAGCGCCCCGCCGGCGCCGGCCAGCGCGAACAGACCGATCCAGCTGTGCGACAGGCCGTAGGCCTCGGACAGCCGCATCGGCGAGGCCGTCCAGAACATGGAAAAGGCCGCGAACAGGCTCGCCTGGTAGAGCGCCCGGCGGCGCAGCGTCGGATGCTCGCGCAGCAGGTCCAGCATGGAGGCGAGAAAGGCGCCGTAGGCCATGCCGCCCTTTGGCCGGCGGGAGGGAATGAGCGAGCGCAGCGCGAGCCCCGTGGCGATTGTGAGCGCGGCCGACAGGCCGAACACCGCTCGCCAGCCGAACCAGTCCGCGACGACGCCCGCGACCGGCCGCGCGAGCAGGATGCCGAACAGCAGGCCGCTCATGATGGTTCCGACCACGCGCCCGCGCGTCGCCTCCGGCTCCATTCCGGCGACCAGCGGCAGCAGCATCTGCGCCGCGACGGAGGCGACGCCGATCAGCAGCGCGGCGGCGAGGAACACCGCCCCGCTCGGCGCGGTCGCGGCGAGCACGAGCGCCGCGACCGCCGCGCCGAGCGTCAGCGTGAGCAGGCGCCGGCTCTCGAACAGGTCGACCAGCGGCGCGACGAGAATCAGGCCGACGGCGTAGCCGATCTGGGTCAGCGCCACGACGGCGCTCGCGGCCGACGGCGAGATCGAGAGGTCGCGCGCGATCAGGTCGACCAGCGGCTGGGCGTAATAGAGGTTGGCGACGATGATCCCGCAGGCGACCGCCGCGACGAACACGACCAGCGGGCCGGCGCCCTGCTCGTCCGCAACCGATGATGCGCGCAGCGCGGCTGCGTCTGACATGGTCGACCTCGTTGCTGACCGCGCGGGGATGCGCGCCTGCAAGATAGGTCTCACGCAGCCGGCCTCCTAGGTGCTGCATTGCAATAGGCGGCATGCGCTGCGTAACGCCGCCTCGACCGCCGCCGTAGCCCGGAGGCGTGGAGAGGACGAGGCGATGACGGCGCGCAAAGCCCTTGATCTCATCTTCAACGGCCCTTGGCCGCTAACCTTCGCGATGATGGGCCTGTTCGGAGCGCTGTTCGGCCTGACCACCGCCAACCTTCTCGTGACGGCTCACGCCAATATCGAGTTCGTGCTGGAGAACGGCGCCTGGGGGCTGATGGAGGGCGGCGCGCTCCAGATGCTGCAGCTCGTCGCGCTCGGCTATGTCAGCCTTGCGGTCTACGTCGCGTTCAAAGGCTGTCTTTACGGCCTTCTCGGGCGCTTTCAGAAGCACTGAACGGCGGCCCTGCAGACGGCGCGAAAGCAGCGCCAACCTTGGCGCTGTTCGCGGCTGCGTGCTAGACGAACGCGCTGCACAAACCCGTCACACGCCTGACCGCGAGGACCAGTTCCCGATGTCGAAGATCAAGGTCGCCAACCCCGTCGTCGAGCTCGACGGAGACGAGATGACGCGCATCATCTGGAAGGCGATCAAGGACAAGCTGATCCACCCCTATCTCGACCTCGACCTCGAATATTACGACCTCGGCGTCGAGCATCGCGACGCGACCGACGACAAGGTGACGGTGGACGCGGCGGAAGCCATCAAGAAGCACGGCGTCGGCGTGAAGTGCGCCACCATCACGCCCGACGAGGCCCGCGTCGAGGAGTTCAAGCTCAAGAAGATGTGGCGCTCGCCGAACGGCACCATCCGCAACATCCTCGGCGGCGTGATCTTTCGCGAGCCGATCATCTGCAAGAACGTGCCGCGCCTCGTGCCGGGCTGGACGCAGCCGATCGTCGTCGGCCGCCACGCCTTCGGCGACCAGTACCGCGCGACCGACTTCAAGTTCCCGGGCAAGGGCAAGCTGACCATCAAGTTCGTCGGCGAGGACGGCCAGACCATCGAGCACGAGGTGTTCGACGCGCCGAGCTCGGGCGTCGCCATGGCGATGTACAACCTCGACGACTCGATCCGCGACTTCGCGCGCGCCTCGTTGAACTACGGCCTCAACCGCGGCTACCCGGTCTATCTCTCGACCAAGAACACGATCCTGAAGGCCTATGACGGCCGCTTCAAGGACATCTTCCAGGAGGTCTACGAGGCCGAGTTCAAGGACAAGTTCACGGAAAAGAAGATCTGGTACGAACACCGCCTGATCGACGACATGGTGGCCTCGGCGCTGAAATGGTCGGGCGGCTATGTCTGGGCCTGCAAGAACTACGACGGCGACGTGCAGTCCGACACGGTCGCGCAGGGGTTCGGGTCGCTCGGCCTGATGACCTCGGTGCTGACCACGCCCGACGGCAAGATCATGGAGGCGGAGGCCGCGCACGGCACCGTCACTCGGCACTACCGCGAGCACCAGAAGGGCAAGGCGACCTCGACCAACTCGATCGCCTCGATCTTCGCCTGGACGCGCGGCCTCGGCCATCGCGCCAAGCTGGACGACAACGCGCAGCTCAAGACCTTCGCCGAGACGCTGGAGAAGGTCTGCGTCGACACCGTCGAGAGCGGCTTCATGACCAAGGATCTCGCGCTGCTGGTCGGCGACACCCAGAAGTGGCTGACCACCGAAGGCTTCCTCGACAAGGTCGACGAGAACCTGCAGAAGGCGATGGCCTGAACCGAGCGCCTAGACGATCTGGCCTGCGGCGCATGCGCCGCAGGCCTTTGCTATGCAACACAGCTCGCTGAACATCTGTTTATCTGAATGTCTATTAATCATCGTGGCGAGCAACGCCACGAAACGACCCAGAATTATTCAGGAACTCTATCCGGCCCTTTCGGGTTGGACTGTCGATCGCTCGCAGCGAGCCGATCGCATTCGAGCCATCCGATAAGGGGGTCGACTATGGACAAGACGACCAAGCAGACCGCGCTGTTCTTCGGCTTTCTCGCCTCGGCCATGACCTGCGCGTCGACGCAGCCCGTGCAGGCCGCGAGCCCGGCGCAGGGCCGGACGGCCGTCGAGCGCCAGGCGCCGGACCTCACGAAGACTGCGGCGCGCGCCCAGCCGGGCGTCGTCCGCGATGCGCCGCGGACGACGGCGTCGGAGCGGCGCGACCGTTCCTGATTGAAGTCGTCGGGTCTGCGGCGGTTCAGGCCGCCGCAAGCCGCGCCGCGACGGCGTCGAGCGCCTCCGAGGCCTTGGCCCCGTCCGGCCCGCCGGCCTGAGCCATGTCCGGCCGGCCGCCGCCGCCCGAGCCGCCGAGCGCGGCCGAGGCGGCCCGAACCAGCTCCACCGCATTGAAGCGCTGCGTCAGGTCGGGGGTCACGCCGACCACGACGCCCGCCTTGCCTTCGGACGTCACGCCCACGATCGCCGCGACGCCCGAACCGATCGCCTTCTTGGCCTCGTCGACGAGGCCCTTGAGGTCCTTCATCTCGATGCCCTCGACCGTGCGGGCGAACAGCTTGACCCCCGCGACCTCGCGGGTGGCGTCGTCCGAGCCGCCGGCCGCGCCGCCGCCCATGGCGAGCTTCTTCCGCGCGTCGACCAGTTCGCGCTCCAGGCGCTTGCGGTCCTCGATCAGCGCCTCGACGCGGGCGACGATGTCGCTTTCGGGAGCCTTGAGCAGGGCCGCGAGATCTGCGACGCGCGCGTTCTGCCCTTCAAGATGAAGACGCGCCGCCTCGCCGGTCAGCGCCTCGATTCGGCGCACGCCGGAGGCGACGCCGCTTTCCGCGACGATGGTGATCGGCCCGATCTCACCGGTCGAGCGCACATGGGTGCCGCCGCAGAGCTCGACGGAGAAGGCCTTGTTGACGCCCGGCTCCGCGCGGCCCATCGAGACCACGCGCACCTCGTCGCCATACTTCTCGCCGAACAGCGCGCGCGCGCCGGACTCCATCGCGTCCGCGATCGGCAGCACGCGCGTGGTCACCGGATCGTTCTGCCAGACGACGGCGTTGGCGCGGCGCTCGACCTCCGCGAGCTCGGCGTCGGAGATCGGCTTCGGATGGCTGAAGTCGAAACGGAGCCGATCGGGCGCGACCAGCGATCCCTTCTGGGCGATGTGATCGCCCAGCGTTAGGCGGAGCGCCTCGTGCAACAGGTGCGTCGCGGAGTGGTTGCCGCGCACGGACGAGCGCCGGACATGGTCGACCGCAAGTTGAAGCTCGTCGCCGACCGCGACGGCGCCCTCGCGCACCGTGACTGAGTGGACGAAGAGGTCGCCGAGCTTCTTCTGCGTGTCCGAAACATCGACCGCGACGCCGTCGCCCGACATCGCGCCACGGTCGCCGACCTGTCCGCCGGACTCTCCATAGAACGGCGTCTGGTTGAGCACGATCAGCCCGCTTTCGCCCGAGGCCAGCCGATCGACCTCGGCGCCGTCCTTCACGATCGCGACGACCTGGCCCGAGGCCTCCTCCTCGGCATAGCCGAGGAACTCGGTCGCGCCCGCGCGGTCGCGGATCGGGAACCAGATCGTCTCGGTCGCGGCCTCGCCGGAACCCGACCACGCGGCGCGCGCTTCGGCCTTCTGACGCTCCATAGCCGAATTAAAGCCGTCCACGTCGACCGAGACGCCGCGCGGGCGCAGCGCGTCCTGCGTCAGGTCAAGCGGGAAGCCATAGGTGTCGTAGAGTTTGAAAGCCGTCTCGCCGGGCAGGCTGTCGCCGGACTTCAGGTCGACCGTCGCCTCATCGAGCAGCCCGAGGCCACGGGCGAGCGTCGTGCGGAAGCGCGTCTCCTCCAGCTCCAGCGTCTCCCCGATCAGCTTTTCCGCGCGCATGAGCTCCGGATAGGCGCCGCCCATCTCGCGCACCAGCGCGGGGACGAGGCGATGCATCAGGGGATCCTTCGCGCCGAGCAGCTGCGCGTGCCGCATCGCGCGGCGCATGATCCGCCGGAGCACGTAGCCGCGCCCCTCGTTGCCGGGCAGGACGCCCTCGGCGACGAGGAAGCTCGACGAGCGCAGATGGTCTGCGATGACGCGGTGGCTCGCGGCGGCCTCGCCCTCCGCGCGAACGCCCGTCGCGTCGACCGAGGCCTCGATCAGATTGCGGAACAGATCGGTGTCGTAGACCGACTGGACGCCCTGAAGGATCGAGGACACGCGCTCCAGGCCCATGCCGGTGTCGATCGAGGGCCGCGGCAGGTTCCGCCGATCGTCGGGCGCGATCTGGTCGTATTGCATGAAGACGAGGTTCCAGAATTCGAGGAACCGGTCCCCGTCCTCGTCGGCGCTGCCGGGAGGCCCGCCGGCGACGCCTTCGCCCTGGTCGAAGAAGATCTCGGAGCACGGACCGCACGGGCCGGTCTCGCCCGCCGCCCAGAAATTGTCCGAGGACGCGATGCGGATGATCCGGCGGTCCGAAAGGCCCGCGATCTTCTTCCAGAGATCGGCGGCCTCGTCGTCGTCGATATAGACCGTGACGAGAAGGCGCTGCTTCGGCAGGTCGAAATGCTTGGTGACGAGCGTCCAGGCGAGCTCGATCGCCCGCTCCTTAAAATAGTCGCCGAACGAGAAGTTGCCGAGCATCTCGAAGAAGGTCAGATGCCGGGCGGTGTAGCCGACATTGTCGAGATCGTTGTGCTTGCCGCCGGCGCGCAGGCATTTCTGCGCCGTCGTCGCTCGCGAGTAAGCGCGCTTCTCGACGCCGGTGAACAGGGTCTTGAACTGGACCATGCCGGCGCTGGTGAACATCAGCGTCGGATCGTTGCGGGGCACCAGCGGTCCCGAGGCCACCTGTTCGTGGCCCTCGCTTTTGAAGTAGTCGAGGAAGGTCGACCGGATCTCGTTGACGCCGCTCATATCGTCCAAAGCTGCCTGATGCCCAATGTCGCCGTCCGGACGCCCGGAAGGCCGGCCGAGAAACGGCCGGCGCCTCGCGACGCAGCTGTCGTGAGCTGCGCCACGAGGCGCGAGGGCACATTAAGCAGCGGCTTCGCCGGCTGTCCAGAAACGCCGCCCGCGACGGGCGCGGCCTTTCGAACCGTCAGTCCGCGTCGACGTCCGGATCGTTCGGATCGACCTCGTCGAAGATCTTCTCGGCGATGACGCCAGCCGCCTGCCGGACCTCGGATTCGATGCGCGCTGCGATCTCCGCGTTCTCCTTGAGGAACGCCTTGGCGTTCTCGCGGCCCTGGCCGAGGCGCTGGCTGTCGTAGGAGTACCAGGCGCCGGACTTCTCGACGATACCGGCCTTGGCGCCAAGGTCTATCAGCTCGCCGGTCTTCGAGACGCCCTCGCCATACATGATGTCGAACTCGACCTGCTTGAACGGCGGCGCCACCTTGTTCTTGACGACCTTGACGCGGGTCTGGTTGCCGATGACCTCGTCGCGATCCTTGATCGAGCCGATACGACGGATGTCGAGCCGCACCGACGCATAGAACTTGAGCGCGTTGCCGCCCGTCGTGGTCTCCGGGCTGCCATACATCACGCCGATCTTCATGCGGATCTGGTTGATGAAGATCACCATGGTGTTGGACTTCGAGATCGAGCCGGTGAGCTTGCGCAGCGCCTGGCTCATCAGCCGCGCCTGGAGGCCCGGCTGGACGTCGCCCATCTCGCCCTCGAGCTCGGCCCGGGGGGTCAACGCCGCGACCGAATCGACCACGAGGACGTCGATCGCGCCCGAGCGGACCAGCGTGTCCGCGATCTCGAGCGCCTGCTCGCCGGCGTCCGGCTGCGAGATCAGCAGATCCTCGAGGTTCACCCCGAGCTTGCGGGCGTAGATCGGATCGAGCGCGTGCTCGGCGTCGACGAAGGCGCACACGCCGCCCTTCTTCTGGGCCTCGGCGATGGTGTGGAGCGCCAGCGTGGTCTTGCCGGAGCTTTCCGGGCCGAAGATCTCGATCACCCGGCCACGCGGCAGGCCGCCGACGCCGAGCGCGATGTCGAGACCGAGCGAGCCCGTCGACACCACGGCGATCTCCGCGGCCGCCTGGCCCGCGCCGAGCCGCATGATCGAGCCCTTGCCGAAGGCGCGCTCGATCTGAGACAGCGCGGCGTCGAGCGCCTTGGTCTTGTCCATGGAGCTTCCTTCGACGAGACGAAGCGAGGGCTGGGGCATCTGCGCGCTCCTTATGGCATCGCCGCGGCGGGCCTTCAATGCGCGAGATGTACCTTGTTTGTTCTAAGAACGCAAGGGGAACATTACGAGGCGGAAACGCCTGGTTCAGGCTCCGTCCGAGCCGCCCGGGCCCATCGTCTCCTTCACCGCCTGCACCAGCTGCTTGAGGCTGAACGGCTTCGGCAGGAATGAGAATTTCTCGCCCTCGGGAAGATTCTTCTTGAAGGCGTCCTCGGCGTAGCCGGAGACGAAGATGATCTTGAGCTCCGGCTGCGCCTTGCGCAGCTCGCGCAGCAGGCTCGGCCCGTCCATCTCGGGCATCACGACGTCGGAGACGACGAGCTGCACCTCGCCGGCGTGCTCCTTCATCAGCTCCAGCGCCTCGACGCCGGAACGCGCCTCCAGCACGGTGTAGCCGCGCGAGGCGAGCGCGCGGGCGCCGAAGGCGCGCACAGCGTCCTCGTCCTCGACCAGCAGCACCACGCCCGAACCGGTCATGTCCTGCGCCGCCTGCGCGGCCGCGGCCTGGGGCTTCGCCTCCTCGCCTTCCGCCGCGACATGGCGCGGGATCAGGATGCGGAAGGTCGCGCCTTTGCCGGGTTCCGACAGCGCATAGACGTAGCCGTCGGTCTGCTTGACGATGCCATAGACGGTCGAGAGCCCGAGGCCCGTGCCCTTGCCGACCTCCTTGGTCGAGAAGAACGGCTCGAAGATCTGGTCGATGATCTTGTCTGGAATGCCCGGCCCGGTGTCCTCGACGTCGATCAGCACGAAGTCGGCCTGCGGCACCTCCGGGTGGCCCAGCGCGGCGATCTCGGCGGCGGGCACGTTGCGGGTGCGGATCGTCACCGCGCCGCCGTCCGGGTCGTGCTCGATGATGGCGTCGCGGGCGTTGACCGCGAGGTTGATGACGACCTGCTCGAACTGGTTGAGGTCGGCCTTCACCAGCCAGAGGTCGCGCCCCTGCACGACCTCGAGCTTGATCTTCTCGCCGAGCAGGCGGGACAGCAGCATCCTGAGGTCCGCCAGCGTGTCGCCGAGCGCGATGACCTGCGGGCGCAGCGTCTGACGGCGCGAGAAGGCCAGCAGCTGCCGCACCAGGCTCGCGGCCCGGTTGGCGTTCTGCTTGATCTGCATGATGTCCTGGAAGGACGGGTCGGTCGGCCGGTGGTTGGCCAGCAGCAGGTCCGAATAGCCGATGATGGCGGTCAGCACGTTGTTGAAATCGTGCGCGACGCCGCCGGCGAGCTGGCCGACCGCGTTCATCTTCTGGCTCTGGGCGAACTTCGCCTCCAGCGCGCGCTGGTCGGTGGTGTCGAGCGCGTAGACCACAGCGGCCTCGTCGTCGCCGTCGCGGTCGTCGACGCGCGTGACGAACAGCGTCGCCGAGCGCCCGCCCTCGCCCGGCAGCGTCGCCTCGACGGGCGCGATCTCGCCCTCGCCGCGCGCAGCGGCCTTCACCGCCGCCTCCAGCGCCGCGCGGTCGCGCTCCTGCGCGAGGCAGGCGTAGACCGAGCGCGACTCGCCCTCCGCCTTCAGCCGGTCGCCGAACAGTCTTGCGAAGGGCGCGTTGGCGCGCGCGATCCGGCCTTTGGAGTCGACCGTCGCGATGGCGAGCGGCGTGTTGTTGAAGAAGCGCGCGAAGCGCACCTCGGCCGCGCGCAGCGGCTCGGAGACGTCGGCGCCGGGGCCGCGGTCGAGCACCAGCGTGCGGGAAGCGCCCGGCGTCCCGTCCGCGCCCCAGGAGACGGCGTGGAGCAGCCGCGCCGGCGCTGCGCGGCCGCCGCGCGCCTTCAGGTCGACGTCGATGATTTCGGTGGAGGTGGCGCCGGGCTTCGGCGCGACGGCTTCGACCAGCGCCGCGCCCTCGCCGGCCAAGATGTCGCCGAGCCTCAGCGCGCCGGGCCCGACCCGGGTGAGGTCCTGGCCGAGCCAGTCCGCGAGGGTCGCGTTCATATAGACGATCGAGCCGTCGCCGCCCGCGGCGAAGAAGCCCGCCGGCGCGTGGTCGAGGAAGTCGACCGCGTGCTGCAGCTCCTGGAAGACGCCCTCGTGCCGTTCGCGCTCGCCGGTGACGTCGGAGAGCGTCCAGACGATCTCCGTCTGGCCGGCGCGGGAGATCGGCCGGACGCCGATTCGGAACCATGCGCCGCGCCCGTCCGGCAGCGTCGCGCGCGCCTCCTCGAAGGCGCGCTTGCCGGAGCGCGCCGCCTGGGCGAGCCGGTAGATCGCCTCGGCGACGTCGGGATTGCCGGCGAAGACGCGCTCGACCGTGCGCGCGGAGGCGGCGTTCTCGGCGCGGGTCAGGTCGAGATAGGCCTCGTTCGCGAAGACGATGCGTCCCGCGTGATCCGTCACCAGCACGCCGTCCTCGTCGCCCGCGACGATGCCGCGGGCGAGGTCGTCGCGGGCGCCGCGGGTCGAGAGCTGGATCACGCCCACGGCGCCCGCGAACAGCGCGAAGACGCCGATCACGGACAGCACGGCGAGCAGGCCGAGGATCCAGGGCTGCGCCGCTTCGCCCTTCAGGAAGGAGATGGCGAGACCCGCGCCGACCAGCGCCGCGGCGAGCAGGACGACGAGGCCGATGGAGCCGGTGCGCCCCGACCTGTCGATCGCGGGTTCGGCGGGCGGCGTGGATCGGTCGGCGACGCTGCTCATCTCAACTCGCGCGGGCGCTCAGCCGGCGATTCGAGCGCGCCGGGGGTCTCTTGGACCATGCGGCCAAGAGCAGGCGGTTTCAAGGATCACCGGACGGCTTATCCCGGCCGAACGTAGCCGTCCCGGCGGGAGCGCCCTCCGCTGATCCCTGCCCCGCGGCGGCGGGGAGGGCGGCCCTCGCGACAGCGAGGGGTCTGGTGGGGACGTGAGGCGCAACGGCGCCGTCCCGCTCATCCTGAACCGACCCCACCCGACCTCGGCTTCGCCTCGGCCACCCTCCCCTCTTCGAGGGAGGGATAAGATTACCGCCGGCCCTTCCTGCGCATGACGAAGCCGATGACCTCGGCCACCGCCTTGTAGTGCTCGGCCGGGATCTCCCTGTCGACCTCGACGACGGCGTGCAGGGAGCGGGCGAGCGGCGGATTCTCCACCACTGTGACGCCCGAGTCCTCCGCGAGCTTCCTGATGCGGAGCGCCAGCGCGTCGACGCCCTTGGCGACGCACATCGGGGCGTTCATGCCGCTCTCGTATTTCAGCGCGACGGCGTAATGAGTCGGGTTGGCGACCACCACGGTCGCGGTCGGGACCGCGGCCATCATGCGCTTCTTGGAGCGCTCGCGGCGGATCTGGCGGATGCGGCCCTTGATATGCGGGTCGCCTTCCTGCTGCTTGTGCTCCTCGCGGACCTCCTGGACGGTCATCTTGAGACGCTCGCGCCAGCGATGACGCTGCCAGAGATAGTCGGCGAGCGCGATCAGCGCGAAGACGCAGACCGACGCCACGAGGACGTGGAGCGTCAGCGACCTCAGCACCGGCAGCAGCCCGGCGACGTCGCCCTGGGTCAGGGAGGCGACCTTGGCCCGCTCGGGCCAGACCACCATCCAGATCACCGTGCCGACGATGCCGAGCTTGATCAGTCCCTTGACGAAATTGACCAGGCTTTCCGGCGAGAACAGCCGCTTGAAGCCGGACGCCGGGGAGATCTTGGAGAACTTCGGCGTCAGCGGATCGGTCGTGTATAGCGGCGGGTGCTGCGCCAGGTTCCCGGCGATCGCGGCGATCATCAGCACCAGCATCGGCAGCGCGAGCGCGGCGCCGATGGCGACGCCGAGGCCGCCGGCCATCGTCCGAAGCGACGTCCCGTCGATCGCGATCGTCTCCGGATGCTCGAGGAACCGCGTCAGCGTCTTGCCGAGGCTGGAAACCGCGCCGTCGCCGAAGATCGAGATCGCGAGCGTCGCCGCCGCCAGGCCGAACCAGACGTTCAGCTCCTGGCTCTTGGCGACGTCGCCGCGCTTCAGCGCGTCATCGAGCTTCTTTCGGGTCGGTTCTTCGGTCTTTTCACCGCCTTCGGACTCAGCCATCGCTCAGACGGCCCCCGACAAGCGCGCGACGTCGCCGTCTCTTCCCCCCTCCCCCTTGCGGGGAGGGGAACAGCCGCGCCTTCTCATGCGCCAACCCGGCCATCGCGTCAGCCTCCCGTCAGCATGCGGAAGGTGTCGCCGACGCCCGCGAGGAAGACGTTCATCAGCACGCCGACCACCAGCGCGAGCAACGCGAAGCCGGCCATCAACGACAGCGGCGCCGCGATGAAGAACACCTGCAGCTGCGGCATCAGCCGCGACAGCACGCCGAGGCCGACGTTGAAGATCATGCCGAAGACGAGAAACGGCGCCGAAAGCTGGATGCCGATCTTGAAGGCGTTGCCCATGGCGGTGGTCGCGAGCCGGGCCGCGTCGCCTGTGCCGGGGAAGTCGCCGGGGCGGAACGCGTCGTAGCTCGCCGCCACCGCGCCGATCGCAAGGTGATGGAGGTCGGTCGCGAAGATCATCGCGAGGCCGACGAGGGTCAGGAAGGTGCCGACGATCGCGCCCTGCTGGCCTTGCGTCGGATCGACGGTCATGACGAAGCCGAGGCCGAGCTGGTTGGCGATGACGTTGCCCGCGACCGACAGCGCCGACATCACGAACCGCCCGACCAGACCGAGCGCGAGGCCGACGGCGACCTCGGAGAGCAGCAGCAGGACGAGGCCCGCCGGGTCGGCGGCGTTCACCTGGTAGAGCGGGCGCGCGAACGGCCAGAACACGAAGGACAGCATGACCGCGACGGTCAGCCGGAAGCGCGGCGAGATGTTCTCCTCGCCGAGCGAGGGCAGCAGCATCACCAGCGCCCCGACCCTCGCCAGGATCAGCACGAAGGCGGCGACCTCATTGGGGAGGATCTGGAACGTCATCCGGGGCGGCTTCCCGTCGGGCGACTCACCCGCCCGAGGCGATCCTCGCAGCGATGCGGCCCATATGGCCAGCGAGCGCGTCTCCCATGAACGGCAGCGCCAGCAGCATCGCCGCGAACAGGGCGATGATCTTCGGCACGAAGACCAGCGTCATTTCCTGGATCTGAGTCAGCGCCTGGACCAGCGAAACCGCGACGCCGACGACCAGCGTCACCATCATCAGCGGTCCGCCGACCTTGAGGATCGTCCACAGCCCGTCGCGGGCGACGTCGAGCACTTCGGCGCCTGTCATTGGTTCCGCTTTCTTCATCCCTGCCCCGCGGCAGCGGGGAGGGCGGCCGAGCCGAAGGCGAGGTCGGGAGGGGAGTTGGATCGTAGCGCTTGACGTCGGATCGACCCCACCCGGCCGGCTTCGCCGTCCACCCTCCCCTCTTCGAGGGAGGGATAAGAAAGATCAGATCGGCATCCGCATGATCTCTTCATAGGCCGCGATCACCTTGTCGCGGACGCTGACGAGCGTGTCGAGCGCGAGCTCGCTCTCGGCGACAGCGGTGACGACGTCGACGACGTCGCCCTTGCCGGAGATCGCCGCCATGGCCTTCGCGTCCGTCTGGCGGCCCTGTTCGGCGAAACCGGAGATCGCCTGTTCGAGCATGTCGCCGAAGGCGCCGGACTTCGGCGGGCCGCCGGCGGCGCCGATCCCGGAGGCCTGCCCCATCAGGTTCGAGACCGAGGCGTAGGCGTTGGCGGCGGCGGTCGGGCTGGTCATGGCTTAAGGCCTCAGGCGCGCAGGATGTCGAGCGTGCGGGCGATCATGCGGCGCGCCGCGCCCACCATGTTGAGATTCGCTTCGTAGGACCGCTGCGCCTCGCGCAGGTCCATCTGCTCGACGAGCGGATCGACGTTCGGCAGCAGCACGTTGCCCTTGGCGTCGGCGAGCGGATTGCCCGGATCGTAGCGGACCTTGAAGTCGGACGCGTCGCGCGCGACCCGGCCGAGGGTCACGACGTCGCTCGCGAGCTCGTCGTTGAACGAGGCCTTCATGGTCGGGACCTTGCGGCGGTAAGGCTCGCCGCCGGGCGTGCGCGCCGTGGAGTCCGCGTTGGCGATGTTCTCCGAGATGACCCGCATGCGGCCGGCCTGGGCCTTGAGGCCCGCGGCGGCGACGCCGATCGCGCGATTGAGGTCCATCCGTCAGCCTCCCTCAGCCGCGGCGCCCGAGCGCGGTTCGGATCAGGCCGAGGCTCTTCTGGTAGAGCATCGCGGCCATCTGGTGGTCCATCTGGTTCTGGGCCGCCTTGGTCATCTGCTCTTCGAGCACGACAGTGTTGCCGTCCGGAGTGCGCTCGAAGTCGTCCTCCTTGCCCGGTCGGCCGGTCGGATCGACGGTCGCGAGCGACATGTGGCGCGCGTCGGTGCGCGCGGGGCCGATCGAAGGATTGTCGAAGTCTACGGCGGCCAGTTCATGCGCGCGGAAGTTCGGCGTCTGGGCGTTGGCGACGTTCTCCGCCAGGACCCCCTGGCGCGCCTCGTGCCAGCGCATCTTGGTCTTGAGCGCCGAAATCAGGGTCGGTTCGCCGATGCCGGTCACGAGCGGTTTCTCCTGCCGGGCGCGCGGTTCGATTTTCGCGATTTGCGGCGCCGGTCGGCAAAATCTGCCGCCTGCATGGTTAACGCGCCGTTAAGAACGTTAAGTTTCCATTCACCTTCCGCGAGACTCTGTCTATGACGAACGGGCCGCTCGGGAGACGTAGAGCGCTGCTTCTAACGACCGAGCCGCTCGCCGGCGGCTGTCCGGGGCCCGCCGCCGCGCTCCGAAGAATGAGGTGACGCTTCGTGTTCGACTCGATCCTCGGCGGAATTCCGACGCCGCTCAAATTCATCCTGGCGTTCGCGATCGTCATTCTGCTCATCGTGATCGCCGCGTGGCTGATCCGGCGCTTCGGCGCGCAAAGCATCGGAGGGTCCACGGTCTCCGGGCGTTCGAGACAGCCCCGCCTCGGCGTGCTCGACGTTCTGAACATCGACGGCCGGCGCCGCTTGGTGATCGTGCGCCGGGACAATGTCGAGCATCTGGTCATGATCGGCGGGCCGAACGACGTCGTGGTCGAAAGCGGCATCCTGCGCGTCCCGGCCGGCATGGCGCCGCAGCGGGAGGCGCCGGTGATCGAGCCTCCGGCGGCCCGGACGACGCCGCCGCAGCCGGTGCCGGCTCCCGCCGCGCCGCGCGTCGGCCAGCCTCGCGCGGCCGAGATCGTTTCCGTCGACCAGCCCTCGCGCGCGCCGGCGCCTCAGGTCCAGTCGGCTCCGCCGCTCGTCCCGGCCCAGCCGTCCGCGCCGGCGGCCCCCGCCCCGGCGCCGAGGCCCGCGCCTCCCGCGCAGCTTCGCCCGTCCCAGGCGCCGGCCGCCGCCCGGCCGGAGCCGGCGCCGCGCGCGCCCGCCGCCGAGCCGCGCGCTCCGGCGCCTGAGGTTCGCGTCGCCGCGCCCGAGCCGCGCGCGGCGACGGCCGCAGCCGCTGGTCCGATCATCGCCGGCCCGGCGTCGAGGTCGCCTCATCCCGCCGCCGCTGCCCGGCCGAACGAGCTCGCGGAACGGCTCGCCGCAGCTTTGAAGCGTCCTGTCGTCGCCGTGCCTCGGGCGCCGGCGCCCGTCCCGGCGAAACCCGAAGCGGAGAGCGGCGACCCTCTGCCGCGCGCGATGCCGCCGATGACGTCGGCCCCAACGACCAAGCCTGAGGCGCCGGAGGCGGACGCCTCCAAGACCGAAGCCGCGACGCAGGAGCCTAAGCTCGACGCCGCCCCTTCGGCCGGTCCGAAGCAGGACAAGTCGGCCGCGCCCGAAGTGCGCGCCGAGCGCCGCGACGAGTCGGAAGAGGACGACGACTTCTCGCTCGAGGCCGAGATGGCCAGCCTGCTCGGCCGGGACATCGGCAAGCCGAAATCCTGACGGCCCGTCCGGAAGGAGGCGGGCGTTGGATCAGGGCCGCTCCCGACCGATGATCCGGCGCGGGGGACGATGGGCGCTGGTCGCGCTCTCGAGCCTGGCCGCCGCGCCGGCCATCGCCCAGACGGTGACCCTCGACCTCGGCCAGGGCGGCGTCAGCGAGCGCGCCCTGCAGATCGTCGCGCTCATCACCGTCCTCAGCCTCGCGCCGTCCATCCTCGTGATGGTCACGAGCTTCACGCGCATCGTCGTGGTGCTGTCGCTGCTCAGAACCGCGATCGGAACCCAGACCGCGCCGCCGAACGCCGTCGTCACCGCGCTCGCTCTGTTCCTGACGGCCTTCGTGATGGGGCCGACCTTCCAGACCGCCTACAATGACGGGATCGCGCCGCGCATCGCCGGCCAGATCGACGACGCGACCGCCTTCCAGCGCACGGCGGCGCCGTTTCGCACCTTCATGCTCGCCCATGTGCGCGAGAAGGACCTCGCGCTGTTCCAGGATCTTTCGCGGGAACCGCGGCCCGAGACGCCCGATCAGATCTCGCTTAGGGTGCTGGTCCCGGCCTTCATGATCTCGGAGCTGCGGCGCGCCTTCGAGATCGGCTTCCTGCTGTTCGTGCCGTTCCTCGTGATCGACCTGGTCGTCGCCTCGGTGCTGATGTCGATGGGCATGATGATGCTGCCGCCGGCCATCGTCTCGCTGCCGTTCAAGCTGATCTTCTTCGTGCTGGTCGACGGCTGGAGCCTGGTGGCGGGAAGCCTCGTCCAGAGTTATGGGACGTAGGAAGCTCGGGGTTCGCCGAAACGGGTGTCCCGTCAGGCCTTCGACGGCGACTTGTCGGCGGAAGGCTTCTCCGGGTTCGACGCCTGCCCCGGAACGGGATCGGAGGCGCCGCGCCGGTACTCGTCGAGGAAGGCCTGGAAGCTCGACGTCGCGGCGACCGATCGAGCGACCTCTCGGAAGGCGTCGCCGCGCGCCTCGACCGGCGCGGTGACGATCTCGAAAGACTTGGCCTCGGGGCTGTCGGCCATCTTCGCCGCGTATTTCTGGCGGATGCGGTCGACCGCGAGCCCGTCGCCGGCGAGCGCCGCGGCGATGGCGGCGCGCATGACGTTCGCGCGCTGCAAGGGGTCGAGCGGCTCGGGCCGCCGCCAGACGGAGCCGAGCGCCGCCTCCAGCGCCTCGCCGGCCTCCGGCCAGCGCCTCGCCGACCACAGGATGTCGGCCCGCAGCGCGCGTCCTTCGGCGCCCTCGAGTCCGTCCGCCATTTCGAGAGCGAGATCGACGCGGCCAGTCTCCGCCAGGGCGCGCGCCTCGAGCCGGGTCCGGGTCTTGAGCAGGCCCGCGGGAAGGTCGGCCTGCCGCGTCCTGCGGAGCATCTCGACCGCCTTGGCGGGCTTGCCGTTCATGAGATCGATGAGAGCGGCCCGCGAGGCGACCTGCGCGCGCGCGGCGCCCGTCAGTCGGTTCTCGATCTGGTAGCCGAGCAGCTCCGCGGCCTGGTCCAGCAGATCGACCTCGACCAGCTTGTCGGCCAGGCGCCGCACCAGTTCGTCGCCGCGCTTGCCGCCCGGCAGCAGCTCCTTGAAGTCGTAGAACAGCGCGAGCGCGTCGAGCCTCGGCATCTTGTCGACGCCGCCCCCGAGGAACAGGTCGGTGAAGCGCTCCTGCATCCGGTCCTGCACGGCGCGGGTGTCGTCCGCGTCGGGGAAGGCTTCGACCGCGGTTCGCAGCGTCGAGAACGCATCGCGCCAGCGCCCGGCCGCGCCGTAGAGGTCGGTAAGGCGCGCGAGCGCCTCGGCCTCGATCCGGTCTCCGCGCCAGCCGGTCGTGAGGCGCTCCAGACGCGTGATGGCGTCGTTCGCCGACACGGACTTCATCTTCCGTCCAAGCAAGATGGAGCGGAGCTCAGCCTCCGCCGCAGCCGCCGGCTCGCCCCGCCGCGCGACGGCCGCGAGGGCGCGATCCGCCTTGTCGAGATGCCCCATCCCTTCCTCGATCCGGGCGCGCAGGATCTCGCGCGCGCCCAGACCCTCGGTCGTCGGCAGGATCTCGAGGTCGCGATAGAGCGCTTCGGCCCTGGCGACGTCGCCGGCCTCCAACGCAAGGCGGACGCCGAGCGCCGTGAAGCGCGCCTTCAGCTCGGCCGGGAGCTGTCCGATGACGACGCCGCCTTCCTTGAGCGCGTCGCGCGCCTGGTCGAGCCGGCCCGACAGCTCCTCCGCGGCGGCGCGCCAGAGGGCGGCCTCGGGCCGCATGCGCAGGCTCGGAAGCGACAGGATCGCAAGGGCGGCGTTGGGGCGGCCGAGCTCCACGGCGGCCGCGGCCCGGAGCAGGCCGATGCGCGGATCGCGTTCGGACAGCCCGGCGTCCTCGACGAGAGCGCCGAGAACCGCGGCCGAATCGGCGGCCCGGCCGCGAGCCTGGTAGAACTCGGCGAGCGCCAGGCGCGCCGCCGGCCGGTCCTGCGGCGTCGAGAGCGCCGCCGCGCGCATGAGCTCGTTCTCGCGTTCCGCGAACGGGACGGCGTTGGCCGCCGCCCAGCTCGCCGCGTCCATCACGAGATCGCCAACCTCTTCGGCCGGCCTTCCGGACTGGACCGCAAGCGAAGGCGACAGCGTCAGCCCGCCGGGGCGCTCGATGGAGATACGCTCGATCGAGGCGACCACCGCGACGTCGTCGGAGTTGAGATTGAGCGCCAGCCCCTGCGCCGACGGCAGCGCCGTGAACTCGACGAACTGCCGCAGGGCCGGCAGGTGGCGCGCCGGCGCGCCGACGGTGACGACAGCGAGCCTGTCGCCGATTTCGGGGTCGGCGATCGATCGCACCGTCCCGAGGGCCGGAAGCTCGGCCTGGAGGGCGGGCTGGCCGCCGCGGTCCGCGGCGGGCGCGAACTCGATCGGTCCGCTGCGGGTCGTCACGTCGTCGCCGAGCGCGACGACCCAGGCGTCGCCCTCGGCGGATACCGAGACGAGCCGCGGCTCCGCCAGCCTTATCCGCGCCGCCCGGCCGCGCTCGATCTCGACCGGCTCGACGCCGAGGATCGCGCCGCCGGAGCTGGCCGCGAAGCCGTCGAGCTTCAGCGGCGCGGGATCGTCGAACACCACCCACAGCGTCTTCCCGCGTTCGAACACGGCCGCGGCCGTCGGCCGTGCGAAGGGGAACGTCAGTCGAAGCGACTGCCCGACGCGGCGGATCGACGGGGCGTCGGGACGGGCGGCGGCGAGCGGCGGGCGGTCCGGCGCGACAGCCGCCGGCTTTGCTGCGGGATCGGCGGTCGGCGTCGACGCCTTCGCCGCGACCGGCTCGGCCGGCGCGGGCGCCTTCGGCGCGGGATCGGGCGCCGAGACCTTCGCGCCATGCGCCCCCGCCGCCGCGGAAGCTGCGGGTGCCGGCTCGCCGTGCGCGGGGGCCGTCGCGCCGCGCTCCGGCTCGTGGCGGTCCGGGGCGGCCGCCGGCGCGGCGCCGTCCTCAGCGGCGGCCTGCTTCGGAGCGTCGTCGCGGTCGATGTCGAGGATGAAATCGCCGTCCTCGCGGAAGCCCCGCACGGCGCCCGTCCCGGGCGCTGGCACGGTGATCGACAGGCCCCTGTCGGTGCGCCGCGCCTCGATGCCGGCGAATTCCAGCGGCAGGCGAAGCTTGGCGGCGGCGAGATCGAACAGGTAGGGCGCGTCGATCTTCACCGCGACGGTCGGCCCCGAGCGCCGATAGTCGATGGGCGAGTCGGCGCCGAGACGGAAGATCAGGCGGCGGAACGTCGGGTGGGTCGCGCCCTCGATCGTGAGGACCCGCTGCGGGTCGGCCCTGAGGCGCGCCTCCTCGGCCTTGAGCGATCGCGCCTCGCGCGCCTCGCGGCTCAGCTGCTCGATGACGTCCTTCGGGATCGGCGGCGGCAGGCCTTTCCAGTCGTTCGGCAGCAGATCGATGAAATAGCGGTCGCCGGCGGAGGTCGAGACGAGCCGAACGGCCCCGTTGAGCGCCAGGCGGATCGCGGAGCCGTCCGGGTCGCGACGGACCGCGCCGATCAGTCCGCCGAGGCCGCGTCCGAGCTCCTGGCTCTTGATCTCGACGGGCTCGGAGAAGCTGATGACGAGAACGTTGTTGGCGAGCCGCGCCTGCGTCTCCGGCGGCTGGTCGAAGACGAGCTGGATGCGGGTGTAGCCCTCCGGCGCCGTCGCCGCCGTCACCGTCGCGGTCGCGGCGCGTGCGCCTGCGGCCGCGCCGAAGCTCAGCGCGCAGGCCAAGGCCGCAATGACCGTCCGCAATCGAAGGGCCAACGCCGGCTCCCGTCGCAGCGCGGCGACGAAGCCGCGCGCCCCGAGTCTTACCCGGTCAGGGTTGGCAAGGCGTTACCGCGCCCCTCATCTCGGCGTCGGCTTGCCCTGGATCTTGGGCAGGTCGGCGGCGTCCAGGGCGTCGGCGACCTGGGGGGCGACCTCGCGCCGGGCGAGCGAAACGGTGAGCTTCTGCGCGGCGTCCGGCGGCATCAGTCCGAGGATGACTGAAAGCTGCCGCGGCTTCATGCGCGAGGCGACGTCGAGCAGGACTCCCGGATCGAGCTTCTCGAAGATCCGGGCCGCCTCCTTCGGCTTCATGTTCTCGTACATCGCGACCAGCTCCTTGAGCTTGCCGCTCTCCTCGTCGGCCCGCCGCTTGTCGGCCTCGGCGATCGCCGATTCGAGCCGCTTCAGCTCGGCGATCCGCTCGTCCATCCGCTTTTCGGCCGCCTTGAGCAGTTGCTCGCGCTCGTTGAGCTCGGCGGCGCGGGCGTCGATCGCCTCCCGCCTCTTGGAGAGCGCCTCGATCAGCGCGCCCTGCGACGAGCTCTCGGACGCAAGCTGCCCGGACCTGTCGACCGGCGGATTTTCCTTGGGGCGCGAGGTCGGCGGCTGGCTCGACTCCGCCTTGCCGTGATCGTCGGGAACGGCGGGCGCCTCGTCCTTCGGCGGCGCGGGCTTGCCTTCCGGCTTTTCCGATGCGGGCTTCTCGGAAGCCGCGGCCGCGGCCGGCGTCGCGAACAGGTAGCTGGAATGCGTCGCAAACTCGATCGTCTTCAGCGCAAGCAGGGCGCTCGCGGCCAGGATGACGGTCGGCATGAGCCTCAGACGCGCCGGGGCCCTCGTGGTCATGCGGCGGAGCCCGCGCTTAGGGCGCGCATGCGGTTCGCGAAGGCCTCGGCCGCCGCGGCGGTCGCGGCCGACCGGCTGAGCGGCTCCGGCTCGACCGCGGCGAGCGCGGCCTTGCGTTCCGCTTCGCGGCGCGCCTCGAGACGGAGCTGTTCGCGTTCGGCCTCTATCCGCTCGATTTCCTCGCGGGAATCGAGCCGCTGGGCGTGGTCGCGCGCGGCCTTGGCGATCCGGGTGATGCGGTTGATGACCTCCTCGCCTTCGCCGAGCTGCCCCTTCATCTGCATGGTCAGCGCCTCGGCGCGGCCGAGCCGCTCCGCCAGCGTCTCCTCGCTCTGGGACACTGTCGCCCGCAGCGCGGCGATGGCGCGCTCGGCCGCGTGGGTCGCCGAGACGAGTTCGGTGATGGTGCCGCGCATCGAGGTCTCGTCGTTGCGCAGGCGCTTCAGCCGCCGATCGAGGATCGAGCAGTAGATGATGGTGGCCGCGAGCAGAACGGCGACGAGCGCCTCGATGGCGAAGCCGATGACGTTCTCCATCACGCCGTCTCCTTGCGGACCTGTCCCGCCGCCTCGAACGCGGCCAGCGTCGTGCGCGAGCGGCGCAGCGGCTTGGCCACCTGGATCGCGACATGCTCGCCCGAGCGGCCGATGCGGCCCTGCGTCAGGGGTTCGTCCCCGCACCGGATCTCCACCAGGGCGTCGGGCTTGAGGTCGAGCATCAGCGTGTCGCCGACGTCGAGGTCGAGGATGCGCCGGAGCGGCAGCTTCTTGTCGTAGAGCACCGCCTTGACCTCGGTCTTCGCGGACCAGATCTCGGTGGCGAGATGGCCTTCCCAGGTCGCGTCGCGACCGAACTTCTCGCCCATGAAGCCCTGCAGCAGGACGTCGCGGATCGGCTCGATGGTCGCATAGGGCAGCAGGATCTCGATCGAGCCGCCGCGCTCCTCCATGTCGACCCGCAGCCGCACCAGGATGGCGGCGTTGGCGGGCCGGGTGATGGCTGCGAACTTCGGGTTGGTCTCCAGCCGGTCGAACGAGAAGGAGACTGGGCTCACCGGGCGGAACGCGAGTTCGGCGTCCTCCAGCACGACCTCGATCATGCGCTGGACCAGGCTGGTCTCGATCGAGGTGTAGGGCCGGCCCTCGACCTTGAGCTTCGCCGTGGAGCGGCGCCCGCCGAGCAGCACGTCCACGATCGAATAGGCGAGCGGGCTGTCGACGGCGATCATGCCGAAGCCGTCCCACTGCTTGGCCTTGAAGACGGACAGGATCGCCGGCAGCGGGATCGAGTTCAGATAGTCGCCGAAGCGCACCGACTTGATGATGTCGAGCGAGACCTCGACGTTGTCGGAGGTGAAGTTGCGGAGCGAGGCCGTGAGCAGCCGGACCAGCCGGTCGAACACGATCTCGAGCATCGGCAGTCGCTCGTAGGAGACGAGCGCCGAATTGATGATCGCGCGGATACCGGACTGGTCGGAGAGGCCGAGCTCAGCCGGGTTGAAGCCGAGGAAGCTGTCGACCTCGTCCTGGTTCAGGACGCGGTCGGCGTTCTTGCGCTTCTCCTCGGTCTTGGCGATCTGCGTCTCGAGCTTCGACGCCCAGCTCCCGCCGTCCTCCGCGGCGGAGCCGACCTGCTCGGTCATCGCGGCTTCCCATTCGGCCGCGAGATCGTCGTCCATGTTTTCGTTGTCGCCGCCCGCCACCGAAGCGTCTCCCGACCGCGCTACTGGACCACCATGTCCTTGAAGAGCACCGCGTCGACCTTGGCCGGCGCAACGGCGACGTTCACCCGGCGCAGAAGCTCCTCCTTGAGCCGGTAGGCGCCCGAGGAGCCGCGGATGTCGTCCGGCCGAAGCTCGCGCAGGTGGGTCTGGAAGCTGTCGAGCACGCGCGGCATCATCGGCTTGATGGCGTCGGCCATTTCGGCCTTATCGACCTCGAGCGCCACATTGAGTCGGACGTAGCGCTGCTTCTCCCGATCGACGGTCGCGAGATTGACGGTCATTTCCGGCAGATCGACATAGGCCTTGGCGCCCTTGCCGGCCGCGTCCTTGCCGTGGCCGTCCTTGCCGCTTTCGCCGTGGCCGCCCTTTTCCTCGCCGTGTTCGGCCGCGGCCTCGGCATGCTCGCCGCCCGACAGCGCGAAATAGCCGCCCGCGCCCCCAAGGATCGCGAGCGCCGCGGCGGCGCCGATGATGAGCAGCTTCTTCTTGGATTTCGGGGCCGCCTTCTTGGCAGCGCCCTCTTCCGTGTCCTGATCCGCCATCTGGCTCGCCCCACGGCCGCTCGGCCGCGCTGTCCGTCACGCGCCGAACCCGTCGCCGGCGATGGTTAACGGATAGGTCGGGAAGGTTAACGAACCCTTTCGCTGGGCAAATTCTGCCGGGCAAATTGCGCCTGCCCGGCTGAAGCGCGGCGCCTCTTTCCTGCCGGGAGACGACGGAAATCGCTCAAATCCGAGCGATTTCCCGACTTGGCACGCCGCCTGCAATTCGATCGCCGGATGCGGCCCGCCGTCGGGGAGGATGGCGGGGCGAGATCCGGAAAAGATTTCAGGCCGGGAGCGTGTGGTGGAAAACGCCTCTCTGGTCGGGTTGTCGCGGCAGGTCGCCCTGCGGCGCGAACTCGACGTCATTGCGAACAACGTCGCGAACATGAACACGTCCGGCTTCAAGGCGGAGCAGCTCGCCTTGGCCGAGCGTGTGATGCCGAAGGCGCGCGACGACCAGTTTCAGCGCCCGGACCGGACCTTGTCCTTCGTCGAGGACCTTTCGACCTGGCACGACCAGTCGCCAGGCGTCGTCCAGACGACCGGCGGCGCGAACGACTTCGCGATCGACGGCGACGGCTTCTTCGTGGTCGAGACCCCGGCCGGCCCGCGCTACACGCGCAACGGCGCGTTCCAGATCAACGCCAGCGGCGATCTCGTGACGTCGGAAGGCGCGCGGGTGCTCTCGACCGCCGGCCCCGTGCAGTTCGCCCCGACGGAGACCGGCTTCACCGTCGCGGGCGACGGCACGATCACCACCAGCGAAGGCATCCGCGGCCGCCTCAGGGTCGCGCGCTTCTCCAACATGCAGGACCTGACGAAGGAGGGCGGCAGCCTGTTCAGCTCGACGGCTATTCCGAACGAAACGGCCAGCATCCGCTCCCGCGTCGTGCAGGGCGCGATCGAGAAGTCCAACGTCAAGCCGATCTCGGAGATGAGCCGCCTGATCGAGGTGACGCGCGCCTACGAGAACGTCACCGGCATGCTCTCGCGCCAGGACGAGATGCGCCGTTCCGCCATCGAGCGCCTCGCGGACGTGCCGGCATGAGCAAGAACCAGCGCGCCCAACGGGCCGACTGCGTGCTTCGAGACGCCCGCCTTCGGCAGGCTCCTCAGCATGAGGGACGGTTCTGCTTTGGCCTCCTCAACATTCCTCATGCTGAGGAGGCCCGTCAGGGCCGTCTCGAAGCACGCAGGTCCTCTCCCCAACTCGTCAAGGGAGCCGCCTGATGCGCGCCCTCTACACCGCCTCGACCGGCATGGCCGCGCAGGAGATGAACGTCGAGGTCATCTCGAACAACATCGCGAACATGCGGACCACCGGCTTTAAGCGCCAGCGGGCCGAGTTCCAGGACCTGCTCTACCAGCAGCTGCGGCGCGTCGGCGCCTCGAGCTCGGACGCCGGCACGGTGCTGCCGACCGGCGTCGACATCGGCTCGGGCGTCAAGCTGGTCGCGACGCCCCGGGTCATGAGCCAGGGCACGGTCTTTCCGACGGAAAAGACCTATGACGTCGCGATCCGCGGCGAGGGCTACTTCAAGATCGAACTGCCGGACGGGACCGACGCCTACACCCGTGACGGCTCCTTCGAGATCGACCCGAACGGCCAGCTTGTCACCGCCGACGGCTACACGATCTCGCCCGGAATCACGGTCCCGAACAACGCGCTGTCCGTCACGATCTCCCCGGTCGGCGAAGTGCAGGCGACCATCGCCGGCCAGACGGCGCCCCAGAACCTCGGCCAGCTGCAGCTTGCGCGCTTCGTCAACAAGTCGGGGCTCGAAGCCAAGGGCGACAACATGTTCCTCGAGACCGAGGCAAGCGGGGCGCCGCTGGAGGACGTCCCCGGCGCCGAGGGCTTCGGCACGCTGCTGCAGGGCTATCTCGAGCAGGCCAACGTCAATGCGGTCACAGAAATCTCGGACCTGATCGCGGCGCAGCGCGCCTACGAGATGAATTCGAAGGTCGTCTCCTCCGCCGACCAGATGCTTCAGAACACCAGCCAGATGCTGCGGTGAGGGCAATGACGCGTCTTCTTCTCGCTCTCGCCGCCTCGATCGCCGCCTTCCCGGCGCTTGCCGGCCCGACCCTCAAGGACGAAGTCGTGGTCTCGAACGACGTCGTCACGGTCGGCGACCTGTTCGACCACGCCGAGGGCCTCGAGGGCATCGCCCTCTTCCGCGCTCCCGATCCGGGCCAGAGCGGCCCCCTTCCCGCCGCCGCGGCGCTTGCGGCGGCCCGCCGGGCCGGCGTCGCCGGCGCCGAGGCGGGAGACGTCCGGCAGGTCTTCGTGACGCGGCTCAGCCGCGAGATCAGCGCGGCCGACATCACGGGCTCGATCGTCGCGCGCGCCGCGACCGACTACGGCGTCGACGTCGACGCCGTCGACGTCAAACTCGACGGCGAGGTCGGGCCGGTCCACGTGCCGACAAGCCATACCGGGCCGCTTCAGGTGACCCGCTTCGTCGCCGACCGGCAGACCGGCCGCTTCGAGGCGTCGCTCGCCGTCGCCGGAACGCCGCGCCGCGAGGAGCCCATCCGCGTGAGCGGGACTGCGGTCGAGACCGTGGAGGTCGCGACGCTGTCGCGGCCGCTCGACCGCGGCGACCTCGTCGCCGCCTCGGACGTCCGCTACGACCGCCGTCCCAAGTCCCAGGTGGGCGACGCTATGGCGCCCTCCGACGTGACCGGCCTCGCCGCGAAGCGTCCCATCCGCGAAGGACAGCCGCTGCGCGCGGGCGACCTCGCGCGGCCGCAGCATGTCGAGCGCGGCGGTTTCGTCACGCTGGTCTACGCGACGTCCGGCGTGTCGCTGTCGCTCAAGGCCAAGGCCCTCGCGTCGGGCGCGCAGGGCGACGTCGTCTCCGTCCAGAACATCCAGTCCAAGCGCGTGGTGAGCGGAGTGGTCACCGGACCGTCGGAGGTCACCGTGACCTCCGCGGTGACCACTCTCGCCCGCCGTTGAGGAGCGTCCCGATGGTCATGCGTCACTCCGTCCGCCTCGGCGCGGTCGCCCTCGCCGCCTCGCTCCTCGCCGGCTGCGGCGCCGCCGACAGGCTCGCCAATATCGGCGCGCAGCCGGCGCTCTCGCCGATCGAGAACCCGACGGCCCAGCCCGGATACAAGCGCGTCTCCATGCCGATGCCGGAGGTCGCGCCGGTCTCCTACGCGCCGAACTCGCTGTGGCGCGGCGGGGCCAAGGGCTTCTTCAAGGATCCGCGCGCCAAGCAGGTCGGCGACCTGCTGACGGTCAAGGTCGCGATCACCGACAAGGCCGAAATCGAGAACAGCTCCGCCCGCTCGCGCACCAGCTCCGACACCTCGGGCGTGAACAATCTTTTGGGCTTCGAGACCAAGCTCGGGAAGGTGTTTCCGAGCGGGTTCGACGCCTCGAAGTTGGCCGACACCTCCTCCACCTCGGCCTATGAGGGCAGTGGCACGGTGGACAGGAAGGAGACCCTGACCACCAACGTGGCCGCCGTCGTCACCCAGGTCCTGCCGAACGGCTCCCTGGTGATTGAAGGCAAGCAGGAGATCCGGGTCAATTTCGAGATCCGCGAGCTGATCGTCGCCGGCGTCGTCCGGACCGAGGACATCGACAGCGACAACACCATTCCGAGCGAGAAGATCGCGCAGGCCCGCATCGCCTATGGCGGACGCGGCCAGATCACCGACGTCCAGCAGCCGCGCTACGGCCAGCAGGTGATGGACGTGCTGCTTCCGTTCTGAGGCTTTTCAGAGCTTCGCGGACGGGTCGCTCCCGATCCGCGGACCTGTCCGGCCGGCGGCGTCCACCCGCCCTCGCCCGGACGCTTGAGCGGCCGCCGGCTCCCCCCGGCGGCCGCTGCCGCTTAAGACGGCTCGTCAGCTCCGCGCCTTCTCCGGCTTCAGCCTGAGCACCCTGCCCTCCTCGCTGTCGGTCAGCAGGTAGATGAGCCCGTCCGGTCCCTGCCTGACGTCGCGGATGCGCTCGCCCATGTCGTCGAGCAGGCGCTCCTCGTGGACGACCTTGGTCCCGTCGAGTTCGAGCCGGGCGAGCGTCGGGATGGCGAGGCCGCCGACGAAGGCCGAGCCCTTCCAGCCGGGATAGGCGTCGCCGGTGTAGAAGGCGAGGCCCGACGTGCCGATCGACGGCACCCAGTAATGGACCGGCTGCTCCATGCCCTTCTTGCTGGAAGGGCCGATGTCCTCGCCGGAATATTCCTTACCGTAAGTGATGATCGGCCAGCCGTAGTTCTTGCCGGCCTCCGGACGGTTGAGCTCGTCGCCGCCGCGCGGGCCGTGCTCGACGGTCCACAGCTGACCGTCGGCCGGATTGATCGCGGCACCCTGGATGTTGCGATGGCCGTAGGACCAGATCTCCGGCTTCGCGCCGTCCTTGGCGTCGAACGGGTTGCCGGCGGCGGGCGATCCGTCTCGCGTCAGCCGCACCACCTTGCCGAGCGTCTCGTCGAGCGCCTGCGCTTTGCCGCGAAACTCCTTGTCGGAGCGCTCGCCCGTCGTCACGAACACCATGCCGTCCGGCGCGAACACGATGCGCGATCCGAAGTGCTTGGTGGACTGATACTTCGGCGCCTGCCGCCAGATCACCGAGACGTCGTCGAGGCGCGGCGCGTTCCCGGAGAGCTTGCCGCGCGCCAGCGCCGTGCCGTTGACCCCGCCCTCGCCCGCCTCGGCGAAAGTGAAATAGACGTACTTGGTCTGCGCGAAGTCCGGGGCGACCGCGACGTCGAGCAGGCCGCCCTGCCCGCGCGCGTCGACCTTCGGAAGACCGGTCACCGGCGCCGAGAGCTTGCCGTCGGGCAGGACGATGCGCATGCGCCCCGCCTTCTCGGTCACCAGCATCCGCCCGTCCGGAAGGAAGGCGAGTCCCCAGGGGCGCTCGAGGCCTTCCGCGACGGTCTCGACGGAAAACGCCTGCTTCTCCGACGTCTCGACCGAAGAGGCCTTCTTGGCCTGCGCGAGAGCGAGGCCTCCGCCGGCCGCGGCGAGCGCGACGACCGCGGCGAGACGGCCAACGGACGCGCGGAAGCTCGGCGTAGTCATCATCTGCGGATCTCCGTGCGCTCGGGGGCGGACGGGAGATGGCGCGCCGTCCGTCCGATTCAAATCACGTGCGATCACGAGCCCTTCAAAAGGATCGGCGAAGTCCTTCGCTCGCGCGAGCGAGACGATCAGCGAGCGGGTTGCGAGCAGCGTGACCGGCCTCTATCCGCAGATGAAACGCAGTCCAGCGGCGCGCCCTGCTCAGGCGGGGGAGCCGCGATGTCGCGACGTTGTGGCGTCCTCCAGATGACGCCGGATCGGCGCCCGCGCGCCGGCAAAAGCTGCCGGGCGGCAATCCCTTCAGTCTTTATCGAGTTCGGTAAGCAATCTTAAGTCGCTGATATTGCTTGGTTCCGGCATTGGTCCAGGCTTTGCGACGCGCAGGCCGAGAAACCGCGGGCGTCAGCGTCCCGCGCGGTCTTGCGTATCTGGAGACGGCAATGGGTATTTTCGGCGCCCTGACGACCGCGGTGGCTGGCCTGCAGGCTCAGTCCTTCGCGCTCGAGAACATCTCGGGCAACATCGCGAACTCGCAGACCACGGGCTTCAAGCGCACCGACACGTCCTTTCAGGACCTGCTGATGGGCGGGAGCTTCAACCCCCAGCGCCAGACCTCCGGCTCGGTCGCCGCCTTCTCCCGCGCGACCAACGATCTTCAGGGCGCGCTGGTGAACACCTCCTCGGCGACGTCGATCGCGGTGAGCGGCTCTGGCTTCTTCGCGGTGTCCGCGCCGAAGGGCGTGTCCGATGGCCTCCCGGTGTTCGACGGCGTCGACGCCTACACCCGACGCGGCGACTTCCAATTCGACCGCAACGGTTATCTCGTCAACGGCGCCGGCTACTACCTGAAGGGCGTCGCGCTCGATCCGGACAGCGGCAACCCGGTCGGCTCCTCGCAGCCGATCCGCCTCGCCAAGGACTTCTTCCCCGCCGCAGCGACGACCAACATCAACTACAAGCTCAATCTGCCGAACAAGCCGCAGACCAACAACTTTGAAGCGGGCGACCCATCGTCCTGGCTGCTCGACCCGGGCGTCGGCGACACGGTCGCCGCCCAGGATTCGGAAGCGTTCCTCGATTCCTCGATCGAGGGCGAGTCCGTCACCGTCTACGACAAGAAGGGGCAGGCCTACGACCTCCAGATGCGCTGGGGCAAAGTCAGCAACGGCGACCCGGACGCGACCCCGCCGACCGAGGACACCTGGGCGCTGTTCTACAAGTCGGACAACAAGGCGACCGGCACGGACACGGAGTGGACGCGCGTCGACCAGGACTACACCTTCGGCGAAGACGGCAAGCTGACGTCGCCGGCGAACGGAAAGGTCACGATCGACAACCTGACCATCGACGGCGCCAATCTCGGCGACGTCCAGATGACCCATGGCGCGGGCCTTACCCAGTACGGCGACACCAGCGGCGTCGCCAGCACGACCGAGATCACCCAGGACGGCGCGGCCTCCGGCCAGATGGTGGCGGTGGAGATCAGCGACGGCGGCGTCGTCACCGCGAGCTACTCGAACGGCAAGACGCGCGCGCTGTTCCGCGTGCCGCTCGTGGACTTCAACGCCCCCAACCAGCTGTCGCGCCTCGACGGCGGCGCGTTCGCGGCGACCGCCGGCTCCGGCCTCGCTTTCTCCGCGGAGAACGGAGCCATCGTCGGCCAGACGTTGGAGCAGTCGAACGTCGACATCGCCGACGAGTTCACCAAGCTGATCGTCACCCAGCAGGCCTATTCCGCAAACACGCGCGTGGTCTCGACCTCGGACACCATGATGCAGGACACCCTGAACATGATCCGCTGAGGCGGATCCCGGACGCCTGAGAGGAGAGGAGCGAGGCCGTGGGACTTTCGACCGCTTTGGGCGCCGCGCTGTCGGGCCTCAAGACGACGCAGCGCGGCCTCGACGTCGTCTCGGCGAACATCGCGAACTCGCAGACGATCGGCTACACGCGCAAATCGCTCACGGTCGAGCCCATCGTCTCGGGCAGCTACACGACCGGCGTCCAGGTCAGCGACGTCCGTCGCGAACTTGATCTCTACCTGCAAAAGCAGCTCCGGATCGAGACCGGCGGAGCGGCATACGCGTCGCAGCGCGCTTCCTCCCTGAACAGTCTGCAGCGGATCTTCGGAACGCCGGGCGGCGCGCTGTCACTCGACACTGCGGTCAACGACTTTTCCTCTGCGCTCGACGCCCTCGCGACCTCGCCGGAGGACCAGAGCGCCCAGGCCAAGGTGATCGCGCAGGCGCAGGCGCTCGCGCAGTCGCTCAACAGCGCCTCACGCGACGTCCAGAGCCTGCGCTCGGACGCCGACGGAAAGATCGGCGACGGCGTCGCGACCGCAAACGAGGCGCTCAAGCAGATCGAAACGCTCACGGACCAGATCCGCGCGGCGGACGCCCGCGGAGAGTCGACCAGCGACCTCGAGGATCTCAGAGACGCTCAAATCGACACTCTGTCGGCGCTCATGGACGTTCGGGTCGACGATGTCGGCAACGGGGGCGTTCGGATCAAGACGGGCGCGGGCCTCACACTGTTCGATGAATCCGGCCGCGCGACGCTGAGCTTCAATCGTGCGGGATCGATTTCGCCCGACATGACGCGCGAGGGCGGCGAGCTGAGCGGGATCACCATCACGCGCCCGTCCGGACAGAGCGTCGACCTGCTTGCCGCCGGCCAGCTTAGGTCCGGCTCGCTGAAGGCGCTGGCCGAGCTCCGGGACGAGACCCTGCCGCAGGCGCAGGCTCAGCTCGACGAGATCGCGGCCAACCTCGCCCAGGCTCTCGGCACGAACGTCATCAAGGGCGACGCGATCACCGGCGGCGTCGACCTGACGACGGAGAACGCTTCGCCCGGCGACCGGCTCTCCGTCACCTATTCGTCGGGCGGCGTGACGCGCTCGGTGACCATCGTCAATGTCACGGACTCCTCCCAGCTTCCGCTCGACGACGGACTGACCTCCGACCCGAACGACACGGTCATCGGGATCGACTTCAATTCGCCGACCGCGGCGGCGGACCTCGACGCCGCGCTCCAGGCGAGGGGCGTGGCGATCGACGTCGCGGCCAGCTCGAAGGGATTTTCCTTCACATCGGGCGATCCCGCGTTGACGATCACCGACGGCGCGTCGCGGATCACCGCGACCGAGCTGACCGGCGACGGCCTCGCGCTTCCTGTCTTCACCGACGCCGGCGCGCCCTACTCCGGCAGCCTCGACGGCGGCTCGCAGCGGACCGGTTTCGCCGGCCGCATCACCGTCAATCCGGATCTCGTCGTCGATCCCGCCAAGCTGACGGCCTATGCCGCCGACACAGGCGCGAGCGACGCCGCCCGGCCGGAATTTCTGCGCGACGCGCTGAAGGCCGATCGCAGCTTCGCGCTCGACAGCGGGCTCGGCGGCGCCTCGAGGCCGTTCACCGGCTCGATCTCCGAGTTTACGCAAGGGATCATCTCCCAGCAGGCGAGCGCGAGCGCGAGCGCCTCGCGCATCTCGGAAGGCCAGTCGCTGGTCGTGTCGACCCTGACCGACAAGTTCTCCGAGGCGTCCGGCGTCGATGTCGACCAGGAGATGGGCAACCTCATTCAGCTCCAGACCGCCTATGGCGCGAACGCGCGCGTAGTGACGGCCGTCAAGGAGATGATGGATCTGCTGCTGAGGATCTGAGGCCGATCATGAGCTCCATTGGACCCTACGCCGCCGGTGGCTTCTACAGACCGAGTCTCGCCAACGCCCTTTCGTCCTCGCGCAGCCAGCTCGACGATCTGCTCGTGCAGCTGTCGACGGGGAAGAAGTCCCAGGACTACGCCGGCCTCGGCGACGGCGCGGCGACCTCGCTCGCGATGCGCGCGAAGATCGCGGCGCTTGACTCGTACACGGCGAACAACGCGACCGTGAAGACGCGCGTCAGCCTGATGTCGAAGTCGGTGGAGCGGCTCGACGACCTCGCCGCGGAGTACAGGACGCTCGATCCGAACGAGTACATGCTGACCTCGGGGTCGATGACCATCGCCCAGAATCAGGCCGCCACCGACCTCAAGGAAGTGATCGCCACGCTCAATGTCGACCTCAACGGCCGCTATCTGTTCTCGGGGCGCGCGACCGACACCCGCCCGGTGATCTCTTCCGAGGCCATGCTGTCCGACGACGGCGACAAGGACGGGCTGCGCACCGTCATCGCGGAACGCAAGCTCGCGGACCTCGGGGCGGACGGCAGGGGACGGATCGACGTCTCCGACGTCTCCGGCTCGACCTTCACCGTGGGCCAGGAGGCCTCCGGCCCGTTCGGCTTCAAGATCTCCTCCGTGAGTTCGACGCTGAAGAACGGCGTCGCGAGCGGGCCGGCCGGCTCCTCCAACCAGATCACGCTGGGCGTGACCGGCGACACCGAAGCGGGCGGGCAGGTTCGGATCGGCCTGACGCTCCCAGACGGCACCACCAAGGAGATCACGCTCACCGCCAAGGCGGCAGACCACGAAGCCGGTCTGCAGGACGGCGAGTTCCGCATCGGCGCCACGCCCGAAGAGACGGCGGCCAACATGCGGGCCGCCTTCGACGCCGAACTCAAGACGGCCGCGTCGACCGACCTCGTCGCGGCCTCCGCGATGCAAGCCGGCGAGGAGTTCTTCAACACGCCCGCGGGGAGCGAACCCGCCCGCGTGAGCGGGTTCGACGGAAGCTACGCCACCGACGCGGAGCGGATCGCCGCGCTTCAGTCGGCCTCGTCGCTCGACACGACGGACACCGCCGGCAAGACGGTCAGCTGGTACGTCGGCGAGAAGGCGGCCGACGATCCGCGCAAGACGGCGGCGGCGACGGTCGACCAGGGCGTGACGGTCGGCTACGGCGCGCGCGCGGACGAGACCGGCGCGCGACGCGTTGTCCAGACGCTCGCGGTCTTCACGGCGATGAGCTTCTCTGCGGACGACGCGAACGGGCAGGCCCGCTACTCGGCCCTGGCGAGCCGCGTCAGCACGACGCTCGGCTCGACCGACACGACTCAGGACCTTCAATCCATTTCCGTCGATCTCGCCTCGACGGCGACCGCCATCAAGGCGGCGGACAATCGGCATTCAGCGGCCCGGGCCATCGCCGAAACCGCCATCGGGTCGGTCGAGGACGCAAGCAAGGAGGAGGTCGCGGCGAAGATCCTCGCGCTCCAGACCCAGTTGCAGGCGAGCTATCAGGTGACGGCGAGCCTCAGCCAGCTCTCGCTGGTGAACTACATCTGACCCTCGCGCCCGGCGCCGCCCTCGTCTAAAATCCGCTCTCGGGTATCCGGGAGGTCGCGACGTGGCGACCATCGTCTTCGTTCTGACATTCGCCGCAGCGCTCGGCGCCGCGCTGATGGGCGGCTTCTTCTACGCCTTTTCCGGACTGGTGATGCCGTCGCTGTCGAGGCGTCCGCCGCCGGAGGCCGTCGCGGCGATGCAGACGATCAACGTCGTCGTGCTCAATCCGCTTTTCTTCGTCCTGTTCTTCGGACCGGCCGCTCTGGGCGTGGCGCTGTCCGCGCTGGCGCCCTTCGTCCTGCCGGCTGGCCAGGCGACCGCCGCGTTCGTGGCGTCGCTTCTATATGCCGTCGGCTCGATCGGCGTGACGATCGCGAAAAACATACCGCTCAACGACGAACTCGCGGCGGCATCCGCGGAAAGCGGCGAAGGCGCGGCCGTATGGACCCGCTACCTGCGCGACTGGACGTGGTGGAACCACGCGCGCGCGACCGCCTGTGTTTTGTCGGCCGGATTCTTCGTGCTGGCGCTTTGAGCCATTAGCGCGCGGTTAACCGTAGAAATCTCTAGGCCCGATACCGCAAAATCCGGAGGGTCGAATTAACTCCCGCATAAGGGCCCGGGGCCGATCGTCCGCGTGCGCTTCAGGAAGAGGCGTAACACCAACTCCTAGGACGGGAGACCTCAAATGGCCGACATCACCCTCAACTCCGCCGTTCGCTCGAACCTGCGCACCATGCAGTCGACGACGGACCTCCTGAACCGCACCGAAGAGCGTCTCTCCACCGGCAAGAAGGTCAACTCGGCTTTCGACAACCCGGGTTCGTTCTTCACCGCCCAGGCCCTGGACCGTCGCTCCAGCGACCTCTCCAGCCTGCTCGACAACGTCTCGAACTCGGTTAAGACCCTCGAAGCCGCCGACAACGGCATCAAGGCGATCACCGACGTCGTCGAAGGCCTGAAGGCGACCGCCCGCTCCGCGGCGCAGTCCCCGAAGGGCACGGCCTACGTCGCCGCCGCGGCGACCTTTACCTCGCCGACCGCCGACGACAACATCGAATTCACGGTCGGCGCCGACGCCACCGCGAAGACGGTAGCCGTCAAGACCGGCGACACGGTCGCGGACGTCGCCAAGAAGATCAACGACGCCGGCATCGGCATCTCGGCCACGGTCGAGGACGGCAAGCTCAAGCTGCAGTCCGACGACGAGTTCGCCGTGACGGACGCTGGCGGCACCGGTCTCGCCGCCGCGGCCACCGACGATCTGACGATCATCGACCAGGACGCCTACGACAAGCGTCAGGGCTACCTCAAGGACTTCAACGACGCCCTCGCGCAGATCGACAGCCTTGCGAAGGACGCCAGCTTCAACGGCGTGAACCTGCTGCAGTCCGACGACCTCGAGATCGTCTTCAATGAGGACGGCACCTCGAAGCTCGACGTCAAGGGCGTCAACGCCGACTCCGGCGGCATCGGCCTGTCGGCTCTGACCGAGTCCGCCGCCACCGGCACGGGCGTGACGACCGCCGGCGCCTTCGACACCAAGGCCGGCATTGACGACGTGCTCGACCAGATCGACTCGGCCTTCGCGAACCTCGAGGCCCAGTCCTCGAAGTTCGGCTCGCAGCTGCAGATCGTGCAGACCCGCGAGACCTTCACGAAGGACATGATCGGCACCCTCGATGACGGCGCTCTGTCGCTCGTCGGCGCCGACACCAACGAGGAAGCGGCGAACCTGGCGACCCTGCAGACCCGCCAGTCGCTCATCGTCTCCTCGCTGTCGATCTCGACCAGCCAGGAGCAGAACGTCCTTCAGCTCCTCCGCTGATCGACGCTGAGCTCTGATCGAACGAGGGCGGGAGCGCGAGCTCCCGCCCTTTTTCGTTGCGGGCGCGAGAAGAGAATTCCCGCGATCAAGGATCGGTTAACCATAACGCGGGCTGAAGACGCGGACGCGTTCAGCTTCGGGCGTGATTAACCTTAACATAACCGGAGCACGGCAAGGTCTCTCCCAAGCGCTTCAGGACGGAGCGTCGTCAAACTCCTAGGATGGGAGACCTCAAATGGCTGACATCACCCTCAACTCCGCCGTTCGCTCGAACCTGCGCACCATGCAGTCGACGACGGACCTCCTGAACCGCACCGAAGAGCGTCTCTCCACCGGCAAGAAGGTCAACTCGGCTTTCGACAACCCGGGTTCGTTCTTCACCGCCCAGGCCCTGGACCGTCGCTCCAGCGACCTCTCCAGCCTGCTCGACTCGGTCTCCAACTCGGTCAAGACGCTCGAAGCCGCCGACAACGGCATCAAGGCGATCACCGACGTCGTCGAAGGCCTGAAGGCGACCGCCCGCTCCGCGGCGCAGTCCCCGAAGGGCACGGCCTACGTCGCCGCCGCGGCGACCTTCACCTCGCCGACCGCCGACGACAACATCGAGTTCACGGTCGGCCCGGACGCCACCGCGAAGACGGTCGCCGTCAAGACCGGCGACACGGTCGCCGAGGTCGCCAAGAAGATCAACGACGCCGCGATCGGCATCTCGGCCACTGTCGAGGAGGGCAAGCTCAAGCTGCAGTCCGACGACGAGTTCGCCGTGACGGACGCCGCCGGCACCGGTCTCGCCGTCGCGGCCACCGACGATCTGACGATCATCGACCAGGCCGCCTACGACAAGCGTCAGGGCTACCTCGAGGACTTCAACGACGCCCTCGCCCAGATCGACAGCCTCGCGAAGGACGCCAGCTTCAACGGCGTGAACCTGCTGCAGGCCGACGACCTCGAGATCGTCTTCAACGAGGACAGCACCTCGAAGCTCGACGTCCAGGGCGTGAACGGCGACTCCGGCGGCATCGGCCTGTCGAAGATCATGGAGAGCGTCCAGGGGGCCGGCACGGCCGTGACCACCGCCGGCGCCTTCGACACGAAGACGGGCATCAGCGGCGTCCTCGACCAGATCGACGACGCCTTCGCCTATCTCGAGGCGCTGTCGTCGAAGTTCGGCTCGCAGCTGCAGATCGTGCAGACCCGCCAGACCTTCACGAAGGACATGATCGGCACCCTCGATGACGGCTCGCTGGCTCTGATCGGCGCCGACACCAACGAGGAAGCGGCGAACCTCGCGACCCTGCAGACCCGCCAGTCGCTCATCGTCTCGTCGCTGTCGATCTCGACGCAGCAGGAATCGAACGTCCTCCAGCTGCTCCGCTGATCGAAGCGATCCATTCGCAAACGGGGGAGCGGGGGCTCGAAGCGCCCGCTCCTTCCCCTCATTTTCGAGGCGCTGACAGGCGAACGTTAACGTTTACCACTCATTAAGGTTAACGGAATAATTTGAGGCTCGCGCCTTCGGAGGCGTCTCCCGTTCCGGAGCCTCAACATGGCCGACGTCGTTCTAAATTCCGCAGTCCGATCCAACCTTCGGACGATGCAGGCGACCACTGAACTCCTCAACCAGACCGAGGAGCGCCTGGCGACGGGCAAGAAGGTCAATTCGGCCCTCGACAATCCTGCGAACTTCTTCACGGCGAACGCTCTCGACCGGCGGGCCAACGACCTCAACAGTCTGCTCGACTCGGTCGGAAACTCGATCAAGACGCTCGAGGCCGCCGATAACGGCATCAAGGCGATCACCGAGATCGTTGAAGGCCTCAAGGCGACCGCCCGCGCAGCGCTCCAGTCGCCGCTCGCGGTCGACCAGAAGTCCACCATCACCTCCGGCGATCTCGGTGCGGGCGCCACGGCCGACAACCTGCTCGGCGGAACCGGCTCCTCGCTCGCGGCGGGCGATACGCTGATCGTCAAGAACTCCAGCGGCGCGAACGTCACGGTGACATTCGGAACCGGCGCCAATCAGGTCGATACCCTCGAGGAGCTGAACAAGTACTTCGAAGACAACGACGTTCTGCTCGACGCGACCTTCGACCTTTCGGCCCGCAAGCTGTCGATCACCGCCGACAATTCGATCGCGAACTCGACGCCCGCCACTGCGACGGGAACTGCGACCGGCGCCGGCAACGCCTTCACGAGCGGCGTGTTCTCCGCGCCCGTGCTTGACGAGACGGCAGCCCAGAAGCGCGCCGATTTCGCCGACGACTACAACGACTCCATGGAAGAGATCGCTAAGATCGCCAAGGACTCGAACTACAACGGCGTCAATCTTCTGATGGGCGACGACCTCGAGGTGATCTTCAACGAGGACGGCTCGTCCAAGCTGAACGTCGAGGGCGTGCAGTTCGACGCCTCGGGCGTCGGGCTCTCCACGATCACCGACGATGATTTCTACGACTCGTCCTCGATCAACTCGGTGCTCGACCAGATCGACGCTGCGTTCAAGCGGATCGAAGCGCAGTCGGCCAAGTTCGGCTCGCAGCTGCAGATCGTGCAGACCCGGGAGGTCTTCACCAAGGACATGATCGGCACGCTGCAGGACGGCGCACACGAACTGACCGCCGCCGACACGAACGAAGAGGCCGCGAATCTCGCGACCCTCCAGACCCGGCAGCAGCTGATCGTCTCGTCCCTTTCGATCTCGACGCAGCAGGAATCGGCGGTTCTCCAGCTGCTCCGCTGATCGGACAGCGGCTCATCAGCGCAAAGGCGGGGCCAGGCTCCGCCTTTCTGTTTTGAAGCTTTGGATCCTTGGCGCCGGCGAATTCGGAGCGAAAGATCGCCGGCGGGCGTCCCGGCCTCTACGCTGCGTCCTCCGGTTCGGCCTCCGCGGCGCGCTGCGTGCGGACCGCCGACATCCCCCAGTCCCGCAGCGAGAAAAACACGTCCCGATCGAGGCGGAAGACGTCGACCGCGACGGCGCCCGGCGCGCCCGGCGACCGCACGAGGCTCGCACCTTCCCACTGGAAGCCGCAACGCTCCAGGACGCCGCGCGAGGCCGGATTCACGACCCGGCAGCGCGCCCTCGCGCAGGACGCTCCGGTCCAGTCGAACGCCGCCTCGAGAACCGCGCGCGCCGCTTCGGTGGCGATCCCGCGCCCCCGATGCTCGGCGCCGAGCCAGTAGCCGAGTTCGAGCCCGCCGCCCTCCCCCTCGCTCCAGCCGATGCCGCCGACCAGAGCGCCGGAGGTCAGCATTCGGATCGAGAAGGTCATGGAGGCGGGGCGCCGCCTGCGCGCCGAAGACAGGACGAAGGCGCGCGCGTCATCCAGGGTGAAGGGCTTCGGCACGGCGGCCGTCATCAGGCCGAGCGAACGATCGGCGGCGATCAGCGCGATCTCGTCCGCGTCGGCCAATGTCGGCTGCGCCATGGTAAGGCGCCGCGTCTCGATCGATGGCCGCCGCGCTAGCCACTCCGTGCGGCCGAGCGACATGGTCAGGAGCCGCACCGTCTCGTTCCGCGCCCGCGACCGCGTCTCGACGACGCCGGTGCGGCGGAAGCCGAGCTTCGCGAGGACCGAGGCCGAGGCGTCGTTGTCGAAGAAATGGCCGGAGACGATCGCCGGAACGTCGGTCGCCGCGAAAGCGAGATCGACGAGCGCGCGCGCGGCGGCCGAACCGATACCCCGCCCCTGCAACGGCGCGGCGAGCCAGTAGCCGAGCTCCGGCGCGCCGGTCTGCGCGTCGATTGCGACGCAGCCGCCGAACGCGCCATCGACCTCGATCGCCGCGCACAGCATGCGGGGAGACGCCGCCGGTCCCGCGATGAACTCGCGCGCGTCGGCGAGCGTGTAGGGATGCGGAACGGCGACGAGGTTGCGGGAGACCGAGAAGTCGGCGAGCCCATTGGCCATCGCCCCGGCGTCGGCGGCCTCGATGCGGCGCAGCTTCACGCCGGCGAGCGCGGTGGCGCAGGGTCTTGAGAGCAGGCTGTCTTCGAATTCGAACGAGGCTGGCGAGGAGGCTGGCATGTGACCGGACCGGAGAATGCGAAACGGGGGAGTACGGCGTCCCGTCTCCCCCGTCGCGTCCGGATCTTGCGGTCGAACCGCCGGGGGATCTAAGCGCCCGGCGGGATGCGTCGCATCAGCCCGCCGTCATTCAGCAGCTTCGGCCTGAGCGGCCGAGGCGACGTTCACGTAGGTGCGGCCGTTGGCCTTGTGCGTGAAAGCGACTTTGCCCTCGGCGGTCGCGAACAGCGTGTGGTCCTTGCCCATGCCTACGTTGACGCCGGGATGCCATTTGGTGCCGCGCTGGCGCACGAGGATGTTACCCGGGACGACGTTCTCGCCGCCGAACTTCTTCACGCCGAGGCGCCGGCCTGCCGAATCGCGGCCGTTACGGGACGAACCGCCTGCCTTCTTGTGAGCCATGTCTGTCTCCTGTTACCGGCGGTTCAGTTCTTGGCGCCCGACAGGCCGACGATCTTGACGATCGTGTAGTCCTGGCGATGGCCGCGCTTGCGCTTGGAGTTCTGACGCCGGCGCTTCTTGAAGGCGATGACCTTCTGGCCGCGCGCATGCTCGACGATCTCGGCCGTGACCGAGGCGCCGGAAACGAAAGGAGCGCCGATCGAGATATTCTCGCCCTCGCCGATGGCGAGGATCTCGCCGAAGGTGACCTTGGAGCCGGCCTCGCCTTCGAGCTTTCCGACGGTCAGCACGTCGTCGGCGACGACCCTGTGCTGCTTGCCGCCGGTCTTGATGACTGCGAACATTCTATTCAGTTCCCGTTGGTGCGATCACGCTCCGGAGCCCCATTGCTCGTGGCGCGTCTTCTTGTTGGTTCGGGATCAAGCCCAAACGGAAAGGCGCGGGAGGTGAGGCCTGCCGCGCCGATGCGGGCTTCTACAGCGAAAGGCCTGTTCGGGTCAACGCGAAGCGCAGCTTTTCACGACGATCGCGCGACAGCGCGCAGGCGCCTCGCCGGCCGCACGGAACCGCCATCTCGCCCCGGGCGTTTCGTGCTCACGACTTCGCGAGGACGGACGCCCTGTCCGCTTTCGCCGCATCGAAAGGCTTTCCCATGCTCTGGGCGCTCGTCGTCATCCTATTCGTCCTCTGGCTGCTCGGCTTCACCGTGTTCCACGTCGCCGGCGGCCTCATCCATCTCCTGCTGGTGCTCGCCGTCATCGTCGTCATCTACCGGCTGATCACCGGCCAGCGCGCGGTCTAGGTTCTGAACTCATAAAGTTTGCGTGGCGCGCTGGTGGCTGATTCAAGGTCTGGGGAGGATCTTGGATGGCGCGCTACGATCTCAGCGAAGCGGAGTGGCGGCTGATCGAGCCGCTGCTTCCGA